>CAILKO010000074.1 GCA_903834835.1 uncultured Pseudomonadota bacterium | reverse complement strand
CGGCGGATGCCGCCCGCCAAGTTCGCCGCGTTGCATCGGCAGAATTCTGCCGATGCAACGCAACCCATCACCGAAACATTCCTTTAACCTTGCAACCGGACTTCCTACCAATCAACTGGTACGGCTAAAGGGGGCAGGTCACCCGCAACAACTGCCAGCGGAGCGTCTTCACAGAACGTCAATGAACTCTTCGGGAGAAATATCCGCCTGGCGCAATATGCCTGCGAGCGTACCGACCTTAACCTCGCTGTGCATCGGGACCACACAGCCTTTAGCTCCACGTCGCAGGATGACGTGACTTCCGGACTGTCGAATCTTCACGAAACCGAGACGCTCAAGGGCTTTGACGATCAATGCCCCTGAGGTGCGCGGCAGCTTAGGCATTCGCCGGAAGGCTGAACATCGTGACTACGGGATGCCCCGGAGCGGGAAGCGGAAATTCGGATAGATAGAGGGCAGTCGCCTCTTTCAGATTGGCAACGGCTTCCTCGACCGTTTCGCCCTGCGTTGTAGTCCCCGTCTCCGGATTGAGCGCGATGTACCCACCTTCTTCGGCAGGTGTAAGAACAGCGGTCAGTTCCATGGGTTCACCCCGTGAAAGATAGGCCTCGATTGTCGCGCATTCCCGGCTCTGACGCCTGAGGTTCGCTGTCGCCGGTGTGCGCAGAACATCGCGCAGCCATACGGCTGGCGTACCGACTGATTCCGGGCGGGTTGCCGCTGGAGTCCTCGAAGTCAGCTTAGCTCAAGCCGCCAGAAGAAGCGGCCAAGACCTCTTCCAGCGAAGACCCTGCATCGGGATCGGATTCGTACTCAGCAATCCGTCGGTCGAGTTCTTCCTTCTGCCATCCGGTGAGCGTCAGAGCCTCCGGGAACGCAGAGATGCTGTCCCAGATCGCCTCGACGAGCTGCACCCGCTCGTCCAGGGGGAGCGCGAGAATCTCCGCGACCAGTTCATTCTTCATATTTTCAGAATAGCGGTTTTGAATGACCGGAAGTCTACGCGGCCTTCGCATGTCCATTGCAGGACCTCCGTAGCCTTGCGGTGACGCGAGCTTAGACCGAGGCGTCCCTGAACGCCTTGAGTACTGCGTTCATGCGCGTCTGATAGCCCGGACCTTGCGCCTGAAACCATGCCAGCACCTCCGCATCCACTCGCAGGGAAATGGACCTTTTTGCTTCAACAGGCTTCAGTCCCTTGCGCACGATGACCCGGGCAATGTGATCGACATCAAGCTCGGGATGCTCCTGCGTGATCTTCACATCACGGTGCTTCATCGATTTGACGCGTTCCCAATCAGTCTTAGAGGGTTTTGAAGAGGAAGATTTCTTCATGTCGGGTTGCTCGCCTGAACGAGATCACGTGTATGCGTCTGGGGGATTCGAGGTGCACGATCGAGACCGCGACTCCGCTCAACAATCCGAGCGTGACGAAGCGCTTCTCGCCATAGCTGAAGCGATCGTCCTCGTAGGTCGTCGTCAACCCCTCGAACACGCGTTCTGCGTCAACGAAGTCAAACCCGTGATCCCGGAGATTCGACTTGCGCTTGTGCTCATCCCAGGTAAAACGCATCTACCGATTGTATATACAACCAGAGACGTTGCAACACCCGGGCTTCCGTATGCGCCGAGCGTGCCATAAAGGATTTCGCGACTCAGCCGGCCTTCTTCGCAACCCGCGTCATGCCCTTGGCACGCACGATGTCACCGAGTGCCCGGGCGATGCCGCCCTCGTGGATTCAGCATTTCCGCCGCAGTACGGGCGCCAAAAATCTTCGGCAGCACTTCCTTTGCGGGGCGGGCCTCGGCAATCATTGCCGCCGTCCATTCCGGATTCTTCCGGAGGACCCTATTAGTTCTGGATGGCTTCTTCATATCGGTTCACCTCTCGCTCGTTCGCTTTGCGCGGGCTGATCACTCTCGGCTTGCCATTGCGTAGATAGACGGAACGCATTTGTCCAAGGTGCGCGAACGCTTCGCGTACGTCCGCTCGAGCAATAGTGGCCTGCCGAGTGGGCCCGATTGTTAGGCCTCATTCTGGGCGGATCAATAGGTAACCTCGATAGAACTCTTCTGGGCCGCCCAACAGCGTCTTGTCAGACTGCTTCACAGACACGGCTGATACTTCGTAAAAGGACTCTGTAGGCTTGAACCCCCCTACTATTCGCCTGATCGAGTAAGTAAATCCATCCCGAACCGTATGGACAGTAGGCGAATCTGTGGCTGCACGCTCATGCAGCATGCGTCCGACGTAGATCGGTGGCGGTTCGAAGGGAACGTCCTTTGCAGGCTCGCGGCGCGCTTGGGCGTGTTGATGCTTCTTCAAGATGATAGAAACGGCACGGTCAAGGCAATAAAGCGCGTTTGACTCTGTAGCATTGCTTACACCGAAGGACGCATCGTAGGTGACGGACCAGCCGGCATTGCGATCGACCCGAAAGACATCCGGCGTAAGACGTCGAAGATTCTGAAGCTCAATCGTATGTATACCAAGCTCCATCGCTTGCAGTCGCCAGTCCTGATAGTCAATTTGGACGTAATCGGTGGGTACTTTGACGTTCTTCTCGATCCACTCCTTGCTTCTCGTCCAGCTTGGAGCGCGCCATCCGCCACGTGCCAGTGAACCCAACAGACCTTCTTGCCTTGTCCCATCAAAGTCTCGCCAGCCATAAATGTTGTAGTCCTCTTCGAACTCGACAAAGAGTGCTTTTCTAGTTTCGATGAGAGCTTCAAGGTAGCGCTTGTCCTTGATTGATTGCTCGGCCAATTTAAGCACCCCCTTTGATTCCCCTTCAGAAAGCAAGTCGGAAACAAAGAGAGCTCGCAGGGACTGCCCGATTACTGCGGTCGTCATGACGGCAATCGCCTCCTGTGCATCCGCGTAGTAGGAGCGCACCATTGCCGGCTCTGCTAGTTGTGCGTAGTGCTTGACCAATACTCTCTGCTTATTAAGGGCCTTCAGGCTTCCTGATCGTGGAACCACAACCCCTGCAGCCTTCAGTTCCCCAATCAATTCATCGAAGCTCTTTCGCTCCAAATTCTTCTCGTCATCGACACCACGTTCCAGAAGCAGGGCGTAAAGCACTGCTTCAAGGGCATCCTGGAGCACAACGAGGCCCGTAGACGCGATGTAGCGATCATCGGACGAGCAGAGAGGATCTGCTTGCTCAAGCAGCGTTCGTGCGACAACAAGGGCATGGACTGTCGATTCACGCATATGGCACCTAACGTTCGCAGGGACCTGCGCGCGCTGCGCTCGCGCGTCCATCACTCCGCTCTATTAGCGCCCAAAGAGCCCGTGCTGCCTCTCAGCATACGAATGGGGCTGAAAGACTGAGTCCGGTAGAAGAAAATTCATGAATGCATCGGGGGACTCGAGTGCCGCCGCCAAGAGATCTTTCTTATGCAAGCTGACAAACGTTGCGCATGACCGTGCTTGGCAATTTAGCGATTTCTCTGGATTGAACTCGATGTCAGTGAAACCCGCGTAGTCGCACAATCGGACTAGAAACTCTCTGTGCGGGTAAAGGGCTCTTACATATAGCCAATCATAAAACGCGGTTTTAGGGAGAATCGGGAAATCAGCGCCTTCGAAGCGAAATCCGATCAAGTCTCCTGACTCGCGCAATCTAGGGTCTCGCTTTGCATCTCGACTTTCGGCTCGATAAATGTCTCGAAAGGGACCGCCACGCTCGAATACCTTACTCCCTTGATACGCACTTTCTAGAGGAATGAATCCCACCTCGTCGAGCTGCACCTTTAGATTAAACGCGCTCAAACGCTGCCCCAGTCTTCCTTCCGATTTCGTAGATACCTCCAATAGAGGAGCAAGGCCACGCTTGGCTGCAGCTTCATGCAGCTCAATCACGTTCTTCCGCTTTTGACTTGGCGCCATTCCCTTATGCCATGTAAACGCAATCGAGATTTCCTCGACGAGGCGCCTACCGTCGGTTCGGGGAACAAAGACAGGGCGTTCGGCCATGCTAGAAACCTGAGATCAAATTTAAGGGTATGTCGGTCGGAACCAAAAGTTCATAGCGTTTAGCGATCCTACGCCGATTTTGAATTACCGGGTCATGCCAATCGGTTCGATCATAGATCACTTCGAAATCCATAAGTTCACAGGCCTGGTCCAACCTTAGGGGATCAACGCTATTCATATTTGAAACATCAGCCGTAAATCGGATGTTCTCGAAAAACAAGACGCGAGTGCTGATCTTTAGAAATCGAGAATGAATGATTCGTCCATCTTGGCGAGCCCGATATTCCATGGGATGTTCCGGAAACAGGCAAAGGTGCACGTACTCGTCCAAACCGAGCCTCACATCTGCCTCGTGGCTCAAAATGTTGCCTCCGGGTGCCACAATTTCCATGTTGCGTCGGCCAATTTCAGCAACCCGGAGCAACCCTCCTGCATGGCGAATGGAGTCTAGGTTTCTAGAGTCTGTGAAGTGGTAGAAGCACGGCGTCTTGTACCTCTCCAGAAACTGTTCTGGGGTCATGGGCGCTAGAGTTCACAAATCAGCATCTCTGCTGTTTAACGTATTCCCGCCGTCCACCGCCACCCGAAATTCACTATGTCATTCAGCCGTCTGGAGCAGCGTCGCAAGAGACAGGGCGGTTATTAAGCGGCGAGTTCAGTCTAAGGCGTTGATCCAACAACCGTATCTCTTTGCAAGATGAATCCATTCATCATGCGCAAGAGAAACAGGCTCCGAAAACCACGCCATGACTCAGCCGCACCAATCAAGAATTCCCCACAACCCCGAGGAAGAAAATCAGCGCCCGAAGAATAAATAGTAACAAATACGTTACTATCTAACCCGGAACCCCTCCCCCACCTTCCCCTAAGTCGCCCAGATCCGCGGATCAGCAGCCTCGATCCCCGCAAACGCCGGCCGCAGCACTCTCCACAGCGCAGAAAAGTACGCGCGCGCCTCGGCACCGGAAGGACCCAGGTAGCGCCCGACGAGAAACTCCGGCATGCGCGTGACCGCGCCATGCGGCGATTCGACTGCGCGACACGCTTCCAGCAACGCATCGCTCACGGGCCCAAAAGCCAGCATCGTCCCGCACACGGGATGCCCGCCGAAGCCGGCGGGTGAATGAAGCAGCGGGTCATCGCCGGCAAAGCCGCCGCGCTCGAGCCACAGCAGGTTCTCATCGCGCAGCACCGAGGTATCCAGTCGGCAGAGCCCGTTCACGAACCGCTCGCCGGAACCGGTACGCCCCAGGCACAGCACTTCCCAGCCGATGTAGCGCGCGCCGGCGGCGAGGCGCACGCGTGTGGCGAGGGCCGCGCGGGCGCCGTCGAACACGATGCTCTCCTGCGGCAGCCACTCGAGCAGCCCACCCTCGCCCACGGAAAACTCCAGGGTCTGCGAGGCCATGGCACCGGAGGAGCGATACCACTTGCCCGCCCCCGGCGTGGTGAGGAGCGCGTGCGCGGCAGGGCCGAGCGTAGCCGAGAGCACGAGCGCATCGCCGCCCGCAATGCCCGCAGGCGGATGCACCACGATCGCATGACAGACCGACTCGCCCTCCGGATACAGCGCCTTCTGCACCACGAGCGGGCCGTCGTGCACCCGCCGGGCGAGCACGGTCCTGGCCGCGCGCCGCTCGAAGTCGAGTTCCAGCCGCGCGCGCCAGCCGGCCGTGGCCGGTACGTCTTCTTCGGATGCAGCAGGATCGCTCAGCCGGCCCCCGCCTCCGCGCGCGGCTTGCCATCCGGCCCCAGCCGTGCACGGAAATTCTTCTGCAGCTTCTCCATCTGCGGCCAGGGAATCTGCTCCACCGACGGCGCACCGCCCGCAGTGAACCGGCGCAGCGTACGCGCGCCGACATTCGACATGTCGCCACGCGCGTGATGCACGACGCGGTTGTCCCAGACGACGAAATCGCCGTTCTTCCACGAGTGCTCGTACACATGGCGCTCGTCGTAGAGGATGGCATACACCTCATCCAGCAGCGCGCGGCTGGTCGCCGCATCCATGCCGAGCACGCAGTCGGTCTGGTACACGTTCGCGGTGATATACGGCGTCGGGTTGCCGGGGCGGTAGTCGACGATGCGGTGCGCGGCGGCGAGCAGATCCGGCCCGTGGGTGGCGAGGCGCTCGCCGCGCGGGGTCTTGATCTCGCTCGTATTCAGGATCTGCAGATACTGCAGCTTCTTCTGCAGCGACTCCGGCATGCGGCGCCAGGCCTCGGCGGAACTCACGAAACGCGTGGCCGAGCGCCCGGCCTGCACATCGATCGCATACAGACAGTTCGCGTCATAGGGTTCGGCGAGATAGGAGCCGTCGGTATGCCATTCGAGTTCGTAGCTGCCGAGATAGCCATCGGCGAGCACATTGGAAACGAGGATCTCGTCGCGGCCGTCCGGGATGGTGTTCAGCACGCCAAAGCTCGAGAAGAGTTCCAGCTGCGCCTCGCGCGTGAGGCCCGGCGCTTCGATGAAGAGCAGATGATGGCGCTCGAAGAGTTCGCTCAATGCAGCGCGGGTTGCCGCATCGAGTGCGGTGGCGAAGTCGACCACGACCTTCGCGCCCAGCCCCGGGATCAAGGGCGTCGCCTCCAGCACTGCTGCTCGCTTGCTCATCTGCTGCCTCCTCCGGGCGCCTGCACCGCGGGGGCAGTTTAGCCCAGGGCCTAGACCGACAGCAGCGCGCGCACGCCGTCCTTCTCCATATCCGCGCCGAGGCCGCGCGCGATGATCTCGCCGCGCTCCATGACCAGATAGTGATCGGCGAGCGAGCGAGCGAAATCGTAGTACTGCTCGACCAGCAGGATCGCCATCTCGCCGGTGGAGGCGAGCGTGCGGATCGCGCGTTCGATGTCCTTGATGATCGAAGGCTGGATGCCTTCGGTGGGCTCATCCAGGATCAACAGGCGCGGCCCCATCGCGAGCGCGCGCCCGATGGCAAGCTGCTGCTGCTGGCCGCCGGAAAGATCGCCGCCGCGGCGCCCCATCATCTGCCTCAGCACCGGGAACATCTCGAAGATGCGCGCCGGCACATCGCTGCCGCGCGGGCGCGTGGCGAGACCCATCTCCAGATTCTCCGCCACCGTCAGCCGGGAGAAGATCTCGCGCCCCTGCGGCACATAGGCGATGCCCGCGCGCACGCGCTCGTAGGGAGCGGCACGCAGCAGATTGCGGCCCTCGAATTCGACGATGCCGTCCCGCGCCGGCACGAGGCCCATCAGTGTTTTCAGGAGCGTGGTCTTGCCGACGCCGTTCCGGCCGAGCAGCGTCGTCACCTTGCCTGCCGGCGCCTCGAAGGAGAGATCGCGCAGGATGTGGCTGCCGCCGTAATACTGGTTGAGTGAGGAGACTTTAAGCATCTAGCGCCCCAGGTAGACCTCGATCACGCGCGGATCCTCCTGCACCTGGGCGAGCGGCCCTTCAGCGAGGACGCTGCCTTCGTGCAGCACGGTCACCTTGCGCGCGATCTTGCCGATGAAGGCCATGTCGTGCTCCACCACCACCAGCGAATGCTTGCCGGCGAGCGTGAGAAAGAGTTCCGCGGTCCGCTCGGTTTCGTCGTCCGACATGCCGGCCACCGGTTCGTCGAGCAGCAGCAGCTTCGGCTCCTGCATCAGCAGCATGCCGATCTCCAGCCACTGCTTCTGGCCGTGGGAGAGGAGCCCCGCCTCGCGCCCGGCGCTGTCGGCGAGACGGATGCGATCGAGCATCTCGGCGATGCGATCCCCCTCCTCGGAGGAAAGCTTGGCGAACAACGTCTTCCGCACGCGCTTGTCGGCCTTCATCGACAGCTCGAGATTCTCGAACACGCTGTGATGCTCGAAGATGGTCGGCTTCTGGAACTTGCGGCCGATGCCCGCGTGCGCGATCTCCGGCTCGGTGAGGCGCGTGAGATCGATCGTCTGGCCGAAGAACACCGTGCCTTCGTCCGGCCGCGTCTTGCCGGTGATGACGTCCATCATCGTCGTCTTGCCCGCGCCGTTCGGCCCGATCACGCAGCGCAGCTCGCCCACATCGATCGCGAGCGAGAGCTTGTTCAGCGCCTTGAAGCCGTCGAAGCTGACCGAGATGTCCTCCAGATAGAGGACGACGCCGTGGGTCGCATCGAGCGTCCCGGTCGCGACGTGGCCGAGCGAGGCGTCGCCCGAACCGCTCTGACCCGGCGCGTGCATGGCGGCGGCGCTCATTTCTTCCTCCAGCTCTTGACCAGTCCGACCACGCCATTCGGCAGGAACAGCGTGGAGAGGATGAAGATGAGACCGAGGAAATAGAACCAGTACTCGGGGAACTGCTGGGTCAGGAAGCTCTTGCCGCCGTTCACGAGGAAGGCGCCGAGCACTGCGCCGACCAGCGTGCCGCGCCCGCCGACCGCCACCCAGATCGCGATCTCGATCGAATTCGCGGGCGACATCTCGCCCGGGTTGATGATCCCGACCTGGGGCACGTAGAGCGCGCCCGCCAGGCCGCAGATCATCGCCGACACCACCCAGATGAAGAGCTTGTAGTGCACCGGGTTGTAGCCGCAGAACATCACCCGCTGCTCGGCATCGCGGATCGCGGTGAGGATGCGCCCGAGCTTGGAGGTGACGATGGTGCGCGCGAGGAGCAGCGTGCCGATCAGCACCGCGGCGGTCACCGCGAACAGCACCATGCGCGTCTCGGGCGTGGTGATCGGGGTGCCGAGGATGCGCTTGAAGTCGGTGAAGCCGTTGTTGCCGCCGAAGCCCGTGTTGTTGCGGAAGAAGAGCAGCATCGCCGCGTAAGTGAGCGCCTGGGTGATGATCGAGAAGTACACACCCTTCACGCGGCTGCGGAAGGCGAAGAAACCGAAGGCGTAGGCGAGCAGGCCCGGCACCGCCACCACGAGCAATGCGCACCACCAGAACTGGTCGGAGTTCCACCACGCGAGCGGAAATTCCTTCCAGTCGAGGAACACCATGAAATCCGGCATGTCGGACTGGTACTGCCCGTCGCGCCCGATCTGGCGCATCAGGTACATGCCCATGGCATACCCGCCGAGCGCGAAGAACAGCCCGTGCCCGAGCGAGAGAATTCCGGCATAGCCCCAGATGAGATCCATCGCGATCGCGACCATCGCGTAGCACATGATCTTGCCGATCAGCGTGACCCAGTAGGCCGAGATGTGGAAGGGGCTCTCCGGCGCCACGGCGAGGTTCAGCACTGGGAAGAGCAGGAAGGCGACCAGCACGGCGACGAGGATCGCGAGCCAGCCGGCCGGTCCGTAGAGGCGGCGCGCGAGGCCTGAGCGGGCGGTGAGGATCGGGCTCGTCATCTCAGGCGTCCGCCATCCGGCCCTTCACCGCGAAGAGACCCTGGGGCCGCTTCTGGATGAAGATCACGATGAACACCAGCACGAGGATCTTCGCGATCACCGCGCCCTGCCAGGATTCGAGCAGCTTGTTCGCGAAGCCCAGCCCCAGCGCAGCGTAGACCGTGCCGGCGAGCTGGCCGACGCCACCCAGCACGACCACCATGAAGGAATCCACGATATAGCCCTGCCCGAGGTCCGGCCCGACGTTGCCGATCTGCGACAGCGCGCAGCCGGCAAGCCCCGCGATGCCCGAGCCCAGACCGAAGGCCCAGGTATCCACGCGATGGGTCGGCACGCCGACACAGCTCGCCATCGCGCGGTTCTGCGTCACGCCGCGCACGAAGAGCCCGAGGCGGGTGCGCGTCAGCAGCAGCCACATGCCGGCCAGCACCGCGGCGGCGAAGATCACGATCACGATGCGGCTGTAGGGCAGCACGACACCGCTAAGCACCTCCACGCCGCCCGACATGAAGGCCGGGTTCTCCACCTGCACGTTCTGCGCGCCGAACAGCGTCCGCACGGTCTGGATCAGCACCAGGCTGATGCCCCAGGTGGCGAGCAGCGTTTCCAGCGGCCGGCCGTAGAGCCAGCGGATCACCAGCCGCTCGAGCAGCATGCCGACCGCTGCCGACACCGCAAAGGCTGCGGGCAGCGCCGCGAGCAGATACCAGTCGAAGGCCGCACCGAACTTGGTGCGGAACAGCGTCTGCACTGCATAGGTGGTGTAGGCGCCGATCATGATGAGCTCGCCGTGCGCCATGTTGATCACGCCCATCAGGCCGTAGGTGATCGCCAGGCCGAGCGCCGCGAGCAGCAGGATCGAGCCGAGCGAGATGCCGGTGAAGGCGAGCCCGGCGCGCTCCGCCCAGGCGCGCTTGCCCTCCACCGCGCGCAGGCTCTTGCGCGCCTCGGCGAGCAGATCGGCGTCTTTCTCCGTTTCGATATAGGAGAGGAGCAGCGTCTTCGCATTCGCGCTGCTCGAGCCGGCCAGGCGCTGCAGGGCCGCGATGCGCGCTTCGCGATCGCCGCCCTTCAGCTCCAGCGAGGCGGCCACCTGCTCCAGCAAGGGCTTCACGCCGGGATCGGTTTCCGCCGCGAGCGCCCGGCGCACGATGCCGAGCATCGCCACGTCGGCGCCTTCCGCGTTGTCGGAGAGTTCCTTCAGCGCCGCGAGCCGCTGCTGGCGGTCGGGCGAGAGCAGCTTCAAGGCAGCGAGCGCCGCGCTTACCGCGCCGCGCAGGCGGTTGTTCGCCACCACATCTTCTCGTTCCTCCGGCAGCGCGAGCTTGTCGCCGCTCGCCGCATCGAAGGCTTCGTCATTCTTCACGATGATCACGAGCTTGCCGCTCGTCTGCAGCTCGCCCTCGGCGAGTGCGCCGAGCACTTCGGCCGCGCGCGGATCGCCGCTTGCGGCAATCGCGTTGATCGCCACGACCTTCTCGTCGGATTCGCCGAACCCGAGCTTGTCCACCAGCGCGCGGTCGAGCGCCGCGGCCTGGGTGCTGAAGAAGATCGCAAGGAGCAGTATCAGTCGCATGGTTGCGTGCTTGGTTGGAGGGGTCCTGCTGCAAGGGTGGTCGTGGTTCCGGGCGGAGGGGCCGCGCTGCGGCCCCTCCTTGCTGCACCTGCCCGAGACTTACTTCTTCTCCGCCATCAGGGCGGGCTCGTCCTTCTTCTTGTCGTTGCCGGGGATGTACGGGCTCCAGGGCTGTGCCTTCACCGGACCCTTGGTCTTCCACACCACCTTGAACTGGCCGTCAGCCTGGACTTCGCCGATGAACACCGCCTTGTGCAGGTGGTGGTTCTTCGCATCCATCGTGGAGGTGATGCCCGAGGGCGCCTTGAAGGTCTGGCCGCCCATCGCCGCGCTTACCTTGGCGACATCGAAGGTCTTGGCCTTCTCGACCGCCTGCTTCCACATGTAGACGCCGATATAGGTCGCTTCCATCGGATCGTTGGTGAGCGGCTTGTCCTTGTGACCGGCGATGTTCTTCGCCTTGGCATAGGCGGCCCACTTCTTCGTGAACTCGGTGTTCGCCGGTGCCTTGATCGACATGAAGTAGTTCCAGGCGGCGAGGTGACCGACCAGCGGCTTCGTATCGACGCCGCGCAGTTCCTCTTCACCCACGGAGAACGCGACCACCGGGACATCGGTCGCCTTCAGGCCCTGGTTGCCCAGTTCCTTGTAGAAAGGCACGTTCGAATCGCCGTTGATGGTGGACACCACGGCGGTCTTCTTGCCCTCTGCGGCGAACTTCTTGATCTTGCCGATGATGGTCTGGTAGTCGGAGTGACCGAAGGGGGTGTACTCCTCCATGATGTCGGCTTCGGCGACGCCCTTGGCCTTCAGGAAGGCGCGCAGGATCTTGTTGGTGGTGCGCGGGTAGACATAGTCGGTGCCGAGCAGCACCCAGCGCTTGGCCGAGCCGCCGTCCTTGGACATCAGATACTCGACCGCGGGGATCGCCTGCTGGTTCGGGGCCGCACCGGTGTAGAACACGTTGCGCGAGATCTCTTCGCCTTCATACTGGACCGGGTAGAACAGCAGGCCGTTCAGTTCCTCGTAGACCGGCAGCACCGACTTGCGCGACACGGAGGTCCAGCAGCCGAAGGTCACTGCAACCTTGTCCTGGGTGAGGAGCTGGCGCGCCTTCTCGGCAAACAGGGGCCAGTTGGAAGCTGGATCGACCACCACGGGCTCGATCTTCATGCCCATCACGCCGCCCTTGGCGTTGATTTCGTCGAAGGCCATCAGCGCCACATCCTTCAGCACCGTCTCGCTGATCGCCATCGTGCCGGACAGCGAGTGCAGCACACCGACCTTCACGGTCTTCTGCTGCGCCATCACGGGCGAGGCGCCGAGCCCGATGGCGGCAACCGCAGCCGATATCGTCAGCGTCCTGATAAACCCACGTCGTTTCATCATTCCATATCCCCTTTTGAGAGTGATCACCCGAAATCAGCCGGCCGACCGGTCGGCTTTCGCGGAGTCTTTCTGCAAGAGGCATGCCACAGCGATATTGCGACACGCGCCGGCCCCGGGCCATGCAGGGATGACGGGCATCTCCCGGTACAGCCGCCTGTCTTTGGCCCCATGGACCGGGGCAGGTGCGCGAATCCGGTGCAGCACCGATGCGCTAAAACCGGGCACGCACCGAAATGGCGCGCCAAGGACAAACGCCTGCTGCGCAAGTTTCGCGTCCCGCCCGACCGTTCTAAATGAGATGTGTTATCGTTAACGGGTCTTGTGGCCTTACCCATCCTGAGGAGGAGATTCCGTGATTCAGATCCTGTCCCGCATTGCATTCGTCGCGTTCCTGGCACTTTCCACGCAGGCTGGCGCGCAAAGTTCCACCGACGAACTGACCCTGACCATCAAGGACCATCGTTTCTCCCCGACCGAACTGACGGTTCCCGCAGGCAAGAAATTCCGCATCGTGGTCGACAACCAGGACGCCACAGCGGAGGAGTTCGAAAGCAAGGCGCTGCGCGTCGAAAAGGTGATTCCCGGCAAGAAGAAGGCGACGATCAACCTCGGCCCGCTCAAGCCCGGCAGCTATGCCTTCGTCGGCGAATTTCACGAGTCGACGGCCAAGGGCACGCTGGTCGCAAAATAGCGCTGCGCCACCCACTGCTCCTGCATCGCCCCGCAATCAGACAGAGATAGGCAGCTCCCATGCTCGGCTCCGCGGTCATCGTATTCAGGGAAACTCTCGAAGCCGCATTGATCATCGCGATCGTGCTGGGCGCGAGCCGCGGCTTGCCGGCACGCATGCGCTGGGTGTTCAGCGGCGTCGGCCTCGGGCTGGCGGGCTCGCTGGTCGTCGCCTTCTTCGCAGGCACCATTGCCGATGCGGCCCAGGGGCGCGGGCAGGAGCTGTTCAATGCCGGGGTCCTGCTCGTGGCGGTGAGCATGCTCGCCTGGCACAACATCTGGATGAGCGGCCATGCGCGCAAGCACGCCGCCGAGATGCAATCGCTCGGGCACGACGTGCTGACCGGCAGCAAGCCGCTCTCCGCGATGCTGCTCGTCACCGCGCTCGCCGTGCTGCGCGAAGGGGCTGAAACGGTGCTCTTTCTATACGGACTGTTCGCGGGCGGCGCGGACCACATGGACCTGCTGCTCGGCTCGCTGCTGGGGCTGGCGGGCGGTGCCACGATCGGCGCCCTGCTCTACTTCGGCCTGGTGCGGATACCGCTCGGCAAGTTTTTCAAGGTGACCGGACTGATCGTGCTGCTGCTGGCGGCGGGACTCGCCGCGAGCGCGGCGAACTATCTCGTCCAGGCCAACCTGCTGCCGGTGCTCGCGGAAGAAGTCTGGGACAGCTCGGCTCTGCTCAGCATGGAAAGCATGCCCGGCCGCATCCTGCACGTGCTGATCGGCTATGTGGACCGGCCGAGCGGCATCGAACTGGTGTTCTATCTCGTCACGCTTGCCTTCATCGGCGGCATGATGCGCTACATGGCGGCACGACCGGTTGCGAAGCCGGCCGCCGCCTAGCGGGCGCGCAGTTTCGCGGTCTGCTCCCGGTCCACGGTGAGCTTCGCCGGGTCGATCGCCACGCCGTAATCGCGCGCAGCACCTTCCACGCTCACATAGCCGTTGCGCACATCGGCGAGTACCTCGTCCTCGCCACGCGCGCGCGGATCGCCGTAGCCGCCACCGCCGGTCATTTCGAAGCAGATCGTGTCGCCGGCCTTGACCGGCAGCGTGACGAGCGGCCCGATTTCGCGATCCTGCTTGCCCGGCGAGCGCAACAGCACCCGCGGCGTGGGCGGCGCCATGCCCCCCAGCACGCCCCAGCCGGGATTCTTGAACTGATGGCCGCAGCGCACCGTGATCATCGAATCCTCCAGCACCTGGTAGGCCTTGCTGAAGCCCGGCCCGCCGCGATAGCGTCCGGCGCCCTGGAAGTCCGCGACCCAGCGATGCTCCAGCACGCGCAGCGGGTACTCGGATTCGAGGATCTCGACCGGCGTGTTCGGGGTCGCCTGGCTCATCGGCTGAACCGGAAAGGTCCCGTCGTGCAGGCTCGTGCCACCGGTGGAATTCACCATGATCTCGTACAGGATCGAGGGCTTGCCGCTGCGCGCATTGCGGAAACCCGAGGCGAGCGAGCCCGAGCCGAATCCGAAGGTCGCCACCGCGCGGCTCGGGTCGAAATGCACGAAGGCCTTCTGCAGCACCGAATACACGAGATGCATCATGCCGTAGTAGCTGTTGATCGTCGCCGGCCAGCGCGCGTTGGTGATTCGCCCTTCCGGATTGATCAGCGTCAGCGGACGCAGCACACCCTGGTTGATCGGTATCTGCGGGTCGGCATAGGCGACGAGCGCGAGACAGGCCGCGGTCTGCGCATGCTGCGGCCGCAGATTCACCGGCCCGGCGACCTGCGGATGCATGCCGCTGTAGTCCACCGTGAGCGTATCGCCGCGCTTGATCACTTTTGCGTGGATGCGGATCGGCGTCGTCAGGTCGGCACCGTCGTGGTCCACCCAGCCCTCGGCCTCGGATTCGCCGTCCGGCCAGCGGGCAAGCATCGCGCGCACCCGCTGCTCCGAGAGCCCCTGCAGGGCGGAGAACGCGCGGGTCACGACCGCGCCGGTGTATTCGCCGCACAGCGCCATCAGGTGATTCGCGCCGGTGCGCGTGCAGCCTACCTGGGCGCGGATGTCGCCGCTTACCGCATCCGGTGCGCGGCTGTTGCGCCGGATGATGGTGTCGACTTCCTTCACCACGCCGTCCTTCGTCCAGTAGCGCACGCCGGAGAGCAGCAGCCCGTCGTGGAAAATCTCGCGCGACCCGGCGCCGAGCGAGCCCGGCACCAGCCCGCCCACGTCGGTCTTGTGCGCGATGCTGACGCAGAAGGCGATCAGCGCGCCGTCGAACCAGACCGGCGTGACGACGGCGAGATCCGGCACATGAAAGCTGCCGCCCGCATAGGGATCGGTGAGCACGAAGCTGTCGCCTTCGCGCATCTCCTCGAGCTTGTAGTTGGCAAGCACGCCGCGGACGCAGTACGCGTAGGCCACCATATGGTAGGGCGAGCCCGAGGCCATCACGGTCGCGCCCTCGCTGTCGCAGATGCCGGCCGAGCCGTCATAGGATTCGCGCAGCACGGTGGAATAGCCGCTGTGGAACAGCAGATGTTCCATCGTGCTGACGATTTCGCGCAGCCGGTTGTTCAGCACTTCCAGGGTGATCGGATCGATGTCCATGGTGCCTCCTCAGCCCTTGCCTGTTTCGATGACGAGCGCGCCGTAGCGCTTCACTTCGGCACGCTGCCCCGGTGGAATGACCGTCGTGGAATCGAGCTGTTCGATGATCGCCGGCCCCTCGATGCGGTTGCCGACCTTCAGCCGCTCGCGCCGGTAGACCGGCGTGTCGAGCGCGGCCTTCGCGCCCTCGAACAGCGCCTTGCGCGAACCGGCGCGCGCCGCCTCGGGCGAGCTGTCGCCTGCCGGCCATTCAGGCAGGTCGAGACGCGGCACCGCGCAGACCGACACGAGCCGGAGGTTCACGAGATCCGGCATCTCCTGCGGCGCCGACACGCCGTAGACCTCCTGGTGCAGCGCATCGAAGGCACGACGCACCGTTTCGCCGGCCGCCTCGTCGAAGCGCCCTTCCGGGCAGGCCACGTTGAGTTCATAGCCCTGAAAGGGATAGCGCAGATCGAGCTGGCGCTGCAGCTTCACGTCCTTCGGCTCGAAGCCTTCAGCCTTCGCATCCGCGATCGCCTGCTCTTCCAGACCCGCGAACAGCGCCTCGATCTCGGCGCCGGTGAGCGAGGCGAGCGGCGCGAGGCGGCTCTTCAGATAGTAGTGGCGCACCTCGGTCTGCAGCAGGCCGATGGCGCAGCCGATGCCGGGATTCGGCGGCACGATCACGCGCGGGATGCCGACATTCGCGGCCACCGCGGCCGCGTGCAGCGGCCCGGCCCCGCCAAAGGCGACCAGCGCAAAGCGGCGCGGATCGAGTCCGCGTTCGCCGAGCGTGAGCCGCAGATCCACTTCCATGTGCACGTTAACGATACGGATGATGCCGAGCGCCGCCTCCTCCAGCCCGAGACCGAGCGGGGTCGCGACATGCTCGCGGATCGCGCGCTCGGCGAGCGCCGGATCGAGCTTCAGCTTGCCGCCGACGAGGCCTGCCGCATCCAGATAGCCGAGCACCATGTTCGCGTCGGTCACCGTGGCGAGCGTGCCGCCGCGCGCATAGCAGGCCGGGCCGGGCAGCGCGCCGGCCGAATGAGGTCCCGCCTTCAGCAATCCGTCCGGACCGATCCAGGCGATGGTGCCGCCGCCCGCGCCGAGCGTATGGATCTGGATCATCGGCGTGCCGATGTCCTGGCCGCTGATCCGGCCCTGGCGGGATTCGCGATAGCGCCCGTCCGGCATCACCGCGATGTCGGTGCTGGTGCCGCCGATATCGAAGCTCACCACGTTCTTCTCGTCGAGCGAGATGCCGAGCTGACTCGCGAACACCACGCCGGCCGCCGGCCCGGAAAGCAGGGTCTGGTTCGGATAGCGCGCGGCGACGTCGATCCGCATCAGGCCGCCGTTCGACTGCATGATGTAGAGCTGCTGGCCGAGGATGCCGAGCCCGCGCAGCCCGTCCCAGAGCTTCATCAGATAGCCCTCGATGACCGGACCGACGTAGGCATCGGCCACCGTCGTCGAGAGGCGCTGGAATTCGCGGATCACCGGGTGGATGCGGCTGGAGAGCGACACCCGGCACTCCGGGTATTCCTCGCGGATGATCGCCTCGGCGCGACGCTCGTGCGCATCGTTCATGAACGAAAACAGGAAGCAGACCGCGACCGAGCCGATGCCCTTGTCCCGCAGGGAACGCGCCGCGCGGCGCACGCTCGCTTCGTCGAGCGGCACGATTTCCGACCCGTCGTGGGCGAGCCGGCCGTCGACCTCCTCGGTAGAGGCCTGGTCCACGAGCCCCGCCGGCTTGCGATAGAAGGGATCGATCAGATCCCCTCCGGTAGGACGCAGGCCGCCGCGCAGATCGTAGATCGCCCGAAAGCCGCGGTTGATGATGAGCCCGGTGCGGCTGCCCTTGCGCTCAAGCAGCGCGTTGGTGGCGACCGTCGTGCCGTGGGCGAAGAACTCGATGTCCGGGATCTTCATGCCGGGCACCTGCTCGGCCAGTGCGCGGATGCCGTCGAGCGCGCCCTGGGCAGGATTGGCCGGCGTGGACGGAACCTTGGCGACATGCATGCGCCCGGTTACGGTATCCAGCGCCGCGACGTCGGTGAACGTGCCGCCCGTGTCGATCCCCAGCATCCACATGCGATTCCCCCTCCCTGATCAGGCGCGGCAGCTTAGGTCAGGGCTCCGGAACCGTCAACGGAACCGTGCGCCCGGGCATATTTCGGCGACGCCGTATCTGATCTAATAGGGTCCCGCCGCAATCTGCGGCCGCGACTCACGCAGGCATTCCATGAAAATCGAAAAACCCGACGCAGAATGGCGCGCGCAACTGACGCCCGAACAGTATCGCGTCACGCGCAAGAAGGGCACCGAGCCGGCCTTCAGCGGCGCCTACTGGGACAATCACGCCGAAGGCACCTATCGCTGCATCGGCTGCGATGCGCCACTGTTCGCCTCGGCCCACAAGTTCGATTCGGGTACCGGCTGGCCGAGCTATTTCCAGCCGCTCGAACCGGCCAACGTGGCCACCGAGGAAGACCGCAGTTTCTTCACGCGCCGCACCGAGGTGCACTGCGCCCAGTGCGGGGCTCACCTGGGCCATGTGTTCGAGGACGGTCCGGCACCCACCGGACTGCGTTACTGCATCAACTCGGCTTCGCTGAAATTCGAGGAAAAGTAGCCTCTGCCCGCCCGGGCCTGCCCGGGCCCGCTGCTACAATCGACCGGCCAGCATGAAATTCCTGTTCGACCTCTTTCCGGTCATCCTTTTCTTCGCCGCCTTCAAGTTCGCCGGCATCTATGTCGCGACCGGCGTCGCGATCGCGGCCACCCTCGCCCAGGTGGTCTGGCTGAAGCTGCGCCGCCGCCGCGTGGAGCCCATGCTCTGGGCGAGCCTCGCGATCATCTGCGTCTTCGGCGGCGCGACGCTGTTCCTGCAGGACAGAACGTTCATCCAGTGGAAGCCTACGGTGCTCTACTGGCTGTTTGCGCTGGTCCTCGCGGGAGGCAGTCTGCTGTTCCGCCGCAACATGATGCGTGCCGTGATGGGTGGACAGATGGAGCTGCCCGATCGCGTCTGGAGCGCAGTGAACTGGAGCTGGGCGGCGTTCTTCCTGTTCATGGGCGTCGCGAACCTGTACGTCGCGTTTTCCTTCTCCCGGGACTGGTGTGCTGATGTGGCCGACATGGCGGCGCGCGAGACCTGCGCGGAGAACATGTGGGTGAATTTCAAGCTGTTTGGCGGCACGGGCCTCATGCTGGTGTTCGTGATCGCGCAGGCCATCCTGCTCGCGCGCCACATCCAGCCGACCGGCCCCGAAGCGGGCGGGAGCGGTCAATGATGGCAACGGATGTCGCAGCGGAAATTCGCCGTCGACTCGCCTCCCTGGAGCCGCAGATGTGCGAACTCGTGGACGAGAGCGCGCGTCACGCCGGCCATGCGGGCGCGCGGGCCGAGGGCGGCACGCACTGGCGCCTGCACATCGTCTCCGGACAATTCGCCGGCAAGTCCACCGTTGCACGTCACCGCATGGTCTACGCCGCGCTCGGCGAACTCATTAACGCGCCCGTGCACGCGCTTGCAATCAATGCGCGCCTTCCGGGCGAGGCCGAGGGCTAGCCCCGCCGTGTCCGACTTGAATCACTTGACTTTGCGCAACCGCGCCCCGCTTTTCCACCATCGATCCACACCAGCGAGAGGAATCATGAACACTACCCAGCTTAGAGCTGCCCTGCTTACCCTTGCCGCGCTCTCGCTCCCGTGCGCGCTGCAGGCCCAGGACGCGTCCAAGGCGGCGCCCGCAGCGGCCGCCAAGGATGCGAAACCCGCCACGGGTCCGGTCGCCACGGTGAACGGCGTCGCCATCCCCCGGAGCCGGGCCGAGGCGCTGCTGCGCATGAGCGGCGCGCAGGCAAACAACGAACAGGTCCAGTCCGCGGTCAAGCAGCGCCTGGTCGACCTTGAAGTGCTGTCCCAGGAAGCGACCAAGGGCGGCGTGGCGAAGAATGCCGACGTGCAGATCCAGCTCGAGCTGTCGCGCCAGCAGGTGCTGGCGAATGCCTACATGGGCGACTACATCCGTCGCAACCCGGTGTCCGACGCCGATGTTCAGTCCGAGTACGACAAGGCGAAGGCCGGCAGCGGGACCAGGGAATACCACGCCCGCCACATCCTGGTCACCACCGAGGAAGAGGCGAACAAACTGATCGCCGACATCAAGAAGGGCGGCAAGTTCGACGATCTCGCCAAGGCGCAGTCGAAGGATACGGGCACCAAGGAACGCGGCGGAGATCTCGGCTGGTCCCTGCCCTCGAACTACGAAAAGGTATTCGCCGACGCGATGGTCAAGCTCGAAAAGGGCAAGCTGACGGACGCACCGGTGCGCACGCGCTTCGGCTTCCATGTCATCCGCCTGGAGGACGTGCGCGAGTTCAAGTTTCCCGCGCTCACGGAAGTCAAGGCCCAGATCCAGCAGCAGCTCTCCCAGCGCAAGCTTGACGAGCACATGAAGGGCCTGCGCAGCAAAGCCAAGGTCGACTGACCCTGACCACGGAGCATGTCGGGCCGCTCGCGGCCCTCCGGCATCCGGGCTTCCGGCTGCTGATCACCGCGCACCCGTTTTCCACGCTCGGCAGCGGCGTGCGCGGTACGGTCAACGCATTTCAGGTCTACCAGCTGACGGGCGACGCGCGTCTGCTCGGGCTGGCCTTCCTGTTTCAGGGTCTGCCCACCGTCGCGATGGGTCTGTTCGGCGGGACGCTGGCGGACATCATGGACCGGCGCCGGCTGCTGCGGCTCACGATCGGGCTGCAGCTCGTGCTGGCGCTCATCCTCGCCGCGCTCACCGCGAGCGGCGCGATCGAGGTCTGGCACCTCTACGCGGCGACCTTTCTCGGCACCCTGCTCGCCTCGACCGCGCATCCGGCGGAGATGGCGCTCGTGCCTGCGCTGGTGCCGGACAAGCACCTGATGAACGCCACGGCGATGATGTCCATCGTCGGCCAGGCCGCCGCGCTGCTCGGGCCGATCGCGGGCGGACTCGCGATCGACGCGCTCGGCGCCACCGCGGCCTATCTGATCGACGCTGCCCTGCTGGTGCCCGCGTTCGCTGCGATCTGGCTGCTGCGCGCCATCGACGAACCGCCGCGCCGCAAGGTGGAACTGAAACTCGGCGTGATCTTCGAGGGACTGACCTATGTGGCGAAGCAGAAGGTGCTGCTCGCCTTCATCCTGATCGATACCGTCAGCATGCTGCTCGGCTTCTACCCGGCGATGATGCCGGTGATGGCGCGCGACGTGCTCGGCGTGGGTGCGACCGGACTCGGCCTGCTGCTCGCCGCGCCGGCGACCGGTGCGATGCTCGGCTTCCTCGGCGTACTCGCACTCGGCAACATCCGCGCGAAGGGCGCGGTGATCTTCGCCGCGATGACCGCGCACGGCCTGGTGCTCGCGGCCTTCGCCTGGTCGGACTGGTTCATCGCCTCGGTACTGCTGGTCGGCCTGCTCGGATTCCTCGATTCGCTCAGCGTGTCGATCCGCATGACCTGCTTCCAGCAGCTCGCACCGGAACACCTGCGTGGCCGGGTGATGAGCGTGCTCTATGTGACGGCCACCGGCTCGAATGCCTTTGGCGGCGCGGTCCTCGGCCTCGCAACCGCACTGCTTGGTCCGCGCGAGGCGCTCGCCACCGGCGGCCTGCTCGGCGCGGCCTTCTGCATCGTGGCCGCCCTGGTGTTCAAGAGCGCGCGCGCCTACCGGGTCTAGCAGCGCTCAGGCGGGCACGGGCTCCTCGGGGAACTGCAACACCAGCACGTCGAGCCCTTCCGGACCCGAGGTGATCGCCGTGTCGCTCTCCGGACCGGGCACGAAGATGCAGGCGAGGTGTCCGACCACGCGCCCCTCGGCCTGCATGGACCCGCCGGCGACGACGCGATACTGCCCCCCGCTCTTCGGATGCAGCGGCGGCATTGCACGCTCGCCCGGAGGTATCCGCAGCATCCACGCCGCAATGCCCTCGTCGCGCGGTGTCAGCAGGGTCTCGACGGAAACAGCCTTGCGCGCGAGGCGATCTGCGGTTCCATCCGCATCGCTCGGAGGGCTTTCGATATTGCAGCGCGGCCCCGGCTGCATCAGGTGCTTCTGTCCCGGCAGCCAGATCGGCGGACAGCCCGGCCGCGCGCGCAACGTCAGGTAGGAGAGGCCCTCGGTGCCTGCAACGAGCGGGCCGTAACCCGTGTGGCGGCTCGCGTAGTGCACGGTATAGGGCCGCACCGGATGCTTGCCGAGCAGACCGCCGCCCGCGACCACCACCTGAAACTGGTTGCCGTCGTGGAAGTGTGCCGACGCGATCGACTCGGGCGACTGCTCGATCAGGAAGGCCTGGGGCGCGGCGCGATCGGCCGGATCGGCGACGATCACGTCGGTGCGGCGCGCCTCGCCGCGCGAATTCGGTTGCTCATCGAGTCGCACGGTGACGCGCGAGAGGCGGCTACGGTCCAGCACGCCAACACGCATCATGCTCGCTCCTCCTCAGGGCACAAGTGATACAGGCGGGCGCCGGCGCTCACGCCCGGCGCACCGTGCTGTGCATCCAGTAGCCGAGTGCCAGCAGACCGATCGACACGCCGGCGGTGGCCACAAATCCGGCGAGCAGGCCGGCCGAGGCCGCGATCGCGCCGAGACCCGCGGGTGCGAAGGTCATGCCGAACTGGTTGGCCGTCTGCCGCATGCCGAGCGCAACACCGCGCTGTTCCGGCGGCGCCTCCTCGCTTACCGTCGCGATCAGGAGCGGCAGGCTGATGCCCTGTCCGACCCCGACCAGCAGCGCAGGTATCCAGAAGAGCCAGGGATCGGCCATGACCGGCGATAGCGCAATGCCCACCGCGCCGATCCCGAGCCCCACCGTAATCGCCATGACACTCCCCATCCAGGCCGCGACCCGTCCGGCACTCAAGGTCAGGAAGGTCGCGATCAGCGCATGTGCCGAGATCGCCGAGCCGGCCAGCGACTTGGAAAAGCCATGCTCCACGAGGAGCAGCGGGAAGAAGGACATCCAGCCCGTGACCGAACCGACCCGCACCAGCGTGAGGATCAGCACCGCCTGCATGCCGCGCAGACGCAGCAGCTGCGCGGCGGTCGCGAGGCCCAGCGTCGATCCGCCCTTGCCCTTGGCCCGCACCCTTACCGGCGGCAGCAGCCAGCCGATCAGCGCGAAGGCCGCGGCGATCACGGTCATCGTGCCGAAACTCCACTGATAGCCGATCATGTCCGCGGAGAATCCGATCAGCACCGGCGAAATCACCATGCCTGCGTTGGTCGAGAAACTCATGCGCCCGAGTATGCCGGGCAGCTCGTCCGAGCGGCCGAGACTCGTCACATAAGCCTGGGAGGCGAGCCAGGCCATGCTCGAGAAGAGACCCGCCCCGATCTGCAGCAGGCCGAGCACCCAGTAGTTCGTGGTGAGCGCGGAGAGCAGTGCCACCGCGGCCGACAGCACGGTCGACCACAGATAGACCTTGCGCGGACCGTGCCGGTCGCTGAGCGCCCCCGCGGAAACGCTCAGAAAGGCGGGCAACAGCCCGCCGACACCCACCACAAGGCCGATCACTTCGAGCGGCGCGCCCAGCTCCTTCGCGCGCAAGGGCACGAGGAAACCCGCCATCACCATCGCCGAGAAGCCGAAAGCGGCCGATACATAGGCCATGAACATCCGACCCTTGCCGAGAAAGACAAAATCCTCCTCGGTGCGCGTGTCCAGTGATGCGCCCTGCTGTGCCATGCCCCGCCCTTTCCAGGTCTGCCCGCCGGCCTTGCCTTCAGCCGAAGGCGCGATTCTGCGCCCAAACGAAGCCGTCCGTACCGGCTAGAGGCTGCGCGCGATCAGCAGTTTCATTATTTCGTTCGTGCCGGCGTAGATCGGCTGCACCCGGGCATCGCGGTACATCCGCGAAATCGGATACTCGTCCATGTAACCGTAGCCGCCGAAGAGCTGCAGGCAGCGATCGACGATGCGGTTCTGATGGTCGCTCAGCCAGTACTTGGCCATCGAGGCGGTGACCGTATCGAGCTCCCCGCGCAGATGGCGCTCGACGCAGTGGTCATGAAACACGCTGCCGATCGTGGCTTCGCTCTTGCACTCGGCGAGCACGAACTGGGTATTCTGGAATTCCAGTATCGCTTTCCCGAACGCCTTGCGCTCCTTCACGTAATCGATGGTGAGCGAGAGCGCGAGCTCGATCATGCCGATCGCCGCAGTGGCCACGATCAGGCGCTCCTGGGGCAGGTCGTTCATCAGCTGCACGAAGCCCTGGCCCTCGACACCGCCGAGCAGCTGCTCCGCCGGCAGCGCGAGATCGTCGAAGAACAGTTCCGAGGTGTCGGCCCAGTCCATGCCGAGCTTCTTCAGCTTGCGACCGCGCCTGAAACCCGGCGCGTCATCGGTTTCAACCACCAGCAAGGACACGCCTTTCGCGCCGAGCGTCGTATCGGTCTTCGCCACCACGATGACGAGATTCGCATGCTGGCCGTTGGTGATGAAGGTCTTGGCGCCGTTCAGCACATAGCGCTCGCCGGATTTTTTCGCGTGGGTCTTCACGTTCTGCAGATCGGAGCCCGTGCCCGGTTCGCTCATCGCGATCGCGCCGACCAGCTCCCCGGTGGCCAGACGCGGCAGCCAGCGCTCCTTCTGTGCTTGGGTGCCGTAACGCAGGATATAGGGCGCCACAATGCCCGAATGCAGCGGCGCGCCGATGCCGTGCAGGCCGGCGTGCGCGAAGGCCCGGTTGATCACTGTTTCATGCGCGAAGCTGCCGCCCGCACCGCCCCAGGCTTCGGGTATGCCGGCACAGAGCAATCCCGCCTCGCCGAGTTTCGTCCAGAACTCGCGCTCCATGATGCCGGTCTCGTGCCAGCGCTCCATGTGCGGCACGAACTCGGCCTCGAGAAAACGCGCGGCGTGCTCCTCCAGAATGACGAGTTCCTCCGTCATCCATGACGGACGCGGGACATTCAGTACGTTGAGTGCGGCCATGGGCCGTATCCTTTCCCTCGATGTGCTCGGTGCGGAATTGCAGACGGAGCAAACAACGCGGTGCACACGGCGATCCTTGTGCTTGCGCCCGTGTCGTCCTCTCCATAGCATACGGCATCCCGCAACGAGGAGTGCCGTCCCATGACCGCCACCGTACTGACCCAGGAAGGCGAATTCACAGTCGATGCGACCGACGGCCTGCTGCTCACGCCGGCCGAGCTTCAGCGCGTGACCGGCTGGTCGTTGAAGCCAGAAGGCCTGTGCAGAGACGAAGTCTGCGTGCCGATGCCCGAAGCGCTGCACGCCGGGCGCGTGGATGTCGCCGCCTTCTGGCAGCGCCTCGGCAATCCCGTGCTCGCGGACGACTCGCGCACGACCTGGGTACTGGGCGCGGGGGCGCAGGCCCGCCGCGAGGCCCTCGACTCGCTGCAGGCTCCGGAATTCGAACTGCCCGATCTGGACGGCAGGCCGCACCGCTTGTCCGATCTGCGCGGAAAAAAGGTCTTCCTTGCGACCTGGGCTTCATGGTGAGGCTGCCGCCTTGACCTGCCCGTGTGGCAGGCCACTTTTGCGAAGCTGAAGGACCAGGGTTTCATGATCGTCGCGGTCGCCGAAGACAGCGGCGGGGCCGAGCGCGCGCGTCCCTGGATCGAGGCTTCGCACGCGGAATACCTCTGCCTCGTCGATGCCGAGCACCGCATCAGCGATCTCTACGGTCTGGTCAACGTGCCTCAGGCAGTCTGGATCGACGAGCGCGGCCTGATCGTGCGGCCGCCTGAGAATCCCGGCTGGACCGACGACTGGCGCCACAACGCCGGAGCGCTGGCGGAGATGTCGGCCGAAGAGCGCAAGACGCGCGGCCGGCTGATGACGCCGGAACAGGCCGCGGCGCGCGATGCCGGCCGGCTCGCCTACATGGACGCGCTGGAAGACTGGGTGCATACCGGGCGGCATGAACTCGCGCGCGACGCGGCACGGCGGGCGCTGCCTGCACTCACGCCCGAGATCGCGCAGGCCCAGGCACATTTCCGGCTGGGCGTCTGGCTGCGGTGCCACGGCAGGGCCGCCGAAGGCGACCGGCATCTCGCGGAAGCGCACCGCCAGCACCCGGAATCCTGGACCATCTGGCGGCAAAGCGCCGAACTCGCGCAGGCGGGCGGCGCAAGCGGGACGGAGTTTCTGAAGCGCATGGCCGCGCTCGGCGACAAGCCTTATTACCCTGCACCAGGTCTGCCGGGCTTCGGCGCCCAGGGCGGGGAGGAAAATCCGGGCTCCGGGCGATAGATAGTAACGTATACGTTACTATCTATGCTGTTCAGGGCCTGCTGCTTCCTCCCGCGGCGAAAGACCTAATCCGCCTCGTCGATCCAGGCCATCTGGATGGCTTCGAGGATCTTCTCGCCGCTGCGGTTCGGCTCGTCATCGAAGCCCGGCAACCCGAGCACCCACTGGTGCAGGTCGGTAAAGCGGATGTGTCGCGGATCCACATCGGGATGCGCCTCGCACAGTGCGATCGCGACCTCCAGGCTGTCGGTCCATTTCATGGCTGCTTCACGCTCTCGCGCGCGTGGTTGATGGTGTAGCGCGGAATCTCGATCACAAGATCGGCAGCGCGCACCTTCGCCTGGCAGGAAAGGCGCGATTGCGGCTCCAGGCCCCAGGCTTTGTCCAGCATGTCTTCCTCCTTTTCCTCGGCCTCGTCCAGAGAGTCCAGGCCTTCCCGCACCAGCACATGACAGGTGGTGCAGGCGCAGGACTTCTCGCAGGCGTGCTCGATGTCGATGCCGTGCGCGAGCAGTTCGTCGACGATGGACACGCCCGGGCGCGCATCGAATTCGCGGCCTTCGGGACACAGCGCGGGATGGGGCAGTACTTTCAGTCGGGGCACGATATTCCGTCGGTTCAGAGTTCCAGGCTGCGGATGTTGTGGCCCGCAAGCGCGCGCCGCACGCCTGCGTCCATGCGGCGCCCGGCGAAGGTCTCGCTTGCGCGGTTCAGCGCGTCGGTCGCCTGACGGATCGCGCGCGCGTCGTGTCCGGCAAGCGCCGTCTCGAGCAGGGCGACCTGTCCATCGAGCGCGGCACGCTCCGGCGCTTCGAGCAGCGCGCCATCGGCGTCGAGCGCGGCACTCAGTGCGACCAGCAGACGCTCGCCCTCGACGCGGTGCTCCGCGAGCGCGCGGGCATGCATGTCGTCGCGCGCATGCTCGAAGGAGTCGCGCAGCATGCGCTCGATCTCGCCATCGGTCAGCCCGTAGGACGGCTTTACCGCCACCGAAGCACGCGCCCCGGTGCTTGTTTCCGTGGCGCTGACCGACAGCAGGCCGTCCGCATCCACCTGGTAGGCCACACGCACGCGTGCCGCGCCGGCCGCCATCGGCGGGATGCCCGTGAGTTCGAAGCGCGCAAGCGAACGGCAGTCCGCAACGAGTTCCCGCTCGCCCTGCACGACATGGAAGCTCATGCCTGTCTGGCCATCCTTGAAGGTGGTGAACTCCTGGGCGCGCGCCACCGGGATGGTCGAATTGCGCGGCACGATGCGCTCCACGAGCCCTCCCATGGTCTCCACGCCGAGCGAGAGCGGAATCACGTCGAGCAGCAGCCAGTCCTCGCCCTGCGCGCGGTTGCCGGCCAGCACGTTCGCCTGCATCGCCGCACCGAGTGCCACCACCTTGTCCGGATCGAGGTTGTTCAGCGGATCGCGCCGGAACAGATCGGCCACGGCGCGCTGTATCTGCGGCATGCGCGTTGCACCGCCCACCATGACGACGCCCTTCACGTCCTCGACATTCAGGCCGGCGGCACGCAGGGCGCCGCGCGTCGGACCGAGTGTCTTCTGCACCAGATGTGCGGTGATCTCGGAGAATTTTTCGCTCGTCAGCGTCAGCTCGAACCATTCACCGGTCGACAGGCGCGCTGCGAGCGGGGCCTCCGCGTGGTAGGTCAAATACTCCTTCGCCTCGCGCGCCTTCACGAGGAGCAGGCGCATGTCGCGGGGATCGAGCGGGCCAAGCCCGGCCTCCTCGATGATCCAGCACAGGATGCGCTGATCGAAGTCGTCGCCGCCGAGCGCAGCGTCGCCGCTCGTCGCGATGACCTCGAACAAGCCCTTCGACAGGCGCAGGATGGACAGATCGAAGGTGCCCCCGCCGAGGTCATAGACCGCGTAGATGCCCTCGGAGCCGTTGTCCAGCCCGTAGGCGATCGCCGCCGCGGTCGGCTCGTTCAGCAGGCGCATCACGTTCAGGCCCGCCAGCCGCCCCGCGTCCTTGGTCGCCTGGCGCTGCGCATCGTCGAAGTAGGCCGGCACCGTGATCACCGCGCCGTAGAGCGATTCGCCGTCGGCGATGCCTAGCGAGGCCTCGGCGCGCGCGCGCAGCACGCGCAGGATCTCCGCCGACACCTCGACTGGACTCTTGACACCGGCCACGGTGCGCAGCCGCACCATGCCGGGTTCGTCGACAAAGTCGTACGGGGTGTTCTCGGCATGCGCGACATCCTTCAGCCCGCGTCCCATGAAGCGCTTGACCGAGACGATGGTATTGCGCGGATCAGCGGTCTGGTGTGCCTGCGCGAGAAAACCCACCTCGGTCCGTCCATCCGGAAGGTAACGGACCACGGAAGGGAGCAGCGACCGGCCCTGCTCGTCGGCGAGCACGGCCGCAGTGCCGCTGCGCACCGTTGCAACCAGAGAATTCGTCGTGCCGAGGTCGATGCCGATCGCGCTGCGCCGCTCGTGCGGCGCCGGCGACTCGCCCGGCTCGGATATCTGGAACAGCGCCATCCTCAGGCCTCCAGCGCCTCGAAGGCCCGTTCCACATCGTGCGCAAGCTTCTGCAGGAACATGAGTTCGCGCACCGCCGAGACCGCTGCGCCCGGTTCCGACTCGCCATCAATCAGCGTGGCGAGCGAGTTCCGGACGGCGAGCGTCTCGACATCCAGCCGTACGTGCAGGCGCTCGAGCGCCGCCTCGTCAGCGGCCTTCGACGCGTCGTCCAGCGCCTCGCGGAAATCCATCTGCCGCATCAGGAACTCGCGCGGCATGCCGGTATCGGTTTCGAACTTCGGGTCGATGCCGCGCAGCGCCAGCAGATAGGCAGCGCGCTCGAGCGGATCCTTCAGCACGCGGTAGGCCTCGTTCACCTGGGTCGTGCGCTGCATCGAAGCGCGCCGCTCCGCATCGCTTGCGCCAACGTGACGATCCGGATGCACCTGCGACTGGATCTCGCGCCAGGCGCGATCCAGTGTCGCCTCATCCAGCGCGTAACGCGGGGCCAGGCCGAAGAGCTCGAAGTGATTTTCCAAATGACTGGGCTTTCGCTGCACAGATCCACCACGGGCCCTCGCCGGCGTATCTCGCCGGTCGACCAACCGCGCGGGGATCGTGCATGGCTCGCAACTGCAGGTCAGACGTTGAACGACTCCCCGCAGCCGCATTCATCCTTCACGTTCGGATTCCTGAACTTGAAGCCCTCGTTCAATCCCTCGCGCGCGTAATCCAGCTCCGTCCCGTTCAGATAGGGCAGGCTCTTCGGATCCACGAGAACCCGGACGCCATTGGTCTCGAATTCGAGATCCTCGGGATGTGCAGCATCAGCGAACTCCAGCTTGTAGGCAAGACCCGAACAGCCTGTGGTCCGGACGCCGAGGCGCAGGCCGATGCCCTTGCCGCGCTTGCTGATGTAACTCTGCACGTGGTTGGCTGCCGCCTGCGTGAGTGTGATCGACATGACGCTCTCCCCGCTCACGCTGCGGCCTTGCGCGTTGCCGCGCCCGCATCGAGCTCATCGCCGTGCTTCTTGCGGTAGTCGGCCACCGCAGCCTTGATCGCGTCCTCGGCGAGGATCGAGCAGTGGATCTTGACCGGAGGCAGACACAGCTCCTCCGCAATCTGGGTATTGCGTATTTCCGCGGCCTGCTCGAGCGTCTTGCCCTTGACCCATTCGGTCACGAGCGAACTCGATGCGATCGCCGAGCCGCAGCCGTAGGTCTTGAAGCGCGCGTCCTCGATCGTGCCGTCCTTGCCGACGCGGATCTGCAGTTTCATTACGTCGCCGCAGGCCGGCGCACCGACCATGCCGGTGCCTACGTCGTCATCGTTCTTGTCGAAGGACCCGACATTGCGCGGATTTTCGTAATGATCAACAACTTTTTCGCTGTAAGCCATGGTGTTACTCCTGCTGTTAACGCGCCTGCATTGCACGCCTGAATTACACGCCTGATCCCGGAATCTGTCCGGCCCCGGCCGTCCGGACAGCGTGGCGCTTCAGTGCGCCGCCCACTGCACCGTGTTCAGATCCACGCCGTCCTTGTGCATTTCCCACAGGGGCGACATCTCGCGCAGCTTCGCCACCTTCGACTTGAGGTAGCCAACCGTGTACGCGATCTCTTCTTCCGTGGTGTAGCGCCCGAGCGTGAAGCGGA
Source organism: uncultured Pseudomonadota bacterium (assembly GCA_903834835.1). Lineage (GTDB taxonomy): Bacteria > Pseudomonadota > Gammaproteobacteria > Burkholderiales > SG8-39 > CAILKO01. The sequence goes on along the minus strand of CAILKO010000074.1, from coordinate 18,060 downwards.
TCGAGGAATGCGCGAGCTCGTCCGAACGCCCCAGCGCGCGCAGCACATAGGACGGTTCGAGCGATGCCGAAGTGCAGGCCGAGCCCGAGGACACCGCGATGTCCTTCACCGCCATGATCAGCGATTCGCCTTCGACAAAGTTGAAGCTCACGTTCAGATTGTGCGGCACGCGGCGCTTGAGATCGCCGTTCACGTAGATCTCCTCGATCTCGCGCACCCCGGAGAGCAAGCTGTCGCGCAACCGGCCGATGCGTTCGCATTCGGAGGCCATCTCCAGCCTGGCGATGCGAAAAGCCTCGCCCATCCCCACGATCTGGTGGGTCGCCAGCGTGCCGGAGCGAAACCCGCGCTCATGCCCGCCGCCGTGGATCTGCGCTTCCAGGCGCACACGGGGCTTGCGCCGCACATAGAGCGCGCCCACACCCTTGGGGCCGTAGGTCTTGTGCGCGGAAAACGACATCATGTCCACCTTCAGCGCACCGAGGTCGATCCCGATCTTTCCGGTTGCCTGCGCGGAATCCACATGGAACAGCACACCGCGCTTGCGGCACATCTCGCCGATCGCCGCGATGTCCTGCACCACGCCGATCTCGTTGTTGACCGACATCACCGATGCAAGGATGGTGTCCGGACGGAAGGCTGCCTCGAAGGCCGCCAGGTCGAGCATGCCGTCCTCGCCCACCGCCAGATAGGTGACTTCGAAGCCGCGCCGCTCGAGTTCACGGCAGGTATCGAGCGTGGCCTTGTGCTCGGTCTGCACGGTGATCAGGTGGCGGCCCTTGGATTTGTAGAACTCGGCCGCGCCCTTCAGCGCGAGATTGATCGACTCCGTGGCGCCGGACGTCCACACGAGTTCGCGCGGATCGCAGTTCACGAGCGCGGCCACATTGCCGCGCGCCTCGTCCACCGCCTCCTCCGCCTTCCAGCCGAGCGCGTGCGAGCGGCTTGCCGGGTTGCCGTAGTGTTCGGTCAGATAGGGAATCATCTTTTCCGCGACGCGCGGATCGACAGGCGTCGTCGCGGAGTAATCGAGATAGATCGGGAATTTCATTCCAGGGTGGTTCATGGTCGAGACGACTGTTTCTTCAGACAGCGATTACGGAGGGGATCTTGTCCTTGTCTCCGGAGCGCCAGTCGCGGAGCACCGCGACGGGCTTGCCGTTCTGGTGCTCCACGAGGTCCGCGAGCGAGATCGCGGCAAGATATTCGTACATCTTCGCATTCAGCGATGCCCACAGATCATGGGTCATGCAGCGCCGGTCATCCAGGCAGTTCTCCTTGCCCGCGCACTGCGTCGCATCCAGCGGCTCGTCGACAGCGGCGATGATGTCCGCAACCGTGATGTTGGTAGACGGTGTGCCGAGGTTATAGCCGCCGCCGGGACCGCGCACACTGGTCACCAGCCCGGCACGCCGCAGCTTGCCGAACAACTGCTCAAGGTACGAGAGCGAGATGTGTTGACGCTCGCTGATCGCGGCGAGCGTCACCGGACCACGCGTCTGGCGCATCGCCAGATCCATCATGGCGGTCACTGCAAAGCGTCCCTTCGTCGTCAGTCTCATGGCATCCTCGGCAATACCTGATTGAATAACTCAAGTATACCTTACCCGACTAAATCCATCAAGATTATTAGGTGCATATATTCAATAACTTGGACTATCTCACCACCCGGATCTCCGGTCTTGCCGCATCACGTTCCCGTTCGTCCTTCAGCAGGGCAAGCTTCGCGCTCAGGTCCCGGACCACGGATTCGAGTTCCTGCGAATGCTCGACCAGTTCCTGGATCGCTTTCGCATAAGGATCATCCTGGCTCTGCACCACCGCATAGGCGGCGAAACGCTCGGCATTCTGATCGGCGGCACTGTCGAGCACACGCCCCGGCACGCCGACCACCGTCGCGCCAGGCGGCACATCGCGCACCACTACCGCATTCGAGCCGACGCGCGCGCCATCGCCGATCGTGATCGGCCCGAGTATTTTTGCGCCCGCGCCGACCACCACACCCTTGCCGAGCGTCGGATGGCGCTTGCCCTTGTTCCAGCTGGTTCCGCCCAGCGTGACGCCGTGGTAGAGCGTGCTGTCGTCGCCGATCTCGGCCGTCTCGCCTATGACGACGCCCATGCCGTGATCGATGAACACACGCCGCCCGATGGTCGCGCCCGGATGAATTTCTATCCCCGTGAGGAAACGCCCCAGGTGCGAGGTGAAACGCCCGAGCCAGCGCAGGCCACGGGCCCAGAACCAGCGCGCGAGCTTGTGGATCACCAGCGCGTGGAAACCCGGATAGCAGGTCACGACCTCAAGCGTCGACCGTGCTGCCGGATCGCGTTCGAACACGCTCGCGAGATCTTCACGCAGATTCTTGAACATCATCTTCACCACCTCTTGCTCGCCGACCTGCCGCGCCGGACCGCGCCCGGCTCAGGTCTGCCGTCCCGCACGGCAAGCGCCCGCGGGTACCCGGCCAAGTTTCCATTTCCTGACTGTTACAGTCAACTATTTGAGGTCTGCCTGTGCCCGATTCAAGGACCCGAACACGCTCACGCGAGCCAGTCATCGCCTTTTCATGAGTGCCCTGAGCAGACCGCGCAGGATGTTCACTTCCTCGCGCTCCAGTTCGATGCGGCCGAACAGCCTGCGCCAGCGATCCGGCAAGCGCTTCGGATCCGCCGGATCGAAAAAACCGCTCGCAACGCCTGCCTCCTCGAGGTGCCGGTACAGGCCTTCGCGGTCCTGGTGGGTCGCCGCCCGCTCGTGCCGCGCAGCGGGAACGCTGGCATCGGCCGCCATGCGCAGCTCATAGGCCACGACCTGCACGGCCTGCGCGAGATTCAACGACGTGTAGGCCGGGTTCGCGGGGATATGCACCAGGGTCTGGCAGGCGAACATCTCCTCGTTGGTCAGTCCGGCCACCTCGTTGCCGAAAACGAAGGCCACAGTCCCCTCGCCGCTCCGGCGCAGCGCCAGACCCGCTGCCTCCCGCGCGTTCAGCACTTCGGGCGACCACTCGCGGGGCCGCGCGCTCAGCGCAAAGGCATGCACGCAGCCCTCCAGCGCTTCATCGAGTCGTTCGTGGATCTGCGCTGCATCCAGCACATCGTCCGCGCCCACCGCCATCCAGCGCGCCTCCGGGGCCGGATAACGCAACGGTGCAACGAGCCGCAGTTCGGCGAGCCCCATGTTCTTCATTGCCCGGGCGGCCGAACCGATGTTGCCCGGATGGTTCGGCCTGCACAGCACAATGCGAATCCGGTCCACGGCCTGCTGGCCTCCGCCTGCATCCAGGCCGTCCGAATCCTGCATGGGATCGGTCGGGCTCATCGGTGGACCATTAAGAATGTGGATTGAAGCATGTCTCGCATCGGGGCCTGTGGTGGCCTGCCGCGGGCGCAGCGGAAGCGCCATCGTGCGGTTGCGCAATTCGGGTGAGGAAGTTTAGGGGCTGGCCGGGCATCGCGGGGTAGAATTCGCGCCCCCATGCATCCACTACTGAACGTCGCCATCAAGGCCGCCCGGCGTGCCGGCTCCATCATCAACCGCGCTTCGCTCGAGGGCCCGGCGCTCGAAGTCCACAGCAAGCGCGCGAACGACTTCGTCACCCAGGTCGATCGCGCCGCCGAAGAGGCGATCATCGATATCGTCCACCGTGCCTATCCCGACCACGCGATCCTGGCCGAAGAGTCGGGCGAGAGCGCATCGGTGAAGCAAAGCGAATACCGCTGGATCATCGATCCGCTGGACGGGACGACGAACTTCATCCATGGCTTCCCGCAGTACTGTGTGTCGATCGGGATCGAGCACCGTGGCGCACTGGCCCATGCCGTGGTCTACGACCCGGGCCGCAACGAACTCTTCACCGCATCCAAGGGGCGCGGCGCCTTTCTGAACGAGCGCCGCCTCCGCGTCAGCCGCTGCGTGAACCTGAAGGACGCTCTTGTCGGCACCGGATTCCCGTATCGGGAACTTGCCCGGCTGGACGATTACATCGCTCAGATGCGCCGCGTGATCCTGCGCACGGCCGGCGTGCGGCGTGCCGGCGCCGCGGCGCTCGATCTCGCCTATGTCGCGGCCGGACGCATGGACGCATTCTGGGAAATGGGTCTTGCCCCCTGGGACATGGCCGCCGGCGCGCTGCTCGTGAGCGAGGCGGGCGGACTGGTCGGCGACTTCGCGGGCGAGCCCGGCTTTCTGGAAAGCGGCGACATCACCGCTGCCACGCCAAAACTGTATTCCCAGCTGCTGCAGGCGCTGCACGGACGCGACCTGAATCCGACCCAAAAATAAAGGCCCCGCATGCGCCAGCGCACGGGGGCCAAATGCCCGGAAGCGGAGGAGTGCAACAGCATGACTCCCGGGCTGATCTGATCCTACCGATTCGTCGCGGCCCGGACGATGGGTCCTGCGAAACAGGCCTGTGGTCAGGCCCAGCGTCTTGCTATGCGAAACACGATCGCCGGGTAGTCGTTATTTCCCCACGCAGATCAGGGACGAGCTGCGCAACAGAACACGGCCATCAAAGCCCGTAGAGCGCCTTCACGTTATCGAAAGTCATCTTGGTCACGGCCTGGTCGGTAATGTCGCCGCCCGCCACGCGCTCCTGCAGCCGCTGCCGGTAGCCGAGTTCGCGGAACCAGTCGGCATGGCTGTAGTCGGAGCCGACAACGAGATTGTCCTCGCCCGTCTGCTTCATGAGATAGGGAAGATCTTCGTCCACCTGCACGCTCACGTAGAAGCGGTTCGCCTTCAGCGTATCGTCCCGCATGCTGAACTGGTTCAGGTTGTCGAGCACGCTGATCCCCGGCTGGTTCTTCGCCAGACGCCGACGGAGTTCGTAGAGCGCATAGGGGACCCAGGTCGCCGCGGCTTCGATGAACCCGAAGCGCAGTTTCGGGAACTTCTCCGGGATGCCGTGCAGGATCAGCGTGTGGAAGGCGTGAACCACCGGCAGCGTGATGCGATAGAACTGGCCGTAGGTGAATTCCTTCACCGGCGAAAAGTCAGGAACGCCCGAACCCTGGTGAAAGCAGATCGGCATGTCGAGCTTTTCTGCCAGTTCGTAGGTCGGATGGAAATACGGATCGGCCACCCACTTGTCGGCCTCGCGGTCGCCCTTCTTCAGCACGCCGCAGGCACCGTGATCCTTCGCGAAGCGCAACTCTTCCTCGATCTTGTCCGGCGTCAGAAACGGCGGCAGGCAGACCCAGCGCAGGCGGCCTTTGGACTGCTCGCAACGCTCCGCCAGCCAGCGGTTGTAGCTGCGGCGCAGCGCGTAGTCGAGCTCCGGATTTTCGGTGAACGCAGCGAGGAACATGGTCGGATAGATGACCTGCACCTCGACTCCCAGTTCGTCCATGTGGCGCAGGCGCGAGGGCACATCAAGCAGTTCGCGCTGCTCGACCCTGGTACCGGTCTTCACGTCGTCGCGGATAAAGCGAAGCTGGCGCTTGCCGCCAATTTCCCAGTAGCGGGTAAGCGGCCGGCTCGGGTCCGGATTCTTCGGTCCGACCGTGGTCGGCTTGAGCGCCGCATCCAGGATGTATTCCCAGGTCGCGTCGGTTTCGTCGATGTGGGTGTCTGCGTCGATGACAGGCATGGGCGCCTCCTCTGAAGATCGCCTGATTCTAGGCGCAGGCGGCGCGAGACGGCTCACGCAAGTCCCCGCACCTGCACCGACAGGCGAAACTACGTGTACCGCTATGCAAAATCCCAACGCGCCGCGCGCTTGCCTAACGCTTCCCGCATCGCTATCGTTTCTCACCCGCGTTCGCACGGCGCCGGCGCAAGGAGGCGCCCGCCCTGATCGCGTGCACGCATCGGCCCGCAGGGCCCGACCCGTCCCAATCCAATGCCCGGAAAGCAGAACTGCAGGGGATCATGACTGCCGCCATTCAGCCTGAGCCGTCCACCACACCGCGCTGGCGAGTATCGCTTGACAGCATGCTCGCCCCCCGACGACTCGCCCTCGTAGGCGCGAGTCCGGAGGCGATGATCACACGAGAAATCGTCGGCAACCTCAAGCAGCTCGGCTTCCCCGGCACGCTCTACACCGTGAATCCGAAATACAGGGAGGTGCTCGGCCATCCCTGCTTCGCCAGTCTCGCGGATATTCCCGGGCCGGTCGACTGCGTCGTGCTCGGCGTGTCCAAGAAGATGGTCTTCCAGGTGCTCGAAGACTGCCTCAAGATCAACGTGCGCTCCGTCGTGCTGCCCGCCGCCGGATTCGCCGAATCCGGCAATCCCGAGGACCTCGCGCTGCAGGAAAAGCTGGTCGACTTCGCAACGCGCAATGAAATGCGCATCTGCGGCCCGAACTGCGAGGGCAACGTCAGCATGCACGGGCAGGTGGCGACCATGTACGGTCCGCTTCCGCAGGGCATGCGCGCAGGCCGGCTGGCCGTGGTCGCCCAGAGCGGCGGCCTGCTGAACGCGATCATCGAACACGGCCACGCGCGTGGCCTCGGCTTCAGCAGGCTGGTGTCGAGCGGCAACGAAGCGGTGATCAACCTTTGCGATTACATCGAATACCTGCTCGATGACCCGGAAACCGGCGTTATCGCGACCACCATCGAAGGATTCAAGGACGGCCGTCGCTTCCTCGCGCTTGCAAGACGCGCACTCGAACTCGGCAAGCCGATCATCGCACTGAAGACCGGACGCTCTGACAAGGGCAGTGCTGCCGTAGCCAGCCACACCGGCTCGGTGGCCGGTTCCTACGAAACCCAGGCGGCCGTGTTCCGGCAGTTCGGCGTCATCGCGGCCAGCAGCATCGACGAAGTCGTCGAAACGAGTTCGCTGTTGCTGAAGGGCCGCTTCCCGACACAGGAGGGCGTGTGCTGCCTCCTGATTTCGGGCGGCGCGACCGTGCTAAGCGCGGACGTCGCTGCAGGCAAGGGTCTCGCGGTGCCGGACCCCAGTCCGGCGATCGAGGCTGAAGTTCTGAAACTGATGCCCGGCGTCGAGCATGTCTCGAATCCTTTCGATGCCGGGGTCGGATTCCAGGCCTTTCTCGATCCCGAATTCATGACCAAGTGTCTCGACATACTTGTGAACGACGATCGCTACGGCGTATACGCGATCATCGGCAAGCGCAGCGGCAGCAGTCTGCTGCAACGCCTGGTCGCGCAGATGGCACCGGTCGCTGCGCGCAGCGGCAAGGCCTTTGCCTCGGTCTCGACCATCTCGGAAAGCATCGATACCGAAGGAAAACTCTTCAAGGAGGGCGGCGACATCGCCTTCCTTCAGGATATCGATCAGGGCTTCCAGGCGATCCGTAACCTGCTCGATTTCAGCCGGCGCGCCCGTCAGCAGACAGGGGGCGAGGCACGTGGCATCCTTCCGGCTTCCATCCCGGATACTCTGGGTGCCGCTGGACGAATACTGACCGAGCGTGAAGCCAAGCGCGTGTTCACGGCCCTCGGCCTGGCGACGACGCGCGAAGCCCTCGCGACCAGCCCGTCCGAAGCAGCGCGTATCGCTGCAGAAATCGGCTTCCCGGTCGCGATGAAAGTCGAATCAGCCGACATCCCGCACAAAACGGAGGCCGGCGCGATACGCCTCGGCGTGGGCAGTGCTGCCGAAGCCGAAACCGCCTGTACGGAGGTGCTCCGCGCGGCACGCGCCTACCGGCCCGATGCCGATATCGCCGGGGTGCTTGTGCAGGAGATGGCGCCCGAAGGCATCGAAATGATCGTCGGCAGTACCTGCGATCCGCAGTTCGGCCCGATCGTCATGGTCGGGCTCGGCGGGATCTACGTCGAAGTGTTCCGCGATGTCAGCCTGCGCAAAGCGCCGGTGAGCGTCGAAGTGGCAAGGGAAATGATCGACGAACTGCGCTGCAAGCCGCTGCTCGCGGGCGTACGCGGCGCCGCGCCGGCGGACGTCGAAGCGCTCGCGCGTGCCGTGGCGGCGGTATCGGAACTCGCCGCGCAGCACGAAGACCGGATTGCTGAAATAGACCTGAACCCGGTGCGCGTGTATCCGGCCGGCTCCGGCATCCGGATACTCGACGCACTGATCCGCAACCATTAAGACGCGGCCGCGCCCGCCGCCGCCGGCGGAGCGCGAGCCGGCTATCGGCGCCCGGCTTCGTGCGCCTCCAGCAGCTTCACGTAGTGCCGCCAGGTCCAGGTCAGAATGTCCTGTCCATGCGCCTGATGCTTCTTGTCCTGGGTCGCGCGCAGACGGCGGAAGTACTCGAGATCCTCTTCGCTGATCGACTCGATTTTTCCACCCGCCCTGGCGACATCGAGCGTGACGCTCGCCAGCGTTTCGAGATGGATCGCCCGGATCGTCGCTTCCTGAACCGAGCGCCCGACCGTCGTGATGCCATGCCCGCGCATGATGCACACGTGCTTCGTTCCCATGGCCGCGGCAAGCTGCTGGCCCAGATAGCGCTCGCGTATCAGCACAGAGCGAGGAAATACCGGAACGCCTTCGTCCGCAAGGGCCATCGCGTGAATATCGTAGCTGCCGAAAATCGGCTTCAGCGGCAGGCCGGCCAGCGTGCACACCAGCGACGCTCGCGGGTGCGCGTGCACCACGGCGTTCACCTCGGGCCTGAGGATGTACATCTCGCCATGGATCGGCAGCTCGGACGGCGTTTCATACTCGGATTCGCCCTTCGCCATGCCGGCGCCCACGAACGGCACTTTGCGCACGCATTCGGCTTCAGTGAATACGAGGCCGGACTCCTGGCTGCCGCGGCAGCGGATCAGCATATGCTCGCCGTCGACCCGCGCGCTCACGTGGCCGGTCGTCTCCCTCACCAGACCCAGGTAGGCAAGCAGCCTGCAGGCTGTCGCGATGGTTTCCGCCTGATCGCGCTCTTCTGCGGCAGTCATGCCTCACCTCGCGGGGCAGCACTGCAACGCGGCGCTCGCTCGCGAATCTGTTCCTCGATCCTTCGTGACATCATTCGACTCCGCCCCCGTCTGAGTGGGCTGCTAGGATAGAGTGGGGTTGCGGATTCCGCAAGGCGCGGGACCGGTCTCGTCCATCCGCACCACTCGTACGACACAGGCCGGTTTCAGAGGGAGAACTGAAAGACATGAACGCCAAGCGTCCGATCGGTATCGCCGTCGCAGGGCTCGGCTCCGCGGCGCGGATGATGCTGCCGTCGCTGCAGGACCATCCGCGCTGGAAACTTTCCGCGATCACCGATATCGATCGCGACACGCTCGCCTCGGTCGCGGACATGACCGGTGCCCGCGCCTCTGTCGATCTCGACGCGATGCTTGCCGCACCCGATGTAGACGTGGTCTACATCGCGACGCCCACCCTGCTTCACGCGACCCATGTGCGCGCCGCCGCAGCCGCGGGCAAGCATGTAATCGTGGAGAAGCCGATGGCCGAAACAGCATCCGCTGCACTCGCCATGATCGAAGCGGCGGAACGCGCGGGCATCTTCCTCATCGTGGGCCATTCGCGCAGCTTCGACATCGCGATCCGTCGCATGCGCGAAATCATCGCGGCGGGAACGCTCGGCCGGCCCCGCATGATCCAGAGCACGGTCTACACCGACTGGATCTACCGGCCGCGCCGGCCTGACGAACTTGATCCTGACCAGGGTGGCGGCGTGATCTTCCGCCAGGGCGCTCACCAGTTCGATGTCATCCGGCTGCTCGGAGGCGGCATGCTGAAGAACGTGCGCGCGAGCCTGTTCGACATGGATGCCTCGCGCGCTGCAGTCGGCGCGCATTCGGTCTTCCTGAGCTTCGAGGACGGCGCCGCGGCGACGGCGGTCTACAACGGTTACGGTTGCTTCATGACCTCCGAACTGTGCTTCGGCGTGGGCGAGCGCGGATTCGAGGACCCCGTCGAAGGATTGGGCGCCGCGCGACGAGCCTATCTGGCGCGCAGCGGCGGCAGCGAAGACGGCCTGAAGCGCGTGCGAGCGGCCGGCCAGGCACGCGGCATTCCGCCCCATCACCCGTTTTTCGGACTCACACTTGTGAGCTGCGAAGCGGGCGACCTGCGCCAGGCGCCGGACGGCCTTTTCCTCTACACCGCCCGCGGCAGGGAGCACATCCCGTTTCCGCCCGAGCGCAACGTATACGATGCGGTATTGGCGGAAATGGCGCAGGCGATAGACAGCGACACCCGGCCGCTGCACGACGGGCGATGGGGCCTCGCCAATCTGGAAGTCTGCGAAGCATCGCTGCGATCCGCGCGCAGCGGGACCGAGCAAGCGCTGGTCCGTCAGGTGCCGGTCCGCTGAGCGGTCCCGGCACCGCGGCGCACTAGGCCGCCTTGACCGCGACGAGTTCGATCTGCACCAGCATCCCGCCCGGCAGCGGCTGGACGATGATGTGACGCGCGGGACGATCATGTTCGTCAGGGAAGAGTTTCAGCCAGTTGTCATTCACATGCTGGCGCATCGAGTTATCGGTGATGAAGACGGTCAGCTTGCCGATGTCGTCAAGCGAGAAGCCGGCATTACGGACCAGACTCTGCAGGTTCTCGAAAGCGAACTTCGCCTGAGCCGCCGGCTCAGCGGCCGGTTTGCCCGTGGCGGGGTCCGACCCCATGATTGCGGACGAGAACAGCATGTTCCCGACCACAGCTCCCATCGGAATCGGCGCCGAATGCGCGACACCTGCGACTTCCACCGAACGCTTGCGACGATTACCCGCCATGAACCTCTCCTCTTTCTCGATTGAATGAAAACCTGCTGGGATGCGCGAATATAGGTTGCCCGACCGGCGCTGTCCATTCCGGCCCGCCCAGCCTCATTCACTGCAGTGCTGACAGGCGGCGGACCCGCTCCCAATCGACCCGTTCCCCGACGCCGGCGAGCTCCGGTATCGCAATGCTCCCGGCGGAAATCTTCAGATCCACATCGATGACCTGTTCGGCGAGCATCACGAAATAGCTGACCTCGGCCGCAAGCCACGAATCGCGCTCCGTGAGACTTCCCGCGAGCTGCAGCGCACCGATCGTGCCGAGCGCGCTCTCGCCGCCGAAGCCCACGTGCACCCTGCAGCCAGTGCGCGCGGCAAGTGCAACCTGCGCGCGGGCAAGACTCAGGCCGGAACGCCCGGGCTTCAGTGCTAGCGCGCGCGCCCCCCGTTCGCAGAAGAGCGCCGTATCGCGCAACGACCAGGCCGGCGCATCGACAAGAATCGGAATCGACACGGAAGCCTGCAGGCGTTCGAAGGCGGCATCGGGCTGCATGGCGCAGGGGTCCTCTGCCGCGAGCACGCCCTCGTCGGCCAGCGCGGCAAGGTACTCGGGCATTTCGGCTGCGCCGTAGTGCGCGTTCGAGTCCACCAGTATCCTGATATCGGATCCGACGGCTGCACGCAGCGCGCGTATCGCGCGGACATCGATATCCAGGCCCTGCCCGCCCTTCAGCTTGACCTCCCGGAACCCGTGCTGGCCGATGGCCTCCGCAGCCTCCCTCGCCATGAGCTCTGGTGCCTGCCGCGTGAGCAGCCAGGAGACCGCAACGCGCCCGGCACCGCCCCATTCGCTGCGCAATGAGCGACGCGTGATCGCCGAGCGCAGATCCCAGAGTGCGTTGTCGACCAGACCTTTGGCAGCGGTGTGCTCTGGAATCTTCGCCGCCGCCTGCACGAACGCACCGGGGTCGCGCACATCCAGCCCGGCACAGAGCGGAAGAAACATCTCCTCCAGCGCAACACTGATCGAACGGAAGGTGGTACCGAACCAGCCCGGCTTCACCGCCACCTCTGCCGCGCCGACGCTGCCGTCCTCCGCGACGAGCTTCAGGAGGAGCAGCGGCGAAGCGGTCTCCGAGGCATTCGCCCAGACGACCTTGCGACGGTAAGGCAGGGCGATAGGAAAAAGCGCCCAGCTGCTCAGCTTCATGGCGGAGTCAGCCGCGCGCCTCGTCGGTACGCCTAGGCGTGTTCCTTGGCCTTGGCGCCCTGCCCCTTGTCGACCGATGCGAACACCTTGCAGACCTCGTCCGCGATCGGCGAGAAGCGCGCATGCGTGCGCCGCACGAGGCTCGCCAAGCCGTCGGAATAATGGTGCTTGTTGCGCTCGAGCGGCAGATTGTGGACGACGTTCTTCGCCGGATCGCGGAACACGTTCATCGGATCCTCGCCACGCGCAACCTTGTCGATTTCGCGCCGGACCATGTTGCGGTACGTGATGATGCCCTGGTCGGTCGTGCCCAGCCGCTCCTGGCTCCGGTCGGCGATCGGACCCTGGGTGACCCAGGCATAGATGTCCTGCGCGTCGATGCAATCGAGCGCGAATTCGCCGTCCGCATTCTTGTAGACGACTTCGTACCAGGCGACATTGTCCAGCAGATGCTGCGGCACCTCGAGGCCCGGAGGCGCGACATAGGAGGTGTGCCAGTAGTGCATCGTGTGCGTGTCGTCGATCGGCACGCGGATCTGGAATGCGTAGGCGCGCCAGGACTTCTCATCGCCGTTGCCGACCGCGAGCATGTTCGGAAACACGATGGGATGGCCGATGGTCCAGTCGTCGCTGTCCTCGCCGTGGCCGGCCAGCAGGCGTTGCTTCATCATGCCGTACTCGAATTCGGGGAAACGGATCTTCAGGTGCTTGCGGCTGAATGCGTACTTGTTCTTGGCGCCGGCCTTTTCCTCCACCCACTCCTGCAGATGGCCGTGCAGCCATTCCGTATGCACGGGATCGGCCGAGTTCTCCATAATCTGCAGCCAGTTCGATGGCACCAGCGCCCAGCCGATCATGCGGATGGCGTTATCGACCACGAAACCGTCGTAACGCGGCAGCAGCGGTGCGGGCAGCGGCCCCATGTAGGCGAAGATGAAGCCGCCAAGTTCCTCGACCTGGTAGGCCTTGATCTTGACGCGCTCCTTGAACTTGCTGCTCTCGGGCTCGTTCGGCTGGTCGATGCACTGTCCGGTCGAATCGAACAGCCAGCCGTGGTAGGGGCAGCGCAAGCCGTCTTCGGTCGGTATGCCGTCGTGCAGCGACGCGCGGCGGTGCGCGCAGCGTTCCTCGAGCAGGCCGAGCCGTCCCTTGCGATCGCGGTACAGGACGAGATCCTCGCCCAGCAGCCGGACGCGCTTGGACCACTTCTGCTTCATCTCGGAAGAGGGCGCGATCGGGTACCAGTAGCGGCGCAGCATCTCGCCGCCCGGGGTACCCGGACCGACGCGGGTAAGTTCCTGATTCTCTTCTGCTCTCAGCATTTCTCGTCTCCTGTCCTGTTTCCCCAAGCTGCCGATCCGTCCGACCGTAAGGTCATCCGGCGATGATACTCCCCTGCCCGATTCCCGCCCCGGGTCGGGATCTCAATACTTGAATTCGCCGCCGTCCACGCAGATCGCCTGGCCGGTGATGAAGGAGCTGTCGTCCGAGGAGAGGAAAAGCACCGTGCCGACCAGGTCCTCCGGCACCTGGATGCGCTTGATCGGGCGGGTGAGCGGTCCCTGGTACCACTCCTTGCCGTAGGCCTCGATCGTGCTGTCGTCCATCGTCGCGCCGGGCATGATCGAGTTCACGCAGATGTTGTCGTCGCCCACTGCCGCCGCGAGCGAGCGCGTGAACCCGATGATGCCCATCTTGGATGTCACGTAGTGAATGCGCTTCGCGTTGCCGCAGATGATCGAGCTGGAGGAGATGTTGATAATGCGACCCCACTTGCGCTTGCGCATCTCGGGCACCACCGCCTTCACGCACAGGAACGGCCCGCGCAGGTTCACCGCCATCACGCGGTCCCATTCCTCGACGTCGGTCTCGTCGAGCGTATGCAGCGGCAGCTTCGCGAAAAGCGCCGCATTGTTCACAAGGACGTCGATGCGACCGTAGGCATCCACTGTCGCCTTGGCCATCGCGTCGACGCTCGCCTTGTTCGCCACATCCGTCTTCACCGCGATCGCCTCACCACCGGCGGCCTTGATCTCGGCCGCCGTCTTCGCGGCGCCCTCGGCGTCGATATCGGCGATCACGACCTTCGCACCCTCGCGCGCGAGACCCAGCGAATAGGCGCGACCGATGCTGATGCCGCCGCCCGTAACAATTGCCACCCTGTCCTTGAGACGCATGCCGTCCTCCCCTGGGTACCGCGGACTCCGGGCCTGTGGCCCCGTCCCCGGCCGATCGTTGATATGGAACCGCCAGGCGCCGGATTTTAGCGAGAATCTGCGGCCTGCCTCCCCGGGCGGAGACCACGTTTCGCATGGCGCGCGGGCCGCGGCACCGATGGCTTTGCAAGCCACCGGATGCATCCCGATGGACGCTTACAATCCTCGCGCATGAAAGCGGATTCCCCGGGCGGCACGGCGCCCTCCCATACCCCCATGATGCAACTGTGTTGTTTGCCTCTGTAGCGCAAGCCGTCAACCCAAAACCTATACCAGAGCCTATACCAACCGCATTTCTTCCTTCTGGCGGAAGGAACCTAGCGCGCGAATGTACTCGCCCGTCTCAAGGCGCGTTTCCATTGCAAACTGTCGTGGACTCGCCAGCCTCGTTGAGTCGATGAGTACAGATTCTCATGTAGCTCGGTCTGCGGGGATCGACTTGCGGTCGGGTAACTTCCCACCGGACTGTGTTACTGATGTGGGGCACTTGGGATTGCCCCCGTTCAAGATTCCTCCGGGCCACTGCATCGACCGAATTGGGGAACATCTCACGCCACTTACGCTCGGCTTCCTGCCGATTCACTTCTTCTTCGGAGAGCATCGGCGCCGGCCCCGTTACGCTATAACTCGTCCCCCGCGAAGGAATTATGAATTGAGCAAACGACGACTCCGAAAACCATCCTTGATTCGCAGTTGAATATCCGAGGGTAGCGTCGCTGACTTCAAAGATGCCAGTGTTGGCCGCAAGCTCTCTACTCGCAATGATCCCGCCAAGTCGAAAGTATTGATCGCCCTCAACTAGGCCTAGATCGGCCACCGCGCGCGCCTCCGCCCGGTCTAAAAGAAATGTCGGTGCCGCTAGGAGCCAAACCGCAAGAAATGAGGCTGCGAGAACATCAGAACGAATCGCCATCGTAGCTCCCAAAATTCAGAACACGTTGCCCGTACGACGTATCATCAGGCTTGACCCCATCCCCGTTTTAGGACCGGTCTATCGTAGAGATTTCCGGCTCTCTTTTGCTCGGTGCTGCGGGCTCGAGCCCGCAGCACCGAGCAAATTCGGCAGGTGTCTGCCAGTCTAGCGCACTGTGGGGACGTGTCTCGTTATACGCATGACGCCACGCCTCAATCCTGCTGCGCGCATCCTCTAGCGACATGAACCAATGCGTGTTCAGGCACTCTTGGCGCAGCCTGCCGTTGAACGATTCAATGTAGGCGTTATCGGTCGGCTTGCCCGGCCTGGAGAACACAAGCTCGACGCCATTGGCATAGGCCCATTGGTCCAGCACCCGCGATATGAACTCCGGTCCATTGTCTACTCGTACCGATTGCGGAGCACCTCGGAGCATCGTTACCGCGTCAATAACTCGCACCACGTCCACACCACGAAGCCCCGTGGCCACCTCAATAGCCAAACACTCTCGCGTGTATATATCGACCAACGTAAGCGCCCGGAGCCTCCGGCCGTCAAAAAGTTGATCGGCAACGAAGTCCATGCTCCAACATTCATTCATTGCGTGCGAAGGCATTGGCTTTGGCCGATGTGCAGCTGAACGATGACGCTTCGGGCGGCGCTCAAATAGCGACAACCCTTCTCGCCGGTAAAGCCGGTACACCCGCTTGTGATTCACCTGCCAGCCCTCTCGCTTGAGCAGCACATAGATGCGCTTGTAGCCGTAGCGCACCCGCGTGCTTGCAAGCTCCTTGATGCAGCCCACGAGCGGCCCCTGATCAGCCGCCCTGGATTGATAGTGATATACCGAACGCGACAAGCTCAACACCCCGCAGGTCTGGCGGATGCTTGCGCCGAAATCCCGGCGCAGTTCATCGACCAGCTCGCGTCTACGCACGGGGCTCAGGGCTTTCGCTTCAACACATCCTGCAACATGGCTTTGTCTAGAGACAGATCGGCCACCAAGCGCTTTGACTTCGCATTCTCTTCTTCAAGCTGCTTTAAGCGACGGAGCTCCGAAGGGCCCAGGCCCGAGTACTTCTTCTTCCATTTATAGAACGTCGCATCCGAAATGCCCATCTTGCGACAGATCTCATCAACCGGTGTACCTACCTCCTGCTGCTTTAGCGCGAACGCAATCTGCTGCTCCGTGAACCTCGATTTCTTCACGACATGGCCTCCCTCTAAACACGGAAATCATGCCGGAAATCCTACTTCTAAACGGTCCAGAATTCGGGGATGGGGTCACTCGGGAGCTTCACCCCGTCGATGGCGAACATCTGTCGGCCGATCAGGCCCAACCGGTCGCAGGTAAGCAGCACGCGCGTGAAGATGCCGGACGCCTCTTCGCCCAGTTCGCGCACGAAGGTCGCGATGGTCGAGAACTGCGGCGCGCTGTCGCCCGAGATCGCCATGAACAGAACATTCTCGCGGCACAACCGCTCGATCTGCCTGCTCGAGATGACGCCGCGGCTGTAGGCGAGGAGCACGATCTTCAGCATCATCGCCGGGTCGAAGGCGGGAGCGCCAGTCTCGTCATTGCAGAAGCGCTTCGCCAGTCGAGAAACATCAATCTCCGTGTCGACCAGAACATCGAGCGCGTGCTCGAAGCTACCGGGGATCAACTGCGCTTCAAGAACGATGGGGAGGAAACGAGGACTGCGGTCGACAAGTTTGTAGCGCGCCATCTCTTAATCTCCATTCGGGGCGTTCATATTGAATAACGCTCGAACTCCGAGATCGACGACGCAATGAGAGGGTTTTTCTACAGCCTCAACGTAGAGCCGACCGGCGCTGCGCGGCTTTATCGCGCAGCGTCCGTGTGGACTGCCGGGTTGGGCGTCTGTGCGCTGACGACAAGGCGGCGACCATAGATTGACTGCGCTGAACCGGCAAATGACCAAAAGATGCGCTCTTCTTCGGTGAGTGACTTGGCTCGCTTGTGGCGGCAGTAAAGGGCTTGAGGTAGACCAAGAAGCCTCTCGTAAAACCGCTTTGGTTTCGGTTCCTCAATGTCATGCAGTGTAATTTTCTCGAACCCGTTGAGACGGAGGAATAGGTACAGGTGCGCAAAAGACCACGGCATGATGTGCATGTGGGAACCGCGCTCGATTCGGCCGACGAGACAGGGGAAGCTCGGGAAGAACCCGCGAAGAAAGAATTGGAGCCGAGCTTCGGGGAACCAGACATTTGGTGTCGTGACTATCAGTTGGCCGCTGGGCACCAAATGCTCGTGCGCCGTTTTGAAGAAGAGGTCAGGATTGCCGAAGTGCTCGATACCCTCGCAACACACGATCGCTTCATAGAGCCCCAAGTCGTTGGGAATGCCCATGTCGAGATCGACATTACGAAATAGGCCATATGTTGCGGGGGGGAGGGGGGCGAATAAATCGAGACCATCCATCCTCGTTTCAAAACCGAGAAGGCCCTTCAGCCATCCGCTACCTGACGGCGCGTCAAGAATAGTGGCGGGGCGCAGTTGATTGAGGAGGGACGCGACCACAGGTTGATAAGGTTTCAACATACTTTCCTTCCTACGATTGGTGATGGAATAGAGACGCCCAACGTGAATTGGTTGACAATCTAGTTGACAAATTGTCACCTAATTCGATTCCACCATCTTAGCCACCCTTCGTGTAGCAAAGGGACTTACGGTTGGAACGGTAAGGCGAGATATGACCTTGCCTGTGTTTCACGGACTCCATAGCTGAGGGCATTATGCGGCTCGTCTTAGCTGATCGGCGAGCCAGTTTTTCTCGAACTGCATGGGACTGACGTAAGCGAGCGTCGAGTGCAGGCGACGGTGGTTGTAGAACGCGATCCAGTCGACCACTTCATCCATCGCCGCCCGACGGGTCGGGAAGTGCACGCCATGCACCCGCGCCACTTTCAGCGATCCCCACAGACTTTCGGTCGGTGCGTTTGACCTGCCCCCCACCAGCCGTACCAGCTTAAAGTAGAGAAGTCCGTCGAACTATGGAGAATGACGGACATGAAGAAGAGCAGGTACAGCGAAGAACAGATCATCGGATTCCTGAAGCAGGCGGATGCCGGGATGCCGGT
>CAILKO010000073.1 GCA_903834835.1 uncultured Pseudomonadota bacterium | reverse complement strand
GTTGGGCAGTTGCTGTGCGATGAGGCCCGCCACGTTGAGCGGCGTTTCGCTCAAGAGCGGCCAGAGGATGCCGCCCATCACGGCGTGTTCCGCTTCGTAGGCGGCCTGCGCGCGGCGGTGCGCCGGGCCCCAGCGCCGCGCGATGCGGCCGACGCGCTTGATGCCCAGTGCCAGCAGCATGCGGTCGATTTGCAGCCGCGCGTGGCGTTCGTGATTGCCCGGCACGCCGGCGCGATTGAGTTGGTGGCAGACGGCCGAGATGATGGCGCGTGAGAGTTCGTCGATCTCCTGCCCGACACGCCACCATTCGTCGGAGTCAATGTCGGTGGGGCGGTAGCCGCGCCGTGCGCAGTCGCGAAAAATCAGCCGGTTGTTGGTGGTCAGCACCGAGGTGCGCGAGAGCCGCTCGATATGCGCGATGCTCTCGGCAAAGCGCCCCCATTCGGTGGCGTTGCGCGGCAGCCAGGCGACCGGGATGTCGCGCAGCACTTGCAGCAGCTCGGGCAGCTGGTCAGCCAACTTCTGTGCGGCGAGCACATCGGTGCCACGGATGGCGCGGATCACCGGGCGCGCGGCGATGTATTGGTCGGCGATGGCGTCGATCAACGGCCCGCCGTCGTCGATCACACGGCGGATGCCGGCGAACCTGGGTTTGAACAATTGCGGCAGAAAAACCGGAAACAGGTTCAGCGCCTGGAGCCGGTTGCGCCGGAGGGTCGGGCAGGTCGTGTTCAGATAGTTATAGACCGACGGCCGCAGCGCGCCGAGGGTGGCGGTGACCTCCGGCGCGAGACCCGCGAGAAAGTCCGCCAGTGCGCCGCGCAGCCAGTCGCTGTTGCGGCGCAGGATGGTGTCGCGGATCTCGCCCGCCGATAACGCGCTAAAGCGCTGGTCAAACACCGCGGCGACGATATCCCGCCGCGACCACAGATCCAGGCCCCAGCAGGTCTCGTTGGTGATTAATTCATCGAGCAGCGTGATGATCAGCTCTTCACAGCGGTAGAGCTCGCCGGCCAATGTTTCAAAGCCCGGTGTCTCACTAAAGCTGTCCATGCGCCGCGCGATGGCCGACAACAACGCTGGCTCGGGCAGCGCGCGCTGGTTGACCACAAACCACAGCAGCCGCCCGCGCCGTGTTTCGAGCAGCACATGAAAATCCTGCAACTGCGGAATGCCCGGGGTTGCGGCAGCGGTGGGCGGCACGCACAGCCACTGACGGACGTGGGGGATCTCGCGTGGCAGGTCATCTGCCGGCACCCTGGAGGATGCGGGTTCTGGCTGCTGAGAAAAAATGTCGGCCGTTTGCATGGTCTGTGGCGTTTAAGGGCAGGGGGGGCAGTTGGAGTGGCGTTGGGGCGAGGGGCGCTTAATGCGGCCGTTAATCCAGCCGTTTCCCCAGGCCGATCAGGTCGGCGATGCCGCGGTTGTTGCCACGGGCGGGCGGAATCGGCGTCCACCCGCCTGAACCTTTATCCAGGCCAAAAAGCGCCTCGTTGCCAGCCGCTGCATGCGTGGCGATGCGATCGGCAGCCCACTGAAGCTTGGCGGGCAGGCCCGTCAACATTTTGAGGGCCTCGTCGCAGAAGCCGCGCTCGCGCAAAAGCTCGCCCTTACGCAAGCGCTCCTCGGGGATCATTTCATTCAGTAAAGGGGCGAGGCGGGCGAGGTTTTGGTCAAGGGCCGGTTTCCACGCCTCATCAATGACGGGCCGCAGGCGCAGGTGCCCGTTTCGGAGCCCGTCATTCAAGTGCAGCCAATAGTCGATGCGCAGGCGTTTTTCTTCCTCACGGTCTTCTGCCGACTCGGCGAGCTCGATTAACTGCAGAAAACCTTTGCCATCGATCCATTCCGGCTTCG
>CAILKO010000072.1 GCA_903834835.1 uncultured Pseudomonadota bacterium | reverse complement strand
TGCATACACGCCATCGTTGGCGCTGCCTGTGCCCGTGGCCTCGCTCACGCCGGTGATCGTGATGTTGCCCGACACGCTCGTGCTCACCGTCGCGTTACTGAGGAACACGCCCCGGTTGCTACTGCCCGTGCCGTTGCCGTGTCCGGTAATCGAGATATCCCCGGAAGCAGAGCTGACGTTCGAAGTCCCTATCCGGACACCGACATCATTGCCACCGCTCGTGTTCGCCGCGGTCCCGTTGATCGTCACCGTGCCCGCACCGGCTGCACTGATGTTCGCGCCGTTGCTCAGGTAGACGCCGATGTTGTGGCCGCCCGCCCCCGTCGCCTCGTTCGTCCCGCTGATCGTGATATTTCCGGAGACACTCGTCCTGACGGTGGAATTCTCGATTTGTACGCCACGCGAGCCGACTCCGGTCCCGCGAGCGGTGCCGCTGATATTGATACTTCCGTCCGCGCTGCTGACTGGCGTGCCACCGCCCGTGATGAATACGCCGTGGTTGCTGCTGCCGCTGGTATTGCCGCCAGTGCCGACCAGCGTGATCGCGCCAGAGCCCCCGGCGCTGATGTTCGGGCTGCTCGACGAAAGATGAACGCCGTAGTTGGAGTTGCCAGCGGTCGCGTCGCTCACGCCAGTAATGCTGATATTGCCCGCCCCGGTCGTCTTGACTGCCGCACTGTCAATGGTGACGCCGGCCTCCGAACCGCCTGAACCGCGGCCGGTGCCTTCGATGACGATGCCGCCGTCTCCCGCCGATACATTGCCGGACGCGAGGTACACACCGAAGTTGGCCGCACCGCTCGTGTTGCCGCCCGTCCCGTTCAGGGTGATCGTGCCCGTGCCCGTGGCGCTGATGTTCGCGTCATTGCGCACGTAGACGCCATAGTTGAACCCGGCGACATTGCCTCCACCTGTGCCGGTGATGCTGATGTTCCCGCTGCCGGCGCTGATGTTTGCCGCGTTGATATCGACGCCGATGTCGGTAGAAGACGCCGACGCATTCCCGGAGAGCGTGATATCCCCGTCATTCGTCTGCACGTCGGTGCCGGAATTCTTGATGGTCAGCGTGCCGTTGCTCGCAGTGGCGCTGATGGTCTTGTCGGCCGTGCTGGTGATGACATCGCCCTGAATCGTGACGGCCTTGGCTTCGAGGCTGATGTTGCCGGTGGCCGCGACACTCGATACGTTCAGGAGGTTCGCGCTCTTCAGTCCCACGTCGGTCGCCGTAGAGACGGTGACGTTGCCGGTGAAGTCGTTGCCCGCGTTGGTGAGCGCGACCGCGCCCGCCGCGTTCAGCACGGTGGCGGTGAGGTTCATGACCTTCAAGTCGGAGCCGGCGGTCTGGCTGATGCCGCCGCCCTGCGCCTGCAGCGTGAGGTTGCCGCCCCCGAGATCGAAGCTGGTGCTGCTGCCACCTGCGAACACGATGCTGCCGTTCGCATCGAACTTCAGGTTCTTGCTGCCGCTGCTGGTGAATCCGATGGCGCCGTTGGCGCCGGTCTGGAAGGAAATGTTGCCGAGCGCGCCGGCGCCGGTGCCGCCGGTCTGCACGGTGACATCCGCGCTGCCGAGCTGGCGGTTGATGGTGCCGTTGGTGAGCGTCGCGGTGGTATTGACGTTGCTGTTGCTGGTGAAGAGCGACGGCGTGCCGTTCGCTTCGGTGACATCGACGGTCGCGTTGAAACCCGCATCGGTTCCGTTGACGATGTTGATGTCCTGAGGGTCGAGCAGCAGCGTGCCGCGTCGGCCCTTCGCCGCGGTGAGATCCGCATTGCCGCGGAAATCCAGATAGCCCTTGCCCGACACCTCGGCATTGCCGCCGTCGCCGCCCTCGCGGCCGCCGCGCGCAAAGATGTTGCCGAGGAACTGCGTCGCCTTGTTCGCCCAGACCACGACCTTGCCGCCCGCGCCCTGCACGGTGGCATCCGCGATGATCTTCGCGCCCGGACCGACATAGGTCTCGGAAGCGTTCTGTACGGACGGATTGTTCCCCTGGAAATCGCCGCCCACGAGCACCGAGCCACCCTCGGTCGCACCGGACGCATCGACGGTCATCGTGCCGACCAGGCCGACCTGGTTGCCAAGCAGCAGGATGTCGCCGCCCTGCGCCGTCTCGCCCTTGGCTTCGACGACACCGGATGCAAGCAGGGTGCCGCTTTCCGCCTGCACGGTCACCGTGCCGCCTGCCGACCCGCTTGCCTCGACACGGCCCGCCGCATCGAGCGTGATGTCCCTGGTTGCGCGCAGCACGACCTTGCCGCCCTCGCCCACCACCGCCTGGCTGGCGGAGACGACACCGCTGTTCTTGATCAGCGTGCCGAAAATCCCCACGCTGCCCGAGTTCGCGACGATGCGCCCTGCGTTCACCGCCTGGTTGTCGGGCGCGGTGAACTCCACGCGCAGATCCGGCGTGCGCGCATTGACGAGCTCGACCGATTTCCCGGCGGCGATGACAACTTCGCCGTTCGGGCTGGTGATGACGCCGCTCGCCTGGTTCTCCACATTCGGCGCAATCAGGTAGATCTGGCCGCCCGTGGGTGTGGTGATCGTGCCGGCATTCACGAGCCGGCCTTCCATGCCACTGCCCTCGAAGCGCAGACGCCCGCTCAGCCAGTCCGCATTGCTGATGTTCAGCGTCGAGGCCGTCATGCCTGCCACGTCGATTACCGAACCCACGCCGAAGGTGATGCCCGAGGGATTGATCAGGAACACGCGGCCATTCGATAGCAGCTGGCCGAGAATGACCGACGGATCCTGGCTGGTGACGCGGTTCAGCACCGCGCTCAGCGCGCTTTGCTGGATGAAGCGGGTGATCTCGTCCTTGCCGATCGAGAACTGCTGCCAGTTGATGATCGCGCCCGGGGTGTTGGTGACCGTCAGCGTATTGCCCGAGGTGCTGAAGCTCGCGCCGCCCGATACGACCGTGCCGCCCGTGGGGTTGCCGAAGGCAGACAGCGTCTGTCCGGCAAGCGCCGCGCCGACCGCGAAGGCAAGCGTGTTGCGCGGGCGTGTAGCGAGCCATCGATAAGAAGCCCGGTATACGACGGGTTGACGGCGGTACATGCGACGGTATCGGATCAACTGCATTGCCTGCCCCTTACTCCGCCCATACGGCGAAGATCTGAAAATCATCAAACTGCTTCATGCTAACGACGGAATCCCCGGACAAAGAGGAAGTTCTTCACGCCGGTCAGCAGACAGCCACAGCCCGCTGACTTGCCTGCTTGACGCACACCGCAAACAAGAAAAATGGTTCTAGAAAACGTAGGAGACGCTCGCATGGCCCATGCCGTCGCCGCGGCCCTGCACGCCGCCCGCGTCGAACACCACCGCAAAGTCGACGCGAACCGTCAGGTTGTTGCCGCGCGCGAAGCGCAGACCCAGCCCCATGCTGCCGATGTGCGACACGTGGATTTCGGCCGCGCCCGGCTGATTGCGACGCAACCCGGCCCAGTCCATGAAGGCGAGCGCCCGCATCCTGGCGCCATCGACCAGCCCGACCTTGCCGCCGAAATCGGGGGTGTAGAGTTCCATCGATCCTCGGTAGCCGGAGTCGTTGGTGTTCTCGCGCTCGAGGAAGCCGCGCACGCTGTCCGCGCCACCCGCGCCGAACTGTTCGCCCGAGATCAGCATGTCGCGCGTGATCTGGCCGTTCATGCTGACCCGATACTGCCAGTCTCCGGCAATCGCCCGGGTGTGATTCACGCCCCAGCGCCAGATCCGGTAGGAGGCCTTGGCGCAATCGAAGCTGTCGCCGACCGCGCTCGCGCGCGAGGCACAGAAGGCCGCCTTCGTGCCGTCCGGCCCCCCGCGCAGGTTCTGCGACACGCCGAAGCTCGCGCCGGTCTCGCTCTCCTGGGCCCGGTACTGGCCGGAATAGATCACCGACAGCGGCATCACCGCCACGTCCGGAATGATCTGAACCGGGGCCGCCGTGGAACGCACGCCCTTGTTGTGATAGCCGCGGTGATCGAGCGAGAAACTCATCCGGTGCTCGTAGTCGCCGATCTTGTCGAAATTGCGCGTATAGCGCGCGCCGAGCACGCTGCCCGCGCCCGTGATCGAGAAGAGATTCGCAACGACCCCGGAGTTGACGTTCGAATAGCCCGCCGTCAGATCGATCGTGTCGCCGCTCGCGTAGAGCGGTATCCGGTAACCGAGTCCGAGGACGAACACCGCGTTGCTCGGGATCGGGTTGATGCGCTCCGTCTTGACTTCGTCGTGCGGCGCCCCGACATACTGCAAGGTGAGAATGTGGTCCGAATTGTTGACGTTCGAATTCTGGTAGCCGATGCCCAGACGCAGCATGCCGACCGGCTTCTTCTGGCCGCTGTTGTCCAGTGTGACGCTGTAGCGCTCGGGCTTTTCGTCCACGAGGCGGATCACCGCATCGACCGTGGCCTCCTCCTGGCCGCTGCGCAACAGCACGTTGGTCTGCTTGGCGGGACTGTCGTTGGCGATCCGGAGGTTACGCGCGATATCGTTGATGTTGGGCGACTTGCCGGGGACCAGCGCAGGAACGCTCGCGCGGATATTGGCCTCGTCGAAAAATCGATTGCCCTCGACCAGGACGCGGCCGATCTTCGCCTCCGTGATCTGGAAGCGGATTTCGCCCTTTTCGAGCTCCTGCTCCGGGAGTACGACCTGCACCGCACTGTAGCCGCCCTCGCTGTACAGCCGCTCGACGATCTCCAACGCGCGCTGGACGTCCGAAAACTGCCGGTTGGGCCCCGTGTGAACCCGGGTCGCCTCGATCAGGCGCTCGACAGGGATGAGCGTTGCGCCAGAGAAGGTGAAGCTTCGTATCTCGAAGCGCGGCGCCTCATCCTGCTTCGGTACGGCCTGCTGTCCGCCTGGCTGTCCGTCCGCCTGTCCACCCGACGACGGTGCGGTCTGCGCGGCCGCGATGCCGGTCATCCCCGCAAGCACGGCCGACGCCAACACGAGTGCTCTGAAACTCGCCAAGACTTTCTCCCGCAAACCCCGAACGCCGCGCCCCAAGTGCGCCGGAACGATCGTGCAATAAAATTGTCGCTCCCCAGGCTCGCATCGCGCGACCTGGCCGTGTTGCCCGCGAACCTGTCGCGAGCCCGACCGCATCTGCAGTTATTTGAAAAGCTTAACTTTCTTTAACGTTTCAGTATAGCCTCCGGGAGGGGCTCTTGTCATGGAACAGCGGCACTCTCGCCTCCTCATCCTAGGCTCCGGTCCAGCCGGATATACGGCCGCCGTCTATTCGGCCCGCGCCAACCTGAAACCTGTCCTCGTAGCGGGCCTGGCGCTCGGCGGCCAGTTAATGACCACGACCGATGTGGACAACTGGCCCGCTGACGCCGACGGCGTGCTCGGCCCGGACCTCATGACGCGCTTCCAGAAGCACGCGGAACGCTTCGAGACCACGATCATCAACGACCACATCCACACGGCGCGTCTGGACCAGCGCCCGTTCCGGCTCGAAGGCGACTCCGCCCACTACACCTGCGACGCGCTGATCATCGCGACCGGTGCCTCGGCTCGATACCTCGGCCTGCCCTCGGAGCAGGCCTACATGGGCCGCGGCGTCTCCGCATGCGC
Organism: uncultured Pseudomonadota bacterium; assembly: GCA_903834835.1. Lineage (GTDB taxonomy): Bacteria > Pseudomonadota > Gammaproteobacteria > Burkholderiales > SG8-39 > CAILKO01. Next base: position 85,154 of record CAILKO010000072.1, on the reverse strand, counting down.
CACATGCGACGGTTTTTTTTATAAAAATCAGAATGTTGCAGTCATAGGAGGCGGCAACACGGCGGTCGAGGAAGCGCTTTATTTGAGCAACATCTGCGGCCATGTGACGATGGTGCACCGCCGTAACAGCTTTCGGGCCGAGAAAATCATGGTCGACAAGCTCATGCAGCGGGTGGCACAGGGCAAGATCTCGCTCGAACTCGATGCCGTGCTCGACGAGGTCACCGGCGATGCGCGCGGCGTGAGCGGCATCGTCGTCAAGTCTGTCCGGGGCGCGGAAAGCAAGCCGCTCGCCGTACAGGGCGTGTTCGTGGCGATCGGCCATACCCCGAACACCAGCCTCTTCGACGGTCAGCTCGCCATGAAGGACGGCTATATCGTGACCCGCGGCGGCCGCGACGGCGAGGCGACCGCGACCAGCATCCCGGGCGTGTTCGCTGCAGGCGACGTGCAGGATCACGTGTACCGGCAGGCCGTCACCAGCGCCGCGACCGGGTGCATGGCGGCACTGGACGCCGAACGCTACCTCGACAGCCTTGAAACACCCGGCGCCCCCTGAGACCGGCAAAGATCGGCCCGAAGGCAGCGAGGAATTTCGCGCGGCAACGCTCGACGTCGCCCCGATTGCAGCGACCCCCCGACGCATCCGCGCCGAACGCCGTCCCGCCCCGATTCCCGTGCAGCGGCAGCGCGACGAGCGCGCAGTCCTCGTGGAACTGCTGGCGCCGGGCATCTCGCCGGATGACGGCCTGGAGTCAGGCGAAGAACCCGTCTACCTGCGACCGGGCCAGTCGCCCAAGGTTCTGCGCCGACTGCGCCGCGGGGAATGGGTGATCCAGGATCATTTCGATCTCCATGGCATGTCGCGCACCGAGGCGGCCGAGGCCGTCACCAGCTTCCTTGCGGGCAGCCTGAAGCGTGACCTGCGCTGCGTGCGCATCATCCATGGCAAGGGGCTCGGCTCCAAGAATCGCGAGCCGGTTCTGAAGGAGATGCTGAAGAAATGGCTGCCGCGCCATCTCAATGTGGTCGCCTTCTGCCAGGCACCCGCGCCGCACGGCGGCAGCGGCGCGCTGCTCGTGCTGCTCGGCACGCGGCGGCGCGCAGTCTGAGCCGGCGCGCGCGGGGAATCTGCGAGAATCCGTCCGGGCCGGGCACCCCGGCACAACACACCGACAGGAACATGGCACAGAACGATCCCTTCTCTCTGGAGCGGCTGGAACATTTCGCCTACACGCGGCAGGGCGAGCATGCGGCGCGCGAAATCCTCAAGCTCCTCACCCATCTCGACACCAACATGGGCCAGCTGGGGGACATCGGCAACATGCCCTCGGGCGAATACTCGGCCGACCAGCGCGACGCGCACTTCGCCACGCGCATCGCCTCGGCGGTCACCGCGATTTTTTCCGACCCGTCCTTCGAGCTGAGCAACCTCGGCTTCCAGCAGATGATCTATCTGCAGCGCTGGCTCACGATGGTGTTCGGCGCAAGTCCCTTCGGCAATGCCGACCACATCATCCACCTGATGAACCAGCGCGGCTTCGATCAGCGCGCCGAGATCACCATCAACAGCCGCGACTACTTCCGGCTGTGCCTGCTGTATTCGCTCGATTCGTCCATCCCGCTGCAGCCCGAAGCAATCTGGCAGGAGAACCCGCGACTCGCCGCATCGCTCTTCCTTGCGCTGCTCTCCGCGCGTATCGCGGCGAGCGAGGCCGCGCACGCGAAGAAGGAATTCCTGCTCGGCTGGCTGCCGCCGCGCCTCGGCCAGCTGTCCCTCGACGACTTCCCGATCGGCATCCTGCACGACGTCTGGATGCACTGCAGCTATGCGGACCGCCCGGACAAGCACCTCATCAAGCGTGCCATCAACGAACTGGTCCGCAAGAAGCTGCTGGAACTCGGGTTTCGTGACCGCGACGCGACACCGCCCGCGCGGGAAAAGCCGGTGATGATGTGCGTCCTCGAGTGGTTCAACGCCAACCATTCGATCTATCGCACCCACTCGGTTTCGATGGAAGCGCTGCGCGAGAAATACCACCTCGTCGGCGTGTCGCTCGAGGAAGCCTCGGACGAGATCAGCCGCAAGGTGTTCGACGAAGTCCACCTCGTGCCGCGTGCGGCGAGCCTGATCGACAAGCTGCGCGCCGTGACCCAGCTGGCCGAACAGCTTCAGCCTGATGTCGTCTACTACCCGAGCGTGGGCATGTTCCCGCAGACCGTGTTTCTCGTGAATCTGCGGCTCGCGCCCCTGCAGCTCGTGGCCCTCGGGCATCCAGCGACGACCCACTCCGACCAGGTGGATTTCGTGATGGTCGAGCACGATTACATCGGCGATCCGGCCTGCTTCGCCGAGAAGCTCGTGTCGCTGCCGGACGGCGCAATTCCCTACCGGCCGCCCGCCAACTGCCCGAAGATTGCGCCGAAGATCCGCGCGAATCCAGAAACCGTCCGCATCGCGGTCGCGGCGGCGGTGATGAAACTGAACCCGGGTTTCCTGAAGACGCTGCGCCAGATCGCGCAGCGCTCGAAAGTTCCGGTCGAGTTCCACCTCTTCACGGGCTTCGCCTTCGGCATCGGCAAGGTCTACCTGCAGAACCTGATCCGGGCCTATCTGCCCGATGGCGCGGTGCTCTATCCCCACCTGCCCTACGATCAGTACCTGGAGCAGATCAACCGCTGCGACATGTTCGTGAACCCCTTTCCGTTCGGAAATACCAACGGCATCGTCGACACCGTGCGCCAGGGCCTGCCGGGCGTGTGCCTCACCGGACCCGAGGTGCACACCCACATCGATGAGGGCCTGTTCCGCCGCCTCGATCTGCCCGAGTGGCTCGTGGCGAAGACCGTCGAGGAATACATTGCGGCCGCCGTGCGTCTCGCCGAAAACCATCCACTGCGCGCCAACCTGAGCAAGAAGATCCAGCAGACCGACCCGGACAAGGCCCTGTTTCAGGGCGACGGGAAGCCCTTTCTCCATGCACTCGACTGGCTGCGCGCGAACCGGGACGCGCTCCTCGCCTCGCCCGACCGGGTGCTGGTCCCGCCCGCGGCGCCCAGACCGGTACGCGCGCGCGTACCGAAACCCCCCAGGCAGGACAGCTAGACCGCCATGAGAATGTTAGTAACATATATGTTACTAAATATTGGCCGATGCGCGGATTTTCCTCCCCTGTCGGCACGCTGCGCCGCCCCTGACGCATGATTCTCGTCACCGGCGGCGCCGGTTTCATCGGCGCGAACTTCATCCTGTCCTGGCTCGGCAGGAACAGCGAGCCGGTGCTCAACCTGGACAAGCTGAGCTACGCGGGCAATCTCGCAAGCCTCGCCTCGCTTGCGGACGACGCGCGCCACGTGTTCGTGCACGGTGACATCCGCGATCGCGCGCTGGTCGCCCGGCTCTTTTCCACCCATCGCCCGCGCGCCGTGCTGCACTTTGCGGCCGAAAGCCATGTGGACCGCTCCATCCATGCCCCGGGCGAATTCGTCGAATCGAACGTGGTCGGCACCTTCACCCTGCTGGATGAGGCGCTCGCCTACTGGAAGGGTCTCGCCGCCTCGGAGCGCGACGCGTTCCGCTTCGTTAATGTTTCCACCGACGAGGTCTACGGGTCCCTGGAAGCGGACGAGGCGCCGTTTTCGGAGTCCACCGCCTATGCGCCGAACAGCCCCTACAGCGCCTCCAAGGCCGCGGCCGATCATTTCGCGCGCGCCTATGCGCACACCCATGGTCTGCCGGTGATCACCACCAATTGCTCGAACAACTACGGCCCGCGGCAGTTTCCCGAGAAGCTGATCCCGCTCATGATTCACCGCGCGCTCGCGGGCGAGCCGCTGCCCGTCTATGGCGACGGACTGAACGTGCGCGACTGGCTGTACGTGGACGACCACTGCCTGGCACTCGAGCGCGTGCTCGCGGCCGGCCGCCCCGGCAGCACCTACTGCATCGGCGGCGCAAACGAAATCGCGAACCTCGATCTGGTGCACACGCTGTGCGATGAACTGCAGCGCGTACAGCCGCCTGCGACCGGCCACTATGCGGACCTGATCCGCTTTGTGGCTGATCGGCCCGGGCACGACCGCCGCTACGCGATCGATGCCGGGCGCATGCGGCAGGAACTCGGCTGGGCGCCCGCCGAGACCTTCGCCACCGGACTGCGGCGCACCGTCGCCTGGTATCTGGAGAACCCCGGCTGGGTGGCCGACATCGTGAACGGCTCCTACCGCGACTGGGTGGGACTCAACTACGGCCGGCGGCCAGAGGCGGAAAGAACATGAAAGGCATCATCCTCGCCGGCGGCTCCGGCACCCGGCTGCATCCCGTGACCCAGGTGATCTCGAAGCAGCTGCTCCCGGTCTACGACAAACCGATGGTGTATTACCCGCTCAGCACGCTGATGCTCGCCGGCATACGCGAAATCCTGCTCATCTCCACGCCGCAGGATATCGGCCGCTTCGAGCAGCTGCTGGGCGACGGATCGCAGTGGGGACTCACATTGCAGTACGCTGTGCAGCCCTCGCCCGACGGCCTCGCCCAGGCCTTCACCATCGGGCGTGACTTCATCGGGCCGGACCCCGTCGCGCTCGTGCTCGGCGACAACGTGTTCTACGGACATGAACTCACCGCCATCCTGCGTGCCGCCTCCAGCCGCACCCAGGGGGCAACCGTGTTCGCCTATCCCGTCAGCGACCCCGAGCGCTATGGCGTCGTGGAGTTCAATGCCGCCGGCCATGCAATCAGCCTGGAGGAAAAGCCCGCGCAGCCGAAATCACGCCATGCGGTGGTCGGCCTTTACTTCTATGACAACCGCGTCGTCGACATCGCCGCCGCCCTGAAGCCCTCAGCCCGCGGCGAACTCGAGATCACCGATGTGAACCGGCATTACCTGGCGATGGGTGACCTGAACGTCATCCCCATGGGCCGTGGGTTTGCGTGGCTGGATACCGGCACGCACGAATCGCTGCGCGAGGCCTCGCAGTTCATCGAAATCGTCGAACGGCGCCAGGGCCTGAAGATCGCCTGTCCGGAGGAAATTGCGTTCAGCCAGGGCTATATCGGAGCAGACCAGCTTGAGCGCCTCGCGCGGCCGCTCGCGAAGGGCAGCTATGGCCAATACCTTCTGCGGTTGCTTGCCGAACGCACACGCTGACATGAAGGTCACACCGACCGCGATACCCGATGTGCTGATCCTGGAACCGAGGGTCTACGGCGACGCACGCGGCCATTTCTACGAGTCCTACAACCGGCGCGACCTGCGCGAGCGGACCGGGCTCGACCCGGAATTCGTGCAAGACAACGTCTCGCGCTCCGGCCGCGGCGTGCTGCGCGGCCTCCACTACCAGATCCGCCAACCCCAGGGGAAGCTCGTGCGTGTGCTCGCGGGCGAGGTCTACGATGTGGCGGTCGATCTGCGTCGCAGTTCGCCCACGTTCGGACGCTGGGTCGGCGTGCTGCTGCAGGCCGAATCACATCGCCAGATGTGGATACCGCCCGGCTTCGCGCACGGCTTCTGCGTCCTGTCCGAATCCGCGGACATCCTCTACAAGACCACCGATTACTGGGATGCCTCGGCCGAACGTACCCTGCTGTGGAACGACGCCACGCTCGCCATCCCCTGGCCGCTCGCGGGCGAGCCGGTACTGGCCGAGAAAGACCACCGTGGCCTGCCGTTCCAGGAGGCGGAGACCTACGCGTGAGGATCCTGCTCACCGGTTGCTACGGCATGCTCGGCCGGGAACTTGCGCAGGCACTCGCGCCGCTCGGCACGCTCGCCGCGTACGACCGCCAGGGGCTTAATCTCGCCTCGCCCGACCGGATCGTCGCCTGCGTGCGCGAGTTCCGTCCGCATGTCATCGTCAATGCGGCGGCCTGGACCGAGGTGGATCGCGCCGAAGAGGAAGAAGCGCTTGCGCATCGCGTGAACGCGATCGCGCCGGGTATCCTGGCCGAGGAAGCGGCCCGGCTCGGCGCACGCATCGTGCATTACTCCACCGACTACGTGTTCGACGGCACCAAGCCCGGGCCGTACGAGGAAGCGGACACGCCGAATCCGGTCAATGCCTACGGCCGCACCAAGCTTGCCGGCGAGCGCGCGGTACAGGCGGCCTGCGCGCGTCACCTGATCTTCCGAACGAGCTGGCTCTACGCCTCTCACGGGCGGAACTTCCTGCTCACCATGCTTGAGCGGCTGCAGCGCGCGGGCGAGCTGCGCATTGTCGATGACCAGGTCGGCGCGCCGACCTGGAGCCGTGAAGTGGCGACGGCGACGCTGCGGGTGCTGGAGGACGGCATGCAGGATGCAGGAGAACCGGAACCCGCCGGCATCTTCAACGTCGCCGCCTCGGGCAGCACCAGCTGGTTTGACTACGCGAGCGCCATCGCCGAGTCACTTGCCGCACACGACATCGATGTCAGGGCACGACGCGTGCCCGTCACCGCCGCCGAGTACGGGTCGCGCACGCGCAGACCGCCTAATTCGGTGTTCAAGCTTGCGAAGGCGGAACGCCTGCTGAACCTGGAAAGCCGGCCCTGGCAGCACAGCGTGAATGCCTGTGTCGAGGAAACTTTGAAGCGGCAGCGCCGCTAGAAAATCGAGGTTGTAAGCATGCACACGACCGATCTCGTCATCGTAGGTGCCGCGGGCCACGCAAGCGATGTTGTCGGCCTGGTCGAGGACTTGGTCGCGGATGGCGCCCGATGGAATCTCATCGGACTGGTGGCCGATCAGCCGCCCTCTGTGCCGGAGCGCTTCGCCGGCAGAGCCGAGTATCTGGGCGGCCTGGACCGTCTGGAGGGTTTACGCGCCCACGTTGTTGTCGCAGCGGGCTATCCCCGCCCGCGTTCCGCGCTGGTGGCACGCATCGCGCCGCACATCCGCCACTACGCCACGCTGGTCCATCCCGATGCGCACCTGGGGACCGGGAGCACGGTCGGCGCCGGAACCGTGATCCTCGGCGGGACCCGGCTGTCGCCGAAGGTGACGGTCGGCGATCACTGTTATGTCAGCCACATGGTGGGGATCGGCCACGACGCGATCCTGTCGTCGTTCGTTTCCATCATGCCCGCAGCCACCGTCAGCGGCGATACGCGCCTCGGCGAGGGAACACTCGTCGGATCGAATGCAAGCGTGCTGGAAGGCCTGCGGCTCGGAGACTGGGCCGTCGTCGGTGCCGGTGCCGTGGTGACTCGGGATGTCGCCCCCGGACGTACGGTGACCGGCATCCCGGCGCGCGATCGCGCCGGCTGATCAGACCGACCCGGCGCTTATCCTGCGCTGCCGCCGCTCCTGCCGATCGCCGTAGCAAGCGCGCCCGCCACCTTCTCGATCAGGGCTGCGTCCAGTTCTGCATAGAAGGGCAGTCCGATCGTCGTTCCGGCCAGATGCCCGGCTTCGACTAGCGCGCCGGCCTGCGGATAGGCGGAGAACGCCGGATGCTGGTGCAGCAGGGGCGTGTACCAGGACCGCGTCCCGATCCCGGCCTCGCCGAGGATTCTTCCGACCTCTGCCGGTCGGGCGCCGTCCGGCAGGCGCACGCACTGGATGGTGTAGGTGCCCTCGGCCGGTCTGCTCTGCAGGGTGACTCCCGGGCAGTGCCGCGCGAGTGCCGAGCGGTACAAGGCGTCCACGCCGCGTCGCAGCAGGCTGTTCTCGGACCAGTCGTCGAGCGCCACCAGTCCGACGGCGGCGTGATATTCGCTCAGCTTCGCATTGGTGCCGGACTGTTCGACGATGCCGGTGGACACGTCGATGCCGAAGTTCGTCAGCTGCCGCACGCGGTGGATATAGGCTTCGTCATGGCAGGCCACGAACCCGCCCTCGCCGATCCCGAGCGCCTTGGTCGCGTGCATGCTGAACACCGCCGCGAGACCCGGCGCCAGCTTCTGGTTTCCGAACGCGCCCGCTGCATCGATCACCACCGGCAGACCGGTCTGCCTCGCGAACGCGCCCCACGCATCCGGATCCAGCGCGTTACCGAAAGTGCTCACCGGCATCACCGCATCCACCGGCGCGTCCGCCATCGCGCGCAGCGCAATCTCCGGCGTCAGCGTCCACATGCCCGGATGCACATCGGCCATCACCGGAACATAGCCCGCCCGCTCGATCGCGCAGGCCGTCGCCACGAACGTGAACGAGGGAACCATCACCCGCGCGCCGCGCGGCAGACGCAGCGCCATCAACGCGACCTCGAGACCGAGCGTCGCGTTCGACACGGTGACAAGCTGCTCGGCCTCGATATCGAGCGTGTCCGCGAGGCGCTTCTCCAGCCTGCGCACCAGCGGACCGAAATTGGTGTACCAGGCAGCCTCGTCTATCATCCTCAGATAACCGAGGACGCGATCCACCGTTGGAATTCTCGGCACAAGAAGCGGAATGCTCATGCTTGCGGATCTCCGGGTTCTACCTGCATATCATTTCTCTCATGCGCTCGTACGTCCTGTGCACCGGTCACCGCAACAGCATCGGTGTGAGGTTATCTTCGACTGCGTAATTCAGCGATTGTTAGCCGATATACTGCCATCGATCCTAGATTGGCAATCCGTGCACGCGACAAAACGTAAAGCTGCTGTACAGCCAATGTCTGCTGATCGTCAACGATTGACTCCGTCATCGCACAGGCCATGGACCGGGAGCACGGTTTTGTCCGTATGATCGTATGACTGAGCGCGTACAACGCACATGGAACCCGCTGGTAGCGACCCGCAATCCATTTGCCAAAGCACCCAATAGCATGGAGGCTCGGATAGCGTGAATTTTGGCTTACATACCCTCCCTCATGTACTCCGAGAATATGGATAAGGTCAATTACCTCAATATTGGCTGTGGGTCAAAATATCACCCCGCATGGGTAAACATCGACATGCGATCGCATAGCCCTCATGTTCAGGCGTGCAATCTGCTAGACGGCATTCCATTTTCATCAGGCCGATTCGATGTTGTTTATCATTCTCAAGTCCTTGAGCATTTTCCGAAGAACGAGGCGACTGCATTTCTTCTGGAATGCTTTCGAGTACTCACACCCGGCGGGACGCTGAGAGTTGTCGTGCCAGACCTCGAAAGCATTGCCCGAGAATATCTCTCTCATTTGCGCGACTGCCTGGAGAATCCGAGTGCTCGCACCGAAGCGAACTATGACTGGATCATGCTTGAAATGTATGACCAGACCGTTCGCAACTACAGCGGCGGCTCAATGGCAGATTTTCTGAAAGCACCTGAAATCGTCAACGAAGACTATATCGTCCCAAGGATTGGCCATGTCGCGCGTGCGCTCATTGCCGAGAGCCGTGCGACACGTCTGCACGGGAGCAATCCGACACTTGAAGAGCAAACCCATAGATCGCAAAGTCGTGTTGTCGCAGACCCATAAAATCGAGCCCAACCTACGAATGACAATGGCATGATCTATTCCTCTTCCGTGAGTCAGCTGCCTCTGATAACTTCGTTGCCCCAATCAATGAAGCGGATCAGCGCCGACGGAGCAGATATCGGCAGTGAATACGCGCTGGCCTGCCAGCGGTCCTGGATACAGTCAGGATTCGAGCCTATCAGCCTCAATGCAAACGACGAAATTGATGAAATTCCAGAAGACCTGAAAGGAATTAAATTCATTTCCGTCGACCGCACTGCGCGTGCGACGACCGGGAAGCCCCACGTCTATTTGCACGATATGCTGGACGCCGCCCGGCGTATCACTGATGGACTCGTCGCGATCACGAACGCAGACATCGTGCTGAATCTTAGTGCGGAAACGCAAAGCCGAATCCGGCAAATTAAACCTGGGGAGTGCTTGATCGCAAAGCGTATTGACCTTCAGTCCCCCGATTTAAAGAATTCAGGAACCGAGTACTTTCATGGCTACGATTTCTTCGTATTCCACACAGGCGATCTAAATCGATACACAAGCCGAGACTTCATATTTGGCGCCCCCTGGTGGGATCACTTTTTCCCCATTCATATGATCATGAATGGTATTCGCGTACGCAAGATACGGGAGAAGAGCGTATTCCATCTGTCCCACACAGAAAGATGGAATGAAGACCTCTGGGTACAAAAGGGCTTGCTGTTTCTGTCAGAAATCCTGTCTTCACCTCATAACGCCCGGGGGGAGGAACCGAGTTTTTCATCTGCCGACTACCTTGAACGCCTTTCTCGCATTGCGGCGACCCTCCGAAGTCAATCTTCTCAATCAGAGTTACATGATTCCCTGAATGCAATATCCAGTGCAAACGTACGGTTCATTGACGAACATCGAGAAGGGAACTTCTTGTGACCACCTGCGATGCTGAGTACGGCATCTATTTCGCTTGGTCAATCTGTGGCCGGCCTGCCTCATGTAGGGGCCAAACTCTGCAGCGCGTTAGACTTCCGACAAGATGAATGGACCGGCTGAAAATCTGATCAGATTGCACATCGGGGGCAAGGAGCGAGTGGATGGGTGGCGGATACTCGACATTCAGCCCGGCCCAAATGTCGACTTTGTTGGCCCCTGTACAGAACTGTCTACTTTCGCAGACAGTTCTGTCACCGCCATATATAGCAGCCATGTTCTTGAGCATCTCCCCCATGCCGAAATCCTTGCAACACTAGAGGAATGGCGGCGAGTCCTGGTGAAGGGTGGTGAAATATTTATCAGCGTTCCCGATCTTCAGATCATTTCACAACTGCTAGTCCACCCTAGTGTGCCCCTGTCATTGAAGAACGATCTTGTAAAAATGACCTTCGGAGGTCAAGTTGATGCATACGATTTTCACAAGACGGGGTTTACCCAAGAAATCCTGCAGGATTTTCTTGAAAAAGCAGGCTTCGAAAACTTGCAGCGCGTCCCCGAATTCGGCATGTTCCGGGATCACAGCAGTACGCGAGTTGCTGGAAATCTGATCAGCCTGAACATGAAGGGAACCAAATAATGTGCATGATGAAAGCCTGAAACATAGACGCGTTCCGGAATCGGAACGAGCCATCCCGAACAACTAGGCCGCCATCGATAGACCGCAGTACCTAGGCCGTAATGAGAGATGCCATGGACTTTAAATTGTTCCCAACCCTCGCAGCACTAGGCGTTCCCAAGCCTCGTGGCGTACTACAGATCGGGGCCAGCTACGGTCAGGAACTTCAGGAGTTTGTGGATAACGGATTGAGGGCCGGTGTGTTTGTTGAACCACTTCCCGTCCCTTACAAGCGGCTCGCGGAATCGTGCATGAAAGTCCAGAATTTCATTGCAGTGAATGCTCTGTGTACTGACGTCGAAGGGCGCTCCTACCAGTTCAACGTCGCCGACAACGACGGAATGAGTAGCAGCATACTCACGCCAAACGAACACCTGAAAGTCTTCGATCAAGTAACTTTCAGCGAAACGACCAATCTTGTCTCAACCACCGTCGACAGCATCGCATCGCAACTCAAACAGCGTGGATTCCAGTCGGCGCTGGAGTGCCTTGATTTGCTATACATGGATTGTCAGGGCGCTGAATACCGGATTCTCCTTGGCGCGAATGCAACGCTCAGCCAGATTAACTACATCTATATGGAGGTCATGCGGGGGAGCCTTTACTTGGGACAAGTTCCGTTCCTGACCTACTGCAATCACTTGGAGGCTGTCGGATTTACCCTCAACGATGTCCATTTTCAGCATCCCGGGCACTGGGGAAATGCACTTTTCATCCGAAAGTCTCTTCTAGGACTGACCAATTGAGTCGCAGTGACGTTACAGATCGAAAATTCCTAGATTTCAATCAATGAAAGTGCTTGCCATCTAGTTCGTTGAGCAGTTCGATCGAAAGAATTCCACCAGCTTCTCGGGACAGATCTGATTCACCGTAGGCGTCCCGGTGACCCCTCGCGATCCGGCGTTTGCTTTGAGGAAGCCGTACATCAATCGGTCATCGTTGTAGTCCGTCGTCTCTCTGTAGAGAGATGCGGCCGCTACGCCCAACTCCCGGCGAAACGCTATGCAGTTGTTGTCGCACATCTCGTACGGTACGGCCCGAGTCGGATCGTCACCAACCGATTCGAAACGATCCACCCCGAGACATTGCCCCGCTGGAGACCAAATAGTCCGCAGCGTAGAAACCCAGTTGGCTCCACGACTGGCCGAGGCCAAAGCCGTGAGATGCCCGGCATCCCACCAAACGTCATCGTCGGCAAACGTGGCCCAGGGCGTGTTCACGGCCATCAAACCGACTGCCCTAAGCGGTGAACCGGGCGCATTGCCATTGCGCCCAAAACCTTTGCTCAGAACGAGGTTGATTCTGTTCGCGGAATCCAGGGAGTGCGGATCGGGCGCGCTTGTGTCCCGACAGTCATCCCAAAGCAGGATGTGGAACACACTACCGGAAGAATTTTCGCGATCTACGGAATCGATCAGCTGACGCAGCGACGATCGACCTGTCGTAGGGGTAATAACGGTAATTTGCGCATCAGGCATTTGACTTTGTTGACCGCACTACACGGCTCAACGCCCCTCCTGCTCGAGAGCCCCGCTATACCGCCTGCTCGTTCGTCTCGCCGGTCCGGATCCGCACGACGTGCTCGACCGAAGTGACGAAGATTTTTCCGTCGCCGATCTTTCCGGTGCGCGCCGACTTGATGAGGGCCTCGATCGCGGGCTCCACCTGGGCATCGGACAGGACGACCTCGATCTTCACTTTCGGAAGAAAGTCCACGACGTACTCCGCGCCGCGGTAGAGTTCGGTATGACCTTTCTGCCGTCCGAAGCCCTTGACCTCGGTCACCGTGAGCCCGGTGACGCCGACTTCGGAGAGTGCTTCGCGCACTTCGTCCAGTTTGAAGGGCTTGACGATGGCTTCGATCTTTTTCATATGGGTCTCCCGATGGATGCCGCGGCCGCGGCGCGCCGTATCGGTCGATTGTAGCGTGGCCCCGCCCGGCGCCCCATCGCTCTCGGTTTGCTCCCCCCGCAAGGTATCCTGAATAATCCCCTGATGACCGCCCCGGCAACCCTGCGCGTAGCAAGTGACCTGAGAGGCATCTCTCCCTCCGACTGGAACGCCCTGGCAGGCGAGGGCCCGTTCATGCGCCACGAATTTCTCTCGGCCCTGCTGGAGACGGGCTGTGCGAGCGAGCGGACCGGCTGGACGCCACAGTTCCTCTCGCTTTGGCGCGGTCCGGAGCTCGCGGGGGCGATGCCGCTCTTCGCCAAGACGCACTCCTATGGCGAATACGTGTTCGACTGGTCCTGGGCGGAGGCCTACTCACGGCACGGGCTGGACTACTACCCGAAGCTCGTCTGCGCGGTGCCCTTCACGCCGGTGACCGGCCCGCGGGTGCTGGCGCGCACTCAGGAGGATCGCGCGGCGCTGATCCGGGGCGCGCTGGAGGCCGCGCGCGAGTACTCCTCGCTCCATGTGCTCTTCCCTGCCCCGGAGGACGCGAACACGCTCGCGGATGCCGGCATGCTGATGCGCAGCACGGTCCAGTTCCACTGGTCGAATGCCGGCTACGAAAATTTCGAGATGTTCCTCGCCGGCATGTCGCACAAGCGCCGCAAGATGATCCGGCAGGAACGCCGGCGGGTCGGCGAGGCGGGCGTGACAGTGCGCAGGCTGAGCGGCGCGGAGATCGACACGCGCGGCTGGGAGTTCTTCCACCGCTGCTACCGGCACACCTACCGCATGCACCACTCGAGCCCCTACCTGAGCCTCGAGTTCTTCCTGCGGCTCGGCGCAACCATGCCGGAGAACATCGTGCTCATCCTGGCCGAGCGCGGGGACCAGCCGATTGCCGCTTCCCTGCTCATGCAAGGGGGCGGACGGATGTACGGGCGCCACTGGGGCGCGGTGGAACATGTGCCGCTGCTGCATTTCGAATGCTGCTACTACCAGCCGATCGAGCATGCGATCGAGCAGGGCCTGACCGATTTCGAAGGCGGCGCGCAGGGTGAGCACAAGCTCTTCCGCGGCCTGCTGCCGGTCGAGACACGCTCGGCGCACTGGCTGCGCGACCCGCGTTTCTCAAGGGCGGTGGAGGAGTTCCTCTCCGGCGAGTCTGCGCGGATACATGGCTATGTCGATGAACTGAACGAGCACACACCGTTCAGGAATGACGCGTGATGACGCGCGGCACCGGGTACCCCGCGAGCAGGAAAATCCGGCTGTACGGGCGTAGATAGTAACGAATACGTTACTATCTACGGCAACTGACACCCAGGACTTCGAGGTGGACTAGGCTTCCGCCCGCTTGGTCCCGCCCAGCAGCACGCCGATCTGACGCACCGGACGGCGTGCGAGACCCGCCGGCGCTTCTTTAGCGGGCGCAGCAGGCGCCGGCGTACCGCTGCCGGGTTCATAGGGCTGCGAGAAGATCGGATCGGAAGGGGCCTGTGGGGCGCGCGGGGCGGGCGCACGACGCGCCGGGCGCGACTCTTCGCGCTTGCCTCCGTCGCGCCGCTCGCGTCCGGAAACCGAACCGTGGTCACTGCGTTCCAGCCGGCGGCCGCCGACCAGGGTGGCAACTTCGCCCGCGGAAGGCTCGAAACCGGCCACCAGCGTGCGCTCGATGCTCCGCCCGATCAGCTTCTCGATTGCCGCCAGCGCCTCCTGATCTTCCGGCGCGGCGAGCGAGATCGCCTCGCCGCTCTGACCTGCGCGCCCGGTCCGCCCGATGCGATGCACGTAGTCTTCGGGCGAATGCGGAATATCGAAATTGATCACCTGCGGCAGCGCTTCGATGTCGAGTCCGCGCGAGGCGACATCGGTCGCAACCAGCACCGCCACGCGTCCGGACTTGAATTCCTCCAGCGCCGCCTGGCGCTCGAGCTGTGTCTTGTCGCCGTGGATTGCATCGGCGTGGATGTGCTCGCTCCGCAACTGGTGCGCAAGCCGGTTCGCACCGATCCGCGTACCGCAGAACACCAGCACCTGTCGCAGGTTCCTGGCCTTGATCAAATGGCACAGCAGGTCGCGCTTGTGCTCGCGCGCGACCGGATGGACGACGTGCGTGATCAGATCGGCCACTGCATTGCGCGCAGCAATCTGCACCTGGGCCGGATCGCGCAGTATGCTCGAGGCGAGCTTGCGGATCTCGTCCGGAAACGTGGCCGAAAACAGCAGGTTCTGGCGCGCCGCCGGCAGGAGCGCGATGATCTTGCGCAGATCGGGCATGAAGCCCATGTCCAGCATCCGGTCGGCCTCGTCCAGCGTGAGCACCGAAACCTGCGAGAGCGTCACCGTCTTCTGCTGCACGTGATCGAGCAGCCGCCCGGGCGTGGCGACCAGCACTTCGACGCCCCGGCGCAGCATATCCACCTGTGTCTTCATGTCCACGCCGCCGTACACGATGCCGGTGCGCAGCGGCAGGTGCTTCGCATAGTTGCGGAAGCTCTCCTCGACCTGGATCGCGAGCTCGCGTGTGGGCGCAAGCACGAGCGCGCGCACCGGGTGACGGGCGGGCGAGGTGCTGGTGCTGGCATGCGGGGCGAGGCGCTGAAGGATCGGCAGCGCAAATGCGGCCGTCTTGCCCGTCCCTGTCTGCGCCCCTGCCATGAGGTCGCGCCCGCCCAGCACGATCGGGATCGCCTGTTCCTGCACCGGAGAGGGCTGGGTGTAACCGAGTTCGGATACCGCCTGAAGCAGCGGCGGAATCAGACCGAGTTGATCGAAGGATGAACTAATGCGCGTAAGCCCGAGAGCGGGCACCGGAAAGAGGCGGAGGCGCGAATTATATACCCAGGCCCCGGCCGGAACCGCAGCGTCCCTTAGTTCAGCACACGGGGTGCCGTGTCGTCGGTGTGCAGCAGATCATCGGCACTCAGCTTCATGTCCAGCCCCCAGTCGCTCTTCGCGACCGATGTCTGCAGCAGCCGGCAAATGGAATGCAACAGCACCTTGTCGAGGGTGAGGCTCACGCCCTGGCCCTGACTCGGATTCATCGTGACCACCGGCAGGCCGCGCGGGTCGCGCGAAGTCTGGATCTTGGTCATGAGTATCGGCGCCTCGCCAAGCGGCATGCTGCGCGGCACGCGCTCGTAGGGCTTGGAGAAATCGGCGCGCGCAGTCGCCTCGACGTGCTCCATGCCGAGCAACGCCTTGCGCGCATCCTGGTTCGCCTGCCCTGCGATCCGCGGACTCACTTCCTCCGCCAGCTTGAGGAGCAGCGGCCAGAGCAGATTGACGTACCGGCGCGTCAGCCACGCCCTAACCTCGGCGCCATCGCTCGTCGAAATGAGCATCAGCAGCCGGTCCTGCTCGGCATCGAATTCCACCCTGATCTGGTGCAGACGCATCGTCAGTCCCTCAGCCCCTGATCTTCTCTAGCAGCCGCGTAGTGGAGCGTTGGTGCTCGAAGGGGATCGAGTGCACCGCGCCGCCGCGCGCGAGCACCTCGGGCGCGCCGACGATCCGCTCGACGGGCCAGTCGCCCCCCTTCACCAGCACCTCGGGCAGGCACTGCGCAATGAGCGCCGCGGGGGTATCGTCGTCAAACCAGGTGACCGCGTCCACGCTCTCCAGGGCGGCAAGCACCGCCAGGCGGTCTTCGAGTCGGTTCACCGGACGATCATCGCCCTTGCCCAACCGCCGCACCGAGGCGTCGCTGTTCAGCGCGACGAGCAAGGCCGCGCCCAACTCGCGCGCCTGTGCCAGATAGGTGACATGTCCCCGGTGCAGGATGTCGAACACGCCGTTGGTGAATACGAGCGGCCGGACGAGCGCCGGCGCCCAGACGCTTATCTGCCCGGGGGGCAGTATCTTCGATTCGAAGTGCGGGGATCGCATGGTCGCCTGCGCCGAGTTGGACCGGTCCGCCCGGGACGTGCGGGTGCTGCTACTTCTGCTGCTGGCGAGGACGGCAGGCGTCTTCATCCGGCCGACAGTACTGGAATATCTTCACCACCTTGCGCACGCCCCCGGTCGTACGCGCAACTTCGGTGGCATCGGCTGCTTCCTTTTCGGTGACAAGGCCGAGCAGGTAGACGGTCGCCGCCTCGGTCACCACCTTCACATGTACCGCATTGACCAGTTTGGAATCGACGAAGCGCGCTTTCACCTTGGAGGTGAGGAACGAGTCGTTGCTGCGCGCGCCGAGCGAAGATGCGCCGGCGACCTGAAGCTCGTTGAACACCTCGCGCACGTTGGACACTGCGGCGACGATCCTGGCGATTTCTGTCTTCGTCTGTTCATCTGCCACCTCGCCCGTAAGCAGCACCTGGCGGTTGAACGAGGTCGCATTCACGTGCACCTTCTCGCCGTAGCGATCGCCGATCCGGTTCCCGGCCACCAGTTCGATGCGCTCATCCTCGATCTGCATGCCCGCTGTCCGCCGGTCTTCCACAGAAAGAACGGCGGCGCCGACCCCGGCGCCGATGACCGCAATGCCGCAACCGCCGAGACTGGCGGCCGCAGCTGCGGCCAGAAATATCTGCTTCAGGTTCATGCTTTCTCTCCTTGCAGGAGGAAATCGATACCGTCACACAGGCAATGCAGGACCAGGAGATGTACCTCCTGGATCCGCGCAGTACGCGCATGCGGGACGCACAGGTGTACGTCCGATTCCCGAAGAATGCCGGCGAGCTTGCCTCCGCCGCGACCGGTGAGCGCAAGCGTGCGAATGCCCGTTTCCTGCGCCGCGCGCACCGCCTCCAGCACCGAGGGCGAATCGCCACTGGTAGATATCGCGAGCAGCACGTCGCCCTTGCGCCCGATGGCGCGCACCTGCTTTTCGAAAATGAGCTCGTAGCGATAGTCGTTCGCGATCGACGTAAGCGTCGAACTGTCCGTCGTCAGCGCGACGGCACCGAGCGGCGGCCGCTCGCGCTCGAAGCGGTTCACGAGTTCGGCTGCAAAGTGCTGCGCATCGGCGGCCGATCCGCCATTGCCGCAGGCGAGCACCTTGCCGCCCGCACGCAGGGACTCGACCACCGCTGCAATCGCATCCTGCAGCGGCACATCCAATGCAGCGAGCGCAGCCTCTTTGAGCGCTGCGCTTTCCGAAAACTGCGCGACGATACGCCCTGAAAGCAACTCGCGCGTCCTAGCGTCCGGGACCGCCGCATGAGCGGAAGATGACTCGAATCTTGGATCAACTCGCATCATTCAAGTTTACACCTCACTCCACATAGACCTCGATGTCGATTCGCGGCGCGCGCCCGCGGCCCAGCCTGCGTATGCGCGCCTGCAGGGGATCGCCACGATCGAGCGACCAGGCGAGTATTCCGTTCGCGCGCCTTGGCACGTAGCCAAGGCGCAAGCCGCCGCTGTATACCGATATCGCATTACTGTCGTGAGAATTGGACGGTTCGCGCATCAGCGACACCGGCTGCCCGATTTCAAGCTCGGCC
The DNA here is from genome assembly GCA_903834835.1 of uncultured Pseudomonadota bacterium. Lineage (GTDB taxonomy): Bacteria > Pseudomonadota > Gammaproteobacteria > Burkholderiales > SG8-39 > CAILKO01. The sequence goes on along the minus strand of CAILKO010000072.1, from coordinate 66,863 downwards.
CATGCCGCTTCAGCGTCGTAGTAGCGCGTTCCCATCAGGGGGCCGGTCTGGACCTGCAGCCGCGCGCGCGCCTCGCCCGCGACACCGGTAGGCGACATGAGCGCATGCGGGATCCCGACGATGGCGGCGCAGATGCAGCGACGAAACAGCCCGCTCATGTGCCACCATCGCCGATTGCATCGCGCACCCATTCGAGCTCGAGCGGCGCGAGCGACTTCACGATCATCGCATCGAATCGGCAAGGTCTGTCGCCCGCCCCCGACAGGTAGAGCTTGGCCGCCGCAAGCAGCCTCGCACGCTTCCTGCCAGCGATACTTTCGCCCGCGCCGCCGTAGCGCTCGCTGCGACGATAACGCACCTCCACGAACACAAGCGTGTCGCCCTCGCGCGCCACCAGATCGAGCTCGCCCAGCCTGCAGCGCCAGTTCCGTGCGACGATGTCCAGCCCCGCGCGGGCGAGGTAGGCCGCACATTTCTCCTCCGCTTCCAGTCCAGCCGGGTTCATGTACACATAACGGACGTTAGTATTGGCGGTTGACGAATCCGAAGATCGAGCTACCCGGCCATGGGCACCCTGTACGTCGTCGCCACTCCGATCGGGAATCTTTCCGACATCAGCCCCCGCGCGCTCGAGACCCTCGCACGAGTCGCGATCATTGCCTGCGAAGACACCCGAACCTCGAAAACCCTGCTCGCGCGCCATCGAATCAACACGCGCACCGTGTCGCTGCACCAGCACAACGAGGAGGCCTCTGGCGGCCAGTTGATCGAGCGCCTGCGCGCAGGCGATGACATCGCATTGATCAGCGACGCCGGCACTCCGGGGGTCTCCGATCCCGGTGCGCGCTTTGTTGCACTGGCCCGGCGCGAGCAGATTCCGGTCATCGCGGTGCCGGGTGCGAATGCGGCGATCGCGGCCTGGTCGATCTCTGGGTTTACGGACGACCGGTTCCTGTTCGCGGGCTTCCTCCCCAGCGCGCCGGCGGCGCGCCGCAGCGCGCTGCGCGCGCTGCCCGATCTCGTCTGCGTCATCCTGTACGAAGCGCCGCACCGCGTGCTCGAGACCGTGGCCGACCTCGCGGAGCGCTACGACGGCGCGCGTGAGATTGTGATCTGCCGCGAGCTCACCAAGAAGTTCGAGGAGTCCGCGCGCATGCGGCTGGACGAAGCCGGCGGGTGGCTCGCAGGCGCTGCGCATCGCACCCAGGGCGAGTTTGTCCTGGTGCTCGGCCCGGGCAGCGCGCCGCAGACACCGGGACTCGCCGAGGGGCTGCGCGTACTGGAAATTCTGAGTCCGGTGCTTGCACCCGGTGAGGCTGCGGCGGCCGCGGCGAAAATCACGGGCGCACCGAGGCGCGAACTCTATGCAGCGGCGCTCCGCCAGGCGCAGGAGCGTGGGCACGCGAAGTAGAATTGCGCATGGACCGACTTTCGATCATCCGCCCGGACGACTGGCATCTGCATCTTCGCGACGGCTCCGCAATGGCCTCCGTTCTGGCCGACACCGCGCGGCGCTTCGCCCGCGCGATCGTGATGCCGAACCTCTCAATCCCGATCCGCACCACAGCGCAGGCGCTCGATTATCGCGAGCGCATCCTCGCAGCGCTCCCTGAGTGGGCCGACTTCGAACCCCTGATGACGCTCTACCTTACGGACGATACGCCGGTCGAGGAGATCGTCCGCGCGAAGCTGTCCGGACGGGTATTCGGCGTCAAGCTCTATCCAGCCGGCGCGACCACCAATTCGTCTCATGGCGTCACGCGCCTGTCGCGCTGCTTCCACGCCATCGAACGCATGCAGGCGCTCGGCATACCGCTGCTGATTCACGGAGAGGTAAACGACCTGGTCGTGGACGTCTTCGACCGTGAAAAAGCCTTTATCGACGGTGTGCTCGGACCACTCGTGGACCGTTTTCCCGATTTGAAGATCGTGTTCGAACACATCACCACGCGTGAGGCGGTGCAATATGTCGAGGTCACGGGGCCGAATGTCGCGGCGACCATCACCGCCCATCACCTGCTCATGAATCGGAATTCGCTTTTCCTTGGCGGAATCCGTCCGCACCATTACTGCCTGCCGGTCCTCAAGCGCGAGGAGGATCGTGAAGCTCTCGTGGAGGCTGCGACCTCGGGCAATCCGAAGTTCTTCCTCGGCACCGACAGCGCGCCGCATGCCGTGCACACCAAGGAAGCCGCCTGCGGCTGCGCCGGGATGTACACGGCGCATGCGGCGCTTGAGCTCTACGCGACCGCCTTTGAGGAAGCCGGCGCGCTCGACCGGCTGGAGGGCTTTGCGAGCCGTTTCGGTCCGGGTTTCTACGGGCTGCCCGAAAACACGGGCATGATCACACTCGTACGGCGCGAATGGGTCGTCCCCGGGCGACTGCGCTTCGGCAGCGATGAGCTCGTGCCGCTGCGCGCGTCCGAAAGTATCGCCTGGGCGCTGGACTGAACGCAGGGTGGTGGTCGCACCCGGTCTTTGCGCCGGTGCTTTCCGTGCTTCACGGTGTGCCGCGTCCGCTCGCGGATGAGGAACTGCCGGGGCCCGACGCGCTGAATGCGCTCCTTCGCGAGCTCCCCGTGCACCCGCTGACCGGGAACGGCAGCGAAATCCGCTTTGTGCCGGAATCGGACGCACATGGCCAATATGAACTGCAGGTGTTTCACACAGGCTGCGTGCCGACGCGGCGCGCAAACTGGCATGATTTCTTCAACGCCCTCGCCTGGATGGCCTTTCCGCATACCAAGGCCCGGCTGAACGCCATGCATGCTGCACTCATCCCTGCCGAGGACCTCGGCCGGCGCAGCCGCCTGCGCGACCTGCTCACCCTCTTTGATGAAGGCGGAGCCGTAGTCGCGATCAGCGACCCGGATCTGGAAGCCCTGGTCCGCGGGTTCCGCTGGATCGACCTCTTCTGGCTTCGACGCGAGGTGCTGCGTGACAGGATGCGCATCATCGTCCTCGGCCACGCCCTGCTCGACATGTCGCGCCGGCCCTGGCCCGGGTTGACGCCCAAGGTCCTGTTCATGCACATGCCCGGCCGCCTTCCCGAGAACGCCCTCGCGCTCACCGCCCTTGCAGACGCGCACGCCGCCCGGATGTTGACTGCTCTACCGCCGGGCGCAACGCCGCGCGACCTGCCTCCGATGCCGGTATTCGGATATCCGGACTGGCTGCCCGATAGTTCAACACGCGCGTTTTTTGAGGACCGGCGCTACTTCCGGCCGTTCAGAAAACCTGCACATCAGGGCTGAAACGATGACAGCGTCACCTACAATGCAGGCAGGAGTCGGCCAGACAGCCGCTGTAACCAGCGTATCGGAGCAGAGGAAAGTCCGGGCTCCGCAGAGCAGGATGCAGGGTAATGCCCTGGCGCGGTGACGCGACGAATAGGGCCACAGAGACGAGTCTTCAGGACCGGCAGCAATGCCGATCTGAAGGGTGAAACGCGGCAACCTCCATCCGGAGCAACACCAAATAGGCAGACGCACCCCGGGCGCAAGCCCTGGGGGATGGCCGGCTCGGCCTAGTCTGCGGGTAGGTGGCACCGAGCCCAGGGGGTAACTCCGGGCCCAGAGGAATGGCTGTCAGGACGGTACCTGCCCTCCGCTTGCGGGGAGCGGGAATGCCGTCTACAGAACCCGGCTTATCGGCCGACTCCTGACGTATTTTTGCAAACGCACGCCTCTCGTCTTTGGACTGCTTGATAAATCTGTGTAAAGTCCGATAAAAAGGCGTGGGGTGGGCGAATTCCCTTTCGAAATCGGGACTCCAGCAATTCGCGCCGCTCGCTGGGAGATGAGATTGCAAACTCGGTTGAACCAGAACGATGTGACGAATCAGGTCAATGTGGAGGACGCCGGTCGTGTTCGCGACGCGGTGGTCAACCTCTTCAGCAGCCGTTATCCGGGTTTCGATCCCGCGCCTCTGGTGCAGGCGTTCTCCGACGTGCACGCGCTCTTCGAGGGGCGTTATCCAAGGTTTCTTCCCTGCGACACGCTTTATCACGACATCCGCCACACGCTCGACATGACGCTCGCGATGGCACGCCTCGTCGACGGTCACGATCGCACTTGCGCGCCCGGCGAGCAGTTCGGACCAGACCGCGCAGCACTCGGCGTGATCATCGCCCTGCTGCACGATTCGGGCTATATGAAACGCACGTCGGAAGCACATGTGGCCAACGGTGCGGTGTTTACCAAGGTCCATGTCAGTCGCAGCGCGGACTTCATCGCGCAATACCTCCCCACCCTCGGTATGGGCTCTGTCGCCCCGACGGCCGCGCGCCTGGTGCACTTCACCGGTTACGAGATGGACGTCGACGACATCAAGATCGATGATGGCAAGGACAGGTTGCTCGGCCACATGGTCGGCACTGCCGACCTGATCGGCCAGATTTCGGATCGCATGTATCTCGAGAAATGCCGTGAGTTCCTGTTCCAGGAGTTCGTCCACGGCAACATCGCACGCGAGCGTATGCCTGACGGCCGGGAGATCGTGCGCTACACCTCGGGCGAGGACCTGCTCTTCAAGACGCCCGGGTTCTATGAATACGTGGTGCGGGTGAGAATCGAGAAGAAGCTCGGCGCTGCGGACCGCTACGCCGAGGCCCATTTCGGTGACAGGAATCTCTATCAAGCTGAGATCGACCGGAATATGGATTTTCTGACCGATACGCTCGAATCAGCCAACCTCGATCGCATCCGTCGGTACTGCTACTCGCTGTCCATGCGGCCACCACGGGCAGCCTAGCGCCGACCTGACGTTTGTCCCAAGAAACCGGGCACCCAGGCACCTGATTCGCGGCCTTCGAATTGCCCGGTCCGGCGGCAAGACCGTGGAAAATCTCACAGTCTTTTGAATTTATTTGAGTTTTTTTGATTGGCGACTTGCTGCTGCGGCAGTGTCATGGCCAAAATGAGTCATGACAATTTTTTGCAATCCAACACCACCGCTACCGATCTCTCGCAAGCCCCTCCCGACGCGACGCGATCAGGCGGCCCCGGCACTGTTCAGCCTGCTCTCCGAAAGCGCACTGTATCGAGCTGCCTACGCCGCGTGCGGGGTCGCGATGGGCATCGCGGACTCCCGCCTCGAGCGGCCCCAGTTCATCAGCGTGAACCGTGAGTTCGAGCGACTACTCGGCTTTCACGCTACGGAAGCCTGCCGTTACCCGGTTGCGGCGCTCATCCTCGAGGGAGACAACGCGATCGCGGCAACGGTTTTCCGGAATGTTCCGACGCGCAGGGAACTTGAGGTACGCAGGCGCGATGGCAGCAGGCTGACCGTGGCACTGGCCTGCACGCCCCTGCACGATGCATCCGGCAACCACACCCACTGGGCCGTCGCCCTCTCCAGCCCGCAGTCTGCGGCGGACGCCACAGGGCGTCGCGAACCTCAGGTCGACTGAGCGGCCCCGCTGCCACGCGCGACGGCGGCGGCCTGCAGGAACTCATCGAGTATCGGCCGGCAGTCGAGCGCGGACGCATCCCCCGGGTGATGAAATTCCGGATGCCACTGGATGCCCAACAGATAGTTCGGCCCGGTGCCGCGAATGGCTTCCACGATTCCATCCTCCGGCGACACCGCCTCGATCCTGAGTCCGCCTCCCAGTCTTCGTACTGCCTGGTGGTAAATGGACACGACACCGCCCGTCGCTTCCCCACCCTGACTGCTGTAGAGCGCGTCAAGCGACGAACCCGGCACGAAGCGCACAGGGTGGCGATTTTTCTCATAGGCTGGCGCGACATGCGCCGCTGCGGTGCCGATCTGCGTCGCGATGTCCTGGATAAGCGAACCACCGAACGCCACATTGATGAGTTGCGCACCCCGGCAAATCCCGAGCACGGGTTTGCCCAGGTCTGCGAACGCCTCGAGCAGTTCGATCTCGTAAGCGTCACGCAACCTGTCCGTCACCCAGCGCGCATCGAGCGTGCGCTCGCCGTAGAGTTCGGGACTCAGGTCCGCCCCCCCTGAAGCACCAAGGCGTCGAGCGCCTGCGCATAGTTCCGCGGCCGCAGATCGCTGCGATGCAGCACTCCTTCCTGATCGACCGTGGGGACCATGAACACGAGCGCATTGCCCGACATGATCCAGTGGGCCACCGACTGCTCCAGGTACTGGAGGGTCCGCGACTGGATGCCGGTAGCCTCCGGCTGAGGGTGAAACAGGCGGGGTGAGACACCGATCTTCAGCAACTGCGTCCGCATGCACGCCGCCTCAAGTGTCCAGCACCAGAATGTGGACCCGGTAGGGGCCGTGTGCGCCTAGCACCATCGTCTGCTCGATGTCCGCAGTACGCGAGGGGCCGGAAATGAAATTCACGCCGCGCGGCAACTCGCCCAGTTCGCCGCGCGCGAGATCCCAGGCATCCTCCATGCAGCGCACGATGCGCGACGCCGGCACGAGCGCGACATGCGTCTCCGGCAGCAGACTCACCGTGGCAGGGGTACCGGTCCCGGAGATGAGCATCAGCGTTCCTGTTTCGGCGATGGCGCAGAACACCCCGGTGATGCCTACCTTGTCCTCGCTGCCGGCTCCGCGTGCCGCAAATTCAAGGCCGGCGCCGGCCCAGTCGCCCTCCGCGAGCGCAGGCCAGATACAACCATGCATCGGCAGGCCTTCACGCGTCAGGAATTCTGCGACCGCGCGCGGTGCATCGGCCCGCGTGCCGATCCGCTCGACCGTGCTGGCGCTGGCGCGCGCATGGGCGCAGAACTGCGCTACCGGGTCGTCCTCGGGATCGGGCACCGGGCCGCGCGCAGGCGGTCGGCCGGGGTCCTCGACCGGATGCGCCCGGCCGCCCTGCATCGTGCGTATCCGCTCAAGTATCCGCTCGCGTGCGGCCAAGTGCGCTACCTGTCAGCGAGGGGAACTGCGTACGGCCGGCAGCATCGCATCCCTCGCCCGGGCCGTCAGTGCAGGGACTTGACGATGTCTTCGACGACCTTCTTCGCATCGCCGAACACCATCATGGTCTTGTCCATGTAGAAGAGCGGATTGTCCAGCCCCGCATAACCCGCCGCCATGCTGCGCTTGACGACGATCGCGGTGCGCGCCTTGTGCACATCGAGTATCGGCATGCCGTAGATCGGACTGCCCTTCTCGTAGGCGAGCGGGTTCACCACATCGTTTGCGCCGAGGATCAGCACCACATCGGTGTTGGAGAAATCGCTGTTGATATCCTCCATCTCCAGCACCTGGTCGTAGGGCACTTCAGCCTCCGCAAGCAGCACATTCATGTGGCCCGGCATGCGCCCGGCTACAGGGTGCACCGCGAAGCGCGCATTTACGCCCTTCGCCGCGAGCAGATCTACCATTTCCTTTACCGCGTGCTGAGCCCGCGCGACGGCAAGACCGTAACCGGGGACGATGACTACGCTCTCCGCGCTCGCCATGAGGAAGCTCGCATCGTCCGCCGAACCTGAACGCACCGCCTTCTGCTCAACGCCTGCTGCCGCGCCTTCCACGGCGCCAAAACCGCCCAGGATCACGCTGATGAAGGAGCGGTTCATCGCCTTGCACATGATGTAGCTGAGGATCGCTCCGGAGGAACCCACCAGCGAGCCCGCGATGATCAGCAGCTTGTTGTCGAGCGAAAATCCGATGCCCGCCGCCGCCCAGCCGGAATAGCTGTTCAGCATCGAGATGACCACCGGCATGTCCGCGCCGCCGATCGGGATGATGATCAGGACGCCCAGCACGAACGCGATCGCCGTCATCACGATGAACGCGGTCCATGCCTTGTCCGTGGCAAGAAAGAACGCGACTCCGAAGCCGAGCATCACCAGCGCCAGCAGCAGATTGAGCAGATGCTGGCCGGGAAAAGTGATCGAGGCACTGGAGAAAAGTCGGAAGCTCTTGCCCAGCCCCGCGAGCTTTCCGAACGCAATGATCGAACCGGAAAACGTTATCGCGCCGACGAAAGTGCCGATGAAGAGCTCAAGCTTGTTGCCGGCCGGAAGCGGATCAACGATGCCGAACGCCCCGGGATTGTCTACCGCAGCCACGGCAATCAACACCGCGGCGAGACCCACCAGCGAGTGCATCGCCGCGACCAGTTCGGGCATCTGCGTCATTTCGACCCGCCGCGCCACGACCGCACCGATCGCGCCCCCGACCGCGATCGCGATCAGGATGAGCTCGAGATGCCCGCGAAACACGAGCGCGAGCGTCGTGAGCACCGCGACCGCCATGCCGGCGATTCCGAACAGGTTGCCGCGGCGCGCAGTCTCGGGATGCGAGAGTCCCTTCAGGGCCAGGATGAAACACACCGAAGCCACAAGGTAGAGCAGCGTGGTCAGGTTCGCGCTCATTTCTGCTCCGTCGCCTTCTGCCTGGCCGAAGATTGCTTTTTCTTGAACATCGCGAGCATGCGCTGGGTGACCAGGAAGCCGCCCGCGACGTTGACCGCCGCAAGCGCGACTGCAAGCAGCCCCATGCCGGAGCCGAAGTTCACTTCGGTCGGCCCGGCAGCGAGAATGGCGCCAACGATGATCACTGACGAGACCGCGTTGGTCACGCTCATGAGCGGCGTGTGCAGCGCAGGCGTGACGTTCCAGATGACGTGGTAGCCGACGAAGATCGCCAGCACGAAGACCACCAGGTTGATGATGGTCGGATCTACGGTTCCGGTCATTCTGCCCCTACCCCCGTTTCGTGACTTTTCCATCCGCGCACACCAGGGTGCCCGCGACCACTTCGTCCTCCATGTCGATCTTGAACTCGCCGGTCTTCGGGTCGAGCATGAGCGACAGGAAGTTGTACAGGTTCCGCGCATAGAGCGCCGAGGCGTCGAAGGGCACCGTCGCGGGAAGGTTGGACAGGCCGATCAGCTTCACGCCGTGACGGATTACCGTCTTCCCTGCCTCTGAGCCTTCGACGTTGCCGCCCTGCTCGACGGCCAGATCGACGATTACAGACCCGCGCTTCATCTGGCGCACGGAGTCGTCGCGGATGAGCTTCGGCGCCGGCCTGCCCGGAATCAGCGCAGTGGTGATCACGATGTCGCTCATTACGGCCTTCTGGTGTACGGCCTCGGCCTGGCGCTTCATCCAGTCGGGCGGCATCGGACGCGCATAGCCGCCGACGCCCTTTGCGATCTCGCGCTCCTCGTCCGTCAGAAACGGAACATCCAGAAACTTCGCGCCGAGCGACTCGATCTGTTCCTTCACCGCAGGCCGCACGTCGGAGGCTTCGATTACGGCACCCAGGCGCTTGGCGGTCGCGATCGCCTGCAGTCCGGCCACGCCCGCCCCCAGCACCAGCACGCGCGCCGCCTTTACCGTGCCGGCTGCCGTCATGAGCATCGGAAAGAACCGGTGGAACTCCGCAGCGGCCAGCACGACCGCCTTGTAGCCGGCAATGTTGGCCTGGGAGGACAGCACGTCCATGGGCTGGGCGCGCGAAATCCGCGGCAGCGATTCCATCGCAAAGCCGTTCACGCCGCGCGCCGCCAGGGCTTCCAGTGCGGCGGCGTTGAAGGGTTCAAGCAGGCCGATCAGCGTGCTGCCGTGTCTGAGGAAGGCAAGTTCCGAATCCACAGGAGCGCGCACCTTGAGCACGACATCGGCGTCGCAGGCTTCCGCGGCTGTCGCCACCACCTGCGCACCCGCAACCTGATACTCGGCATCGGGGATGCCGGAGGCCTCGCCCGCGCCAGCCTGAACACGAACCTCACACCACCCGGCGAGCTTCTTTGCCGTTTCCGGGGTCACGGCAACACGTGTCTCGCCCGCACGCGTCTCTGCGGGAACGCCGACTCTCATGGGCTACCTTTTCGGATTTTGTGAAAGCGATCGCGGGGCATTCTAACCGGTGTTTCCGGGGAGGCTGGAACGCCTTGATCCGGATAATAGTAACATTTATGTTACTATTATGGCGGGCTAGCCGGAATTTCCTCCCCTGCTGTCGCCACGTCGGGTCCGACGTCGAGAAACTGGAGCGCGGCCAGGCTCGCGTACAGCCCGCCCTGCCGCATGAGTTCGGCGTGGCGCCCCTGAGCCACGACCCGCCCGCGATCGAGTACCACGATCCGGTCCGCGTGCCGGACGGTCGCGAGCCGGTGCGCGATGACCAACGTTGTCCGGCCTGCCTCGAGGTTCTCGAGCGCGCGCTGCACCATCCCCTCGCTCCCTGCATCAAGCGAGCTCGTCGCTTCGTCCAGCAGCAGGATGGGGCGATCCGCAAGGAGCGCGCGCGCGATGGAAAGCCGCTGCCGCTGGCCGCCGGAGAGCGTGATCCCGCGTTCCCCCAGAACGGTATCGAGCCCATCCGGCAACGCGTCGACGAATTCGCGCGCATAGGCGCGCTCGCAGGCGGCAAGCACTTCCTCGCGACTCGCATCCGGACGCCCGTAGCGCACATTCTCCAGAACGGTCGTGGCAAAAACTACCGGCTCCTGCGGCACCACCGCGATCAGCCCCCGCAGTGCCCGCGGGTCCATGGTGCGAATATCCACGCCGTCGATCGTGACTGCGCCATCCTGCACGTCGTAGAAACGCATCAACAGCGAAAAGAGCGTGGTCTTGCCCGCGCCGGACGGGCCCACGAATGCGACGCGTTCGCCGGGCCGGATATCGATATTCAGGCCGTCGAGCGCCCGTGCACCCGGTCGCAACGGGTAGCTGAATCCGACCGACCGAAAGCCGATCGCGCCGCGCACAGGCGCGACCGGGACCACCGGAGCAGGCGGCGCCGATATACCGGGCGCGGCCTCAAGGAGCTCGATCAGGCGCTCGGTGGATCCCGCGGCGCGCTGCAATTCGCCCCAGACTTCAGACACCGTGCCCGCGCCGCTCGCGACGATGCCCGCATAGAACACGAACGCGGAAAGCTGGCCCGCGGTCATCGTGCCGGCCAGCACCTGGTTGCCGCCCACCCACAGGATTCCGCCGACCGCGCAGAACGCCACGAGAATCACAAGCCCGATCAGCATCGCCTTCTGCCGGATGCGGGCCTGCCCGGCAAGGTATGCAGCCTCCGCCTGGCGCGCAAATCCCTCCCGGTCACGCGCCTCATGCACGTAAGCCTGCACCGTCCGGATCTCGTGCACGGTCTCGTCCACGTAGGTCGACACATCCGCGACCCGGTCCTGGTTATCGCGTGAAAGGCGTCGCACACGCCGCCCCATGAGCAGCATCGGCACCAGCGTCGCGGGTATGCCCAGGAGGACCAGCAGTGCGAGCTTCCACGACACCACGAAAAGCATCACCACCGCGCCGAACATCATCAGGAGATTGCGCAGGAACATCGACACCCCGTAACCGATCACCTGCTGCAACAGCATGGTGTCGGCGGTAAGCCGAGATATGACCTCCCCCGTGCGCGTGCTTTCGAAAAACGCGGGCTCAAGCTCCAGGATATGGTCGAAGACCGCGCGCCGCAGGTCCGTGACCACGCGCTCGCCGGTCGTCATCATCAGGTAGAACCGCGTGTAGGTCGCGAGCGCGAGTAGCGCCGCGATTCCGACCAGCGCAGCGAGCGCCTGGTCCAGCATGCGCGGGTCGCCGCTACCGAAGCCGTGATCGATGGCGTACTTAAGCCCCTGCCCGAGCGCCAGGACCGCGCCGGAAGCAATCAGCAAGGCGAGCATCGCACCGGTTATCCGCGCGCGGTAGGGAAGCATGAAGACTGCGAGCTTCAGCCAGGAGTAGCCCCGATGCCGCTCGCCGCTTGCTTTTCCCTGCATCACTTAGCGCCCGTAGAAGCGAAAGCCGTTCCGCCCCTGTTCCTTCGCGCGGTACATCGCCGCGTCCGCGTTGCGCATCAACGTCTCGGAATCCTGAGCATCGCCCGGGTAGATGGATATGCCGATGCTCGCGCCGATGCCGAAGTTGCGGTCTCCCGCCGGGAAGCCCGGGCGCAGCGCGTGGAGCAGCTTCTCTGCGATCGACTGCGCATCCGTGTCCTCCTTCAGATCCGGAGCGAGGATCACGAACTCGTCGCCGCCGTGGCGTGCAAGCGTATCCGAGCGACGAACACAGCCCGCAAGACGCCCGGCAACATCGCGCAGTACCACGTCCCCTGCACGGTGTCCGAGGCTGTCGTTCACCTGCTTGAAGTGATCGAGATCGATGGCGAGCACTGCGATCTTCGCGTCCTGCCGCTGAGCCGAATACACCGCCTGCTTCAGTCGATCATCGAACAGTCGCCGGTTCGGAAGACCGGTAAGCATGTCGTGATACGCCATATAGCGCGCCTCGTCTTCGCTGCGCTTGCGCTCGGTAATGTCCTGGAACACGCCGATCATGCGCGAGGCGCTGCCCATGGAATTACGCAGCGTGGTGCCGCGCGAGGCAATCCATCGAATCCCGCCCGCCTCGGAAAGAATTCTGAATTCGACCTGATAGCTACTCTCGCCGCGCAGCGCTGCAGCGCGCACCCGCGCCTCCTCTTCGCGGTCATCGGGATGGAGGGACCAGCCGTCGCCCCCGTTCGAGGCGCCCGGCCCGGCAATCGCCTCGAGCGTCGCCTCGAAACCGGCTCCCCCCTGGCGACAGTCCCATTCCCAGTAAACCAGGTCGGCGGCCTCGACCGCGAGCCTGAGCTTTTCGACGCTCTCGTGCAGCTGTGCGACCGAGTATTTCTGGGCAGTAATGTCACGTGCGGTCCCCGTCACGCCCGACACGCGGCCCCGGGAATCGCGGAGCGGCACCGCATTGACCGAGATATCCACCTGGCTTCCGTCGCGTGCGAGATGGCGCGTCTCATAGTCGTGGACTGCTTCGCCGCGTAGTACCGCGGCCATCACCGCTTCGTCACGCTCGCGCGCGGTCTCGACGGACAGGTCGTGGAATCGTCGCCCCAGGATCGATCGTGCAGGCAGTCCGTATATCCGCTCCGCCGCCGCCGGATTGACATAGGTCCAGCGCTGGGCGGCATCTATCGTCCAGATCAGGTCGTTCGAAGTTTCGACGAGACTGCGGTACATGAGTTCGCTGCGCCTGACCGCATCCTCGGCCGAGCGGCGCGCCTCCGTATCCGCGTAGGTAAATATTCCGGTGAGACGTCCGTCCACCTCGGAACCACGCCCGTTCGTGCGGCACCAGAGCGCGGCCCCGTCCTTGCACGCAAGTCGGACTTCGCCCTCGATGATAGGCCCCTCGGCCAGCCGCCGGATCGCTTCCTGTCGCACGCCGTCCCATACCGCCTCGGAATGAAACAGCACCTCAACCGGCTTGCCCGTCAACTCGCCTGCGGCGTAACCCAGCATGGACTCGAGACTGCGATTGCAGCGCACGATTGCGTCCCGCTCGAGAAATGCGACGCCGATGGGCAGCGTATCGAGGATCAGGTCCTCTTCGGCGATAAGGTCAAGATAGGCGCCCTGCGCACGTTTCAGTTCCGTAATGTCATCGATGATGGCGACCGACGCGCCGTTCGCTGTTCGCGCCACGCGCGCCTGCATCCATCTCCCGTCGCGCAGGCACACCTGATGTATGGCACGGCGTGTGCTGTCGATTTCACCGTCCGTTCCTGCCTGCTCCAGCCAGCTCTTCTGGCCGTCCTGCGCGGCGCCAGGACGCACTTCCACCCGCGCGGCCTGACGAGAGAATTCTTCCGGCCGCGCTCCGACCAACTGCTCCGCGGACCTTCCGTCTCCATAGAGATGCGCAAAAAATCCGTTGCACATCACGAGTCGCCCGTCCTGACTCCAGAGTGCAAAACCGCCCGGATAGTGCTCGATCGCCTCGCGCAGTCTGAGTTCGCTCTCGCGCAGGCGGGCAAGCAGCGTATCGGTCTCCAGTCGCGCGGAGATGGACCCCATGACGTTGCGGTGCAGGTCGCGGTGCATTCTGATCATTGCCGCACCAGCGAACAGCACAGCGACCGCAAGGAGCACGCAGACGAGATCCGGCTGTATACCGAGGATCCCGGCGAGCGCCAGAAGCGGCATCAGCGCAAAGCTCAGGAAGGCGAGCCTGCTCGCCGCATAGAGTCCAGAACCGCCGAGCACCGTCCCCCCGACGATGAACATGAGCGCCATCTGCTGAACCGGCGAGATGACCATGAATAACGTCAGCACTGGATAGGTCCAGCATGCCCCGGAGGCGAAGGCGCCGATCGCGAAACAGCGTTCCCAGCGACGCGGATCCGTACCCGCAATACGGCGCGCGTATGCCCGGTGCAGTGCATAGCGGCCCATGCGTACCAGCACCACGCATGCCAGCCATGCGAGCAGCACGCCCGCCACAGCTTCGCCCCACAGAAGCGCCACGAGCAGACCCGCACTGACCGGCGCCGCGAAATGCCCCACCCTCGACACGCGAAAGAGTGCGTCGATACGCGCGCGTTCAAGCGCCATGTGCGTTGTCAGCGCGGAATCGACACCCACCGAGGTGTCTGTAAGCTCGGGAACAGTCAGGGACATTTAAGGAAGAAGGAAGAGGCGGAGTGCGAAGTTTGCGGGTTGCAATCGGTTATTCCCGCCGTCCATCTTAAAGCAAACGCCACCTCAGCCGGTACGCAAGTTAGCCGTGCCGACCTCGTCCAGAATCTCGACCCAATGCTTGACCGGCGTTCCGGACACCTCTGCCAGATGGGTCATGCAGCCGATGTTCGCCGTCGCGATCCATTCGGGTCCACCGGCCCGCAATGCATCGAGCTTGCGCTCTCTGAGCTGCCCCGAGATCTCTGACTGAAGCAGGGAATAAGTGCCTGCGGAGCCACAGCACAGATGCCCATCGGCAACAGGCAGAAGCTGGAAGCCGGCGTTCCCAAGCAAGGCTTCCACACGCCCGCCGAGGCGCTGACCATGCTGCAGCGTACAGGGCGACTGGAAAACGCCAGGCCCCAAGGCCGCGGCGCGTGTCCGCATGCCCTCGTCGACCTCGAATTCAGACTCCAGCACCTCGACCAGATCTCGCGCGATACGGCTTACGTGCGCGGCCTTTTCGCGGTACTGCGGGTCGCCTTCAAGCAGCTGGGCGTAGTCCTTTACGGTTACCCCGCAACCGCTTGCCGTAATCACGATTGCTTCGACGTTCTGGGCCTCGATCAACGGCCACCAGGCATCGATAAGACGGCGCATGTCGTCAAGGCCATCCGCCTGCTGATTCAGGTGGTATCGGACGGCGCCGCAACACCCGGCACCCTCCGCCTCGAACAGCGTGATACCCCGACGCTTCAGCACGCGTGCCGCCGCAGCGTTGATCGAGGGTGCAAGCGAACTCTGGACACAGCCTCCAAGCACCAGCATGTGCCTCGCGGCCGCATCACCCGCAAGGGTCGGCCGGACGCCCGGGCGCGGCAGAGGAATTCTGCGCGCCAGGGACTCCGGCAGGAGGGGCCGGAACGCCCGCGCCAGCGCGAGAATCGCACCGAAGCGACGCGCACTCGGTAGAACAAAGCCGAGCACCGTCCTGTAAAGCCTGTCCATCCGGCCACGCGGTACGCGTTCTTCAATCACCGCGCGCCCGATGTCGGCGAGGCGCCCGTACTGAACGCCGGACGGACATGCCGGTTCGCATGCTCGACAGGTGAGGCAGCGGTCCAGGTGCAGGCGCGTACGCTCCGTCGCCGGAGCGCCTTCCAGCGCCTGCTTGATCAGATAGATCCTCCCCCTGGGGCCGTCCAGTTCGCTGCCGAGCAGCTGGTAGGTTGGACAGACAGCATTGCAGAAGCCGCAGTGGACGCACTTGCGCAGTATCGCCTCGGCTTCGTCGCCCGCCGGAGTGCCTTTGATGAAATCCGCGAGATGTGTCTGCATCGGGCTAGGGCAAAATGCTCGAGAACAAGTGTTCAATGACGGGTATACGAATGCGACGCAGAAACTGGTGGGTGATACTCCCATTGTCCGCATTGCTTGGGTATTTCGGGTTTCGTTTCTGGGGCGCACTTGCAGGACCGTTGCTCACAGTCGTCGTTCTGGCGGTACTGGACAACCGGCGGCGCAACCACCTGGACGTGGAGAATGCGCGGCTCGCGACCTTCCTTGAATCGCAAGCGCCGGGCACGCTGCCGAAACCAGCGGGCGCCGCGAGCCCAACCATCGCAACCGCGGCCGCGAGCTCATCCGAGGTTCCGCAGCCGACGCCCATCCAGAGCGCCGCAGCCGATTTCGCATCCGGCCTAACCAGGCCGGTCAATCCTGCATTGCCGGCGCCGTCAGTCCCGGTCACGCGCGCCGAAACACTCGAGCGCACGGTCGCGCTGGCGCTGCGCGGCAACGACCCAGCGCTTGCGGTTGCACTGATGCGTGAGTGGCAGGACGTTCCTGCCACTCCCTTCGCGCCGACCGAGCTTGCGCGACTCTCGGAGGTCGCACTCGGGATCGGGGAATTCTTTGTCGCCGGCTGCCTGGCGGAATCGACCGCCGTTCGTCTCGGGGACTCCGTGTCAGCACAGAAAGCGCTGCTGGAGTTCGCCGGACGTGCGGCCCGCGCAGGCATCCCCCACATGGCGCGCCGACTGTACGAGCGATTGATCAAGGCCCATCCGACATCGCCCTTTGTAAGCTTCGCGCGCGCAAGCATGGAACGCCTGGAGTAACGGGTTTCCGTCATCAGAAGTCCGGATACAGCCTGCCGGGATTGAAGATGCCGTGTGGATCCAGCGCTTCCTTCACCCCCTTCATGATGCCCAGTTCGGTGGCTCCCGGCCTAGTAAACGCTGCGGCGCTGGAATCCGCCGACCGGAACAGCGTGGCATGTCCGCCCGCGCGGCGCGCTGACTCGCGCACCTCGTCCTCGGATGCATCCGTTCGGAGCCAGCGTAGCGCACCGTGCCATTCCAGCATCCACGTTCCGGGTAGCGGAATGGGCTCCTCGGTCGGCCGGATGGAGAGACGCCAAAGACTGTTCGCGTTCGCGAAAAACGGGGACTGCTGTTCTCGAACGCCCAGCCAGAACGCCAACGCCTCCGAATCATCCAGCGTGTCCCCCCCCAACGCTCCAGCGGCGGGAGCCAGAACGCGTTCCGCGCCGGACAACCGCAGATAGAGCGCTTCGTCCACCCAGGCGCTCGCGGACACCGGGTAGGACCGCCCGGCAAGCCAGCTGAGCGCGTCGATCGCCTCGGCCTGGGTCATCGGGCGCACGATGGTCCGCTCGCGCTCGGGTAATGGCACGACCTTGAGCGAGACCTCCAGGATCACCCCGAGCGTACCGAGCGACCCTGCTATCACGCGGGAGACATCGTAGCCAGCCACGTTCTTCATGACCTGCCCGCCGAACGCGAGCGACCGGCCGCGCCCGTCCATCAGACGCACACCGAGCACATGGTCACGGCACGCGCCCGCGCTCGCGCGGCGCGGCC
Source organism: uncultured Pseudomonadota bacterium (assembly GCA_903834835.1). Taxonomy (GTDB): domain Bacteria; phylum Pseudomonadota; class Gammaproteobacteria; order Burkholderiales; family SG8-39; genus CAILKO01. The sequence continues at coordinate 49,607 of CAILKO010000072.1, read as the reverse complement.
CCGACAGGCCGGCCGCGACGCAGCCACCGATCGTTGCATTCGCGCCGAAGTGAGGTGGCTCGAATGCGAGCATCTGGCCCTTTGCGGCAAGCGCCTGTTCAATCTCCGTGAGCCGTGTGCCGCAGCGCGCGGTGAGGACAAGTTCCGTTGGCTCGTAAGCCACTATGCCCGCGTGGTTCGCCGTGTCGAAAACCTCTCCTGCAGGAGCATTGCCGTAGAAATCCTTGCTGCCGCCTCCGCGGATGCACAGGCTTACCCCCCGCTCAGACGCTGTGCGTATCCGCTCGGCCCAAGCACGCATGAACTCGTCTGACACGCGTTCAGAACCTCGGTAGATCCGGGAACGGCAGCGCACCACGGTGGACGTGCATGCCGCCATACTCGGCGCATCGCGCGAGCGTCGGCACCGCCTTGCCCGGGTTGAGCACGCCAGCCGGATCGAAGGCTCGCTTGAGCCGATGAAAGACGTCCAGTTCGTCGGCGCCGAACTGCGCGCACATCTGGTCGATCTTCTCCACACCGACGCCATGTTCGCCAGTGATCGTGCCGCCGACTGCGACGCATTTTTCGAGCACTTCGGCGGCGAAGGCTTCGGTTCGCGCAAGCTGGTCCGGGTCGTTCGCATCGAAGAGAATCAGCGGGTGCAGGTTGCCGTCGCCGGCGTGAAACACGTTCGGACAACGCAATCCGTATTTCTCCTGCAGACCGGCAATGAAGCGCAACACCTCTCCGAGGCGGGAACGCGGTATCGTGCCATCCATGCAGTAATAGTCCGGCGAAATCCTGCCGACCGCGGGGAAAGCAGCCTTTCGCCCGGACCATATCCGCAGACGTTCCGCCTCGTCGTGCGAGACAACGATGCGCGACGCGCCCTCGCGTTCAAGGACACCCGTGACCTTGCGAATTTCTTCCCCTACCTCCTCCTCGGTGCCGTCAGACTCGCACAGCAGCACCGCCGCGGCATCGGTGTCGTAACCTGCATGTGCGAACTCCTCGACTGCCAGAATCGCCGCGCGGTCCATCATCTCCAGACCCGCGGGAATGATTCCCGCCGCGATCACCGCGGCAACCGCATTGCCGGCGCGCTCCGCGTCATCGAAGGAGGCCATCAGCACACGCGCAACGGCGGGCCTGGGCAGCAGGCGGAGCGTCACTTCAGTTACCACAACGAGCAGGCCCTCGGACCCGATCGTGAGTGCGAGCAGGTCATAACCCGGACTGTCGAGCGCGTCCGAACCGAATTCCACGATTTCACCAGCAGCGGTGAGTCCGCGAACGCGCAAAACGTTGTGCAAGGTCAGTCCGTACTTGAGGCAATGAACGCCGCCGGAATTCTCGGCGACGTTGCCGCCGATCGTGCATGCAATCTGGCTGGACGGATCGGGGGCGTAATAGAGCCCGAACGGCCCGGCGACCTGAGAGACCACGGTATTGCGCACGCCGGGCTGCACTTTCGCGGTCCGCGCTAGCGGATCGACCGCGAGGACCTTCATGAACCTCGCCATCGAAAGCAGCACCCCTTCGCCGTGCGGCAGTGCCCCGCCCGAGAGTCCGGTACCCGCGCCCCGCGGCACGACGGGTACCTGCATGGCGTGGCAGATCTTCAGCACGTTGGCGGCCTGCTGCTCCGTTTCGGGCGTAACGACGACCATCGGCAGCTGACGGTAGGCGGTCAGACCGTCGCACTCGAAGGGACGCGTATCCTCCTCGTTAAACAGCACGCTGGACTCGGGCAGGACGCGCCGCAACGCCCGTGCGACTTCTGTCTGGCGCGCCCGGTCTATCACCGCAACTTTAAGCATGGTCATGCGCCGTATTCAGAGGTAGGGCCGCGCCCAAGCGAGGCTCGACAGGGTATCGCGTGCCGGGTGGTATTCGCAACCGATCCAGCCCGCGTAACCGATGCGGTCGATGTGGGCCAGCAAGTTTGAAAAATTGATCTCTCCGCTGCCGGGTTCGTTACGCCCCGGCGCGTCAGCGAGCTGAATGTGCCCGATCCGATGCAACAACGCCTCGATCCGGCTCGACAAATCCCCCTCCATCACCTGCATGTGGAAGATATCGTACTGGAGCCGGACGTTAGGCTCGCCCGCAGCATCCATGACGTCGAGCGCGTCCTGGCTCCTGCACAGAAAGAACCCGGGGACCGTGCGTGTGTTTACCGGCTCCAGCATCAGATCAATGCCGTCGACAGCAAGACGCCGCGCGGCAAATCGCAGGTTGGCCGCCAGCGTTTCCGCGAGCCTGCCTGGCGCAATGCCGGCAGGCGCAATGCCGGCAAGACAGTTCAGGCGTCGACAGCCCAAAGCGCGCGCGTAGCGCAGCGCATGCTCGACACCCTCCCTGAACTCCGATTCTCTGCCTGGTATACAGGCAATGCCGAGTTCACCGACAGCCGTGTTGCCGGCGGGCAGGTTGTGCAACACCACTTCGAGGCCCGCGTCACTGGCCGCTTGCGCAAGCGCCGTCTCGCTCCATTCGTACGGAAACTGGAACTCGACCGCGCGGAAGCCTGCCCGCGCTGCAGCGGCAAATCTGTCCGGAAAGGCATGCTCCCGGAAAAGCAACGACAGGTTTGCCGCAAGCTTGGGCATCGCAGTATTCCGGCATTTACCCGCGCGGTCCCCTGGGTCATACCGCGGCGCGAGGACCCGTGACGACGGGGCGCCATGCAGAGGCGCTGTGATAGACTAATTTACTCGTTTGTCAGTACCTTCGCAGTTCCTGGACGCCCTCGCGCAATCGCGCGCAGGGAGCAGACAATCCACATCATCAAAGGGGAGAAGATATGGGTGCAATCCTTCAGTCGCTCGGGCGCACGATCACCGCCGGCGTAGTTCTGCTGGTCATCATTCTTGGCATCGTCAGTGCTGCGGGCGGCACAGGCATCAATCCGGCCCTCGTCATTCGCTGGCTGCACGTCCTTTCAGGAATTCTCTGGATCGGTCTGCTCTACTACTTCAACTTCGTGCAGATGCCGTCGATGCCGAAGATCCCCGACGAGCAGAAGCCCGCGGTGAGCAAGGTGATCGCACCGACAGCCCTGTTCTGGTTTCGCTGGGCCGCGCTTTCAACTGTGATCTTCGGTCTTGTCCTCGCAGGCATGAACGGTTATCTTGGGTCCGCGCTCATGTTCACTGCGCCGCATCACACGATCGGCATCGGCATGTGGCTGGGACTGATCATGGCGTTCAACGTATGGTTCATCATCTGGCCGAACCAGCAAAAGGCGCTGGGTCTGGTCGAGGTCGCGGCCGAGGCCAAGCCGAAGGCGGCCCGGATGGCGATGCTTACCTCACGTTTCAACACCATGCTTTCGATACCGATGCTGTATTCGATGGTTGCCTACCAGAACGGCGGCTTCTGATACCTGGCTGCACCGGCGGGGCACAAAAACGGGACCTCAGGGTCCCGTTTTTATTTCAGGGCATGCGACTTGGCTAAGGATTGACCTGAGGAATTCCGCGGATGAGCGTGCCTGCCCGGATACCCCTGGACTCGAACCAGCCGCGATTCATCTCCAGTGCGTAACTCGCGGGACGCGCAGCGCAATGGGTCCTCTCGCTCTGCGGTTCCATCTGCGCGATGTTCAGGATCGCGCCCTTGTCATCGAGAAACGCGACCGAAAGCGGAATCAGCGTGTTCTTCATCCACATGCAATGGATCTGCGCCTCGTCAAACACAAACAGCATGCCGTTATTCTGCCCGAGCGAAGTCCTGTGCATCAGGCCTTCCATGCGGCTCAGTTGATCGGCCGCGAGTTCTGCCTGAACTATGTGCACACCCGCCGTGAGCCGGACAACCGGCATCCCTGCAGCAGCCAGTTTTCCGCTGATGGAGAAAGTAGACGCGAACAGCAGGCTCGCAAGCAGGATCGCGCCGAAGCGAAGAATCTGCCGCCTGCCGCCAGAATCAGTATTCGGTGCATTGCTTCTCATGTCGACTCCTATCGTGGACGCGGCATTCTACGAAGCGCACCCCAAATAAAAAAGGCGGGCATACGCCCGCCTTTCCAGCCGCGGGCGAAATAGGCCCGCAAGTCCGGGAGCCGAATTACTTCTTCGGCTCTTCCTTCTTATCAGCCTTCTTCTCGACTTTGGCGTCGGCCTTCTTCTCAACCTTGGCTTCCGCTTTTTTCTCGGCCTTGGCTTCGGCTTTTTTCTCTTCGGCGGCGAAACCCTGAACGCTAACAGCGGCGAAAAGGGCTGCGATCAGAAACGAAAGAACTTGCTTCATGGTAATCCCTCAAGATGTAGATGGAAAACAAACTTGGACTGCAGGTCCGGACCACGGACCCGTGACGAATAACGCACGATCCTGCAGGGAGGTTGACAGCGTCCGGACAAGCGCAAAATCCTTGGCCAGTGCCTGGGCAATCACCCTTCTTCCGGAACCTGACAAATAAAAAAGGGCAGGAGGAACCCCCCTGCCCTTCTAAGGGACGGAAGAATTACTTCTTCTCTTCCTTTTTCTCTTCCTTCTTGGCAGCAGCCTTGTCGTCCTTTTTGGCAGCAGCCTTGTCGTCCTTTTTGGCAGCAGCCTTGTCGTCCTTCTTGGCTTCCTTGGCCATGCCCTTGTCGTCCTTCGCCGCGCCCGCGTGGGAAGCGGCGAACGAGCCAGTGGCAACGGCGGCGAACATTGCAGCGATAACAACAGCAAGCAGCTTGCGCATTACGAATCTCCCAATTTTTGATAGTGAACGAGTGACGCAACGAACCGCGCCACGTAACCGCATTAACGCGCGGCATCGCAGTGTGGTTGACCAACCCAGCGGGTGATCCCGTCCGCCTCCCCCTTGCATGCGGAATTCCTTCCGCCCGCCAATTCTAGTCAGAATCCCGTCAGAAATCCTGAAGCCGCACCAAGGGTGAGTATAATGTGTTGTTTTTTTGCAAAAATTTGATTGATGCTCGGATTCACGATTGGACGCCTCGGTCGATGCGCCGTAGCGGCACTGGTGCTTCTATCCAGCGCCGGATGGTCCGCGCCCCGCGTCCCCGCATCGGACGACGAAGTTCTTGAGCGCCTGCCTTCGGGCCGCTACAGCGGGGAGGCGCGCGAGCTTGAGCGCCTGCGCGAGCGGGTCCGCGTGACGTCAACCGACCCTGTCCCCGCTGGCGCCCTCGCCCAAGCTTACTTCGACCTCGCCATGGCGGAAGGAGACCCGCGCTACGTGGGCTACGCCGAGGGGGTGCTCGCCGGCTGGCGCGGTAAGCGGGATGCGCCGGCGGAGATTCTCCTCCTGCAAGGGCTGCTACGTCAGTACCGGCATGACTTCGAAGGCGCTCTGCGCCTGCTGGAGCAGGCTTCGGAACGTGCACCGCGACTCGCCGAACCCATAGCGTGGCGCGCCGCGATACTCCTCGTTCGAGCGGACTACCCGGCAGCCCTGTCGGCCTGCCGCAAACTGGAAGCCATTGCGAGCGAACTCCTTGCGACCGGCTGTCGCACTTCGGTGGAGGCCATGACCGGACACGCCGTCCCGGCCTACAGGGCACTTGCGGCGGCGCTCGCCCGCCACCCCGGTCAAGCGCCAGGCCTGAGACTGTGGGCCGAGACCCGTCTTGCGGAATTCTCCGTGCGCGCCGGATTTGGGCGGCAGGCCGAAGCACACTTCCGCGCGGCGCTCAACTACGGTCTTACAGACAACTATCTGATGGCGGCGTACGCGGATTTTCTGCTCGCCCAGAACCGCCCGGCCGAAGCACTTGCCCTGCTCAAGGGGCGCGAACGTTCCGACACGCTGCTGCTGCGGATTGCTCTTGCAGAAAAGGAAGTGCGTACGCCCACCGCCGCTTCCAGGGCACAGACCCTGGGCGAACGATTCCATGAATCAGCGCTGCGCGGCGAGCGCCTGCACCTTGCAGAAGAATCGCGCTACCTCCTCGCGCTGCGCGGCGATGCTGAAGGCGCGCTCAAAGCCGCCGTCGAGAACTGGACCGCCCAACGCGAGCCGCGAGACGCCGAAGTCCTGCTTGAATCCGCACTCGCGGCGCGAAAACCCGCTGCCGCCGCCGGCGTCGTCGAATGGCTGAAACGTTCCGGATACGAAGGCTCTCATCTGCGCGGGCTCGCCGAGGCACTGGCGCGACTGCCGGGATGAGAGTCCTGCTCGCGCTTTGCGCAGTCCTCCTACTTGTTACCGCGCCACATGCGCGTGCACACAAGCCTAGCGACAGCTATCTCAGCATCCGCGCTGACGGCAACGTGATCTCCGGGCAATGGGATATCGCACTGCGAGATCTGGAATTCGCGATCGGTGTCGATACAGACCACAACGGCGAGATCACCTGGGGCGAACTCCGCGCTCGACTGCCGGAGATCGACGCCTACATATTCGCCAGACTGCAGTTCTCCGCCGACGGCAAGGCATGTGCAGCCCTTCCTCAAGAGCACCTGGTCGACGACCACAGCGACGGCGCCTACGCGGTCATCCGGTTCCGGGTCGACTGCGGGCGCGCCGCCTACCAGGAGGCGGAACTCAACTACACCCTGTTTGCTGATATCGATCCGACCCACCGGGGCCTGCTTCGTGTTGCCGGCCGAACGCAGACAGCTACCGCTGTGCTCGGACCGGACCGGCAGCGCGCGGCTCTGGCCTCGGCACCGCGGCCGCTTGCCGCGCAGTTCCTCGATTTTGCGCGCGAGGGCGTCTGGCATATCTGGATAGGCTTCGATCACATTCTGTTCCTGCTATCGCTGCTGCTGCCAGCCGTTCTGGTCGCCTCGAGCGCCACGCGCGCACGCGCCGACGCGTTCGCTCCGGTGCTGATCGACGTGCTGAAGGTCGTCACCGCCTTTACCGTTGCGCACTCCATCACGCTCTCGCTCGCCGCGCTGTCCGTAGTGCAGCTCCCCTCGCGCTTCGTGGAATCGGCGATCGCGCTCTCCGTAGTGCTCGCTGCGATCAACAACATCCGTCCGATCGTCCGCGAACGCCGCTGGCTGGTGGCATTCTCGTTCGGTCTGATTCACGGTTTCGGATTCGCTAGCGTACTCGCGGATCTGGGGCTCCCGCAGGAGGCGCTGCTGCTTGCACTCGTGGCCTTCAATCTTGGCGTCGAAGCCGGTCAGCTCGCCATCGTATGCGCGTTCCTCCCGGTCGCCTATGCGCTGCGCGCCACGATTTTCTACCGCCGAATCGTGCTCCACGCCGGCTCTGCAGCGATCGCAGCAATCGCAGCAGTATGGCTGGCAGAACGCGCGCTCGATGTGCGTATCTGGCCCTGACCCCGGGCGAGCCCCTGCCTCGGACACGAGCTCTTCCGCTATAATTTTTTTTGGAGGAGCAATCTGTCGGGTCGCCGCATGACGGGGCCTGATCGTTGATCCCGATCTGACAACCCATTCGAGGGGCGCGCCTGCGCCCCGCACGCACTTTGAGGCTCCGCACCATGACTGCACCCTTAGACCTTCTCAAAATCGCCCAGGAGGAGCAGAACGGCGACCTGTTCAAACTCCTTGACAGCATTTATCAGCGCTCCAAGATCCAGCCGCATGGATTTACGGATGCGACCATCTGGGAAGGCGGCAACAACGCGGGAGGCGTGAAGCCGGTGGCGCATGCGTTCACCGACATGTTCGCGCTGAACGGCACGCTGATGGCTCTCGACGTGCTCGGTCTGCCGTTCCTCGGCGTGCCCATGATGGCGCAGTTCCGCCACGACTCGAAACTGATTTCGCTCGATTGGTTCGGCAAGCTCGACTACACCGCGCTCAAATGGTCTACGGCCGGCGATTTCATGGTTAATGAAGGCGGGAAGAAAGTCGTGGTGAACGGCAAGTCGGCGAACGCGCCGCTGCGCACCGCCGCCGGCGTGTACTGCAATGTGCGCCCCTACGGTGGCATCACCAGCATTCGCTTCATGCCCGGCCTGCCGTACTCGCAGGACAAGAAGAAGTTCAAGGTTGATCCTGCGACCGGCAACATCCATTCCGAGATGAACACGCCCGGTGTGCGCATGGCGTATGCGGCGCGGTTGTTTCTGAAGATGGTTCACGAAACGGGTGCCATCGGTCGCGTTGCGACCAAGCCGACTCAGGCTCAGGAAGACGCCGTCAACGCGGGTATCTTCCGTTGGCTCCTGAAGGGCACCAAGTTCGCGCTGAAGCGCCAATACACGGTAGATGCGTACGAGGAGCATCGCGCCAACGTGGACGCCATCATTGCGCTGCTGCCAAAGGACTTCAAGGCGGGCATGGAGTCCTGGGGCGGTGACATCTACGAGCACATCTCCGACACCAACTTCGGTCTTCTGCTGCATGACATGATCAACCAGCGGCCCTGCATTGTCTACGCGACCGACCTCGACGGCGACCGGCTCACCGATCTTATGGCCGACGCGCCCGATATGCTGCGCGCATGGGGCCAGAAGGTCCTCGACAAGGCTGGTGCGAAGCTCAACATGAACAAGCTCTGGACGGAGATGGGCTTCACGATGACCAACGGCAAGGACATGACCTCGGTCATGTACCGCATGCAGGGCGAGCCGATCTATGAGCAGACCCTGGGCTCCGCCGACGCGATGCTGCTGCGCCTGCTGAAGGGTGATGAAACCGAGGGCGGCACCAAGCAGCCCTACGACCCGCGCATCCACTTCGTGCTGATCAATGAGGCCTACAAGGCGGCCAACCCCGGCAACACGGCACTCGCAAAGTGGCTGGACGATTCGCTGGCCACCTTCGACAAGGTGTACGAGGGCCAGCGCCCGCGCTACCTTGACGGCTACAAGAAACTGAAGGCCGCGATCAAGCCCTGGGGCGCAACGTAAGCTAGCGGCAAGCGTGCAATAAAAAAGGCTGCCTCCCGGCAGCCTTTTTTATTCCCGAGATGCTGATCAGGCCTTCTGTATGTTGGACGCCTGCTTGCCCTTCGGCCCCTGGACGACGTCGAAGCTGACCTTCTGCCCTTCCTTCAGGCTCTTGAAACCCGCCATATTGATGGCCGAGAAATGTGCGAACAGATCCTCGCTCCCGTCATCCGGGGTGATGAATCCGAAGCCCTTCGCGTCGTTGAACCACTTCACGGTACCAGTTGCCATCTGCTCCCTCTCTCAATTTTTTGCAGGTCGAGCCCCCTCTCGGGCCCGGTTCCGGGCGGTAGCCCGAGTCATGCCTGAACTTCACGACCCCGCCACCGTATACGGCAAACAGTAAGCCTGAATCCAAACACAGTCGCCTTTTACGCGTCCACTTTCCCTCCGTCAAGACCCTGCACCCGGGGGAAGCACGGTCCATTTATCCCCTGCGTCTATGAGGGTCTCGCAGACTGCGTCATTGCACCGTCTGCATACATTGATTAGGATAGGTCTCGAAGATACAAGCAGGACGTGGGTGCGGCGCGCCTCACGACCTGGTTTAAGCACCGCCCTGCGGAACCGGATATATCCAGCGCAGATCCCGCCCGGGCGTGTGCCCCGGCAGAACGGCAGTCAGTGCGAATGGTCAATATGGAGTCCAGGGACGACACAATACTTGAGGCGAAGAAGGCAAAGCTGAAACCGCCTCCCATGTTCAAGGTGATGCTGCTGAACGACGACTACACACCCATGGAGTTCGTGGTCAAGGTTCTGCAGAAGTTCTTCAGTCTGAGCCGCGAGAAGGCGACTCAGGTCATGCTGAAGGTTCATCGCGAGGGAATCGGAATCTGCGGCGTATTCCCGCAGGATATTGCGGCAACCAAAGTTCAGCAGGTTGCGGCATACTCTCGTAAACACCAGCATCCGCTGCAGTGCGTGATGGAGGAAACCTAGCATGATCGCCCAGGAACTCGAAGTCAGTCTGCATATGGCCTTTGTCGAGGCTCGTCAGAAGCGCCATGAGTTCATCACCGTGGAGCATCTTCTCCTGGCGCTGCTCGACAACCCGACCGCGGCGGAAGTGCTGCGCGCCTGCGGCGCGAAGCTGGAGGAACTGCGCAAGCAACTCACCCAGCACATCACCGAGCAGACGCCGAAAATCGCGTCCGAACGCGAGGTGGATACCCAGCCGACGCTCGGGTTCCAGCGTGTGATCCAGCGCGCGATCCTTCATGTCCAGTCTTCCGGCAAGAAGGAAGTCACTGGCGCGAACGTGCTGGTCGCAATCTTCGGCGAGAAGGATTCGCACGCCGTCTACTTCCTCCAGCAACAGGGAATCTCCCGGCTTGATGTCGTCAACTTCATCTCGCACGGCATCACGAAATCGACGCAGCCGCATTCGGGCAAGCCGGATCAGGAGAACGAGCAGGAAGGCGACGCTCCAGCAAGCACCAGTGCACTCGACAACTACACGCAGAACCTGAATGCTCAGGCTGCCGCAGGCAAGATCGATCCGCTTATCGGCCGAGCGTACGAACTCGAGCGCGTGATCCAGACGCTGTGCCGGCGGCGCAAGAACAATCCGCTGCTGGTCGGCGAAGCAGGCGTAGGAAAGACTGCGATCGCCGAAGGCCTGGCCCGGCGCATCGTCGAAGGCGATGTCCCGGAGTTGCTCGCCAAGAGCACGGTCTACGCGCTCGATATGGGCTCGCTGCTCGCGGGTACCAAGTACCGTGGTGATTTCGAACAGCGCCTCAAGGCCGTGCTAAAGCAACTCGCTGACAACGCAGGCGCGATTCTGTTCATCGACGAGATTCATACGGTAATCGGCGCCGGCGCCGCCTCAGGCGGCACGCTGGACGCGTCCAACCTGCTGAAACCTGCACTTTCATCCGGTCAACTCAAGTGCATCGGTGCGACAACCTATACCGAGTACCGCGGCGTATTCGAAAAGGACCACGCGCTGACCCGGCGATTTCAGAAGATCGACGTGAATGAGCCTTCTGTCGAGGAGACCGTGGAGATTCTCAAGGGGCTGAAGACGCGGTTCGAAGCGCATCACAGCGTCAAATACACGTCAAACGCGCTGACCACGGCGGCCGAGCTCTCCGCGCGCTACATCAACGACCGCCATCTCCCGGACAAGGCGATTGACGTGATCGACGAGGCGGGTGCCGCCCAACGGGTCGCGCCCAAGGGCAAGCAGAAGAAAGTCATCGGCAAGCCGGAGATCGAGGAAATCATCGCCAAGATTGCGCGCATCCCGCCGCGTTCCGTTTCGACCGACGACCGCAGTGCGCTCGCCAAACTCGATCGCGACCTGAAGGCAGTGGTATTCGGCCAGGATCCGGCGATCGACGCGCTCGCCTCCGCCATCAAGATGGCGCGCTCGGGTCTCGGCAACCCGCAGAAGCCGATCGGCAGCTTTCTGTTTTCGGGACCTACAGGCGTGGGCAAGACCGAGGTCGCGCGCCAGCTTGCTTACTGCATGGGTATCGAACTTATCCGCTTCGACATGTCCGAATACATGGAGCGCCACGCCGTGTCGCGCCTGATCGGGGCGCCGCCGGGATACATCGGTTTCGACCAGGGCGGCCTGCTTACCGAAGCCATCACGAAGAAGCCCTATGCGGTGCTGCTGCTCGACGAGATCGAAAAGGCACACCCGGACATCTTCAACATCCTGCTCCAGGTGATGGACCACGGCACGCTGACCGACAACAACGGCCGCAAGGCTGATTTCCGAAATGTCTTGATCGTCATGACGACGAACGCCGGCGCCGAGGCGCTTGCGAGAAACAGCATGGGCTTCACCGCGAGCCGCGCCGCGGGCGACGAAATGGACTCGATCAAGCGGATGTTCACGCCGGAGTTCCGCAACCGCCTGGACGCGATCATCTCCTTCCGCTCACTCGACCAGGACATCATCCTGCGCGTCGTGGACAAATTCCTGATACAGCTGGAAGAACAGCTTCAGGAGAAGAAGGTCGAGCCGCACTTCACGCCCGCGCTGAAGGAACATCTCGCAAAGAAGGGGTTCGATCCGCTGATGGGCGCTCGCCCCATGGCAAGGCTGATTCAGGACACCATACGAAAGGCGCTCGCGGACGAACTGCTGTTCGGTCGCCTGCAGAGTGGCGGCAAGGTGACGATCGACGTGGACGGCGAAGGCTCGGTCAAACTGAAATTCGAAGAGGAGCCCGCCGCCGTCGCCTGAGCACTGACGGGGCCGGGGCCCCGTCAGGTCGCAGCCTGCACATGTGTTCCTGCGGGCGCCGGAGGTTGGCTGCAGACGTCGCAGGTTCCGAACACCCGCCTCGCCTTACTTGGCGGCGAAACAGTAAAGCAGCCCGCCGCCGCCCGTAGAGCGCAGCGCATCGACGCTGCAACCGCGCGACGGATGGGATGAATTCCATGCCTTCGCCGCAGCATCCTCACGAAGCCCGGTACGATCGTGATGCCCGACCATCGCAGAGCCTTCGGCGCCGCTCTTCGTCCAGTTGCCGCAGGTAGTGTCCTGTTTGCCGATGATCGCTGTGCCCGTGCCCTCGGACCCGGTGAGGATGTCGTGTACGTTCGGCTGATCTCCGCGACCGTTCACCATCTGCCCTTTCTCGTTCAGGGCCGTCTGCTTGGTGATCTTGTTGGCGCTGTGAAGTTCATCGAGATTGCGCGCGATCACTTCTCCCTTGGCATTACGCCAAGGACCCTTACCGATACGGTCGCGCGCATTCACATCCGCCGACCCGTCGGCCTTGTTGGTGCTCAGATAGGCGCGCCAGGTGCGCTTGCCCGCGCCGGCAGCCTCGCCGAGCGCCTGACAATGCTTGTCGGCACCGGCCAGTCCGCCGAAGTCCGCGCCCTTGCCGGGGTTGCTGCTGGTTACGAAGAAAGTCATGTTCGGCTGCTGAGCCTGGGCACCGGTGCAGGCGAAAACGAAAAGCGCCGTTGCGCCGGTCCTTGCGAATTTAGTGAGTTTCATCCTGCAATCCTCCTTGGTAGATCCGTTTTTTGGCAATCGACTGCGACCGCGATGTTAAGCGATCCGACAGGATTATCAATTAGTCCGGAGCGCTATTTCCGTCAGGCAGCGCGCCGCAGGCAGGCGCCGCACCGCGCCTTGGTAACAAGCCGCCCCGAGACGCCATGCAGATCGGACAAGACCCCCCGGAACCCGCTCATGCCTTTCCAGTCGAGCCAAAGCCGGCCCCGCCCCGAGTCGAGTTCTCGAATTCTTCCACCACGCGCCAGGCCACCTGAACGACCGGCACGATCACGAGCTGCGCGATGCGCTCCAGCGGCTCGATCGTGAAGACATTGCGACCGCGGTTCCAGACCGAGATCAGGATCTGGCCCTGGTAGTCGGAATCGATCAGGCCGACCAGGTTGCCGAGCACGATTCCGTGCTTTGCTCCGAGCCCCGAGCGAGGCAACACGATGGCCGCGTAGGTCGGGTCGCCGATGTGGATTGCGATGCCGGAGGGCACGAGCTGGCTGTCCCCCGGCTGCAGAACAAGGGCCTGATCGATGCAGGCGCGCAGGTCCAGACCCGCAGCACCCGGCGTACCGTACTGGGGCAACTGCCCGCGTATTCTCGAGTCGAGGATTTTCACGTCCAGCGTGTTCACGATCCGGCTCCGCGAGCGGGCGTCGCCGAACGCGTCGCGAGCATTTCCGCCACGTGGCTCACGAGTTTGCGCGCGAGCTCGATCTTTGCGCCGCTGCCGAGCACATGTGCGCCGGCATCGTCGTACAGCGTGATCGCATTGGTCTCTGCGCCGAGCGCTTCCTGGACCAGATTGGCAGCGATAAGCGGCACGTTCTTGCGCAGGCGTTTCGCCTGCGCATTCTCGGCCAGGTTCTCGCTCTCAGCGGCAAACCCGACACATAGCGGTCCGCCCTTCATCGCCGCCACGTGGGCAAGAATGTCAGGGTTCTCGACCATCTCGAGCGTCAGACCGCCGCCTTCGGTCTTCTTGATTTTCTGCTCCGCCATGCGTCTGGGTCGGTAATCGGCAACCGCCGCGACCGAGATGAAGACATCGGCATCTGGCACATGCCGGCGCACCGCCTCGAACATCTGCTCGGCGGTGCGCACATCCACACGCCGTGCACCGGCCGGGGAGTCGAGCGCCACCGGTCCGCTTACGAGCGTCACGTCCGCACCTGCTTCGCAGGCGGCCTGCGCGATGGCATAGCCCATGCGCCCCGAGCTCCGGTTTGTGATGACTCGCACCGGGTCGATCGGCTCCTCGGTCGGTCCGGCCGTGATCAGCACGCGCCGGCCACGGAGCAGTCCGGGCGCGAAGAACCCGGCAATCGCGTCGAGAATGCGCTCGGGCTCGGACATGCGGCCATCGCCCACCTCACCGCAGGCCTGCTCTCCCGCGTCGGGCCCGACCACGGACACGCCGTCAGCACGCAGTGCGGCCACCGCGCGGCGCGTGGCCCGGTTCTGCCACATCTCCACGTTCATCGCGGGCGCTACGAAGAGCGGGGCGCGCCGCGCAGCGCACACGGTGGAAAGGAGATCGTCCGCGAGGCCGGTCGCCAGCCTTGCGAGAAAATCCGCACTTGCCGGCGCGACCACGATGAGATCCCGGTCACGTGAGAGTTCGATATGCCCCATGCCGTCCGGCACGCCTTCGTCCCAGAGGTCGGTCCATACCTTCTGGCCGGACAGGGCCTGCATGGTGGTCGCAGTAATGAACCGCTGTGCCGCGGCGGTCATCACCACACGCACGTCCGCGCCTGCCTTGACCAGCAAGCGCAGCAGGACTGCGGACTTGTAGGCCGCAATGCCACCCGTGACGCCGAGCAGGATGCGCTTGCCTTGGAGATTCATGTGAACCATCGCCTGTGCCGGTTACGCGGTTGAATCGGCCCCGCACGGTCATCCGATACGCCGGGCCGCGCGTTCAGTCTTCATCGAGAGCCTCGTTGATTCTAGGGGATTTGAGCAACCCAGGCCCCCAGTGGGCAGCAAACCGGATGCCATGGCGATTACCGACTGGCCGATAAATGAACGACCGCGCGAGCGTCTCATGACACAGGGAGCCGGCGCCCTCTCGGATGCCGAGCTGATAGCGGTGTGCCTGCGTACGGGCAGCGCCGGACGCAGCGCGGTCGATCTGGGGCGCGAGCTGATCCAGCGCTTCGACGGGCTCGCCGGCCTGCTGGCTGCCGACCGCATGTCGATCCAGGCCGTGAAAGGCCTCGGATCGGCCAAGGCCGCCCAGCTCGTCGCAGTGACCGAACTCGCCCGGCGCTCGCTCGCCGAACGACTGCAGTCCCGAAGCGCACTCACCTCCCCCCAGTCGGTGCGCGACTACCTGAGGCTCGCACTCGCCGGGCGGCCGCACGAAGTCTTTCTCGCACTCTTTCTGGACGCCCAGCACCGGGTGATCCGGGCCGAGGAACTGTTCCGGGGCACCCTCACCCAGACGAGCGTCTACCCGCGCGAGGTCGTCAAGGCCGCGTTGCGCGCCAATGCCGCCGCAGTGGTATTCGCCCACAACCATCCATCGGGCGTCGCCCAGCCCAGCCAGGCGGACGAGATGCTCACCCGCCAGCTGCGCGAAGCCCTCTCGCTCGTGGAGGTCCGGGTGCTCGACCACTTCATCGTGGCTGGCAGCGAAACGCTCTCTTTCGCCGAGCGCGGGCTGATATAGTCGCGGTCCCGGCCCTGCCGTGACCGCCGCGCCTGGGGCGCGGCCTGTTCAGCTCGCTCTTCCATTTTTTCTTTTTGATTGCACCCGGGGAATCCTTGACCCGACCACTGAAACTCTCACTGCTGCTTGGTGCCGATTACGATCGCACGCGCGCGCTGTGCAACGGCACGGTAAAGGCCGAGGGCGTGGATCTCGCCATCGACATCATCGACAGCCCGCACGATGCCTTCGCAGAAATTCTTGCCTCGGACCGGTACGACGGCGGCGAAATGTCGTTCTCGTTTCACTCGACGCTGCTGTCGAAGTTCGGCGATCAACACGAGTTCGTCGGCCTTCCGGTATTCCTTTCGCGCATGTTCCGGCACGGCAACATACTCGTGAACACTCACGCAGGTATCACCGAGGCGAAGCAGCTCGAGGGCCGGATCGTCGGCATTCCCGAGTACGGTGTCACCATGGGCGTCTGGATCCGCGGCATCCTGATGCACGAGTACGGCGTGCGGCCGGAGAAAATTCACTGGCGCACCGGGCGCCCGCCGGCCGCCCTCGCCCCCGAAGTGGTGCGCTACCCCGAAGGCCTGGATATTCAGCGCGACGGCGACCAGTACGCCCATGTGCAGATGCTGAGCGAAGGCAAACTCGACGCCTACGTCGGGCCCGTCCCCACGAAAATGCCGCCGAACGTGCGCCGCCTGTTTCCGGACTATGGCCGGCTCGAACGCGCGTACTACCGCAAGACCGGCATCTTCCCGATCATGCACTTTCTGGTTCTCCGGCGCAGGGTGTTGCGTGACAACCCGTGGCTCGCTGCGTCCCTGTATCGCGCCTTCTGCGCGGCGCGCGACCAGGCGCTCGAGATACTGTCCACATCGAGCGTGCTGAAGGTCACCCTGCCCTGGTTGCTGACCGCTGTCGAGGAGCAGACCGAAGCCATGGGTGGCGACATCTGGTCCTACGGTTTTCGCCAGAACCGCGCTACGATCGCAGCCTTTCTGGATTACGCCCACGAACAGGGGCTGCTCTGGCGCAAACTGGCGCCCGAGGAAATGTGCATGGACGAAGCCTCCTGAGCGCCGCACACAGCACTGGAGAATCCGTCACGCGACGATAAACACGCAATCCCAGCAAGAAGCAAACCTCCGAGGAGAGAAAGCATGGCAGAAACCAAAAAGGAAAGTTCAGCACCGAAGTACCTCTGGTCCCGTCTGTCACCCCATGACCTGTGGGTGAACTCGACCGGCCTGCCGGTGCACGAGGGCTATTTCATCCAGGATGGCCGCACGGTGAAACTCGCACCCTGGGACGAGCATGGCGTGGACGCCGCATTTCTGCGCCTGGAAGGCCAGCAGGGCTTCTCCGAAGCGCGGATCAGCGAGATGCGTCCCGGCGCGAATACGCCGCCCAGCTGCTACGGTTTCGACGAGGCGGTCTACGTCCTGGAAGGTCAGGGCATCACCACGCTCAGCGCGCCGGACGGCAGCAACAAGCGCAGCTTTGAATGGCAGAAGCACAGCCTGTTCCTGATCCCGCGCTATGCGCGCCATCAGTTCGCGAACACCTCCGGACAGAAGCCTGCCCGTCTGCTGCACTACAACTACCTCCCGCTCGCGATGGCGGCCAATCCTGACCCGGCTTACCACCTCGTGAACACCTACGATGACGGCAGGGTGCTGTCGGACGCGAGCCTCTACTCGGAAGCGAAGATCAGCGCAGGCGACGAGATGTCGCCCGGGATGAGCTGCTGGTCCGGCAACTTCTTTGCCGACATGCGCGCCTGGGACAAGCTCGATCCTTTCCGCGGACGTGGCGCCGGCGGCAGCGCGGTATTCATCCGCTTCCCTGCATCCCCGGTCTGGGCACACATGTCCGTGTTCCCGGCGCGCAGCTACAAGAAGGCGCACCGTCACGGACCCGGCGTGCTGATCGTGATCCCGACGGGCGAAGGCTTCTCGGTGATGTGGCCGGAGGGCGCGGAGAAGGTGTTCATCCCCTGGCAGGAAGGCAGCATCTTCGTGCCGCCGGACCAGTGGTTCCACCAGCATTTCAACCTCACCGAATCGCCGGCGCGCTATCTGGCGCTGCACTCTCCGTATCACTTCAACATCACGGCGGAAGCGGTCAAGGATCCCGCCCGCGACCAGATCGAGTACACGGAGGAAGACCCTGCGATTCGCAAGTACTTCGAGACCGAACTCGCCAAGCGCAAGCTCACCTCGATGATGCCCGAGGAAGCCTACAAGGACGCGAAGTTCGAGTGGAAGTACAAGTAAGTCTGCTGCACGTGAGTGCCGCCGCCCGCCGGGCGGCGGCCACGACAGGAAAGAGTCGATCATGAATCCGCTGTTACGCCTGGCCCTGGTCGGGTGCCTCGCCATTCTGTCCATCGCCACGCAGAGGGCGATCGCCCAGAGCGCCGCTGACTACCCTTCAAAGACGGTCACCATCATTTCGCCGGGAACGCCCTCCGGAGGCATGGATTTCGTGCTCCGCCCCTATGCGGTTGAACTCGAAAAACGCTGGAAGCAGAACGTGATCGTCGACAACCGGCTGGGGGCAGTCGGCATGGTTGCGACCCAGGCGGTCGCGCGCGCCCCTGCGGACGGATACACGCTGCTCATCAATGCCGATGTCACGATGGGCTACAGCGTGCTGACCACCACCGGTTTCGACGCAGAGAAGCAGCTCACCCCGATCGGCATACTCGCTACGGCCCAGCAGATCTGCATCGCCGCAAGCGAGGCGAAGGGCAGAACCTGGCCATCCCTCCTTGCCTATGCAAAAGCAAATCCGAAGAAGCTGAACTTCGGCACCTACCTGAACACCCCCTCGCATCTGCACCTGTTGCGCCTCATGCGCGCGGCGGGATTCGAGGCGACCCTCATTCCCTACAACGGTCAGCAGGCAGCCCTGAAGGCCGTGCTCGCGAACGAGATCGACGCCACCTGCACCACGACCAACGGTGTGGCCGAGCTGGCCAAGTCGGGACGAGCCTATCCGTTCGCAACCATGGGCCGCGAACGCATCAACGGATTCCCGGAGGCGCCGAGCTTCCGCGAGATGAGGATCGATTTCGACTGGGAGCAGTGGTTCGGTCTTTTTGCGCCCGTCGGAACGCCACCCGCGATCATCAACAAGATCCGCGCCGACCTCGGGGAACTCATGAAGCAGCCCGAGATGATCGCCAAGATCCGCAGCGGCGGTTACGAGCCGGAAGCGCGCTCGCTCGCGGAGACCTCCGCGGTGATGTGGCGCGGCGCGGCCCTGCTGCGCGACACCGCTCAGACGGTCGGCTTCAAACCTCAGTAGACGCCAGACCCGGCGGAACAAGCGCGCGAGTCCGGCTCGCGCGCTTTCCGGAACACGCTGCCTTATCTACTTCAGTGCCCGTGGTCCTTCGCATGGGCACCGTCATGGTCGTGTCCATGGCCGTGCCCGGGCTGATGCTCGTGAGGATGATGGTGGTGGTGGTGCTCATGACCGTGATCGTGGTCATGGTCGTGATCGTGCGCCTGAGTCGCCTCAGGTGACTGCCCGTCCATCTGGTAACTGCGCTGCGGGAAGATGAGGGACTTCACGGTCACCGGCACGATGCCGGAGGTGCCGATCGGCCGGCCGATATCCAGATAGTCCAGTTCGCCGACCTCGATTCCGTCCAGCACGATGAGATCGCGCTCCATCCGGATCTCTTCCCGAAGAATGGTGCCGAGCGAACGCGCCACATCCTGATCCAGCACCAAGTACACCGGCAGACCGGGTTCGGCATCCGCCAGCACCTCGGCCAGCTGGTCTGCCGCCTGCCGCAGCGTGCGGTAGTTCTGCTCGCCATCGATCTCCACTGCCAGCACCATGCCCGGACCGACGCGATCGTGATCCAGGCGGTGCAGCGAGCCGCGCAGGGACTGCGCGAGCATCCCGCCCGCGGTGCTGCCGCGTACGACTTTCAGAGCGAACTGCGGCAGTGCCTCCGGACGCGAGAAATAGCTGGTATTGCCGCTCGTCTGAATGGTGTATTCACCCGCGCCGATCACCGTGGCGCGAATGCCCTGCACTGCCGGCGCGACAAGATCCTTGCGCTGGTAATGCTGCATTGCGCCGCGTATCGCCTGGCCGAGGCTCGCACCGATATCCCCGTACGGCTGCCCTTCGCGACCATAGATGTATTCCGACACGCCGCCCGAGAAAATCACGCTGTCCAGCCGTTTCAGGCCGGGCAGCGGCGGCAACGGGTCGGTCAGCATCAGTTCGCGCGCGAGCGGCGAAAGACTGCCCTCCATGACCTCGGTCAGAACCTTGACCATGGTTCCAGCGAACTCGAGTTCCCATTCGCGTGGGAAGACCTGCCCGAGCTCGATGCTGTGGCCCAGGCGCCCCATCATGAGTCGCGCGGGCTGCTCGATGCGCGTCATGCGACGCTCGGCGTCGAAGGCGATGAGGCGCGCGCCCACCTCGACCGATGCGGTTGCACTTATCGTGCCATTTTCGATCAGCGACATCTTGGTGGTACCGCCGCCGATGTCGACGTTCAGCACAGTCTTGTTCTCATCGGCCGAGAGCGCCACCGCCCCGCAGCCGTGCGCCGCCAGCAGTGCTTCGTGATTCGGCCCTGCCGAGGCGCAGATGAACTTGCCGAATTCCTTCGAGAACAACGCGAGGATGGGCGCCGCGTTCTCCTTCTTCAGCGCCTCCCCGGTGATGACGATGGCGCCGGAGTCGATATCGTCGGGCGCCAGACCCGCCTTCGCATAGGCCCCGCGCACGAACTCGCCGATCCGGTCGGCATCGAGCAGGTTCGGATTGTCCGCCCGATACGGGGTGAGCATGATCGGCGAGGAGAAGATCACCTCGCGCGCCGCCACCTTGAACTGCCCCGAATGCCCGCCCCCCGCACGCCTGAGCGTGAGGCGCGAGAACACCAGATGCGACGTGGACGAGCCGATGTCGATGCCCACGCTCTTCAGCGTGAGCATCTCCATTCCCTCTATGTCCTCGCCACTCCCGTCGTGAAAGTGCTCTGGAAAAAACGAATCTTCGTGAATGATGTCCCCGCGATCTCTGTTCGACTACTTCGCGGCGACGGTCTTGTTGTGCTGCTCGCCCTCGGGGTGCATGTACGCCGCCGAAGACTGCAGACCGGCGAACGAGAACCCGAAGTGGGTCTCCGAAGGCAGCTCGATCCAGGGCGTGTTGTCCTTCTCGTCGCGCACCACACCGAGCGGATCGCGTCCCGCCTCGATCGCGTCGATCTGGTCAAGTATGGTCTTGCGGTACAGCGCAACGCCCTTGTCCGAGGTGACCAGATTCTCTTCCGTGTGGTCCGAGATCGGGCCCTGGGTCACGAACACCGACATGTCCTGACCGTTCAGGCTCTCCAGATCCATGTCGCCGTTCGGCTTCTGCCAGGGGTTGGCCCAGACCGGGCACACGCCGCTCGGCTTCTCTCCGGCGGGACGGCGCTTCGAGTTGTACCAGTACACACGGGTGTTCTGGTCGTCGGTCGGGACCCGGATCTGCATCTGGACCCAGTCCGCGGTGATCGGAACGATCGCCGTGCCCGGAAACACGACCGGGTGACCGACCGTCCATTCCTCGTTGCCTTCCTCTTCGTCGCCTTCCCATACGCGCTTCTTCACGATCCCGAAGTGAAACACCTCGAACGCGACTTTCTTGTGCTTGCGCTCGCGGATCGGCGGCAGCCCCTGCTTCTTGCGCAGTACGTTGGTGTACATCATGTGCAGGAACTCCACATGATAGGGGTCCATGTTGTTTTCGGAGATCTGCAGCCAGTTGCAGGGCACATCGCTTACGCCCACGTCGTGGTCGCGACCCGGATCCACCATCAACTCGAACCGCGGCAGCAGCGGGACCGGCGCCGCGCCCAGATACGCGAATATGAGGCCGCCCTGCTCCTGTACCGGATAGGACTTGAGACCGTAACGCTCAAGGTTCTTGCCGCCTTCCGCCTCGGACGGCTGCTCGAGACACTTGCCCGCCGTGTCGAACTGCCATGCGTGATAGGCGCAGCGCAGGGTATCGCCGTCCACGAAACCGATGGACATCGAAGCACCGCGGTGCGGGCAGCGCTCCGTCACAAGACCGGGCTTGCCGTTTTCACCCCGGAACAGCACCAGTTTCTCGCCGAGCAGGGTGATCTTCTTGACGTCACCGTTCTTCAGTTCGTCGGCGCCCGAAATCGGGTGCCAGAAGAAACGCATGAACTTGCCCGCCGGGGTTCCCTGACCGACCGGCTGCAGCCTTGCGATACGTGCATTCTGTGCTTCAGACATGTTCTGCTCCTCCTCGGGAAATCGTTCACAAATGAATGGGTTGATGCTAAGCCCGGATTCGGGTACCGTCAAGAAGTTGACAGCCGTGCGACAGCGAATTATTCCTGTTGTTTTCAGATCGGGATTTGATCCAGATCGAATCAACGTACTGTAAACAGTGTCATCGCCAACAGAATCGAAACAACCCGCTTACCGGAGGACTCCATGACATCCCCATCCTTGCCAATCAACCTCCTCGCCGGCGCACTCGCCTCGCTTGTTGCCACGACCGAGCTTGCTGCACAGCAAACCTACCCCAATCGCCCGATCCGCCTGATCACCGCACAGGCCGCAGGGGGATCCGGAGATTCCGTGACGCGCCTCACCGCCAACTTCCTGGGCGAGCGGCTCGGCAGCCCCATTGTGGTAGAGAACAAGCCCGGTGGCGCCTTCATCATCGGCGTGGACGCGGTCGCCAAGGCAGCGCCTGACGGCTACACCCTGCTTTCCACCAATGTGAACGGCATCGACATCCTGCCGTCGCCGGAGAAGCTGCCCTACAACCCGGAGAAGGACTTCGCAACCGTCGCGATGGTCGCGATGGCGGACGCGATGATCGTCATCTCGCCCAAGCTCGGGATCAAGACGCTGAAGGAACTGATCGCGCTCGCCAAGGCCAATCCCGGCAAGCTCACCTTCGGCTCCTCGGGACCGGCCAGCGTAACCGGCTTCGACGGCGAACTCTTCAAGTTGCGCACCGGGATGGACATCCTGCACGTGCCCTTCAAGGGCGGCGCCACCTACCTGACCGAGACGACCGCCGGCCGCATCGACATCGCAATCTCCGGCGCGGTCGCTGCGCCGCATGTGAAGTCCGGCAACGTCGTCGCGATCATGCTGATGGGCCCGAAACGGGTTTCGATCCTGCCCGACGTGCCCACCGGCATCGAACTCGGCTACCCCGACCTGGTCGGCGGCAGCTGGTATGGCGTACTCGCCCCGACCGGGACGCCGCAGGCCATCATCCAGCGCCTCGCGAAGGAACTCGAGGAAGTCTCAAAGAACCCGAAGTTCGCGGAAGCGCATACGCGCCTTGGCAACTACGTGCGCTACGAGGGTCCAGAGCAGTTCGCGCGGACCATCGCGGCGGAACGCAAATTCAAGAAGGCAGTCGCGAAGGAAGCGAACATCAAGTTCGACTGAGGACTGTGCCGGGGTGGCCCGCCGCCCCGGTTCTGTTCCAGCTCTAGATGATGACCCGCGGAGGCGGCGCCTCGCCGCCCGGCACCGCGATCTGGAATACGAGCAATTCGGCCCCTTCGCTGCTTTCAAGCCGCTCGTAGTCCGCGCCCGGCGGCATGTAGATGCGGCTCACCGCAGCGTGACGCTCTCCGCCGCATTCCACCGCCCCCTTCAGCACCATGCGGATTTCCAGGCAGGCCGCGCGCCCCGCGGGCAGTGCCGCGCCCGGATCGAGTTTCAGCATCGCAAGGCTCGGCCCGCACTCGTTGAAGTAGGCAAGGTGACGCGCGCTCACGCCCGCATGGGCAGTGGGCAGCCACGGAAAATTTCCGGTCTGCATGGTCACCGGGTCGAGATAGCGCGCGGGTGCGTAGGCAAGCTTCCGCCCGGCCATGAATGCGTAGACGGCGTTCGCGGGCTCGTCCTTGCGTCCGTCGGGAAATACGGCGACGCCGTCCTCGATACGCACGCCCGCAGCCTTCAGCCCGGCGAGACCTTCCGCGAATTTTTCGGGCGGCAGCTGGCGCGCGGCGAGCGGCATCAGATCGCTTGGCCCGGGAAACTGGAACACCAGCAGGCGCACGTCCTCGCGCCGGCTCTGCGGTCCGTAGTTCACGCTCTCCGGCGTGTAGATGAGCGTACCCGCCGGAAAGCGCCTGTCGGAAAAGTACAGCGCCCCGTCCATGATGTACCGCAGCTGCGAGAACACATGGCGGTGGCGCATTGTCGTTCCGCCCGCCTTGCTTAGCGTCAGGGAGCAGGAGACCCTGAAACCCGTGGGGGCGTGCTCGACGTCGAACCAGGCAGTCTCCCGGCTGCCCTGGCGATGCGAGGACGTGTCCGGCGCATCCGGCTGTGGCCGGACGCTTGCGATCTCCACCACTGCATTTGCCGACATCGTCACCGCCCTCCGGTTGCGCCGCGTTCGATCTTAGGAGCCGCACCCAGTGGGGTCAACCGCCGAGGCCCGGAGCATCAACGAAGGAATTTCGCATCGGCCAGATAGATAGTAACGAATTCGTTACCATCTATTGAATCCGGGTTACCATACCGTCATGACGACCTCACCGATCACCCCGCTCCACTTCCGGCTGCGCCGTTCGGCGCTCTACCTCCCCGGCGCCAATGCGCGCGCGATGGCCAAGGCGCGTGAACTGCCCGCCGACGCATTGATCTTCGATCTCGAGGACTCCGTGCTGCCCGACGGCAAGAATGCGGCGCGCGAAGCAATCGCGCGCGAACTCTCCGCCGGCGGCTACGGCCAGCGTGAACTCGTGGTGCGCGTGAACAGCCTGGCGACCCCCTGGCACGAGGACGACCTGCGTGCCGCCGCTCAGAGCGGCGCCCATGCGGTGCTGTTGCCCAAGGTTGACGACGCGCTCGGCATCGAGCGTTCCATCGGGCTGCTGGAGCGCGCAGGCGCGCCGAGCGGCATGCGCATCTGGGCACTCGTCGAAACGCCGGCTGCAGTGCTGCACCTGGAGGAGATCGCAACGGCTTCGCCGCGACTCGCCGTGCTGTGCATGGGATTCGAAGATCTCGGCAAGGCCATGCGCATCGATCCGTCTCCGCCGCGCAGCGCGCTGCTGCCGATACTCAGCTTTGCCGTCGCGGCGGCCCGCGCGCAGGGTCTTGATATACTCGACGGCGTTTTCACCGACCTGTCGGACAGCGCGGGCTACGCGGAATCCTGCCGGCAGGGCAAGGCCTTCGGCCTGGACGGCAAGACCCTGATCCACCCCTCGCAGATCCCGGCAGCAAACGAGGTGTTCGGCGTCTCGCCTGCCGAAGTCGAGACGGCCACCGAGATCATCCACGCGTGGGAGCATGCCACGGCGCAGGGCAAGGGCGTCGTGGTGGTGCGCGGTCGCCTCGTGGAGCACCTGCACGTGGCCGAAGCGCGCCGCGTGCTGGAACTCGCCGCGGCCAGCGCCCGCATGAATACGCCCGCCCAGCACGGAGTCTGAAGCATGACGAAATCGAGCAAACCTTCCTTCGCAGCGCGCAGCGAGGCAGACTGGCAGCAGCTGGCGGCGAAGGAACTGAAGGGCCGCAGTCCCGACAGTCTCGGCTGGCAGACGCCGGAGGGCATCCGCGTGAAGCCACTCTATAGCGCGGCCGATCTGGAACAGGTCGAACACCTGGGCACCCAGCCCGGCTACCCGCCCTTCGTGCGCGGCCCCCAGGCGACGATGTACGCAGGCCGTCCCTGGACGGTGCGCCAGTACGCGGGATTCTCCACTGCCGAAGAATCAAATGCCTTCTACCGGCGCAACCTCGCTGCCGGTCAGACGGGCCTGTCGATCGCCTTCGATCTCCCCACCCACCGCGGCTACGATTCCGACCACCCGCGCGTGGTGGGCGATGTCGGCAAGGCGGGTGTGGCGATCGACTCGGTCGAGGACATGAAGATCCTGTTCGACGGCATACCGCTCGAGAAGATGTCGGTGTCCATGACCATGAACGGCGCGGTGCTGCCGGTGATGGCGATGTACATCGTCGCGGCCGAGGAGCAGGGTGCCGAGCGCGCGAAGCTCGCGGGCACGCTGCAGAACGACATCCTCAAGGAGTTCATGGTCCGCAACACCTACATCTACCCGCCGGCGCCCTCGATGCGCATCGTGGCCGACATCATCGGCTATACCGCGCGACACATGCCGAAGTTCAATTCGATCTCCATCTCGGGCTATCACATGCAGGAGGCCGGCGCGACCTGCGTGCAGGAACTCGGCTACACGCTCGCCGACGGCATCGAGTACGTGCGCGCCGCGCTGGCAACGGGCCTCAAGGTGGACGAGTTCGCGCCGCGCCTGTCCTTCTTCTTCGGCATCGGCATGAATTTCTTCATGGAGGTGGCGAAGCTGCGCGCCGCGCGCCTGCTGTGGGCCGAGCTCATGCAGGAACTGTTCGCGCCGCAGTCCGAGCGCTCGCTCGCGCTGCGCACCCACTGCCAGACATCCGGCGTCAGTCTCACCAGCCGCGACCCGTACAACAACATCATCCGCACCACGGTCGAGGCGATGGCCGCGGCGCTCGGCGGCACCCAGTCGCTGCACACCAATTCATTCGACGAGGCGCTCGCGCTGCCCACGCCCTTCTCGGCGCACATCGCGCGCAACACCCAGCTGGTGCTGCAGGAGGAAAGCGGCATCACGCGCGTGATCGATCCGCTCGCCGGCTCCTACTACGTGGAGAGCCTGACCGCCTCGCTGGTGGCGGAAGCCCGCAAGCTCTTCGACGAGGTCGAGGCGCTGGGAGGCATGACCCGGGCGGTGGAATCCGGCATGCCCAAGCTGCGCATCGAGCAATCCTCGGCGCTGCGCCAGGCGCGCATCGACCGTGGCGAGGAGGTGATCGTCGGGGTGAACAAGTACCAGCGCGAGGACGAGCCCGAGATCGACATCCTCGACATCGACAACAGTGCGGTGCGCGAGGCCCAGATCCGGCGCCTGAAAACGGTACGCAGCACGCGCGACACGGCCGCCTGCAAGGCGGCCCTGGAAGCGCTGACGCGCGCAGCGGGCGACCCGGCTGCAAGCCTCATGGATGCGGCGGTGAACGCAGCGCGCGCGCGCGCCACCGTGGGCGAGATATCGGATGCGCTGGAGGCAGTCTATGGCCGCCACCGCGCCCAGGTGCAATCGATCAGCGGCGTCTATGCCTCGGCCTACGAGGGCGACGCCGGCTTCAGGGCGATCCAGAAGGAAGTCGAGGACTTCGCGCGCGGCGAGGGCCGCCGGCCGCGCATGCTCGTGGTGAAGCTCGGCCAGGACGGCCACGACCGCGGCGCCAAGGTCATTGCGACCGCCTTCGCGGACATCGGCTTCGACGTCGACGTCGGGCCCCTCTTCCAGACACCCGAGGAAGCCGCGCGCCACGCGATCGAGAACGATGTGCATGTCGTCGGCGTGTCCTCCCAGGCCGCGGGCCACAAGACCCTCGTCCCGCAGCTGATCCAGGCGCTGCGCCAACAGGGAGCGGAGGACGTGCTGGTCGTCTGTGGCGGTGTGATCCCGCCCAAGGACCACGCGATGCTGAAGGCAGCCGGTGTCGCCGCCATCTACGGCCCGGGGACCAATATCCCGTCTGCCGCGAGCGAAGTGCTGAAGCTCATCGCAGGCGGGCGCAAGGCCGCCTGAGCGCCGCGCGAGGGCTCTTCGGCGCGCCCGGCGTGACGCGTACAGTTCAACATTCCGACCGGCTCAAGCCGGAAACCTGAGGATCACCGACATGCAAGACATCATCCGCCAGCTTGAGGAAAAGCGCGCCGCGGCCGAGCTGGGCGGCGGCCAGGCCCGCATCGACGCGCAGCATGCCAAGGGCAAGCTGACCGCGCGCGAGCGCCTGCAGCTGCTGCTTGACGAGGGCAGCTTCGAGGAATGGGACATGTTCGTCGAGCACCGCTGCCACGATTTCGACATGGACGCGCAACGCGTGCCGGGGGACGGCGTGGTCACCGGCTACGGCACCATCAACGGGCGCCTGGTGTTCGTGTTCAGCCAGGATTTCACGGTATTCGGCGGCTCCCTCTCGGAAACCCATGCGGAGAAGATCTGCAAGGTCATGGAACACGCGATGCGCGTCGGCGCCCCGCTGATCGGGCTGAACGATTCGGGCGGCGCGCGCATCCAGGAAGGCGTGGCCTCGCTCGGCGGCTATGCGGACGTGTTCCAGAAGAACGTGCTCGCCTCGGGCGTCGTGCCCCAGCTCTCGGTGATCATGGGCCCCTGCGCGGGCGGCGCGGTCTACTCCCCGGCGATCACCGATTTCGTGTTCATGGTGAAGGACAGTTCCTACATGTTCCTCACCGGGCCCGAGGTGGTGAAGACCGTCACGCACGAGGAAGTCACCGCCGAACAGCTGGGCGGCGCGATCACCCACAGCACGCGCTCGGGCGTGGCCGATCTCGCGCTCGAGAACGATGTCGAGGCGCTGCTCACCACGCGGCGGCTGGTGAACTTCCTGCCGGCCAACAACAGATCCAAGCCGCCGGTCTGGCCCTGTGAAGATCCCGCCACGCGCGAGGAAACCTCGCTCGACACGCTGGTGCCGGAAGACCCGGCCAAGCCCTACGACATCAAGGAACTCATCCTGAAACTCGCGGACGAGGGAGACTTCTTCGAGATCCAGCCGAGCTATGCGCAGAACATGGTGGTCGGCTTCATCCGCATGGAGGGCTCGACCGTGGGCGTGGTGGCCAACCAGCCGATGGTGCTCGCGGGCTGCCTCGACATCGGCGCCTCGATCAAGGGCGCGCGCTTCGTGCGCTTCTGCGACGCGTTCAATATTCCGCTGCTCACCCTGGTCGACGTGCCGGGCTTCATGCCGGGCACCGCCCAGGAGTACGGCGGCATCATCAAGCACGGCGCGAAGCTGCTCTATGCCTATGCCGAGGCGACGGTGCCCAAGGTGACGGTGATCACGCGCAAGGCCTATGGCGGCGCCTACGACGTGATGTCCTCCAAGCATCTGCGCGGCGACGTGAACTTCGCCTGGCCGAGTGCGGAGATTGCTGTGATGGGGCCCAAGGGCGCGGTGGAGATCATCTTCCGCAAGGATGCCGGCGACCCTGCCAAGATTGCCGCGCGCACCGAGGAATACCGCGCCAAGTTCGCCAACCCCTTCATTGCCGGGAGCCGCGGCTTTCTCGACGACGTCATCATGCCGCGCCAGACGCGCGCGCGCGTGTGCCGCTCGCTCTCCATGCTGCGCGAGAAGGAGCTGAAGAACCCGTGGCGGAAGCACGGCAACATCCCCCTCTGAGAAGTACAGGAACGCGAGGCCGAGACCCGAACATGTTCAAGAAGATACTGATCGCAAACCGCGGCGAGATTGCCTGCCGCGTGATACGCACCGCCCGGCGCATGGGCATCCGCACTGTCGCGGTGTATTCGGACGCGGACCGCGAGGCGCTGCACGTGCGCATGGCGGACGAAGCCGTGCGCATCGGCCCGCCGCCGACCGCGCAGAGCTACCTGAAGATCGACGCAATCGTCGCTGCCTGCAGGCAGACCGGCGCCGAAGCCGTGCATCCGGGCTACGGCTTTCTGTCCGAGAAGACCGAATTCGCCGCCGCGCTCGAGAAAGAAGGCATCGCCTTCATCGGCCCGAAGCCGCATGCGATCACCGCCATGGGCGACAAGATCGCCTCCAAGAAACTCGCGCAGAAGGCCGGCGTCAACACCATTCCCGGCTACACCGGCGTGATCAAGGATTCTGCCGAAGCAGTGAAGATCGCGAAGGACATCGGCTATCCGGTAATGCTGAAGGCAAGCGCCGGCGGCGGCGGCAAGGGCATGCGCGTGGTGCGCAGCGACGAGGAGGCGAAGGAAGGTTTCGAGCGCGCCTCGAGCGAGGCGCTCGCCTCCTTCGGCGATGACCGGGTGTTCGCCGAGAAGTACATCGAGGAACCGCGTCACATCGAGATCCAGGTGCTGGCCGACAGCCAGGGCACCACGCTCTATCTGAACGAGCGCGAATGCTCGATCCAGCGCCGCCACCAGAAAGTGATCGAAGAGGCGCCTTCGCCCTTTCTCGACGCGGCCACGCGCAAGGCCATGGGCGAACAGGCCGTGGCGCTCGCGAAGGCCGTGCAGTATCAGTCCGCGGGCACTGTGGAATTCGTCGTCGACCGCGACCGGAACTTCTATTTCCTCGAGATGAACACCCGCCTGCAGGTGGAGCACCCGGTAACCGAACTCGTGACCGGGCTCGACCTCGTGGAGCAGATGATCCGCATCGCGGCCGGCGAGAAGCTCGCCTTCGGCCAGCAGGACGTGAAGCTGGAAGGCTGGGCGATGGAAGCCCGCGTCTATGCCGAGGACCCGTTCCGAAATTTCCTGCCCTCGATCGGTCGGCTGGTGCGCTGCCAGCCGCCGGCGGAGAACGACCATGTGCGCGTGGACACCGGCATCGAGGAAGGGAGCGAAGTCTCCATGTTCTACGATCCGATGATCGCCAAGCTGATCACCTATGGCGAGAACCGCGACCAGGCGATCGACCGCATGGCGGACGCGCTCGATGCCTATTACATCCGCGGCGTGTCGCACAACATCAGCTTCCTGAACGCGCTCGTGCTGCATCCGCGCTTTCGCGCCGGACGTCTGTCGACCAACTTCATCGCCGAGGAATACCCGGACGGCTTTCGCGCGGAGCTGGTGCCGAAGGACGACCCCGCGCTCACCATCGCGGTGGCCGCGGTTGCGCATCGGGTGATCGTCGAGCGCAGCGCGAAGCTCTCCGGCCAGCTCCCGAGCCACGAGCGCCGTCTCGGGGCCGAGTATGTGGTGATCGAAGCCAAGCAGCATCATGCCGTGCAGGTGGTCTCGGTCGCCCATGGCTGGGAGGTGAACTATGCCGGCCACAGCTATCGCGTGGTCACCGATTGGCGGCCGGGTCAGCCGCTCTTGAAGGCGGATGTGAACGGCCACCAGGTGACCTTCCAGATCGACCGGGTCGGCCCGAAGATCCGGCTGTTCCATCGCGGCGCGCAGACCGATGTGCTGGTCCTGCCGCCGAAGGCGGCGGCGCTCACGCGCTACATGCTCGACAAGGCGCCGCCCGACCTGTCGAAGTTCCTGCTCTCGCCCATGCCCGGTCTGCTTTCGCGCCTCATGGTGAAGGAAGGCCAGGAGGTGAAGGCGGGCGAGGAAATATGCGTCGTCGAAGCGATGAAAATGGAGAACAGCCTGCGCGCGCCGAACGATGTCGTCATCGGAAAACTGCTCGCCCAGCAGGGCCAGAGCCTGACCGTGGACCAGCCTATCGTCGAGTTCGGCTAGGCGGCAGGGATGCCGGCCGCGCGCCCCGTCGCCGATGTCGAATCGCTCGCCGCGCAGCTGCGCGCGGGCGACCGGCGTGCCCTCGGCCGCGCGATCACGCTGGTCGAATCCTCGCGGCCTGAGGACCGCGAGCCCGGCGACCGCCTTCTCGACCTGCTCGCGCCGCACGCGGGGCGCTCCATGCGCCTCGGCATCTCGGGCGTGCCCGGCGTCGGAAAATCCACCTTCATCGAGGCGCTCGGCAATCATCTGATCGACCAGGGACATCGCGTCGCGGTGCTTGCGGTGGACCCGTCGTCCGCGCTCTCCGGCGGTTCCATCCTCGGCGACAAGACCCGCATGGAGACCCTGTCGCGCCGGCTGGAGGCCTTCATCCGGCCCTCGCCCGCGGGACGCACGCTCGGCGGCGTGGCGCGCCACACGCGCGAGACCCTGCTGATCGTCGAGGCGGCCGGATTCGACGTGGTGATCGTGGAGACAGTCGGCGTGGGTCAATCCGAAACTGCGGTCGCCGACATGACCGACATGTTCCTGCTGCTGCTGCTCCCGGGCGGCGGTGACGAACTGCAGGGCATCAAGCGCGGCATCGTGGAACTCGCCGATCTCGTAGTGGTGAACAAGGCCGACGGCGATCTTGCCGCGGCCGCGGGCCGCTCGGCGGCCGACTACCGCAACGCGCTGCGCTATCTGCGCCAGCGCTCGGCACGCTGGGAGGTGCCGGTGGAAACCTGTTCCGCGCTGGAGAACCGCGGCATCGGCGAAATCTGGGATCTGGTCGAACGCTTTCGTGCGACGCTCTCCGCCGCCCCGGACGAAATTGCCCTCGCGCGCGCCGCGCAGGCGCGCAAATGGCTGCGCAGCGAAACGGCCGATACGCTCATGGAGTTGATCGGCGAAGATCCTGCGATCGCCGCGCACCTCGCAGCGCTCGAACAATCCGTCGGCGACGGTCGCAGCTCGCCGCGCGCCGCGGCACATCGCCTTGTCTCGGAACTCTGGAAGAAACGCCCATGATCGGAAGACTGAACCACGTTGCCATCGTCGTGCCGGACCTCGCCGCCGCGGCCGAGTCCTACCGCAGCACCCTCGGTGCGAAGGTCTCCGCGCCGCTCGCCCTGCCCGAGCACGGCGTCACCACCGTATTCGTCGAACTGCCGAACAGCAAGATCGAGCTGCTGTTCCCGCTCGGTGAAGAATCGTCGATCGCAAAGTTCCTCGAGAACAATCCATCAGGCGGCATGCACCACCTGTGCTACGAGGTGGAAGACATCCTCGCCGCGCGCGACCGCCTGAAGGCGGCCGGCGCGCGGGTGCTCGGCGACGGGGAGCCGCGCATCGGCGCCCACGGCAAGCCGGTGCTGTTCCTGCATCCCAAGGATTTCTTCGGCACGCTCGTGGAGCTCGAGCAGGCCTGAACAGCTGGCCGGCATAGATAGTAACGTTTATGTTACTATCTATGCCGGCCAGCTGCCGTTTTTCCCGCCGCTCCGCCGGTTTCTGCAGGCTGCGGGAATCCCAGGCTCGCCCTTAGACCCGTGCCGCCCGGGGCCTGCGCCAGATCGAGGCTCGCGCCATGGCGCCGCGCGATCTCCCCCACGATCGCAAGGCCGAGGCCGCAGCCCTCGCCGACCGTGCC
This sequence comes from uncultured Pseudomonadota bacterium, assembly GCA_903834835.1. Lineage (GTDB taxonomy): Bacteria > Pseudomonadota > Gammaproteobacteria > Burkholderiales > SG8-39 > CAILKO01. The sequence continues at coordinate 17,216 of CAILKO010000072.1, read as the reverse complement.
CGGTATGCGGTAGAAGCGCCGGCCCACGCGCTGCAATTCGGACGCGGCGATGCCCGGCCCGTCGTCCTCCACCCAGATCTGCGGTGGATCGGTCTCCACGCCCACGGTAATCCGCACACCCCGCCCGCCGTAACGCAGCGCGTTGTCCAGCAGATTGGCCACCACCTCGCGCAGCAGCGCATCCTTGCCGGCAACCCGCGCCGGCTGCTCCGGTCCGAAATAGCCGAGGTCCGCGCCTGCAAACGTAGAACTTCCAGATCAGACCTCGAACCCGAACAGGCGCGCGACGTTGTCGTGCACGAACTTCTTCCGGTCGACTTCCGGCACCTCGGCGAAGTCCTCCCGGATGACCTTGAGCGAGTCCGGAAAGAAGCAGGCCGCGTGCGGGTAATCCGTGGACCACATGATGTGGTCGGCGAAGTTGCCGTGCGGGTAGAGCTTGAGTCCGAGCTCGTCCTTGATGAAGCTGATCCACACATTGCGCCGCAGGTACTCGCTCGGCAGCAGCTCCAGGTTGAAGCGATCGCCGTGGCCGCGCTTGCCGCGCGAGGCGTAGTACTTGTCCGCGCGCGCCATCAGCTGCGGCATCCAGGCGATGTCGCCCTCGGCGCAGATCACATCGAGCTTCGAGAAGCGGTCGAACACGCCGCTGTAGGCGAGGCGCAGGATGGACTCCTGCAGCGGCGATTGCTGCATCACCATGTAGGTGTACTGCATGCCCCAGTCACCCTCGCGATCCACGCTGTAGCTCGTGTGCTTGACGCCCGCGGTGTTGGTATGCAGCGACAGCGGCAGGCCGAGCGATTGCGCGGCCGCCCAGAGCGCGTCGTAGTCCTTCGCCACATAGGGAGGACGCGTCTCCGGGGGCGCAGCCCAGATCATCGCGCCCTTCAGCCCGAGCCTTGCACAGCGTTCAAGCTCCGCCACGCCGCGTCCGATGTCGTACAGCGATATGAGCGCGAGTCCCGCAAGGCGATCCGGCGCGTGGCTGCAGAACTCGGCCAGCCAGTCGTTGTAGACGCGAAAGCAGGCCTCCTGCAGGCCCGCATCCTCGGTGCCGAACAGATTGAAGGCGCGCGTCGAGTAGAGCACCGCAGCCGAAATGCCGTCGATCTCCATGTCCTTCAGCCGCTCCACGGGATCCCAGCCCCCCGGGCGCTCCATGGTGGTATGGCCGCCCTGCTTGCCGTGGCTGACCCGCATCGCGACATCCTCGAACACCCAGTAGCGCCCCGGCCTGCCCTTGAACTCGTCGACCACGCGCGGCGCACGGTCGAGAAACCTGCGGTCGATGCGCGCTGTCCACAGATCGAGCGGCTCGCTCATGTGGGCGTCCGCGTCGATGATGGTGTAGCCGAAGGCCTTCAGGTCTTTCGGCGTGAGTGCGGCAGCGGTCGTGTCCATGGTCTGTCTCTCCTCTTCCGGCGAACCGGCCTCAGGGCTTCAGCTTGAAGCCGGTGTCCTTGATGAGCTTGTCGATCGCCGCAAGATCGTTGCGAACGATGCGCCCGAACTCCTCGGGGGTGTCGGTGAGCGTCAGCGCCGCACTGCCGTCCTTCGCGAGCATGTCGCGCACTTCCGGCCTGCTGAACGCGGCATTGAATTCCCGGTGGAGCGTACGCACCACGCCATCCGGGGTTCCCGCCGGCGCGAACAGGCCGAACCAGGTGAGCGAGCGCGGCACCGGCACGCCCTGCTCGATCATGGTGGGATAGTTGGGAAAACTCTCCAGGCGCTTCGGCCATGCGACGGCAAGCACGCGCAGCTTGCCGGCATCGATCAGCGCGCGACTGGTCGGCTGCAGCGTGCTGATCGCGAAATCGAGGCGTGCGGAGGCGAGATCGGTAAGGATCTGAGGCTGCCCCTTGTAGGGCACGCTGAGCAGCTTCGTTCCGGTCGCGTGGGCAATCATCGCCACGATGAGATCGCTCGAGGTGGAGGCCGTCCCGAAGAACAGTCCCTGGGGATTCGACCGCGCAAGCGCCACGAATTCGGCAACGGTTTTCGCAGGCGAACTGCCCGGCACGAACAGAATCGCGAGCGTGTAGTAACCGAGTGCGATCGCGCGGAAATCCTTCACCGGATCGAAGGGCATCGCGCCGAGCACCGGGTCCATCACCATGTTGCCGGAGTGATTGAAGAGCAGCGTGTAACCGTCCGGCGCCGCCTGCTTTACCGCCACCGCCGAGACCGTCCCGCCCCCGCCCGGTCGCGCCTCGACGTTCACCGGCTGACCAAGCGTCTCGCCCATGCGCGCATTCGCCATGCGCAGAAAGGTGTCCGGGCCCGAACCGCTGGTCGAGGCATGCAGGATGCTGATCGGCTTGACGGGGAAATTCTGCGCGCCGGCAGGCAGCGTAAGCGCGAGACCCGCCAGCAGCAGCCCTGCCTGCATTCCATTCATGATCGCCATGTTGATTCCTCCTTGCTTGCGTGAGCAACGCGCCCGCCGGATCAGGCCGGCGCGCCCAGTTCGATCGGCACGGTGGCCGGGTTGTAGGTGAACAGTCCGAGCGCCTCGGCATCGCGCCCGAGGTTGACCTTGTCGCGGGTCGCGCCCTGGTAGGCCTCGGCCTGGGCACGCGAGTGCAGCTGCACGCCGTTCGCGCGCGACTTGCGCGCGTGCTCGTAGCTCGCCAGCGCCTGCGCAACGTCCGACGCCGCCGCGACACAGCGCGCGAGCACCATGCCGTCCTCCACCGCCATGCAGGCCCCCTGGCCGAGGAAGGGCGTGATCGGATGCGCCGCGTCACCCAGCATCGATACGCGCCCGAAGGTCCATTGCGGCATCGGTTCTCTGTCGCGCAGCCCCCACTTGTAGAGCTCGCCCGGTCCGATGGACCGGATGATGCCGTGCACATGCGGGTGGAACTCCTCGTACAGCGCGAGGAACTCCTGCGGATCGGCCGGAATCGCCCAGCCCTCTTCCTGCCAGGCCGGCTGGCGCGCGATGCCGATGATATTCAGCACGCGGCCGCGCCGCAGGTCGTAGTGCAGAAAGAGCTTGCCGGTGCCCAGATAGAGGCTCATCGGCGGATCGATCAGCGCGGGGTCGACGTTCTCGATCGGCACCAGCGCGCGGAACGCCACCTGGCCGGTGTAGTTCACCGCCTCCGGCGCCTGCACCCGGGTACGCACGGTGGAACTGCATCCGTCCGCCCCGATCAGCACGTCACCGCGCGCGTGCTGGCCGCCCGCGAAATGCGCGGTCACGCCGTCCGCGTCCTGCTCAAGGTTCTCGAATCGGTGCGATACCCGGATCGCCTGCGGGTCGTTCGCGAGCACTTCGCGACACAGCAGCGCGTGCAGATCATTGCGATGCACCTGCAGGAATTCCGCGCCGTATTTCTCGAGATAGACCGAACTCGGCGGCCGGACCTTGGTGATCTCGGCGCTGGCGTAGTGCCGCGTCGCATTGCGGTTCTGGCTGCTCGAGCATTCAACCAGCGCCCGGCCCACGCCGAGATGGTGCAGCGCATGCATCGCGTTCGGCGTGACGAGGATGCCCGCCCCCAGCTCGCGCAACTCCCCCGCCTGCTCGAACACCGTGACCCGGCAGCCGGCCTGCTGCAGCGCAAGCGCGGCGGTCAATCCGCCGATGCCGGCTCCGACGATGAGTACCTGCACATCCTGCATGGGTCAGACGCCTCGCATCAGAATGAAATCATCCTGAGTGCGGTCTTCTTTACGTCTGCGTCCATCGCGCTTTCTCTCCCCTTCCTCTTCGATATTCGGCGTGCTGCGGGTCCGGGCGGAACATATCAGGCGCGGCAGCGGCTGCGCCACAGTTCTTTCACGTCCGGGCACGACCGGACGATATCGGGCAGAATCCGCCCCGCTGCGAAAGCCGGATCGCCCCCCCCCGCAGCAGGTCCGCCCCGGGTACCCGCCTCCCGGGATGGTGATTGCCCAAGCCGCCCTGAAACCCGTATAATCCCGCCTTTTTCCCGGAGCCCGATATGCCTCGAGTCTGCCAAGTCACCGGCAAGAAGCCCATGGGCGGCAACCTGGTCTCGCACGCGAACAACAAGACCAAGCGTGTATTCCTGCCGAACCTGCACTACCGCCGTTTCTGGGTCGAGAGCGAGAATCGCTGGGTCCGCCTGCGCGTATCAACCTCCGGCCTGCGCCGCATCGACAAGCTCGGCATCGAAGCCGTGCTCGCCGAGATGGCCGCCAAGGCCAAGAAGGACGGCGCCGCGCGCAACAACGCCGGCAACCGCGCCCCCAAGTAAGCCGTCACCCCAGCCGCCAACATCCTGAACGCGAGGGAGTCCTGCGATGCGTGAAAAGATCAAGCTCGAATCCACGGCCGGAACCGGTCATTTCTACACCACGACCAAGAACAAGCGCACCACGCCCGACAAGATCGAGATCAAGAAATACGATCCCAAGGCGCGCAAGCACGTGATCTACAAGGAAGGCAAGATCAAGTAGCCTCTCGTGCCGCACGATGAAAAGCCCGCTCCGGCGGGCTTTTTGTTTTGCGGCCATGTTCTCTCATGAGCGTCTACACACTTCCTGACCACCCTGCAGCCGCGCGGCGCGCCGCCGGCGCCGTGGTGTTCCGCCGCAGCCTGCGCGGACCGCAGCTTCTCGTGATCGCCTCGAGCGAGCTGTGGGATTTTCCGCGTGGTCTCATCGACCCCGGCGAGGACGAGATGGCCGTCGCGCGTCGCGAGGTGCTGGAGCAGACCGGCATCGCCACCATCGAGTTCCCCTTCGACGACGCCTCCCAGGAGACGCTTGCCTGGTCGCTCGGAGAAGTGACCCGCTACTACATCGCCGAAACACGCGAAGAGCGGGTCGAGCTGCCGGAATCGCTCGGTGACGGCCGACCGGGTCCGGACGACTACCAGTGGGTCAGCCTCGAGGATGCCGACGATGTGCTGCCGCCGCGCCTCGCGGGGGTGCTCGACTGGGTAAACCGGCTGCTGAAAACGAACTAGCCCGCGCCAGGGCATGACGCGGCGCCGCGATACCCGTCGCAGCGCCCGCAAGGAAGGCATCGCATGGAAATCCTCGACGCCCAGCTCCACATCTGGGAAGACCGCAGCCGGCGCCACTACAGCCGGCCCTGGGACGAGAACTTCGTCTTCGACTGGGGCACCACCTGGACCATCGAGCGCGCGATCGCCTCGATGGACGCGCTCGGCGTGGATGCCGCCGTGCTCGCGCTGCCGCCCAATTACCGCGCCACGCTCGCCGCTGGCCATCACCGCTACGACAGCGGCTACGCCCAGGAAGCGGTGCTGCGTTACCCGAAACGCTTCGGCTACGTAGCGCACCACGACCACCACGATCCGGAGATCGACGCGCTGCTCGCGGCCACGCTCGCCCACCCCGGCGCACTCGGCACCCGCGTGCTGGTGCGTTCGCCAGAGGAGTGGCGCGATTTCGAAGCGGGCCTGTTCACGCCCTATTTCGCCGCCGCCGAGCGCCACGGCGTGCCGCTCATGATCTTCGTCTCGGGCCGGCCGGCCGAGGCAGCGAAGATCGCGCGCGCCCATCCGGACCTGAACCTCATCATCGACCACCTGGGCCTGAAGCAGCCCCCGCGCATGGTGCCCGACGCGGAACCCTTCCAGCAGCTGCCCGATCTGCTGGCGCTGGCGCAGTTTCCCAATGTGTCGGTGAAAGTCACGGGCATGCCCGGCCTGTCGCGCGAGCCCTGGCCCTGGAACGACCTGTGGCCGCACTACGCGCGGCTTATCGACGCCTTCGGCATCGAGCGCCTGATCTGGGGCAGCGACATCACGCGCGTGGCCGAACTCATGAGCTATGCCGATGCGCTCGGCTATGTGAAGCACACGGAGCGCCTGTCCGCCTCGGACAAGGCGAAGCTGCTCGGCGGCAATCTGCGCCGCATCCTCGACTGGCATGCCCCGCTCGGTGCGGAACGCTGACCGGCTCCGGGTCTAGCTCCAGCGCCGCGTGACGCTGTAGCGCCCGCCGCCCGTGAACACGAGCGCCAGGGCCGCGGCGAAATACAGGCCTTGCAGCTCCAGCGCCCAGCCGCCGCTCTGGGCGCGCGTGAAGAGCTCGCCCATGTGCACGAGCCACACCGCCACCGCCATGTTCACCGCGAGCACGAAGGCTGCAGGGCGCGTCCACAGCCCCAGGATCAGCATCGCCGGCGCGAGCACTTCGCCCGCATAGACGAGGTATCCGAACTCGCGCGGCAGACCGTGCTTCGCGACCATGTCGAGCACGAAGCCCGCGCCGTGCAGCACCTTGTCCGCACCGTGCAGCAGGATGAGCACGCCGAGCGCGAGCCTGAGCAGCAGCTTGCCCAGGTCTTCCGCCGACGAAGCGTTCGCGGATCTCGATGCCATGGAGTCCCTTCCTTTTCCTGCCGTGCGTACAGCGCGAACTATAGCAGCGCGCTCGCCGGCCTCAGACCGGTTTGGGCGCGGAGCGCGCGGCGATCAGCGCGGCGGCGACGAAGCCGAACACCACGGTGAGCAGGCCCGAGAGCGCGAACAGCGTGCCATAGCCGGTCGCGCCCGCCACCGCGGCGCCGATCAGCGGACCCAGCCCCTGGCCGCCCGTATAGGCGAGCGAAGCCATCGACAGGCCAGCGCCGCGCGCCCGCGGCGCAAGCTCGGTGGTGCAGAGTTGGATCGGGCTGTGCAGCAGGTAGAAACCGAAGCCCGCGAGAAAGAACAGCCCCGCGACCGCCGTCCAGTGCAGCGGCAGCGCGGTGCCGAGCAGCGCAAGCCCGGTGATCGTGCCGCCCACGCGCAGCATGTTCCAGGGACCGAGCCAGGCGAGGAACTGCTTCACCGAGAACGCGAAGGCGAGGCCGCCGAGCGCGAAGCAGGCGATCACGATGCCGGCCGGCGCCGAGCCCACGGCCTCGTGCGCAACCAGCATCGGCGGCACGAAAGCGATGATGCCGAGCACGAGTATGCCTTCGAACACCAGCACGCCGAGCACCACCCAGGAGAGCGAGCGATCGAAGATCGACCGGTAGTCCGCGACGAGGCTTGCGATCGACTGCGTCCTGCGCGTGTCGCGATGGCCGCGCAGCGCGCGCACCGAGATCGCGAGCACGCCCGCGACGAACACGCCCACCCCGAACAGCATCGCGCGCCAGCCGATGTGGTCCACGAGCAGGCCCGCGACGGCCGCGCCCGCCATCTGCCCGCTGATATGCGCAAAGGTAAACCGCCCGAGCGCCACCTGACGCTGCTCGTAGGGGATGAGTTCCGCCATCAGCGCCACCACCACGGGATTCACGCCGCCGGCGAAGATGCCGCCCAGCACGCGCGCGGCAAGCATCATTGGGAGGCTCGTGGAGAGCGCCATCAGCACCTGGCTCAAGGCGATGAACACGAGCGACCAGAGAATCACGCGCACCTTGCCGAGCGAATCCGCCATCGGGCCGAACACGAGCGACATGAGGCCGAAGGGAATGCTGTAGGCGGTGGCAAGCAGCACCGCCTCGTTCACGCTCACGCCCAGTTCGCCCGCGATCGGAAACAGCATCGGCTCCACCACGCGCCAGCCGGTGGTGCTGCAGAAAACGCCCAGACAGAGTACGAACAGGATCGACAAGGCGGCGGATCGGGGAAAAGTAGGGGCTTGTTTCGCGGACCGGGCGCCCGAGGCGGCGCCGAAGCCCTATAGTAGCGCGCCGTCCGCGGCGACGCGGGACGGTTTCGCAGACCGGGCGATTTCCCGGGCCGCCGCGCACGCTCGATCGAACATGAAACGCACCACCCTCATCCCCCTCATCGTCGCCTGTTCCCTCTTCATGGAGAACATGGACTCGACGATCCTCGCGACCTCGCTGCCGCAGATCGCTGCCGACCTGGGCGAGAACCCGCTCGCGCTGAAGCTCGCGCTCACCTCCTACCTCGTGAGCCTCGCGGTGTTCATCCCGGTGAGCGGCTGGGTGGCCGACCGCTACGGCTCGCGCACCGTGTTTGCCTGGGCGATCTGCGTATTCGTGACCGGTGCCATGCTCTCGGGCGCCTCGAGCAGCCTCGAGGGCTTCGTCGGTGCGCGCTTTCTGCAGGGCATGGGCGGGGCGATGATGGTGCCCGTGGGGCGCCTGGTGCTGATCCGCTCGGTGGCGAAGGGCGAACTTGTCGCCGCGCTCAACCTGCTCACCATCCCCGCGCTGATGGGGCCGCTCCTCGGCCCGCCGATCGGCGGTCTGATCACCCAGTACGCGCACTGGCGCTGGATCTTCTACATCAACGTGCCGACCGGCATCCTGGGCCTTTGGCTGGTGCTGAAGTACATCCCGAACGTGCGCGAGGAGAACAATCCGCCGCTCGATTTCGCGGGCTTCCTGCTCTCGGGCATCGGGTTATCCGTGCTGATGCTGGGCCTCTCCACGCTCGGCGGCCACCTGATGCCGAAGGGCGCGTCCTTCGCCTGCATGGGCCTGGGCGCCGCGGTGCTCGCGCTCTACGTGCGCCACGCGCTCCGGCGCGAACGCCCGGCGCTCCTCGACCTGCGCCTGCTTGCGCGCGCGAGCTTCTTCAACGGCGTGGGCGTGGGCAACATGTTCCGCATGTCCGCCGGGTCGCTGCCTTTCCTGCTGCCGCTCATGCTGCAGATCGGCTTCGGCATGTCGCCCTTCCATGCGGGCCTCGTCGTGGCGGTGTCGACGGTGGGCGTGCTGATGATGAAACCGATCACCATCGCGGCGCTGAAGCACTGGGGCTTCCAGCGCGCGATGACAGTGAACTGCGTGCTGTTCAGCACCATGGTGGCGCTGTGCGCCACGTTCGATGCGTCCACGCCCTACTGGCTGATGGGCGGTATCCTGTTCATTTCGGGCTGTGCGCGCTCGCTGCAGTTCACCTCGCTGCACGCGTTGAGCTTCGGCGAGCTGAAGCCCGAGGAGATGAGCCGCGCGACCAGCTTCGCCGCGATGGCCCAGCGCCTGTCGCAGTCGATCGGCATCGCGATCGCGGCCTATGTGCTGGAGATCGCGAGCACCGCGCACGGCCACGAGACGCTGCAGGCAAACGACTTCTGGCCGGCGTTCCTCGTGATGGGCGCCTTCGCGCTCGCGCCGGTGTACTGGCATGCACGCATGCCGCGCGACATCGGCGCAGAGCTTTCGGGCTTCCGCGGCGTGCAGCCGCGGGGGTCGGGCAAGGGCGGCGTCTGAAGCAGGACAGGAGATGATAGTAACGCTTTCGTTACTATCATGCGCAGGAACCCCGCCCCGCCTCCTCCGTCCTTCCGGTCAGCGTCAGGCCGGCGCAGTGACCGGCGCTTCGACCGCGTAGAACTTCGCGCAGTTGTCCCACAGGATCTTGCGCTTGTCCTCGTCCGAGATCGGCAGCTTCAGCATCGCGTCCATCGCGTTCGGATAGCGCGAGTCGCCATGCGGATAGTCGGTCGAGCACACGAGCTGATCGCTGCCGAATTCCGCGATCGTGTGGCGCACCGGGTATTCGTCCGGCTCCACCGAGATCACCGCCTGGCGCTTGAAGTACTCGCTCGGCATGCGGTCCAGATCCGGCATGTAGAGATCGCCCTCAAGCTCCCAGGATTCGTCCATGCGCCAGACGAGCCAGGGCGCCCAGCTGCAGTTTGCCTCCAGGAAGGCGACGCGCAGCTTCGGATGGCGTGCGAATACGCCCCCGCCGATGAAGCTCCCCATGGCGAGCATCTGCTCCACGGGCTGGCCGTAGATGCGCTGCAGCCCGAAGTTCGGCTTGAAATGATCGCCCGTCTGGCGCGACATCGAGCCCGTGGCCTCGTGCAGGCCGAGCGGCACGTTCAGCTTCTCGAGCGCCTGCCAGAGCGGCGTGTAGTAGGGGTCATGCCAGGGCTTGCCGTTCACCATGTTGGCGCGCGCGAACACCGCCTTGAAGCCGTACTCCTCGACCACGCGATGCGCTTCCTCCACCGCATGGCCGATGTCGTAGACCGAGATCATGCCGGCGCCGAGCATGCGCCCGGGCGACACCTGGCAGAACTCGTACATCCAGTCGTTGTAGGCACGCGCGATCGCCCGCGCATAGCCCTTGTCCAGGTCGGGCTGGGTCAGCACCATGAGGCCCCGGCTCGGGAACATCACGCCCATGTCCAGGCCCTCCTTGTCCATCGCCTCGAGCTGCACCTCGGCGCCCCAGCCGCGGCGCGAATCGTCCGCGTAGAGCTTCTGGTTGCGCTCGAAATTGCGTCCCCGGTGCTTGATCCCGCCGAGCGCCGTCGCCGCCATGCCCGGCATCTCGACGCGCAGATCGCGCACGTTGTCGGAGGTGACGCCCTTGGGCGCGATCGATTTGTACTCGGGGGCGATGAAGCGCTGCCACAGATCGGCCGGCTCCATGATGTGCATGTCGCTGTCGAATACCTTGTAACCCTGCTTGGCCATTTATTTCTCCTCATTATTCAAGCGTCAGCGTCGGCCGCCGACCCGTCCTGCCGGAGCCTAGGCAATGGGCCGGCGCAAGTCAACGCAAGCTGCGAACCGGCTGCGAACCGGTCTCGCGCGCGCGGCCGGTCGCGCCGCCCGGTGCCCGCTTGACTTTTATTTAACCTATTTGTTAAATACATCCATGGACAAGCTCTCCGCCACCTTCTCCGCCCTCGCCGACCCGACCCGGCGCGCGATCCTCGCGCGTCTCGTGAAGGGCGAGGCGAGCGTCGGCGATCTGGCTGCGCCGTTCGCGATTTCGCTGCCGGCCGTCTCGCGTCACCTGAAGGTGCTCGAGCGCGCCGGCCTGATCGAGCGCGAGGTGGACGCCCAATGGCGCCTGTGCCGCATCCGCGGCCGCCCGCTGCGCGAGGCGCACGAGTGGCTCGCGCATTACCGGCAGTTCTGGGAGGAAAGCCTGGACCGCCTCGTCGACTACCTTGAAAAGGACGCCCGCAAATGAACCCGCCCCAGACCTTCCAGCTCACCCAGCGCCGCTTCATCCGCGCCCCGCGCGAACGCGTATTCGATGCCTTCGTGAGAATCGAGCACGCGCGCGAGTGGATGTGCCCGCGCGGCATGAGCATGGCGCAGTGCGAATTCGACGTGCGCGTGGGCGGCAGCTATCGCTTCACGATGCGCGCACGCGACGGCGACCAGTTCACTGTCGGCGGCAGCTACCGGGAAATACTCCGCCCCGAGCGCCTGACCTACACCTGGGCCTGGCAGGGCGAGAACATGCCCAACATGGAGACGCTGATCACGGTCGCCTTCAGCGAGCGCGACGGCGGCACCGAGCTCGTGCTGACCCACTCCGGATTCCCGAGCGCGGCGATGTGCGCCTCGCACGAAGACGGCTGGAACTCCACCTTCAACCGGCTGTGCGATCTGGTCGATGCGCGCGGCCAGGCGGCCACGGTCACGCTCTACGGCGATCCGCGCAGCACCTATGTGCGCAGCGTGCGCATGGGCCTCGCGGAGAAGGGCGTGAAATACACGCTGCAGCCGGCCGCGCCGCACACGCCGGAAGTGAATGCGCTCCATCCCTTCGGCCGCATACCGGTGCTCGCCGACGGCCCGATACACGTGTTCGAGACGAGCGCCATCCTGCGCTATGTGGAGGAAGCCTTCCCCGGTCCGAGCCTGCTGCCCGGCAGCATCCGCGAACGCGCGCGCGGCGAGCAGTGGGTGAGCGCGCTGAACGCCTATGTGGACGGCCCGCTCGTGCGCCGCTACGTGCTGCCCTATGTGTTTCCGAAGGACGGCAAGCCCGATCGCGCGACCATCGATGCGGCGGTAAAGGAAATGCCCGCTCTGTTCGCCGCGCTCGATGCGGCCTACGGCACGCGCAACTTCCTCGCCGGCAACGGCCCCACGATGGCCGATTACATCCTCGCGCCAATGCTGTTCTATGTCGGCTTCTTCCCCGAGGGCAAGGCGCTGATCGCGAACTACCCCAACCTCGTGCGCGGCCACGCGGCGATCGCCGAGCGCGCGAGCTTCAAGGACACGATGCCGCCCATGGGCGGATAGCCTGTAGTGGGTAGCGGGCAGACCGCTCAGTAGCCGCCGACCGTATTGCTCCCGCCGTAGCTCTGCAGCTGGCGCGGCTTCACGAAGCGCAGCACGAATTCATCGTTCGGCTGCGCGGGCCGGAATACCGGCTTGTCGCGCGGGTCGGCCGGATTGCGCAGGAAGCTCGCCTCCGCCTCCAGTCTGAAGCCCGCGCCCTCGACCTCGCGCCGCAGGAAAGCCTCTTCGATGCGATGCAGGGTGCGCGCCTCGCTGCCGCCGGTGCCCGCCCGGCCCGAGTGGTCGATGATCACGTAGACGCCGCCCGGTTTCAGCGCATCGAAGATCGCGCGGTTCATGCGCGCGCGATCCGTGCCCGGTCCGCCGATGTCGTGATAGCCGAAGAAGAAGGTCACCGCATCGAGGCTGCCCGGCGCGATCTCCGCCGCCACCGGATTGTCGAAGGACAGCACGTCGAGCTTCGCGTTCTGCATCACGGGCCGCTTCAGGCGCTCCTCCAGGCGCTGGCGCGCCTGCGAGGATTCGCCAGCCGGCGCGATCTGCACATGCACCCGGCCCGCGGGACCGACCGCGCGCGCAACGAGTTCCGAACTGTAGCCGCCGCCCGCGCCGAGATCGAGCACGCGCATGCCCGCGGCGAGACCGGTGAAGCTGATCAGCTCCGCCGGCTTGCGGCGCGCATCCAGCTGCCGGTCCGCCTCGGTCCGGTCCGGCGCGGCTAGCAGCGCGGCGATGTTTTCCTGGCTGAGCGGCGTGACGGTGGCACAGCCTGCAAGCGCGATGAGGGCAAAAAGCGCGGCCGATGCACGGCTCGCGCGACAGATGGAACGCATGGCAGATCTCCCCCGGTTATCCAGCTGTCCATTGTAGGGGCGTACCGCGCTCCATGCCGACCGGGCTATCATCAGCGATGCGCATCGGTATCGTGTCCGACATCCACTGCAATGCCGCCGGCCTCGCCGCGGCGCTTGAGCGCATGGGCGCGGTGGACGCGCTCCTCTGCGCGGGCGACATCATGCTCGAGTACCGCTTCGGCAACGAGGTGGCCGAGCTGCTGCGCAGCCGCGGCGCGCACTGCATCCGCGGCAACCACGACGACGTCCTGCTCGGTTACCACGGCGAACGCGCGCGCGCCGCTCCGCATGTGGACCCGGACCACCTCGCCTGGCTCGCGGGCCTGCCGGCGCGGCTCGAACTGGAGTTCGCGGGCCGACGCATCCTGATGGTCCACGGCAGCCCCTACGCGCCGCACTACGAATACCTCTATCCGGGCACGCCGCGGCTCGCGCAGCTCGGTACGCTCGATTGCGACGTGCTGGTGCTCGGCCACACCCACATGCAGATGGCCACGCGCATCGGCCGGCCGCTCGTCATCAACCCCGGCTCGGCCGGCGACGGCCGCGACCACCGCAACGCACGCCAGCTCTCCTATGCGCTGCTCGATCTCGAAAGCGGCGAGGCGCAGATCGAGAACTACGCGGATCCACGTCTGGGCGCCTGAGGCCGCTTCCTGTCCTGTGTGGAGTCGCTGCCGCGCGAGCGTCCCGCCGGCCGACCCGCAGGACGGTGTCGCCGCAGACCCGCATTGAGTGCCGGTACCGCATAGCCTGCTGCGCGTGGCGCCTGCAGTGACAGCGTAAACGGACTGCGCACCGTGACACTGCCGTAGACCGCGCCGTCCTGCAGATCCTCGGTAAGCAGGGTCGGGCAGCCCTGGAGCTGCGCGGCCGCCACGATCATGCTGTCCCACCAGGACAGACGCCAGCGCGACTCGATTTCCCGGGACAGGCGCATGAGTGACGCGTCCACCGCCTGCGGCTTCCACGCGAGGTAATGCGCCACACGCTCCCAGATGTCATCCAGGTCCGCTTTCGGACCGGCAAGTCGTCTCAGCGTGACATGCAGTTCCGAAAGGACCTGCATGCTCGTGCGCCCCAGCTGTTCGTGCCAGAGGTAGTCGTGCCAGTCGGCCGCGCGGCGCTGCTTCAGCGGATCGCGTGCATCCCGCACGTACACGAGTACGTTCGTATCAACGAAGACGGGATCGTTCATGCAGCGAATCCCGGCTCGGGTAGTCGCCCTTCAGCTTCATCGGCTTTTCGGACAGCACGGCGCGCATCGCCTCGTCATAGGCCCGCGTGCCGCGCATGCGATCGCGAAGCACCTCGCCCACATAGCGCGACAGACTGAGCTTGCGTTCCGCGGCGTGGACACGCGCCCAGGCAGCCGTTTCCTCGTCGAGCGTGATCGTGATGTTCTTCATCGCAGTCCCGTACATCATTAATTACACGAATTCAGTGTAGCACCGCCCCCGGGTGGCCAGCGCGCGTCCGGCCCGGCGCGGGGTGACATGCGGCACACGGTCGACGCGGTCAGCATCGGCCCAGATCCGCAGAAGGACACTCTGCCGTCTTGAAGGCGGCGAACATCAAGCTGAAGGCGCGAGGAGGCGTTCAGCCGTCCGGATCTATGGGCTCGGTCCGGACGCGGATGCGCCGTTCCTCGAACACGACGATAGCGCCAGCGACAAGGGCCTCCGACACCGCGTCCAGATTCGCAAGCAGCAGCGCCAGCTGTCGCTCGGGACGCCGGTCCATCGCCCTGCGGAATAGGACGAGCGAAGGTCTGAGCGCGCCACCGAGCGCAAGCAGGGCGCCGAAGTCGGTATCTGCGGATATGACGACGCGATCGTCCCATCGGGCACGTTCCAGAATTTCAGCGTCTGCGGCATGCTGAAGCTGGCAATCGCGCACATGCAGCGCATCATGCCCGGCGCGCCGCAGCCCCTCCGCAACAAGCGGAGACAGCGCGTTGTCGACCAGGAACCTCACGGTGCCGTGAGCGGCAGTTCTCTTTCCCGCAGCGCTTCCGCGGCGTACTTGAGCGCTTCGTGTATATCGGGCGCGAGCAGGTCAGGATAGGCCTTGAGGATTTCCGCTTCGCTCATGCCATCGGCAACCATGCCGACGATCGTGGCGACCGGTATGCGCAGCCCTCGTATGCAGGGCATGCCCCCCATCTGGCGGGAATCGACCGTAATCCGTGTGAAGTTCACAGGATGGCTCCTTTCGCTCGGAGAGCAGTACTACCGGGACATTGTACGCCCCGGGGGTAGCGACCCCAGGCCGCGCGGCCGCGGCATCAAGCGGCGCGCGGCCGCAGCGTCACGCCGCGCGCTTTGCTTCCGCGGCCATTTCCTCGCGCACTTCCATCGCGATGCGGTAGGAGTCGCGCCGCTTGGCGTGGTCGTAGATCTGCGCGGTGATGATGAGTTCGTTCGCGCCGGTGAGGGCGATGAATTTCGCGAGGCCTTCCTTCACGCGCTTGCGCGAGCCGATGATCGCGCCGGGCTTCGCTTCTTCCAGAATCGCGAGCTCGCGCGCATCAAGCGTGGCCTCGAAGTTTTCCACCGGCGGCTGCAGCAGGCCGCGCCGGCCGTAGCGGATCGCGAGCGTCGACTGCTGGCGCGAGCTGTACAGCAGCGTCGCTTCTTCATCCGTCTCGGCTGCGAAGATGTTCACGCCCATCATCGCATAGGGTTCCTTCAGCCATTCCGAGGGCGCGAAGCGCTCGCGGTACAGGCGCAGCGCCGCCAGCATCTGCTGCGGCGCGAAGTGCGAGGCGAAGGCGAAGGGAAAACCGTTCACCGCCGCGAACTGCGCACCCCAGGTGGAGGAGCCGAGGATCCAGATCGGCACCTGCAGCCCCGCGCCCGGCACCGCGACCACCTTCTGGTTTTCCGTTTCGGGCGCGAACCAGTGCAGCAGTTCGCCCACGTCCTGCGGGAAATCGTCCCCCGCGCCCGGATGGCGGCGCAGCGCCTGCGAGGTCGCCTGGTCCGAGCCCGGCGCACGACCGAGGCCCAGATCCACGCGCCCGGGGTAGAGCGCGGCGAGCGTGCCGAACTGCTCGGCGATCAGCATCGGCGCATGGTTCGGCAGCATGATGCCGCCCGCACCGATGCGTATCGTCTTCGTGCCCGCGCCGATATGCGCCAGCACCACCGAGGTGGCCGCGCTCGCGATACCCGGAATCGAATGATGCTCCGCCACCCAGAAGCGCCGGTAGCCGAGCGCCTCGGCATGGCGCGCGAGATCAAGCGAATTGCGAAAGGCCTGCGCGGCATCGCCGCCCTGGGCGATGGGGCAGAGGTCGAGTACGGAAAAGGGGATCATTGGAGGTCTTTCGCTCTCGTTGCTGTCGACTGCTTCAATCGAAGAGTTGCTGTAGCAGATCTTCGCGACTGAGCTTCTGATGCGCCGCGATGTCGCCAAGGATGGCCGCGAGCGTACCGAGCTTCAGAGGGTCATGCGCAGGGATCGTCACATGATGAACCGCGGGCTGACTTGTAGTGAGACGCATGTGGCTTCCTGTCTGCCGGGACACCTCGTACCCGAACCGACGCAATGCCTTCGCGAGGTCCGAGCCCGACAGGTCACGCGGCAATCTCACGCCGCAATCACCTCGTCCCTCACGAAGTGCAGGCGGATCAACCGGGGCTGCGTGCCGCCGTCGAAATGGCATCGCACCGCATCGCGCACGGATTCATGCAGTGCCGGCATGTCATCGGCCTGAGCGAAGATCGACTCGCCGACCGCTCTCGCCGTATAGCCGCCCTCGGGGGCCTCTTCCACCAGAAAGATGATTTCGTCCATGGGGGGCATTCTATCCCGGAGGCCTGCTCCCCCGTAGCTCCGATCCGGCCGGAGCAAACGCGGTCTCGAATGCCTCCGGCGCGAGGATGCGGAAGGGCACGCGCCGGCGCAGCACGAGGAGCGCGCGGTCCTTGGTGAGCAGCGCATCGGCGCGCGCGGCGAGCGCGAGCTCGAGGAACTTCTGGTCGTCCGGGTCGCGGCACACCGGCAACTTCGTCTCCGGCTCGGGCGGCGTCGGGTAGAGCGTCGCCATCTCGCGGCAGCGCGCGAGCGCCGCGCCCTGCGCCGCCGCGTCCGGCGTGTGGCGGCCGAAGGGATAGGCGAGCACGCGCGCGAACTCCTCCAGCGCCGGCGCGTCCACGACGGCCTCGGCGCGGCCCGAGGCGAGCGCCGCCGCGAGCGGCGCCACCGCGGGGTCGCGGAAGATCAGCAGATCGAGCCAGACGTGGGTGTCGAGGACAAGGCGCATGGGGGGGAGGGGGGGGGGAAGGAAGAGGGTGAATTCAACTTCTAAGTGCAACGTTTGATGAACCGTGGAGGGGGTGGGCGAGATGCCATAGCATCCGAGCCGCCTCAACCACCACAGTCAAAGTTGCCCAAATGGCCTACAGACATCTCACCCGTATCGAACGATA
>CAILKO010000071.1 GCA_903834835.1 uncultured Pseudomonadota bacterium | reverse complement strand
GGCAAAACAGTGCACAGCGCACTGCATGGCTACCTGCATTCCTTGCCTACTACAACACCCGCAGGCCCCACTCAGCATTAGGCTACTGCCCTCCAGCTTCCCGCCTCGGTGGGAACAACCTATTGCAACTTAACAGCTAGCCCGGCCCAGGCGAAAGCCGAGAGCCTGCGCCAGGCAATGATCGGCATGATCGACGGTCCGGGCTCGGTCGATCCCGCCACCGGCAGGACCGCCTACGCCTATGCCCATCCCCTTTTCTGGGCGCCGTTCGTGCTGGTCGGGGACTAGGCCCCGGCTCGCGCCGATCCGGCGGCCGCGCGCCCAAGTTTCTCGAGCGCCGCATCCACGCGCAGGCAGCGCGCGGCGACGGCGGCTTCCTTCGGCCCGAGGCGCAGAACAGGCGCGACGGAGAACTGCTCCAGCAGTCCGAGCAGCGTCGCCTGAGCCCGGAGCTTGCGCCCGAAATTTGTTCGGCGCGGCAGTCCGTCCTCGTTCGCACCGGCTGTCAGCGCGGCTGCGCCGATGGGAAGAAGTACGTAGAGATCAAGCATCGTGCTCTCCTCGCGACAGCTTCGCAGCATGTCCTGCAGCACGCGCGGGTAGTACCGCCCGACATCGGCGGCCAGCCAGTCATTCAGGATGTCGAAACAGCTCCGGTCGGCGATGGCATCGGGCGTCTCGCGACAGCGCCGCAGACGCTGGTCCACCCAGAGACGTCCCGCCTGCGCGTACCGGCCGACCGCAGTACGTACGGCATCGCCTGCCCCCGCCCGGATCTGACGCTCCAGCTCCTGCGAGGCAGCTACCGGATCGGCGAAATCCTCTTCGATCACGGGCCATGCGCGTCGGCCGGCAATTTCCCGGACCAGCGTGGACTTTCCGGAACCGCTCGTTCCGAGTACGGCAATGCGCGTCATCGGGCGATGATAGCCCGGCACACCCGCCCGCAGCCGGATCAACCGATCGCCGCGTAGTGCGTTAAGGTAGGGGTCTGCAATGCGCGGCGGGCGACCGCAGCGTGTCCGCAGGCACTAGACTTGCCCGATCTACGTTTCATCAGGAGGAATTCATGATCGTACGCACCCTTGCCGCCGCGGCGCTGTTCAGCGCCAGCCAGTTTGCCTTTGCCCAGCTCCAGCTCATCACGCCGGACGAAGCCAAACTTCCGAATGCCACCGGCCAGATCACCTCGCGCGGGGTCACGCGCGGGCCGGGCATCAAGCAGGTCTCACCCTCGCCGGATGCGAAGGGTCTGAAAGGGCCGATCGATCTGAAAATCGCCTTCGAACCGCGCGGCGGATCGAAGATCGAGGCCGACAGCGTCACGCTCACCTACCTGAAGACCCCGGCCGTGGATCTGACCGGACGCGTGAAGAGCGCGATCAAGCCCGAGGGGATCGACCTCGCCAAGGCCAGCATGCCGCCGGGCGATCATCAGATCCGCGTGACGGTGAAGGACAACGAAGGCCGCCAGACGAGCTCCGTCGTCAGCATCAACGTCGCGCCCTAGCCGGGCGCAGCAAGCCCGGGCCTCAGCCCATCGAGCCCAGGAAGACCTTGATCCCCGCGTAGACCGAGGCGGCTCCCGTCGCCGCAGGGGTGGCCGCCTTGATCATCTTGTCGATCTTCTTGGCGGCCTTCTCGATGCCGAGCGTGCCCTCCTCGTCCGGGGTGACCGCACGCGCGACCAGCAGGAACACCCGGTGCGGCTTCGAGCCCTTCTCGCGGAATGCGGGCAGGAACTCGCCCAGCATGACGCCGGTGGTGTAGGCGAGTCCGATCGAAACGATGTATTCCATGACTTCGCGGAATTCGCGCGCATCCTGCGGCAGGACCGGCACCTTGTCGATCGTCGCCGTAACGAACAGCATCGCCCAGACTGCGAGAACCGCGGTGACAAAGGCGACGCCGACCGATTTCCAGAACCGCCCGCGATAGTAGATCGCGAGCAGCACACCGAAGGGCACCGGGATCAGGATCGTCGCGATACGCAGGTAGAGCGGCTTCAGGTCGTAGACGAAGAGCAGCACGCCGTGCGCGGCGACAAGCAGCAGGAAAGAGGGCAGGAAGGTCTGGAGCAGGCCCATCGCATAGCCCTGGGCGCGCGAATCGGCCTCGGATCCGCCATCGGCATCGGCCGCGGACGCTGCCGGCTCCGTCTTCTCGACGAGTTCCACCTGCATGCCGCCTTCGGTCAGCGGCTTCAGGGCCGCCATCTGAGCTTCCAGCGCGGCGATGCGGGCTTCCGCATCGGCCACGGCCGATTTCGCCTGCTCGCCGATCGCCTGCTCGAGCTGTTCGATCTTCGCGAGCAGCGGCTTGAACAGATAGAGCTCGCGGGTGCACTGCGGGCACACCAGGGCCTGGTCGGAAATTTCGGTTACGCAATAGGGGCAACGCATCGGCTGATCCGGACGGGTTCCTGCACGGGCGGCTAGTGTGCCAGATGTCGGCCGCTTTGCCAGAGCGGCCTTGTCAGCCCGGCTTGATCAGACTCGCCCCCGCCGCGCGTCTAGAACAGGAAGTAACGCTGGGCGAGCGGCAGCGACTTCGCCGGCTCGCAGGTGAGCAGCATGCCGTCGGCGCGCACTTCGTAGGTTTCCGGATCGACCGTGATCTCCGGCTGCCAGTCGTTGTTCACCATGTCCTTCTTGCCGATGCCGCGCGTGTGGCGCACCGCCTCGAGCGGCTTACGGAGGCCGAGCGCGGCGAGCGCCGGGTTGGAGAGCGCGGCGCCAGAAACGAAGGTCACCGCGGTGCGCAGGCCCCCGCCGTAGGCGCCGAACATCGGCCGGTAGTGCACCGGCTGCGGCGTCGGGATGGAGGCGTTCGGATCGCCCATCGCGGCCGCCGCGATCATGCCGCCCTTCAGCACGAGCGACGGCTTCACGCCGAAGAAGGCGGGCTTCCACAGCACGAGATCGGCGAGCTTGCCTTCCTCGACGGAGCCGACGACATGCGAGATGCCGTGCGCGATCGCCGGGTTGATCGTGTACTTGGCGACATAGCGCTTGGCGCGGGCGTTGTCCGCCTTCGCACTGTCGCCTGCGAGGGCGCCGCGCTGCAGCTTCATCTTGTGCGCGGTCTGCCAGGTACGGATGATGACCTCGCCCACCCGGCCCATGGCCTGGGAGTCGGACGACATCATGCTGAACGCGCCGAGATCGTGCAGGATGTCCTCGGCCGCGATCGTCTCCTTGCGGATGCGCGATTCGGCGAAGGCCACATCTTCCGCGATCGCAGGGTCGAGGTGGTGACAGACCATCAGCATGTCCAGATGCTCGGCGATGGTGTTCACCGTGTAGGGCCGGGTCGGATTGGTGGAGGACGGCAGCACGTTCGGCAGACCCGCCACCTTGATGATGTCCGGCGCATGGCCGCCGCCCGCACCCTCGGTATGGAAGGTGTGGATGGTGCGGCCCTTGAAGGCGGCGACGGAGGCCTCGACGAAGCCCGATTCGTTCAGCGTATCGGTATGGATCGCGACCTGCACGTCCATCTCATCGGCCACCGCGAGACAGTTGTCGATCGCCGCCGGCGTCGTGCCCCAGTCCTCGTGCAGCTTGAGGCCGATCGCGCCCGCCGTGACCTGCTCGCGCAGCGGCGCCGGGAGGCTGGCATTGCCCTTGCCGAAGAAACCGAGGTTCATCGGAAAGGCTTCCGCCGCCGAGAGCATGGACTGGATATGCCAGGGTCCGGGCGTGCAGGTGGTCGCGAAAGTGCCGGTGGCCGGGCCGGTGCCGCCGCCCAGCATCGTCGTCACCCCGCTCATCAGCGCCTCCTCGATCTGCTGCGGGCAGATGAAATGGATGTGCGTGTCGATGCCGCCCGCGGTAACGATGCTGCCCTCGCCCGCAATCACCTCGGTGCCCGCGCCCACGGGAATCGTGACCCCGGGCTGGATGTCCGGATTTCCGGCCTTGCCGATCTTCCAGATGCGGCCGTTCTTCAGGCCGATGTCGGCCTTCACGATGCCCCAGTGATCGAGGATCAGCGCATTGGTGATCACCGTGTCGGCGATATCGCCCGAGAGCAGTTGCCCCTGCCCCATGCCGTCGCGGATCACCTTGCCGCCGCCGAATTTCACCTCCTCGCCATAGATCGTGTAGTCGCGCTCCACCTGGATCCACAGATCGGTATCGGCCAGCCGCACCCGGTCGCCGGTCGTGGGGCCGAACATTTCCGCATACGCTCTACGAGATATCTTCATTTGCCCACTTCCTGTCCTCGGGGAGCGCGAGGGGCGGATCCAGCCCCTCGCAACTCAGCTTTCAGTTTGCCCATGACCTTGCCCTGGAAGCCATAGACCGTCTTCAGTCCGGCGAGCGCGACCAGCTCCACCTTGCGCGTCTGCCCGGGTTCGAAGCGCACCGCCGTGCCGGCCGCGATGTTCAGGCGGTGCCCGTAGGCGCGTTTGCGCGCGAAGCTGAGCGCCTCGTTCACTTCGAAGAAGTGGTAGTGCGATCCGACCTGCACCGGACGATCGCCGGTGTTGGTCACCTCGATCTCCAGCGTCGGCCGGCCGACGTTGAGTTCGATCTCGCCATTCTCTGTTTCGATTTCTCCAGGGATCATGGCCGCCTCTAGACGATGGGGTTGTGCACGGTGACGAGCTTGGTGCCGTCCGGGAAGGTCGCCTCCACCTGGATCTCCGGAATCATCTCGGGCACGCCTTCCATCACATCCTCGCGCCTGAGCAGCGTCGCGCCCCAGCCCATCAGATCGGACACGCTGCGACCGTCGCGCGCGCCCTCCATGATCTCGGCGGTGATGAAGGCCACCGCCTCGGGGTAGTTGAGTTTCAGGCCGCGCGCCTTGCGGCGTTCGGCGAGCAGCGCCGCAGTGAAGATGAGGAGCTTGTCTTTTTCGCGGGGGGTGAGTTCCATGGCAGGCGCGTTCGCAATCGGATGACGGATTGCGAACGATGTTAACCCAGCGTCGACACGCTGCACGTGCACCATTCGGTGAAGGCGTGCGCACCAGATTGGCGCACGCGTACACCGTAATCGTGCCTGCCAGGAACTAGCGGCGGCGCGTCTTCCAGATCGGCGCGTAGTCGGCCTTGCGCTTCTCGGCGAAGGCGCGCATGCCTTCCTTCCACTCGCGTTCGTCGAGTCGCGCGAGGGTGTTCGTGAGAACCGGCGCGAGTTCCGGGATCCGATCCGCGATGCCATGCTTGGCCGCGGCGAGCGAGGCCGGGGGCGCCGCATCCACCACCTCGTGCGCCAGCGCAAGCGCGGCCTCCAGCGCCTGGCCGGGTTCCGAGAGCCGGTTCACGAGGCCGATCGCATGGGCTTCCATCGCCGGCAGCTTGCGCCGTGTGGCGATGAGTTCCAGCGTGCGGCGCGTGCCGATGATCGCCGGCAGGCGCGCCGCAGCGATCGGCGGCATCACGCCGTGCGCGGTCTCGGGCAGCATGAAGAAGGCTTCCGGCGCGGCCGCGACCAGATCGCAGCACAGCGTCAGCTCGAAGCCGCCGCCGTAGGCGCCCGCATGCACGGCCGCGATCACGATGCGCGGCTCGGCGATCAGAGTCTCGAAGAGCGCCATCGGCGTTTCCTTCGCCGACTCGTCCATCACCCCGCCCTCGCCACCGAAATCGGACAGATCGGCACCCGCGCTGTAGACCTTGCCGCGCGCCGCGATGACGATCGCGCGCGCGTCGTCGCTTGCGGCGATCGCCTCCAGCATGCCGCGCACCTGGCGGCGCGACAGCGTGTTGCGCCGCGCATCGTCGTCCATCGTGATGACGGCGATGCCGTCGCGTATTTCGTGCGAGACGCTCATGACCGGCCTCCGAGCAGATGACGTGCAATCTGGATTTTCTGCATTTCCGAGGATCCTTCTCCGATGCGGTAGGCGCGCGCATCGCGGTACATGCGCTCGATGGTCAGCTCGCGGCTGTAACCGGCCGCGCCGAAGATCTGCAGCACGCGGTCCGCCACGCGGTTCACCATCTCCGCGCAGTAGTACTTCACGCGCGAGGCGCCGATGCGCGCATCCGCCTGGCCGCGGTCCACCGCATCCGCGGCGCGGTAGACGAGCAGGCGCGCGGCCTCGATCTCGACATCGTTGTCCGCCAGCATGAACTGGATCGCCTGGTGTTCGCCGAGCAGCTGGCCGAAGGTCCGGCGCTGCTTTGCATGCGCCACCGCCTGCTGCTGCAGTTCCTCCGCCATGCCCACCCAGCAGGCACCGGCCTGGATGCGGGTGCGGTTCACCGTGCCCATGATGGCGGCAAATCCGCCGCCCACCTCGCCCAGCACGGCCTCGTCGCCCACCCGGCAATCGTCCAGCGCGAAAGCGCAGAAATGACTGCCGCGCCAGCCCATTTTCTTGATATTGCGCAGGAAGCGGAAACCCGGATTCTCGCGATCCACGATGAAGCAGGTGAAGCGCCCCTTCAGCGAGGCGGCCGGATCGGTCACCGCCAGCACGACGATGAATTCCGCGTGATCGACCAGCGACACGAACTGCTTCGCGCCGTTCAGCACCCAGGCATTGCCCTCTCGCAGCGCGCGCGTCTTCAGACCGCCGAGATCCGAGCCCGCATCCGGTTCGGTCATCGCGTAGGCGATCACCTTCTCGCCGCTCACCAGCGGATCGAGAAACCACGGGCGCTGATCCGGACGCGCGAGGGTCAGCATCTCCGGGAGAAAACCGCCGACGCCGAGATTGAGCGGCATCGAGGTACGGCCGAGTTCCTCGCCGACCACCACGGTACCAAGCATGGACAGTCCCCCGCCGCCGCATTCCACCGGCAGGTTGTGCGCATACAGACCGATGTCAGCAGACTTGCGGCGCAGCGCGCGCAGCACCGCAGGCTCCACATGCTCGGCCTCGTCGATGCCCTGTTCCAACGGGCGCAGTTCCTCGTCCACGAAACGCCGCACCGTCCGGCGCAGCGTCTCCAGTTCTTCCGGAATCGTGAAATCCATGTTCCTCCTCCGCTGCATGACTTGCACGCGACATGGCCGCCGCGGCGAGCGGCGATCATAGGTCACGCCTGCTAAGATTGCGAGCCTATTTCCCGGGGAGGAACGTATGAAGTCTGCATCACTGGTCGCGCGCAGTCTTGGCCTCGCACTGTTCGCTCTGACCGCCGCCTCGGGCTATGCGCAGACATCGTCTTTTCCGAACCGCCCGATCCGCGTCGTGGTCATCGTGCCCCCGGGCGGTGGCGGCGACACCGTGGCACGCACCGCCGCCAATGCGCTCGGCGCCGCCTACAGCCAGCCTGCCGTGGTGGAGAATCGTCCCGGCGCCGGAGGCACCATCGCGACCAATATCGTCGCCAAGTCTCCGGCTGACGGCTACACGCTGCTCGTGTCCGACCAGGGGGCCACGGTGCACGCAGCGGCGCTCTTCAAGCAGCTGCCCTACGACCCGGCGCGCGATCTCACCATGGTGAGCTGGATCGCGACCACCACCTTCGTGCTGGTCGCCGGTCCCGGCCTGAAGGCAACGAATCTGAAAGAACTCATCGAGCAGGCGAAGGCGAAGCCCGGCTCCATCGCCTACGGCAATGCGGGCGCCGGCACGCATCATCATCTGTCGATGGAACTCTTCAAGCTGCGCAGCGGCACCGATTTCAATCCGGTGTTCTACAAGGGCGGTGCGCCGGCCGTGCAGGATGCCGTCGGCGGCCAGATACCGATCGCCGTCTCCGGCCTGGTGACGACCGAGAGCCTGATCAAGTCCGGCAAGCTGCGCCTTATCGCAGTGATGGGCCAGAAGCGCTTCCCGGGCTATCCGGACGTGCCCGTACTCGCCGAATACGCGCCGGGCTTCGAGGGCGTCTCCATGCTCGGCGTCTGGGCGCCCGCCGGCACGCCGCGCGACATCCTGCTGAACCTGAACCAGGTGCTCACGAAATCGCTCGCCGTGCCGGAGAACATCAAGCGCCTGACCGACCTCGGGCTCGATCCGCTCGTGCGCAATCTGGATGAATCGCAGCGCATCTGGCAGAACGAGCTCGCGGTCTGGCCGGATCTGATCCGCAAACTGAAGATCACGCTCGACTGAGGCGCCGGAGGTCGGCAGAAACCGGCCTTCGTCGACTAACTAGTAACGTTTTTGTTACTATCTAGCCTGAAATCCCTCCCTGTGCTCCGCTCGCACGACGCAACTCAGGCCGGCGGAAATCCCGCGCGCTGCGCGAGGTACTCCCAGACCCGGTCGGTGCCGACCGAATCGCGCATCACCTCGGCCACGATCTCGGTCTCGCCCTCGCTGAGATAGGTCACTTCGCCCATGCGCATGGCCTCGGACTGGATGCGCGCGTTCACCATCAGATAGATCGCGCTGAGCACGCCTTCCTTTACCGAGCGCCCGGTCACCACTGCGCCGTGACCGCGCAGCAGGGCCGCGCGGTTCGCGCCCAGCGTCTGCGCGAGGTCGTGGCCCTGTTCCATGTTGCTCACCATCATGTTGGTGTCGCCGAACTTCTTGCGCATATCCCACACCGGCACATTGCAGCCGATGCAGGACGCGAAAGA
The DNA here is from genome assembly GCA_903834835.1 of uncultured Pseudomonadota bacterium. Classification (GTDB taxonomy): domain Bacteria; phylum Pseudomonadota; class Gammaproteobacteria; order Burkholderiales; family SG8-39; genus CAILKO01. The sequence continues at coordinate 3,231 of CAILKO010000071.1, read as the reverse complement.
GGCCGTCGGGCGCAGCGGCACCTTGGTAATCGTGAACGGAATCACCTCGTAGGCGTGGTTGTGCACCACGCACTGCACTTCCGGCCGCGCCTGGTAGGCCGCGCCGTGGATGAAGCGCTCCACATGCATGCGCCAGTCCTTGTGCGTGACCGGATTGCAGTCGAGATCGAACTCCATGATGTCTTCCAGCTCGACGAACTCGGCGCTGCGCGAACGGCCGAGGAAGAAGCGATCCGGCCGCTCCGGATGGCGGATGCTGACGTGACCGTAGCCGTCCAGCACCTTTTCCTTCGCGAGAATGCGGTTGGCGATTACCAGATCACGCAGATGGGAAGCGAGGTCGGTCATGGCGATACTCCGGGAAAGCGCGCCGCGGGCCCCTCGGCTCCGGCGACGCAGCAGGTTGCGGGGAAACGCATGCTACCCGCCCGCGCGCCGGACTGCCACGATCCGCACTGCGGTCCGCCGCTTGACCGGCGACGTTCGCCGCGTAAGCTTCCGGGCACCACATCGGGGAGGATGCAGATGGAACTGAAACTCGCGCAGGCCGAAAAAATGATCCGTGCCGCGAAGGAGAAAGCAAAGGAAATGGGCCTCAACATGAGCTTCGTGGTCACCGACGCCACGGGCCTCATCGTCGCCGCCGCGCGCATGGACCGCGCGCGCAAATTCGGCACCAAGGTCGCGCACGGCAAGACGCTCGCCACGGTCGCCTTCTCGCGCCCCTCGGCCGATACCGCTGCGGTCGCGAAGGAACGCCCACTCATCGTGGAAGCCTTCGCCGATGTCGTCGGCGGCAAGCTCTTCTGCGGCGAAGGCGCCCTGCCCGTCGTGGTGGACGGCCAGCTGATCGGCGCGATCGGCGGCAGCGGCGGCACCTCGGCCGAGGATCTGGTCTGCGCCCAGGCCGGGCTGGATGCGGTGTTCGGCAAGGCGAAGGGCTAGACCGAAGCGCACTACGACGGACGAAAAAAAGCCGGAGCGAACTCCGGCTTTTTCATTTCCCCGGCCATGCCGGGGAAGATCATGCAGACTAGAACGCGTATTGCGCGCCCAGCACGATGCCGCTCGCGCTCGGTTTCGCCGATCCACCGCCGATCGGGTAGTCCTTGCTCTTCAGGTCATAGGACTGGTACTCGACAACGCCGGACCAGTTCTTGTCCATCGCGAGCTTCACACCCACGCCGTAGAGCGCGCCACGGTGCGTCTTGCCCGAATCGGGCAGCAGCGCATTGCCGGAGGTCTTCGCCGAGGCCATGCCGAGGCGGCCGTAGAGCAGCGCCGAGTTCGAGAGCTTGTAACCCGGCAGGATCGACCAGGCCCAGGCGTCATCCAGCTTCGCCGTGAAGCCCGCACCCGGGCTGACACGCCCGATGGTGTTCGTGTAGCTCAATTCGCCTGCGAGGTTGAACTTGTCGAAGGTGTGGCCGTAACCGATGTTCAGGTTGACTCCGGAACGGTGCTTGGTGTCACCGGCCGTGAATGCGCCCGGATTGAATTCGACCGAGCCCTTGTACATTCCGACGCCACCACCGACGTAGAGGCCGTCGTACTGCGCACAGGCCGAGCCTGCCACTGCGCTCAACGCAAGCGTTACCGCTACAACAATTTTGCGATTACCCATCATGTGCTCCTTTTGAGACCGTACTGCAGGTGTTCGGGCAATGCAGACACGATTGCCGAACCTGTTTGGAGCGCAGGCAGGGTATCGCCTATCCGCGGGCAGCCCCGGTAAACACCCTGCTTATTCGATGGATGGCGGAAGTCGTTGCGCAATGACAACGCGAACCCTGCACTCCCGTCAGCTTCGCGGGTTTCGGTGGCTGCGACGGAGCGTCGCATCCACCCGGCGGATCAGGACGGCAGCAGCCAGCTCCGATCGAGCTTTTTCACCGACGTGCAGCCGAGCAGCATCATCGCTTCGCGCAGCTCGCCTTCGAGGATGCGGATGGCCTGCTCCACGCCGGTCTGGCCGGAGGCACCCAGTCCGTAGGCAAAGGCGCGCCCGATGAGGCAGGCCTTCGCGCCGAGCGCGAGCGCCTTCACGATGTCATGTCCGCGCCGCACGCCGCCGTCCATCAGCACCGTGGCGCGATCGCCCACCGCATCGACGATGGCCGGCAGCGCCGAGATCGCCGAGGGGGCGCCGTCGAGCTTGCGCCCGCCGTGGTTCGAGACCGAGATGCCTTCGGCGCCATGCGCGAGCGCGAGCCGCGCGTCTTCCGGATCGAGCACGCCCTTCACGACGATCGGCCCCTTCCAGATGCCGCGCACCCAGTCGAGATCGCGCCAGTCGTTCGCCGGATTCACGAGGCCGCCCATCACCTTGCCCGCCTTCATCACGCTCTGCCTGCCGCTCGGATCGATATTGCGCATGGACAGGCGCGGCCCGAGCAGCACATCCGCCGCCCAGCGCGGATGCGTCAGCACGTCAAGCACAAAGGAAGGCGTGACGCGCGGCGGCACCGTGAAGCCGTTGTGCAGATCGCGCTCGCGCTGGCCGCGCGAGGCGCCATCCACCGTGAACACCAGCACGCGACAGCCCACCGCCTGGGCGCGCTCCAGCAGCGCCTTCATGAAACCCTTGTCCTGGCTCATGTAGAGCTGGAACCAGATCGGCCGCGCTGCCGGCACCGCCGCCTGCACCTGCTCCACCGAGCAGGTGGAGACCGTCGAAAGACACAGGCGGATCCCGCAGCGCTCCGCCGCCCGCGCCGCCTGCAACTCGCCCTCGCGCGCAATCACCCCCTGCATGCCGAGCGGCGTCAGCACCAGCGGCATCGCGAACTTCTCGCCGAAAAGCTCCGTCTCGATCTCCAGCTTCGAGACATCCACCAGCACCCGCTGGCGGAACCGGATGCGCTCGAAATCGACGCGGTTCGCGCGCATCGTCAGCTCGTCATGCGCCGCGCCGTCGATATTGTCGAACACCATCTTCGGCAGGCGCTTTTTTGCGAGCTGGCGGAGGTCTTCGATGTTGATGGGGGTCATGGGGGGCGTCCTGGCGGGGGTTTTGGATTATTTAGTAACGTATATGTTACTATATGGCCTTCGCACCAGAGAAAAATGCGCTATGTCTGCGCCCCGCCCGTGACCTGCCCCCCACCAGCCGTACCAGCTTAAAGTAGAGAAGTCCGTCGAACTATGGAGAATGACGGACATGAAGAAGAGCAGGTACAGCGAAGAACAGATCATCGGATTCCTGAAGCAGGCGGATGCCGGGATGCCGGT
>CAILKO010000070.1 GCA_903834835.1 uncultured Pseudomonadota bacterium | reverse complement strand
GGGATGATGTGGCGGCCGAGTTCGAGGATGTGGTGGTCGGGCGCCGGGACGCCGTCGCGCGACTTGAGGCGGATCTGCAACGAGGCGACGTCGCCTGCGTCGAGCGCTTCATCGAGCTGGCGCGAGAACGCCGCGATGTCCGCGATCTCGGGCGGCGTGATGAGGTAAAGGCGGCAGCGGCGCGACATGCGCGAGGGGTACGCCTGCGGGCCGGGCGGGGCAAGATCAGGGCGCGCATCCGCCGGCCGTCACGATACGCTTCGTCGAGGCGGGAAACCTGGCAAGCTTGCCAGCGTGGCGCGACGGGCGCTGCACCAGCACCCCGCCGCAGTTGGGACATTTCCCGTTCAGTGTTCCGTCCGCGCAAGCCGCGCAGAAAGTGCATTCGAAGGAACAGATACGGGCGTCCGTTCCCGACGGATCGAGATCGGTGTCGCAGCATTCGCAGTTGGGGCGCATCTCGAGCATGCCGCAGGTTATCGCCCACAGGGTGATCCACAACCGGCCCACAGGACGAAGATGCCTCGAATACCGACAAGCCAGATGAAAAGCGGCGTGATCCAGAGATCGCGCCGCTTTCGTTTCCCACAGGTTGTGGAGAGTTATTCCGCCGCCACTTTCGCAGCCGAGGCCGAGAATTTCGGGTCGAGTTTTCCGGCGGTGTAGTCCTTGGCCATCACGGCGAGCGAGACTGGCTGGATCTTGCCGGCCATGCCTTCGCAGCCGAACTCCTGATAGCGCTGGATGCAGACCTTGCGCATCGCTTCCTTGGCGGGCTTGAGGTAGCTGCGCGGATCGAACTCGCCGGGCTTGTCGGCGAACAGTTTGCGGATCGCAGCCGTCATCGCCATGCGGTTGTCGGTGTCGATGTTGATCTTGCGCACGCCGTGCTTGATGCCGCGCTGGATCTCCTCCACCGGCACGCCCCAGGTTTGCGGCATCTTCCCGCCATACTTGTTGATCTCGTCCTGCAGGTCCTGCGGCACGGAGGAAGAGCCGTGCATGACGAGGTGCGTATTCGGCAGGCGGCGGTGGATTTCCTCGATCACGTTCATGGCGAGGACCTCGCCGTCGGGCTTGCGCGAGAACTTGTAGGCGCCGTGGCTGGTGCCCATGGCGATGGCGAGCGCGTCGACGTGCGTGGCCTTCACGAAATCGACCGCCTGGTCTGGGTCGGTGAGAAGCTGCGAGTGATCCAGCTTGCCGTCGAAGCCGTGACCATCTTCCTTCTCGCCCATGCCGGTCTCCAGCGAGCCAAGCACGCCGAGCTCACCCTCGACCGAGACGCCGCACGCATGCGCCATCTCGACGACCTTGCGGGTCACGTCGACATTGTACGCGTAGTCGGCGGGGGTCTTTGCATCTTCCTTGAGCGAGCCGTCCATCATCACGGACGTGAAGCCGAACTGGATCGCGGTCGCACAGGTGGCGGGGCCATTGCCATGGTCCTGGTGCATGCAGATCGGGATGTGGGGATACATCTCTGCGCAGGCGTCGATGATGTGCTTCAGCACGATGTCGTTGGCGTAGGAGCGGGCGCCGCGCGAGGCCTGCATGATAACGGGGGCGTTGACCTTGTCGGCCGCCTCCATGATGGCGAGGGCCTGTTCCATGTTGTTGATGTTGAACGCCGGCAGACCGTAGCTGTGCTCGGCTGCGTGATCGAGCAACTGCCGCAGCGTGATACGCGCCATCTGACTTCCCCTGAGAACCGTGTTTTCGCCTTTTGAAGGCAGAGCCGACGCGGGTCAACTCTTGGGCGACGGATCGGATGCCTGTGGCTGTAACACGTGGTCATTCAGTACAAAACCGAACAGCGGCCACGAAGCTGCGGCGGGATGTCGGCCCAGGCCTGTCTGGCGCGCTCCTCGAGACGAGGCGCCAGGCAAGGGATGAGCATGCGGAAGCTTACGGTGGGTGTATTTGTGAGCCTGGACGGCGTGATGCAGGCTCCGGGCGGGCCGGAGGAGGACACCACAGGCGGTTTCTCGTACGGTGGCTGGATCGCGCCGTTCCGGAGCGAGGCCGCCATCGGGGCAGTCGGAGCGCTGTTCGCAAAGCCGTTCGATCTGATTCTGGGGCGCACCACCTACGACATCTTTGCAGCACACTGGCCGTACGACGAGACCGATCCGGCCGCAGAGACTTACGACGCAGGCGGCGCGCGCAATCCTGATCGTGAGTCCAGTGTCAGGCCGCGCGCAGGTGTGCAGGGCGGCGCAGGTCCTCCGCCAGTGCGTGGCCCATCATGTCGATGAAATTGCCGGCATAGAACG
>CAILKO010000069.1 GCA_903834835.1 uncultured Pseudomonadota bacterium | reverse complement strand
CTTAACTTGCATCAACGACGGGAACCGAGAAGCAGTCGAGTTCCTTGTTCCCACGTAACCTACGTGGGAGCATCTTCTTGCCGAACGCCGAGCGCTTTGCGCTTCACCGCCCCGAACTACTGCCCGCCCTGCAGAGAGGCGAGCGCAAGATCATCTCGTTGATGAGCAGCGATCGTCGCTCGATACCGGCGGGCCGGACGCTCGTTGAGGGCGACGCCGACCACCCATTCGTCTATCGTCTCGTACAGGGTTGGACGGGTCGCGTACGCACGCTGCCCGACGGGCCCAATCAGTACATTCTCGTTTTCCTGCCGGGCGGCCTGTTCGCCGTGAAGAGCATGTTCGTGAACCGGCATCCGGACGCGATCGTCACGCTCTCCGATACGGTCGTTGAACAGATCGACCATCGCAAGCTGCGCGACATCTGCGACCAGGACCCGGATGTCTCCATGCGATGCGCGTGGCAGATCGTCGAGGAAGAGCGCCGGCTTCACGGCTGGATCGTCAGCCTCGGACGCGGAAGCGCGGAAGAAAGACTGGCGATGCTGATCGCGCAGCTGCATGGACGGCTTGTCGTTTCAGGCACGATCGCGCGCGATGCGCGTGAGTTCTTCCTGCCGATGACCCAGAGCCAGCTTGGCGATTATCTCGGGCTGTCTGCCGTTCACATCAACCGCGTGCTGAAGGCCATCCGGGACAACGGAATAGCGACATTCCGCAACCAGCGGATGGTGGTTCACGATCTCGACGCTCTGGGCCGCGTGGCCGATCCGCTGCGCGACTTCTACGAGCGCACGAACCCCGCTTTTGGCGGTGACGCTTCGAACAGCCGCGAGGCATAGAGATCAGCCGCCGGAAGACCTGACGCCCAGCATGCGCGCGAGGGCCGCTGCCTGGATTTTCCACGCTTCCGAACCCGGCGAGACCAGTTCGACATGGCCGGTTTCGAGGACGACCTCGACCGTGGATTGATCGCCCGCCGCCCTTGCCTTCCGCGCCCAGTTTTCGCCGAGTACCGGTGGCGCGATGCGATCGCGGTGGCCGTTCACGCTGACCTGCGGCACGCGCAGCGGCAGGAGTTCGGCAGGCGAGGTATCGGACAGGACGTTGCCGCGCGCGGGGCCGATCCTGCCGACGAGCTGATCGTAGATGTCGGCGAGGCAGCTGCGGTCCGTTACGCCGACGGAGCCGGCAAGGTCCGCGAGGCCGCCAGAATTCACCACGCCGACGAGCGGGAGCGGATTGTCGATGCGCGTGGGGCTCGTTCCAGGCAGGCGGTTGCGGCCAGCAAGCCAGAGCGCGAGGTGTCCGCCGGCCGAGTGTCCGAATGCGGCAACACGCGTAAGGTCCAGATTGTACGTGGCGGCCTGGTCGCGCAACGCATCGGCGGCGCGGGCGACATCGGTGAAGGTGCCGGGGTAGCCGCCGCCGGCTTCATCGACGCCGCGATACTCGATGTTCCAGACAGCCATGCCCCGCTTGCGGAGATCATCCGCCGCCCAGTTCATCAGCGTTCTGTCTGCGATTGCCTTCTGCCAGCAGCCGCCATGGACCATGAGGACGACAGGATGCGGGCCTGCGCCGTCGGGCAGCCAGAGATCTGCACTGTCAGTGGCGCCCTCGCCCCACTGGACACTGTGGGTCGGCGAGACCTTGGGGCGCGAGAGGAGATCGTTCCACGTCATGATCGGGGCGGGCGCGGTATAGCGCGGCTGCTCGGCGGCGCGCGTGCCCGGCGGAGGCGTGGGGCCAGAGCAGGCGGCGACGGCTACAGCAAGGAGGAGAGCGAGATTGCGCATGCCGTTCCCTCGCAAGGGATTGCGGGCATTGCAAGCCGGGGGGCTCTCATCGCAGATACGGCATGGCCCAGATACCCCGGACACGGCAGGACTGCGAAGCGCTCGACCGCG
>CAILKO010000068.1 GCA_903834835.1 uncultured Pseudomonadota bacterium | reverse complement strand
GGCAGCAGAGAAAGCGGCAGCAGAGAAAGCGGCAGCAGAGAAAGCGGCAGCAGAGAAAGCGGCAGCAGAGAAAGCGGCAGCAGAGAAAGCGGCAGCAGAGAAAGCGGCAGCAGAGAAAGCAGCTGGAGAGCAGGCGGCACTGGAATCCGCTGCCGCTGCCGCGAAACCCGCTGCCACGGAATCGAGCTTCGCGGACTCTCTTCTCGCCGATCTGGACTCATTCTCCGAGCGCGAGGATGAGGACCGGAAGGCGAAGGAGGAAGCCGAGCGCGAAGCGAAGCGTGCTGCGGAACAGCGGGCGCGGGAAGCGGTGGAGCGCAAGGCGAGGGAGGATGCCGAGCGTGAGGCTCAGGCTGCGGCGGCGCGTCGCGCCGAGGAGGAAGCCGCGCGACGTCGCGAACAGGAAGCTGCGCGCGAGCAACGCGACGCGGAGGAACGTGCCGCGGCCGCCGCCCGCGAAGCCGAGGCGAAGAAACAGGCCGAGGTGCAGCGGCGCGAGGAGGAGCGGCGCCGCAGCGCGGCCGCACAGGCCTCCGGTTCGGCAGGTACTGCTATCGGCAAGCCCGGCAAGAGCAAACCGCGGCCCGGCGACGACGAGGACGATATCCGGGTCGGCGACCACGATATCGATATGGACGAAGTGCTGAGCGATCGGCAGCGCCTGGCGAAGGCTGCTGCGGCGCGACCCGCTGCGCGGCACTCGGATGATGAATTGATCGGAAGCGACAGTCCGCGCCGGTGGGGCAAACCGGTTGCACTCGGACTTTTCGTGCTGTTGCTCGCCGTTGTCGGCGGCCTGCACTTCGTGCCGATCTCGCCGGAGCCCTATGCGAACCAGTTTGCTCGCGCGCTCGGCGTGCCGGTGAAGGTAAGCGGTGGGCGGCTGTCGCTGATTACCGGATTGCAGGTGAAATTCGACACGGTGACGATCGGGGAGGGCATTTCGCTCACCGATCTCCGGGTGCATCCCGAACTCGGCGCACTGTTTTCGGAGCAAAAGCGCATCAGCCGGATCGAAGTGCGCGAGGCGACGCTGCCGCAGGCGCAATTGGGCCCCGCATTGCTGCGCCAGGCGCAGGGCGAATCCATGGGGCCGATGACGATACACATACGCGAACTCCGGTTGCCGGGGGCGCTCGCGCTGCCGGTGCTGGACGCCGTGGCGACGTTGGACCGCTCAGGCAGTTTTGCGGCGATTACACTGAAGGGCGCCGATCAGCTGGTCGTGAAGCTCGCTCCGGACGGCGAGCAGGTAAAGATCGAATTGAATGCCGCGCGCCTGGCTCCGCCCATGCTGCCCGATCTGTCGTTGTCCAGTGTAGGGTTGAAGGGCAGCATCACGAGCGGCGGCGCGGAGATCGAATCCTGGGATGCGACGCTGCTCGACGGTACCCTTGCCGGCAAGGCCAGGCTGCGCTGGAGCACTGGCTGGACGGTCGAAGGCAGTATCAGCGCCAAGGGCATCAACGCCGTGGTGTTCGCGCCGACCCTGCTCTCGGAGGGAAAGGCGGATGCCAAGGGCAGCTTCAGCATGAGTGCCGCGGATCCGACGCGGCTCGCGCAGTCGCTACGCCTGGATGGCAGTTTCACGGTCAGCCGCGGTGTGCTCGGCAGCTTCGACTTCGCGCGTGCGATCCAGACGGGCGGTGCGCAGGCCCAGGGCAGAACGGTGTTCAACGAACTGAGCGCACAGGGCAGCTATGATCGCGGGGCGGTCGCGCTTCGCAATATCAACATCGCCTCGGGCGGCATGAATGCCAGTGCGTCGCTCGATATTGCGCGCGACGGCGCGTTGCGCGGCAGGGTGGTGGCGGACGTGAAGGCGGCGTCGCAGACGCTGCGCTCTGCGCTGGAGCTCGGCGGGACGGTCGCAAACCCACAGGTGAGGAAATAGCCCGACGCGCCGAGAGGGAGCATCGCGGGCCGGTTGGCTATAATTTCGGTTTACCGGAACGTCGATGGCAACGATATTAAGGTTCCGCGGCGCTCGGGCGTTGTCCGAGTTTCGCCTCGCCAAGCTGCTCCCCGCAATCAGGCAGATCGTCCCGGGCACCCGCGCGCTCGCGGCCGAGTACTGGCACTTTGCCGAATGCGAGGCGGCACCCGATGCGCCGACGCATGCGCGTCTTGCACGACTGCTCGACTACGGCATTCCGGCGGAGGAGCCGCCTGTTGGCGCGACGCTCTTTCTGTGCATGCCGCGCCTCGGGACAATCTCGCCCTGGTCCTCGAAGGCGACCGACATCGCGCGCCTGTGCGGCCTGGCGGGCGTCAGGCGCCTTGAGCGCGGCACGGCCTATCACCTGGGATTCGACGGCGCGCCGGATTCGGCTGCCCGCGCGGCCGTCGCGGCCCTGCTGCACGACCGCATGACGGAGACGGTGCTTGATTCGGCCGACGCGGCGAGCGGCCTGTTTCAGCATGTCGCGGCAGCGCCGCTTGGACATGTCCCGGTGATCAAGGACGGACGCGCCGCGCTGGAGGCCGCGAATGCAGCGCTCGGCCTTGCGCTCTCGCCGGACGAAATCGACTATCTGCTGGATGCCTACCGGCGCATGGGCCGTGACGCCACCGATGCCGAGCTCACGATGTTCGCGCAGGCGAATTCGGAGCACTGCCGGCACAAGATATTCAACGCCGACTGGATCATCGACGGCGAGAAAATGGATCGTTCGCTGTTTGCGATGATCCGGCACACCCATGCGACGAATCCCCAGGGCACGATCATCGCCTACGAGGACAACGCGGCGGTGATGGAAGGGCGGCGCGTGCCGCGCCTCCATCCCGATGCGGATCATGTCTATCGCGAATGCGAGGACCTCACCCATACGGTGATGAAGTGCGAGACGCACAACCACCCGAGCGCGATTTCGCCTTATCCCGGTGCGGCGACCGGCGCGGGCGGCGAAATCCGCGATGAGGGCGCGACCGGGCGCGGCGCGAAGCCGAAGGCGGGTCTGGTCGGTTTCAGCGTCTCGCATCTGCGTCTGCCGGGCGCGCTCCAGCCCTGGGAGGCGAACGATCCCGGCCGGCCCGGACGCATCGTCTCGGCCCTGGACATCATGCTCGAGGGGCCGATCGGCGCGGCAGCCTTCAACAATGAATTCGGTCGGCCCAGCCTCGCGGGCTACTTCCGAAGCTTCGAGTCGGTGCAGGATCTCGCTGCCGGCTCCTATCGGGGCTATCACAAGCCGATCATGCTCGCGGGTGGCATCGGGAGCATCTCGGATGCGCAGCGCGACAAGGCAGGTCTGCCTGTTGGCGCGCTGCTGATCCAGCTCGGCGGGCCGGGCATGTTGATCGGCATGGGCGGTGGCGCGGCCTCCTCGATGGGCGCGGGCGCGAATACCGCGGCGCTTGATTTTGATTCGGTTCAGCGCGGCAACGCGGAGATCCAGCGGCGCGTGCAGGAGGTGATCGACCGTTGCTGGCAGCTTGGCGCGGAGAACCCCATTCTTTCGATCCACGATGTCGGCGCAGGCGGACTTTCGAATGCACTGCCAGAGCTCGTGCATGGCGCACGGCGCGGCGCGCACATCGCCCTGCGCGATGTGCCCTCCGAGGACAGCGGCATGTCGCCGCGCGAAATCTGGAGCAACGAGGCGCAGGAGCGCTATGTGCTCGCGATCCTGCCCTCGGACCTCGATCGGTTCCGCGCGCTCTGCGAGCGCGAGCGCTGCCCCTGCGCGGTGGTCGGCACGGCGACAGACGACGGCAGGCTCGTCGTCGAGGACCGGAATTTCGGCGAGAACACCGTCGATCTGGATATGGAGATGCTGCTTGGCAAGCCGCCGAAGATGCTGCGCGATGTCGTGCGCCTCGTACCGGCGCTGCAGCCGTTCGACATGCAGGGTATCGAGCTCGCGGAGGCGGCTGCCCGGGTGTTGCGCCATCCAAGCGTGGCCGACAAGCGCTTCCTCATCTCGATCGGTGACCGTACGGTGGGCGGTCTGTGCGCGCGTGACCCTTTTGTCGGGCCCTGGCAGGTGCCAGTGGCGGACTGCGCCGTCACGCTGATGGATTTTCGCGGTCGTTCGGGCGAAGCCTTTGCCATCGGCGAACGCACGCCGCTCGCACTGATCGACGGTCCGGCATCGGGTCGCATGGCGGTGGGCGAAGCACTCACCAATCTTGCCGCGGCGCGCATCGCCGATCTCGGCCGCGTGAAGCTTTCCGCGAACTGGATGGCGGCCGCCGGCTATCCCGGTGAGGACGCGAAACTCTATGACACCGTGCATGCGGTCGCGATGGAACTCTGTCCCGCACTGGGCATTGCGATCCCGGTCGGCAAGGATTCGCTGTCGATGCGCACGGCCTGGCAGCAGGACGGCGTGGCGCGCGAGGTCGTGTCGCCGCTCTCGCTGATCATCACCGCCTTCGCACCGGTCGAGGACGCGGGCGGCACGCTGACGCCGGTGCTGCGCGACGATTGCGGGGAGACCGAGTTGATTCTTGTCGATCTCGGCCACGGGCGCAATCGCCTCGGCGGGTCGATACTCGCGCAGGTTCATGATCAGTTCGGCGAACAGTGTCCTGATGTGGACGAGCCCGCGCAACTGAAGGCGCTGTTTGCCGCGGTCCAGCGACTCGCGGCGGAGCAACTGCTGCTTGCCTATCATGACCGCTCCGATGGCGGCCTCTTCGCGACAATCTGCGAGATGGCCTTTGCGGGACGCTGCGGCGTGACGCTGAACATGGACGAGCTCTGCTACGACCGGCAGATGGGCGACGTGGATGGTCTGGAACGCAACCCGGAACTGCTGAAGGGCCGCATGCAGGATCGTCTGCTCGCCGCCCTGTTCAATGAGGAGCTGGGGGCGGTATTTCAGGTGCGCACGGCCGACCGAGGGCGGGTGATGGATGTGCTGCGCGAGACGGGGCTGCACGGCTGCAGTCATGTGATCGGCTATCCGAATCCGCGCGACGAGATCCGCGTCACGCGCAATGCGAAGGCGGTGCTCGCATCCCCGAGGGTGGATCTTCAGCGCATCTGGTCCGAGACGAGCTGGCGGATGCAGCAGCTGCGCGACAACCCGGAGTGCGCGCGCGAGGAATACGACCGCATACTCGATGCGCAGGATCCGGGCCTCGGCGTGGAATTGAGCTACGACCCGGCCGAGAACGTGGCGGCGCCCTGTATCGGGCGCGGCGCCCGTCCGCGGATTGCTGTCCTGCGCGAGCAGGGCGTGAACGGCCAGACCGAGATGGCAGCAGCCTTCGATCGCGCCGGTTTCGAGGCGGTCGACGTGCACATGTCCGACATCCTGAGCGGACGCGCGATGCTCGCCGGTTACCGGGGTTTTGCGGCACCTGGCGGATTCTCCTACGGCGACGTGCTCGGAGCAGGGCAGGGCTGGGCCAAGGCGATACTGTTCAATGCGCGTGCGCGCGCGCAGTTCGAGGCCTTCTTTGCGCGCGAGGACAGCTTCGCGCTTGGTGTGTGCAACGGCTGCCAGATGATGTCCGCATTGAAGGAGATCATTCCGGGCGCGGCGCACTGGCCGGCCTTTCTGCGCAATCGTTCCGAGCAGTTCGAGGCGCGCCTGGTGATGGTGGAAGTGCCGCAGAGTCCGTCGATCTTCTTTCGCGGCATGGCCGGCAGTCGCATGCCCGTGGTGACCGCGCACGGCGAAGGTCGCGCCTGGTTCGGGTCGGACGCCCAGATGCAGGCGGCCCGGCCGCTCGTCAGCTTGCGCTACGTGAACAACCGCGGCAACGTGACCGAAACCTATCCGATGAACCCGAACGGTTCGCCGGGCGGCATCACGGGTCTGACCACTTCGGACGGACGTTTCAACATCGTCATGCCGCATCCGGAACGTGTGTTCCGCACGCTGCAGCTTTCCTGGGCACCGACAGACCAGGGCGAGGATGCGCCCTGGCTGCGCATGTTCCGCAATGCGCGTGTATGGGTGGATGAGCGCAGCGGCGGCTGAGCTGCACCGGAGTCAGCGCAGCACCGCGGGTATCGACGGGGAAGAAAAGAGGCCTTTTCGGCGATAGATGGTAACATAAACGTTACTATTTATCGCGACCTGCCCTTGTGTAGCGGTCGATCCAGTAGACGACGCCAGGATCCGCCAACGTCATGTCGTTCTCCTCTTCGTAGGCGCCGCCGCAGGGCCTACGCAGACGGATCTATTCCAGCTTCTTCAGTTCATAGAGCAGCGCGAGCGCCTCGCGCGGCGCGAGTTCGTCGGGTTGGACCCGCGCCAGCGCGTCCCGCAGTGGATCGCTGACAGGCACGGGTTCTTCGGGCGCGCCGCCCGCGGCAAAGAGGTCCGCCTGTCCGCCCCGCGCGAGACTCTGCTGTTCGAGCTGCTGCAGCGTGCGTCGGGCGCGCTGCACCACCGGACGCGGGATGCCGGCGAGCGCGGCCACCTGCAGGCCATAGCTCTGCGAGGCGGGCCCTTCCTCCACGGCATGCAGGAACACGATGGTGTCCCGATGCTCCACCGCGTCCAGGTGCACATTGGCCGCTTCGCGGAATTCCTGAGCGAGCGCGGTCAGCTCGAAATAGTGTGTCGCGAAAAGCGACAGCGCGCGGTTCTTCTCGATCAGCGCGCGCGCGATCGCCCAGGCAAGCGACAGACCGTCAAAGGTCGAGGTGCCGCGTCCGACCTCGTCCATCAGCACGAGGCTGTGGGCGGTCGCGTTGTGCAGGATGTTGGCGCTTTCGGTCATCTCGACCATGAAGGTGGAGCGACCGCCCGCGATGTCGTCCGAGGCGCCGATGCGGGTGAAGATCTGATCGATCGGCCCGAAGAGCGCGCGCTTCGCCGGCACGAAGCAACCGACATGTGCAAGCAGCGTGATCAGCGCCACCTGACGCATGTAGGTCGATTTGCCGCCCATGTTCGGGCCGGTGATGAGCAGCAGCTGCCTGGCGGGCGAGAGCTGCGTGTCATTCGGAATGAAGCGTTCGTTCTGGCGCGCGATCTGGTCCTCGACCACCGGATGGCGGCCAGCCTCGATCTCGATCGCGGGGGTATCGCCGAATACCGGTCGCACATAGCCGCGGCGCAGCGCGACGCGCGAGAAACAGGCGGCGAGGTCCAGCTGCGCAAGCGCACGCGCAATCCGCTGGAACGCAGGCACTTCCACGGCGAGCGCTTCGACGAGCGCCTCGTACAGGGATTTTTCGAGGGCGAGCGCACGGTCGCGCGCCGACAGCGCCTTGTCCTCGAAGCTCTTCAGCTCAGGGGTGATGTAACGCTCGGCGTTCTTCAGCGTCTGGCGGCGCCGGTAATCGTCGGGCACCTTGGCCGAATGCGAGTTCGTGATCTCGATGTAGTAGCCGTGCACGCTGTTGTAGGCCACGCGCAGGTTCGGGATGCCGGTACGTTCGCGCTCGCGCAGCTCCAGCGCCACGAGAAATTCGCCGGCATTGGTCTGCAGCCCGCGCAGCTCGTCGAGATCCGCAGAGTAGCCGTCCGCGATCACGCCACCGTCGATGATGCGCGAGGCTGGTTCCTCACGCAGCGCGCGTCCGAGCAGCGCCACCATCTCCTGCGGCGCATCGAGATCCGCGTGCAAGGACGCCAGATGCGCACCGCGAACGGCCGGCAGCACGGCGCGCAGCTCGGGCAGCAGGCCGAGGCTGTCGCGCAGACCGGTGAGCTCGCGTGGCCGCACGCTGCGCAGCGCAATGCGGGCCGTGATGCGTTCCACGTCGGCAAATCGGCGCAGCAGCGCGTGCAGCGCTTCGGCACAGGCGCCGATTTCCGCGACACCGTCCAGGCGTTCGGCGAGCACGCCGCGATCGCGCAACGGGTGGTGCAGGCGGTGGCGCAGCAGCCGGCTGCCCATGCCGGTCGCGCATTCGTCGAGCAGCGAAAAGAGCGTCGGCGCGGGCTCCCCGCGCAGCGTCTCGGTGAGCTCCAGATTGCGGCGCGTGGCTGCGTCCAGCCTCAGATAATCGCCTGCCAGCTCGGTGGCGAGGCCGGTCACATGCGCGAGCGCCTGACCCTGGGTTTTCGCCGCATAGTCGAGGAGCGCACCGGCCGCGGCGATCGCGAACGTCAGTTCTTCGCAGCCGTAACCGGAGAGCGAGGCGACCCCGAGCTGGGCGAGCAGCCTGCGCCGGCCGGATTCCGTATCGAACTGCCAGGGCGCGAGCACCGTGCGGGTCCAGCCTTCAAGGGCCTCGCCGGCGTCTGCATTCTCCGCGACGAGGATCTCGGCGGGCGCGATGCGGCGCAGTTCGTGCATCAGTCGTGCACGGGGCACTTCGGTCACACGCAGATCGCCGCTCGCGAGCGAGAGCCAGGCGAGACCGCAGCTTGCGCGATCCATCGAAAGCGCGAGCAGCACGTTGTCGGACTTGTCGTCGAGCAGCGCCGCGTCGGTGAGCGTGCCAGGGGTCACGATGCGCGTAACCTTGCGCTCGACCGGCCCTTTGGAGGTCGCCGGATCTCCGATCTGCTCGCAGATCGCCACCGACTCGCCGAGCTTCACCAGGCGCGCGAGATACTGCTCCAGCGCCTGCACCGGCACGCCCGCCATGCGGATCGGCACACCCGCGGAGGCGCCGCGCGAGGTGAGCGTGATGTCGAGCAGGCGCGAGGCACGCTCGGCATCCTCATGGAAGAGCTCGTAGAAATCCCCCATCCGGTAGAAGAGCAGCACGTCCGGATGCTCCGCCTTGATGCGCAAGTATTGCTGCATCATCGGCGTATGTTGTGCAATGTCAGCCATCAAAAATTGCCCATTTCCCCTGTAACTTCATAGTATATTGGCGTTTATTGAAGTCCAACAATCTTCCCTGAAATCCGGAAAATATGCGAAACGTACTGCGAAACGTTTCTTCCCTCACCACCTTGGCTTGCGAGCGCCTGAAGCGCGGTTCCCTCGGCGACCCGACTCATCCCGGCCTGCGGATCATGGCACGCCCGTCCGGCGCCAAGGCGTGGATCTACCGTTTCCGTGATCCTGCTGGGAAGATGGCCCAGTTGCTTATCGGGTCATTCCCCGCATTATCTCTCGCCGACGCGCGCACCGAGTGGCGGAATCACCGTGCCACACGAGACAAGCATGGTGATCCGCGCGACGAGGTACGTCGGCGACAAGAGGCTGCCAAGGTGGCGGCGATCCGCGGCAAGGGATACACGCTGACCCGGGCCGCGGAGAGCTATCAGAAGGAGCACCTGTCCAAGCTCGCGCGGGGCGACGAGCAGTGGCGCATTCTGGAGCGCGAAATCCTGCCTGAAATTGGCAATGTGTTGCTGGCTGACCTCAAGCCCTCGCAAGTCATGGCGGCTGTCGTGCCTATGCGCAAGCGGGCGCCGCGTGTGGCGGCCATGGGCATTTCCGCGCTGCGCGGCGTGATCAGGCACGCCCGCAGCATGAATCGGCTGGACCTCGATGTTGCCGACCCAACGGCCGGCATACCCACCATCCCGCAGGGCAAGCGCAGCCGGGCACTCAGCGATCCCGAGATCGGCTTGTTGCTGCGCTGGCTGGACTCCGGCGCGGTGTCCCGCACGATTGTCGATGTACTGCGCCTCACGCTCTACACCGGCGCCCGCAGCGGCGAAGTCTGCAGCATGCGCTCGCGCGACGTGGACATCGATGCGAAAACCTGGACGCACACCCAGGGAAAGACCGGCGACGTGAGCGTGACTCCCTTGTCCGCGCCTGCCGTCGAGATTCTGCGTAACCGTCTTGCCGAGGAGTACGTCTTTCCGGTGCGCGGCCGCCCGGTTAATCAGAAGGCGTTGAGCGTGGCGCTATTTGCCTCGCGGCAGGCCGGCGACGCCTGCCCGATAGATCACTGGACCTCGCACGATCTGCGCCGAACCACGCGCACCGGCCTGGCGCGCCTGGGCTGTCCGTTCGAGATCGGCGAATCCATACTCGGCCACCGGCTGCCGGGTGTGGCCGGCGTCTATAACGTCTATGCCTACGCCGACGAGATGCGCAAGTGGCTGGATCGCTGGGCAAAGCATGTGGCGGGAATTGTCTCGCCGCGCGCCAAACCGGCGCGTGCGAAACGTTAAGGACTTCGAGGACCCTGCGGTCATCCGGTTGTAGGTTCGGACCGCTCCGCCACCCCGCTTGTGGGGGGGCTTAGGTCTGTACCAACGGCACGTTGACCTTGCCCGCTTAAACCGCACTCCTTGCTGAGGATTTACACTTTGAGCGAGGAGAGAGCAAATGTCGAAGGCAAGCAGGGCGCAGTAGAGGCTGGAGTTCAAGACGGAGGCGGTGCGGCTGGTGCGCGGTGGGCAGAGCGTGCCGACGGCGGCGGCGATTCTGGGGGTCAATGATCAGACGCTGCGCAATTGGCTGAATGCCGAGAAGCAAGGGCTGAAGAAGGGGACGGCAGGGCGGCCGGTGAGCGCGGAGCAGATGGAGATCAGCCGGCTGCGGGCGGAGCTGGCGCGGGTGAAGATGGAGCGCGACATCTTAAAAAAGGCGACGGCGTACTTCGCGAAGGAGTCGCAGTGAAGTACGCCTGGATTGAGCGCCACCGACGGGTGTGGCCGATCTCGATTCAATGCGAAGTGCTGGGGGTGAGCCCGAGCGGCTATCACGGGCATTTGCGCCAAAGCGCGAATCCCCGAACGGGCAGACGGATCGGTAGCGACGCATTGCTCGTCCACGTGAAGGCGATCCACGCCGAGGTGAAGGCGGAGTACGGGTGGCCGAGGATCTGGAAGGAGTTGCTTGACCGGGGCATCCCGGTAGGCAAGGAGCGGGTGCGCAGGCTCATGGCGGGCGCTGCATGGCATCAAGGCTCGGACGAAGCGCAAGTTCAAGGCGACGACGGATTCGAGGCACGAGCTGCCGGTGGCCCCCAACCTGCTCGAACGGCGGTTCGCGGTCAGCGAACCCAACCGGGTCTGGACGGGTGACATCACCTGCATTGCCACCGACGAGGGCTGGCTGTACGTGGCCGCAGTGCTGGATCTGTTCAGCCGCCAGATCGTGGGCTGGTCGATGCAGCCGAGAATGACGAGGGCTCTGGTGGTCGACGCGTTGCGTATGGCCTGGTTCCGCAGAAGGCCGCAAGCCGGGCTGATCTTCCACTCCGACCGCGGGAGCCAGTACTGCAGCGGGGAGTTCCAGGACGCGCTCGCGGTCTACGGGATGAGAGCCTCGATGAGCCGCACGGGAGATTGCTGGGAAAACGTGACCTGCCCCCTTTAGCCGTACCAGTTGATTGTTTGGAAGTCCGGTTGCACGGTTAAAGGAATGTTTCGGTGATGGGTTGCGTTGCATCGGCAGAATTCTGCCGATGCAACGCGGCGAACTTGGCGGGCGGCATCCGCCGGCAACTGCTGTGCGGGCGAACCTCGTTGTAGTCCTGCCGCCAGACAGCGATC
>CAILKO010000067.1 GCA_903834835.1 uncultured Pseudomonadota bacterium | reverse complement strand
GGCGGCCGGCGGCGGCGCGGCAGCCGGTGGCGCGGCCGGCGGTGGATTCGTTGGCGGTGGCGTCGGGGTGGCCGGTGGCGCCGCAGTCGGCGCGGGTGCTGCAGTTGCGGCCGGCGCTGCAGGCGGGGGCGACTCTCAGCAGGAACCCGGGCCCATCAGCAACTTCAAGGAATACCTCACGCTCGCGCCGGTTGTGGCGGGCGATGAACTTACGCTTGCAGCCTCCAGCTACTCGGGCGGTACGCAGAACGTCTATGTTTACGGCGGATTCGATCGTTCCGAACTGCCGCAGGCCTACGCCGGGCTCGCGCCGATCGCCGTATACGACGCGAGCACCTCCGGGCCGACCGGCACGACGTCCTCGACCGACGCGGTCGAGGATCCCGGTCTGCGTATCAATCTGGCCAGCAACGCGAACGCTGCGGTCTATGTGACCGCCAGCGCCGGCACGCTCGATACGAGCGATCTCGTCTGGATGCGTAACCTCGGCATCTACGAGCAGGCCACCGGCGAAGACGCGGCCTCCGCTGACGCCTACATCGAAGTCAACGCCTACGCTTCCGGTGTCGTGTATCAGATCGATGGCGAGGACACCATCGCCATCGGCGCCGACGCCGAAGCCGGCATCGGCAATCTCGGCATACACCTGCAGGGCACGGGCGATCTGCACGGTTCCCTCTTTGTGAACGCCTCCGCGCAGAACGGCACGGCCGATGCCTTCGCGCAGGCGAATGTCCAGATCGACAATCTGACTGTCGAAGTCTCCAACGTGTCGGCCCAGACCTTCGGCGATGCGCATGCCTACCTGTCGCTCTATGCGGAAGCGCATACGGCGGCGATCGGCAACATCTCGGTGTTCCAGGATGTCGTTGTTGCGGCCCACGCGGCGAGCGCAGGCGAAGGCAGTCTGGCCACTGCGGAACTGAACGGCGTGTTCGCTTATGCCGAGGGTGAATTCGCGTCGACCTACTCCGGTTCGAACAACTCCAGTGGCAGCGCCACCGTCGTGATCGACGGTTCGATCAACGTCAGCGCCTCCGGCACGAGTGCCGCCCAGGCCTATATCGACTACATCTCGGCGTCTGCGGATCGCAATGCCTTTGCGGGCATCTCCGTGGGTGGCGATGTTTACGTCGGCGCTGCCGGATCGGATTACGGTCTTGCCTACATCAACGGAATCGACGCAGTCGCCAACAGCGGTTCCGGCCAGGATGCCATCGCATCGGCCGAAGTCGTCATCGACGGCGACGTGATCGTGAACGCGGTCGGTCTTGACGGTGGTACGGCAAGGGCCTACATCGAGTACGTCACCGCCTATGCATCCTCCACGGCGGCGGCCGGTGTGCATATCGGCGGCAACCTGTCCGTTGACGCGCACGCGATGGCAACCACCTACAGCGGCGCGTTCGGCAACAACGCAACGGCTTATATTCACCAACTTTCGGCTTCCGCCTATTCCACGGCGAGCGCGCAGGTCGCGGTCGACGGCGATATCTTGGTGCACGCCAGCGCCGATGCTGGCGATGCGTATGCCCACGTCCAATGGATGACAGCGGACGCGTGGAATTCGAATTCCGACACCCTACCGGTCGCGGGCCTGTCCGTCGGTGGCGACCTGGCGGTCTCCGCCGTCGCCTCCGGCTACGCAAAGGCGGTGGTCTTCGGTATCGGTGCGAGCGCTTCCGGCGGGACCTACACCACATACTCCGGCCTTACCGGCGCCTCGGCCCGGGTTGAGATCGACGGCCAGGTGACCGTCCAGGCCACGGGCGGCGTCACCGCGATGGCCTATATCGATTACATCAACGCCGACGCGACTTACACGGGTGCGGAAGCACAGATCCAGATCGGCGGCATCTCGGTCCATGCCGAGATAACGGGCGAAGACGGCAATTACGCCACTGCCTACGTCGGCGGCATCTCGGCCTCGACCAGCAGTTCCGGCGCGGTAGCCGGCGTGACCATCGACGGTAACGTCATCGTGAACGCGGAAGCCGGAATCGGCGACGCCGCAGCGTTCCTGACCAGCATCTATGCGAATGCGGCCGACGGCGCGGCTTCAACCTACAGCGGCATGACGGGCGGCAGCGCGAACGTCACTATCCAGGGAAATCTGGTCGTCAGCGCGAGCGCGACCGACGGCAACGCCAGCGCGTATATCGATTACATCCAGGCATACGCCCAGGGCGGTAATGCCGGGGTGGATATCAATGGTGGCAACGGCGTGCTGGTGCTCGCGCAGGCTGCCGGCATCGAGCTGACCTATACGGGGACGGTGGTCTACACCTATTCGAACGTGGTCCAGACCACCTTCTACGCGCAGGATGGCCACGACGCCACGGCAAGCATCGCGCAGATCAGTGCGACGGCGTACAGCACCAGCAGTGCGGAAGTCAGCATTGCCGGTCCGGTGCGCGTCAGCGCCTCCGCCGCAAGTGGTTCGGCCTCGGCCAGCATGAGCTACATCCATGCCGGCCACGGCGGTCCGTTCGCGGGTGCGGAAGCCTATGTCAGCATCGGCGGCAACGTTGACGTGGTCGCGAGCGCCCACGGCACCGAGCGGACTGGCATCGATTTGGTCAGCTACACCCACGACGGACAGCATCTTTTCAATACGAACTACGACGGCCACAACGCAAGTGCGCGAATCCTGCAGGTCGCGGCCACGGCAACGACCGAAGGCGTGGGTTCGGTTGAAATCTCGGGCCACATCAACGTCAGTGCCTACGCCAATTCGGGCGAGGCTGCGGCATATCTGGGAACCATCAAAGCCTCCGCCTCGTATGACAACGCGGAAGCGAATGTCTACATCGGGTCCGACGTGACGGTGCGCGCGGAGGGTGACAACATCGCCCGCGCCGGGCTCTCCAGTATTTACGCGAACGCCAGTTACGGCGCTACAACCGATTCCGGCTACACGAGCGGCGCCAGCGCGAACATATCCATCGCCGGGGACATCACAGTACGCGCGACCGCCCATGAGCACGACAGCATCGTCGGAGAAGATGCCTACGCGCTGGGTTATGTCGATTACATCGCGGCGCAGGCCTACTCCTCTGGCGCCGAAGCGCACGTCGTCATCGACGGTGCCGTGGATGTCAGGGCCCAGAGCTACGGTGGCCACTGGATCTCGAATTACGCCATCCCCCAGGGCTCGCATCCGGTCGTGCAACTCGAACAGGGCGTGAATGCGCACGCCTACGTGGGCACCATCTCGGCCTCGGCCTACACGAGCGATGACGCGACGGTCGTGATCGGCGCGCAGCTGGGCGGGTCCGCCGCGGTCGCGATCAGCGCCTACGCCTCCTCGGGCAGCGCGGATGCCTATTTGAAAGAGATTTCCGCCAATGCCTACTACACCAACGGGTATGCGGACATGTTGGTCAATGGCGCGGTGTCCGTGCATGCCGATGCCAACGGCTGGCACGAGGAAGTGAGCTGGTCCACCACCTATTCCGGCGCGGTAACGTCGACGAATATCCTGCAGCTCGGCAACAGCGCGCGCGCTTACATCGGCGGCATCACGGCTTCGGCCTACAGCAACACGAATGCCTCCGCGAATGTGAGTATCGATGGCAATGTGGACGTGCGCGCAACGGCCGATGGCAGCGCGCTTGCCTACGTGGGAAATATTTCAGCCTATGCCGGCCAAGAAGAAGGCAGGGCAAACGTCTCGATCAACGGCGACGTGCAGGTCAACGCGACGGCCGGTTTCGGCGGTGAAGACCATTCGCAGAACGACGCAGGGGCCTATCTCGCGAGCATCCACGCGAGCGCGCAGTACGGGGCTACATATTCCGGGGTCGAGAGCGGGAGTGCCGGTGCTGTCGCCGGCGTCGCCATTGCAGGCAACGTGAGCGTCTCCGCCTATGCTCCCGATGGCAGCGCCTACGCCTATATCGAATACATCGAGGCGAACGCCAAATACAGCGGTGCGGAAGCCTATGTGCTGATCCAGGGTGACGTACACGTCGAGGCTTACGCTTCGGGCAACTACCAGACTACGACAAGCGTCCAAACCTACTCGGGCGCCATCCAGACCGTGCTCACGCTGGATGCAAACAACAGCGCAACCGCCTACATCAGCGAGATCTCGGCATCGGCCTATACCTCCAACAGTGCGGGTGTGCTGATCGGCGGATTCGGAGAGGATTCGGGCGGTGTTGCGGTGGATGTCTCGGCCTATGCGGCCGATGGAGACGCAAATGCCTACGTCAACTACATCTACGCCTATGCCTGGGAAGCGAACGCCGGAGCTGTCGTCCTGATCAATGGCGGCATCGACATCAACGCCCGGGCCAATGGCGAGCATGACGACCTGAACCAATTCGGCTTTACGTACTCCGGCGACAGGTCCTACTCCGTTGACGCGGTCGGCAACGATGCTGTGGCGTTCATCGGTGGCATCAATGTGGCGGCATCGAACACCGGCGCAGACGGCATATTCGTCGTCAACGGCAATGTAAGCATCAATGCCGACGCGCAGTACGGCAGCGCGACGGCCTACCTCGGCGGCCTCAGCGCCTACGCCTACGGCATCAACGCCGAAGCGGATGCGTCCATCTTCGGCGATGTGAACGTCACCGCGCGCGGTGGCGACTACGCCAGTGCGTACATCGGCAGCATCTACGCGCAGGCCTCCTATGGCGCAACCTATTCCGGCACGGCAGTTTCGACCTACTACGGCGGCTTCACCCAGAACGCGTCGGCACAGGTCGTGATCGACGGCAATGTGAATGTCTACGCAAGCGCAGATACCGGCTCCGCATCCGCCTATGTCGAACTCATCGGTGCGAACGCGAACGCGGATGCCGCCAAAGCGAACGTAAGCATCGCTGGCGATGTGAGTGTTCAGGCCGATGCACACGGCATGCATGAAAATGTCAGCATCGTCTACTCCTACGCCTTCGCCCCCACCGGGACGGTCAACCTGTCGATCGGAAATGACGCCAGCGCCTCGATCGGGACCATTTCCGCTTCCGCCTACACCGATAACGTCGCCAGCGTGGCGCTCGGAGACGGCAGCGGTACTGCGGTACTGGTATCGGCCTACGCCTCAAGCGGCGACGCTTGGGCCTACATCGGAAACATCGAGGCAAACGGCAACAGCGGCGCCCCGGGTGCCGAGAGCCGTGTTTCGATCTACGGCGATGTGAACGTGCTCGCGAGCGCCTCCGGAACGCAGGAAGTGTTCCACCGTAGCGGCTACACGGCGAGCAGCGCCGGCGGCGACATGGTCTACTCGGTCGATACGCGCGGGAATTATGCAACCGCGGTCATCGGAGACATTTCCGCGTCGGCCTATACCGATTCGCTGGGCAGTATCCTCATCGATGGCACGGTCACTGTACGCGCGGATTCAGACGACGGTGCTGCAACCGCCTACCTAGGCAACATTGTCGCATCGGCAAGCTACACCAACGCCCATGCGGAAGTCAGCATCAATGGTGACGTGAACGTCCAGGCCTACGGCGGCACGGGCGCAGGCGAAGACGAAACCTCCGCGGGCATCTTCGGAATCTACGCGAACGCTTCCTACGGTGTGGCGACAACCTACTCCGGCAGCCTAGGCGCCACCTACTCCGGCCAGTTCGTCTCCGCACCGCTCGCGGAAATCAACATCGCGGGCAACGTACGGGTGACCGCAACCGCAACCAATGGCTCGGCCTCCGCCTACATCGACTACATCGAGGCAGACGCGCGCAACGAGGGCGCATACGCCGATGTATCGATCAACGGTGACATATCGGTGCAGGCCCAAGCGGCTGGCAGCCATCTTGAAACCGCATTTGTACAAACCTATTACGGCGATGCGATAACCGCTACGGCTTACACCCTTGATGCCGGAAATTCCGCAACCGCCTACATCGACCAGATCCGCGCCGTAGCCGACGAAGGTGATGCAACGATCACCATCGGATCAGGCGAAGGCGACGCCGTCCACGTCACAGCGTCCGCGCAAAGCGGCAGCGCCTACGCCTACCTCGGCCTCGTCTCTGCAAGCGCAGGGGTCCAGGCGGAAGCCCATGTCTCGATCCAGGGTGATGTGACGGTTCGTGCCCAGGCGGGCGGTTCGAACGAGTACCTGAGCTATCGCTACACCAGCGTCACAGCGTCGAACTGGATAGCAACCAGCACCGCAGTTCTGATCGACGGTAATGATGCCGTGGCCTATCTCGGCTACAGCGTCTACAACGGGGGCATTCAGGCCAACGCAGACACGGCCTACGCCTCGGCGAATGTATCGATAGCCGGCGATGTGAACGTCTCGGCCACGGCCACCGCAGGCAGCGCCTATGCCTACCTCGAGGATGTCTCGGCCTCTGCCAGCGACACCGGGGCCGCAGCCTACATCGACATCCGCGATATCCGCGTAAGTGCCTCCGGCGAAGAATACGCCCAGGCAGGCCTGGGCGAGATCTCGGCAGTCGCCCTGGGGGGCAGCACGGCAACAAGCGACGGGGCCGATGCAAGCGTTGTCGTCGGCGATGTATCGGTGACGGCGGAAGCGGCCAGCGGCAGCGCGAATGCCTACATCGATTACATCGGTGCCTACGCGAACGGTACCAACGGACAGGCAACGGTCGTGGTCGAAGGCGACCTGAACGTGCAGGCCCATGCCCGCGAATTCAGCTATGTCTCCGGATCGACCACCTTCTTCACTGGCTCCAATGCAACGGCCTACATCGGCGAGATCGGCGCTCAGGCAAACCCGATCATCGGCAGCATGGACGATGCCACGGTCTACGTAGACGGCGGCATCAGCGTGCTCGCCAGCGCCGAAGCGGGCGACGCCTCGGCCTTCATCGGCAGCATCTACGCGTACGCAAGCGCCAACCAGGCCAATGCGAATGTGGCGGTCTTCGGTTACACCAGCAGCAGCTTCAGCAGCGGGGGAGACCTCAACGTCACGGCAATCGGTGCGGGCGAGGTGGTTGCGTATATCAGCAACATTTCGGCCAATGCTGCGGACAACGGTTCGGCGAACGTGAGCATCATGGGCGACATCCATGTGAGCGCGGGCGGCCTGACGGAGTCTTCCACGGCACCCGACGCCCTGAGGGCCTATGCCTGGATCGACAACCTCAACGCGGCCGCAACCAATACGGGAACGGCCAACGTGAGCATCGGCGGCGATATCAGTCTCGATGCCTACGCCCAGAACGATGCGACCACCTACCTGGTTGTCTCGGCCAGCACGGACGCGAACAGCAGTTCCTACGCCACCGTCAACATCGATGGCAACATCCACATGCAGGCCATTGCCACCGAGGACAGTACCGACGGCGATGCACTGAGCCAGCTGTACATCGGCGCGCGCGGTAACGGCGTGGTGAATCTGGGCAACACGCTGGAAATGTTCGCCGTGTCCGCCACCGGTGGTGACGTGCACGTACAGGCGACCGACACGGCAGCGGGTGCCACGGCGAGCGCCTTCGTACAGATCATCGCGAAGAACAGCGCCGATGTGTACGTCGGTGACGTCGCCCTCACGGTGGACGCCGACGGCGGCACCGCGCTGCTCGATATCTACGCATCGAGCGATGCCAATGTCAGCGTCGGCGACGTGACATTGACCGTCCGCGGAGGTGCCACGGGTGTCGTCCAGGTTGCACGGGACTACGCCACGAGCTCCTACACGAACGTGTCTGCATTCTCGAGCCATACGCTTTCATCCACGGCCAACATCGACATCGGCAACTTCCACGTGAATGTCGAGGCGGACGCCACGGCTAGCCTCTATCTGAACAACAGGTCGGACTTCATCACAACCGGAACTGGATATGTCGTAAGTGAAGCGGGTGTCGAATGGGATGCCGCACGGACGGCGACCCTCTCCGGTGCGGGTGACGTGTACATGGAGATCACCAACCAGGTCTTCGGCACCATCAACGGGGCGAACACGTTCAGCGGTCACCTCGACCTGAACATGTGGGGCGAACGCGACGATACGCTGGCGGCCGACGTGCAGCACACGACGCTACGGGGATTCAACAGCGCAGGCCACCTGGTGAACATGAGTTTTGAGTTCTCCTCCCACACCGTTACCACGATGCTTGCCGACCTCGACAGTCCGCGTCCGGATGACAAGTACATCAACCAGGACACGATGTTCTCCGACATGGACGCACTCCTCGATGGCGCGGACAAGTTCTATGTCTTCGCGGTGTTTGACGAACAGTCGACCAACAACGACATCAACGGCGACGGCAACAAGAGTGCAAACCTCGGGGTGCTCGCCTTCGACAGCGATGGCGACGGCCTGAGCGGCGTGCTCTACCTTCCGGGGGTCAGTACCCTGGCCGGCACCGAAATCGGTCTGTCGACCACGTAAGGCACATCAAGCCTGCAAAGCGACCGCCTGACGGCGGTCGCTTTTTTTTTATGCGTCCTGCACGCTTGCCGGCATCCCGATAAGTCCCGGGTCCAGGCGCTAAACTCTCCCTTCCAAGCAAAGTACACCGGGGATCATCATTTCCAAGAAATCGCAACAGGGCCAGCGCCGTGCGCAGCCCGCGGCGGCTGCGCGAGCCGCAGAGGCCCAGCCCCTCCAAGCACCCATCAGCGCCCCTGTCCGTCCGGCCTCCGATCCGGCCGCAGACGAAGCCGATATCGCCAAACTGAAGAAGGGCGCGGAAGCGCGCAAGCAGGGTCTCTTCCCGCTCGCCCGCGACATCGTGCTGGAAGTCATGAAGCGCCGCCCGGGCTGGATCCCGGCGCGACGCGAACTGATCCTGCTGCACATGGCATCGGAAGATTTCAAGGAAGCGGAAAAGCTGCTGCTCCCCGAAACCGAGCGCGCCCCGAAGGACCGCTGGGTCTGGATGACACTCGGTCTCGCGCGCAGCCGTACCGGCGACAAGAAGGGCGAAGCGGACTGCCTGCGTCGCGCCACCGATATCCGCGCCGAGCTGCCTGCCGCCCGCCGACTGTTCGAACTGCAACGCGACATCCAGGATTTCCAGGGCGCGCTGGACACGGTCACGATGCTGCGTCGCATGGAGGACAACGATGCGCTCGCCGTCGCCCATGCGCAGCTGCTCGCGCGCCTCGGGCGCCGCAACGAGGCGCTGATCGCCTGCGAACAGCTGATGGACAAGTCCCCGGTTCCCGCCGGCGCCGCCGAACAATGGACCGCGCTCTTCCTCGCCGAGCGCAACGACCCTGAATCGGTCATCAACGGTTTCCAGAAGCGCATCGCCGCCGGACGCCGGGAGCCTGCCTTCCTGCACGGACTGTCGCGCGGCCTGCATCGTGCGGAACGCAACGACGAGGCCATCGCGGTGCTGAAGGAAGCGCTTGCCACCAATCCGAAGCAGCTCCAGTGGTGGTATGACCTCGCCGTGGTGCAGCGCCAGATGGGCGACATCGAGGGCTCCCAGTACAGCCTGGAACAGGCGATCGTGCTTGATCCGCTGAACCCGACCGCGCTGCGCGTGTTCGGCGTGGAGCACAAGCACGCCTACGGCGACGAGCCGACCAAGCGCGTCAACATGGCGCTCGCGCACTACGACAAATTCCGGCCGGAGAAGCGCGTCGAGCTGCATTTCGCAGTCGCCAAGGCCTCGGAAGACGTCGGTGAAATGGCCTGCGCCTTTGCGCACTATGAAAATGCCGGCAAGCTTCAGGGCCAGCTCACGCCCTATCGCCATGGCGCGGCCGTCGGCCTGCTCAAGCTGACGCGCATGAATGTCAAACAGGGCATGTACGCCAAGATCGCGGAAGTCGGTCATGCGAGCCCCAAGCCCGTGTTCGTGCTGGGCATGCCGCGTTCCGGCACTTCGCTTGCTGAACAGATCATCGCGAGTCACCCGGATGCGCACGGCGCGGGCGAGCTGAAGCTGCTGCACCGCGTGCTCGACGGCGTGACCATCAACGGTCGCATCATCAACACGGGCGACGAGCAGCACGGCTCGATGCCGACCTACATCCCCGGCGTGGATCTGGCCTGTCGCAACCTCAGCCTGAAGGAGCGCGGCGAGCGCTATGTGCAGGCGATCGAAGCGCTCGCGAAGGCGGCCGGCCGCCCCGAGGCGAAGCGCATCGTCGACAAGATGCCCGGCAACTATTTCTGGACCGGCGTCATCCCCTTCATCATGCCGGGCGCGCGCATCATTCATACCCGCCGTCATCCGGTGGATACCTGTCTGTCGATCTATCGCATCTTCTTCCCGGACGGCATGCCCTGGAGCTACGACCTGAACAACCTCGGCAAGACCTACCGCGCCTATGACGAGCACATGAAGTTCTGGGAGACCACGCTGCCGCCGGGGCAGATGCTCAGCATCCGCTACGAGCAGACCGTGGCCGATGTCGAGGCCCAGGCGCGGCGCATCATCGCCCACATCGGGCTCGACTGGAACGAGGCCTGCCTCAAGTTCTACGAGACCGAGCGGCCGGTGAAGACGGCAAGCCTGTCCCAGGTGCGTCAGCCGATCTACAACACGTCGGTCGGCCGCTGGCGCAAGTACGAACCCTATCTGAAGCCGCTGCTGAACGAACTCGGCCCGCTCGTCAAGGAATACGAGGATGAGCTGTCCTCGTCGACTCCGGAGCCGCGCTAGCCGCCTCGGCAAGGCCGGCGGAGCTCGCCCGTGACCGACACACTGCGGGCGGACCTCGAACGGGCCCAGGGCCTGTACAAGGCCCGCCAGTGGCAGGAAGCCGAAGCGCTCTGCAAGGCGATGCTCGCGCGTGCGCCGGGCCACTTCCCGGCGCTGCGCCTGCTCGCCCTCGGCAGCAGTGAGCAGCGCAGGCCGCGCGCGGCGCTTGCCTACGCGCGCCGCGCGCTGCGTCTGCGCCCGGCCGCCGTGATGATGATCGAGACCGAGGCGCGCAGTCTGGAGGAACTCGGTCGCAAGGCCGAGGCCGAGGCCGCCTGGGGCCGTGCGATCGAGAAGAAGCCCGACGACCCGCGACTGATGTTCCGGCGCGCGCATCTGCTCGCCGATCTGCGGCGCAATGCCGAGGCGCTCGCGCTCTACGACCGCCTGCTTGCGGTGTCCCCCGACAGCTTCGCCGCCGAGTTGAACCGCGGCAATGCGTTGCGCGCGCTGCGGCGCATCGACGATGCGATCGCGAGTTTCAAACGCGCCATCGCGCTCAAGCCGGACTACGCGCTGGCGCACAACAATCTGGGCAACGCGCTACAGGCGCTCGGCGACTACGAGGAGGCGATCGGCTGCTACGAGCGTGCGGTCGCGGCCGACCCCTCCTACATCGAGGCCGTGAACAATCTGGGCAACGCGCTGCAGGCGCTCGGCCGCTACGAAGCCGCCATTGCCGCCTATGACCGCGTACTGGAGCGCAAGCCGGATCTCTCCGCCACCATGTGGAACAAGGGCACGACGATGCTGCACCTGGGCCTGTCGCGCGAAGCCTGGCAACTCTACGAATACCGGCTGAAGTCGGATCAGTTCGACCGGCTTCCCGGCCTGAATCTGCCGCTGCTCGGCGAGCGATCCGTGGACGGACAGAAGCTGCTCGTACAGTGGGAGGCGCGTTTCGGAGACGTGATCCAGATGCTGCGCTACCTGCCCGCGCTGCAGGCCCGCGCGGCGCAGTGCTGGCTGCAGGTCGCCCCGCCCCTGCGTGCGCTCGTGGCGCGCAGTTTCCCCGAGGCACGGATCGTGACCGCGGGCGATACCGGGGAAGCGGAATACCGCATTCCCTACACCAGTCTGCCGCTCGCCATGGAAACCTTCAGCGAGTCGGCGATTCCGTCCAGCGTGCCTTACCTCGTTGCCGATCCCGGTCTGGCCGAGCAATGGCTGCAGGCTGTGCCGCGGCCGCGTGTCGGGCTCGTCTGGCGCGGCAATCCGGTGCCTGCGCATCGCAGTGCGAGTCTCGACATCCTGAAGCCGCTGCTGGCCTTGAGCCTGCCGGGGCCGGGACTGCAATGGGTCACCCTGCAGAAGGGTCTGAAGCCCGAAGAGCGTGAACAGCTTGCGGCAGCCGGCAACGTGCTCATCCTGGACGACGAGCTTGCGAGCTTCGATGAAACCGCCGCGATCGTGGCGAAGCTGGATCTTGTGATTTCGGTCGACAGCGCCGTCGCGCATCTTGCCGGAGCGCTCGGCTGTCCCGCCTGGATCATGCTCAAGCTGGGCGCGGACTGGCGCTGGCTCTCCGCGCGCGGCGATACGCCCTGGTATCCGACGCTGCGCCTGTTCCGCCAGCAGACCCTCGGCGACTGGCACCCGGTAGTCGAAGCGCTGTGCACCGCGCTGCCGCACTGGCTGTCCGATCTAGAATCGGCATCTCCCTGAAATACGGAATACAGGAAGCGGAAAGCCCGGCATGAACGTCACGGATCTGCTCGGTCAGCTTGCGCGGTCGGTTCCGTCGCAGCCGGCTATCATCGACGACGCGGGCCGGCTCTCCTTCCTCGAGTTCGAGGTGCTCGTTGCGCGCTACGCCGCGCGCCTCGCGCGCGCGGGCGTCGAGCCCGGGCAGCTGATCGGCCTGTCGCTAAGCACCAGTCGCACGAGCTTCGCGATGATGCTCGCGATCGCCCGCATGGGTGCGGTCTCGGTGCCGATGGCGCCTGAGCGCCCGGCGGAGTCGCGGCACGCGGAGTGCGTGCAGTTCGGCGTGCACGCCATCCTCGCGGAGGACCGCAGCGCGGCAATCGATGGAACACGTTTCATCGGCTTCGACACCGGCTGGTCGACCGGTGACGATCTCCTGCATGCGGGCTATTCACGCCCGGGGCGCTGGCCCTGGCGCCTGCATATTTCCTCGGGCACGACCGGTCGTCGTCTGAAGGGCGTGCTCGACAGCCACCAGGGCGTCATCTATGGCGCAGTCGTCCAGGGTGCCCTGGGCCTGTCTCCTGCCGGACAGCGCTTTCTGGTCGGCCTGCCGCTGACGGTCGGCTCCGCGATCCGTCCGACGCTGCGCAGCCTCTTGAGTGGCGCGGCGATCATCGTGCCGAAGGCGCGCACACCCGAGGACATCTCCCGGGCGATCATCGAGCATCGGGCGACCGACGCGCTGCTCGATCAGTTCACCGTGCAGCGCCTGATTGCGCGCCTGCCCTCGGGGCGCGGCGGACTGCCCTCCCTGGCACGGCTCGTGGTCGGCGGATTTGTCGTGCCGCCGGAGCTGCTGGCCCAGATCGCGGATCGCATCGCGCCCGATGTGGTGACGACCTATGGCGCGACGGAAACCGGTCTCGTGGCGCTCGCGCAGCGCGATGATCTCGAGCGCATGCCGGGTGCCGCAGGCCGCATTGCGCCGGGGGTGGCGGTCGAAATCGTCGATGACGCGGACCGGCCCCTCCCTCATGGAGAGGTCGGGATCGTGCGGGTGCGCTCAGCCGGCTGCGCCGATCGCTATGTGCGCGACCCCGAGTTGAGCGCGCGGATCTTCCGCGACGGCTGGGTCTATCCGGGCGACTACGGTCGCTATGGCGCGGACGGTTATCTCTATCTGGAATCACGGGTGGACGACGTGATCAAGGTCGGCGGCAACCTCATCCATCTTGCGCATATCGATCGCCTGCTCGCGGCCGCGCCCGGGGTACGCGAGGCAGCAAGCTTCGCGTTCACGGAGGCCGATGCGCGGACTGCGATACACGCTGCCGTCGTGCCCGATACTGATGCGCCTCAGGTCCCCGACCCGGCCGCGCTGATCGCGCAATGCCGCGAG
Source organism: uncultured Pseudomonadota bacterium (assembly GCA_903834835.1). Taxonomy (GTDB): domain Bacteria; phylum Pseudomonadota; class Gammaproteobacteria; order Burkholderiales; family SG8-39; genus CAILKO01. Next base: position 14,587 of record CAILKO010000067.1, on the reverse strand, counting down.
AAACTCGGGCCCTTGTCGGCGCCACGCAGTATCACTGTCGTCGGCGCGCTGGCGCGCAACGACAACGGCAAGGTCATGCGTCATGAGTTGCTGCGCCGGTGGAAGTCGGGCGAGCTGAAATGATCTGCCTGCTCCAACGCGCCGTCCGCCTGGTCGCGGCGTGCGGTGTTGCGCTGGCTTGCGCCTTCGGTTCCGCGCATGCTGCGGACGCCTGGCCCGCGAAGCCGATCCGCTGGGTGGTGCCGATCCCGCCGGGCGGCGGGCCGGATATCATCGCGCGCCGCGTCGCGCCCTTGCTCGGCAAGCGCCTGGGCCAGGCGGTGGTGATCGAGAACCTGCCGGGCGGGGCGCACAACATCGCGATGCAGGCGGTGGCGCGCTCCGCCCCGGATGGCTACACGCTGCTGCACGGCCTCACGAGCCTTGTGAGCAATCCGCATCTGTACAGACTCGAGTTCGATCCTGCGGTGGAGCTCGCGCCGGTTGCGCGCCTGGTCAGCACCGAATGGGTGATCCTCGGCACCAACAGTCTCGCCGCGCAGCGCCTGGAAGAGCTGGTTGCAATCGCGAAGAGCGGCGCGGATCGCGTCGCCTGCGCAATCACCGGCGGCCTGACCGAAATCGCCTGCCGCGCGCTCGCGGCCGTAAGCGGCGCCCCGATCCTGCAGGTGAGCTACAAGGGCGGGCCGCAGGCCTTGAACGATCTCGTGAACGGCGCAGTGCAGTTGCGCGTGGTGGAGGCGGGCATCGCCGCGCCCTTCGTGCAGGCGGCCCGCGTGCGGGCGATCGCCACGCTCAATCCGCGCCGCGGCAATTCGGAATTCGGCGACCTGCGCCCGGCGGCGGAAACCTTTCCCGGCTTCGAGTTCGTCACCTGGCAGGGCCTGATGGTGCGCGCCGGGACGCCCGCCGAGCACATCGCGCGGCTCGGTACCGAACTGGAGACGATACTCGCGGACCCCGATGTCGGCGCGAGTCTGCGCGCCACGGGCAACCGCCCGGCCTACGCGCCGGCGGCGGCCTTCGACATGATGTTGCGCAACGATCTGGCGCGTTACGGCCGGCTGATCCGCGAGCTCGGGATCCGGCCGGAGTAGATCGTAAGCGCTAGGCCGGAAGGCCGGCGACGAAGTGCCACAGCAGGAAGCCTGTGCCGAGGCCCGCGAGCGCGACACATGCGAGGCCGACTGCGGCGGCGCGGCCGAGCCGATGGCTGCGCGCGATCCGCGCCTGCGGGGGATTGAACATCGCGCCCGGCCAGGCCGCCTCCAGCCCGATCGCATCCAGCCCGAATGGCTCTTTCTGCGCGAGCTTCGCTTTCATGACTGCCCCGCGAACAGCAATGTGATGCCGGCGAGCACGATGCCGCTTGCAACGCCGCAGGCTGCCGCGAGCAGCGTCAGTGCGACGAGGTCGAGGATCACGATGCGGTTGCGGTGCTGACGGACGCTTTGTTCCATGATGTTCTGCCCTGAAGTGTTGTCTGCGGGTGGTGTGTCGTTCGAGGTCTGGCAGCTTCGATTGAAGCGCGCGAAAGCGGCGCGATACATCACGGAATCTGGCCGTGCGCAGGGCAATTCGGGCAATCTGGCGACAGTCGCTGTTGGCGCAGGCAGCGGGCCCGACGCGGCTGCGCGCATCGGCTATATTCGACGCTCCCGAACGAGCACAGCAGAACACTGCGCGAGAACCCCATGCGTCGCCGCATCGCCATCATCGAGGACGATCCTGCCATCCGCGCGAACTACAGCGAAGCGCTGCACAAGCACGGCTTCGAGGTGCTCGCCTATGCCGATCGCGCCAGCGCGATCGCCGCGCTGCGCGCGCGTCTGCCCGATCTCGCGATCATCGACATCGGCCTGGGCCCGGACGTGGACGGCGGCTTCGCGCTGTGTCGTGAGCTGCGCGCGGCGTCCGAGACCCTGCCGATACTGTTTCTCACCGCGCGCGACAGTGATTTCGATATTGTCTCGGGGCTGCGTCTGGGCGCCGACGACTACCTCACCAAGGACATCAGCCTGCCTCAGCTGCTCGCGCGCATCGCGGCGCTCTTTCGCCGCGCGGAAGTCTCGCGCGAGCCGGAAACAGGCGAGGAGAAACTCGAGCGCGGTGCGCTCGCGATCGATCTGAAGCGCTTCACCGCGACCTGGAAGGGAGAGCCGGTGCCGCTCACCCTCACCGAATTCTGGATGGTGCATGCGATCGCAAAGTTCCCCGGCCATGTGAAGAATCGCGACCAGCTCATGCACGATGCGAATCTTGTTGTGGACGAAGCGACGATCACCTCCCACGTCAAGCGCATCCGCAGGAAGTTTCTCGCGAGCGATCCGGATTTCGACCGGATCGACACCGTCTACGGCATCGGCTACCGGTGGAAGGCCTGAAACGACGCCTGGCCCCGAGTCTGCGGGTCAAGCTCGCGCTGGTCGCGTTCAGCCTGCTTGCGCTGCCCTGGGCCGGCATTTACTACGTGAACGAGATGGAGCGTCTGCTGCTGCGCGGGCAGGAGCAGACGCTGCTTGCGACTGCGCGTGCGGTGGCGACCGCGCTGCACGATCGTCCGCAGCTCCTGCGCATCGCGCCCGAGCTCGACTCTGCGCTGCGCAGCGAGGCCGAGCTCGAGTTACGCCGCCTCGCGGCGCTGCAGGGCAGGAGCATGGAGCCCGAGCCGGCAACGCTCTCTGCGGAGCCCGCACCGCCTCCGGTGATCGCGGAGGCTGAGCGCCGCAAGGAAGTGGCCGCTATCCTGCGCGCGGTGCAGCGCAGCTCGTCCCGCATCTGGGTAATCAATCAGCGGTACAAGGTACTGGCCCTGGCGGGCAGCCTGCGCCGCGACGCGCCCGAGGAACCGGCGCGCGGCCAGTTCGGCCAGATCTGGGCTGCTGCCGCCGGCTGGTTGATCCGCCGGCCGTCCGAGGATTTCGTTGAAACGGTGCCGGACGCGGCGAATTCCGCAGAGCGCGAGATCGCCGCCGCACTGCAGGGTGCGCCGGGCACGCGCAGTCGTCAGACGCGCGACGGCCGCGCGGTGGTGGTCTCCGCTGCGCATCCGATCTGGAGCGGGCGCGAAATCGTCGGCGCCGTGGTGGTCGAGGAAACGACCAACCCGATCCTTTCGCTGCGCGGCGCCGCGCTCGAGCGTCTGCTCGGACTCACGCTCGCGGTGTTCGCCGGCGTGGGCCTGATCCTCATCGTGTTCGCCACGCGGCTCTCGCAGCGCATCCGGCGCCTGCGTGACGAGGCGGAATCGGCGATCGACGCGAGCGGGCATATCCGGCGCCTGGTCGCAGGTTCCGAAGCAGGCGACGAAATCGGCGATCTGTCGCGCAGCTTTTCCGCGATGCTCGAGAAGCTTGCACAGCATCACAGCTATCTGGAGAACCTGGCAGGGCGGCTTTCTCACGAACTGCGCACACCGATTGCGGTGGTGCGTTCCTCGCTGGAGAATCTGAAGCTCGCACCGACGGCCGACGAGGCCCAGCGCTACGTGGCGCGGGCGGAGGAGGGGCTCACCCGCCTGAACAGGATCCTGCTGCGCATGAGCGAGGCGAGCCGTCTGGAACAGGGGCTGGCGGCCGTTGACCGGGAGCGCTACGACCTCGCCGAGGTGGTGGCGGGCTGTGTCGAGGGCTACCGCATCGCCTACCCCCAGAGCGACATCAGGTTGGCGGTCGCCGGCGCGCCGTTGCCCGTCTACGGCGCGCCGGATCTCGCCGCCCAGTTGCTCGACAAGCTGGTGGAGAACGCGGTGCAGTTCAGCGTCGGCGGATCGGCCATCGATGTGTCGTTGCAGGAACGGGACGGCCAGGCCGAACTCGCCGTGGCGAACAAGGGCCCGCTGCTGCCGGCCACCATGCAGGGCAGGTTGTTCGAATCCATGGTCTCGGTGCGTCACGAGGCCCAGGCCGCCGAGGGGCCGCATCTCGGGCTCGGGCTGTATGTGGTGCGGCTGATCGCGGAGTTCCACGCCGGCTCCGTCTCGGCGCGCAACCAGGAAAGCGGCGATGGCGTGGTCTTCAGCGTGCGCTTCCCATTGCGATCATGAGCGCGCCGCGCAGCGACTACGACCTTGCCGTGATCGGCGGCGGGATCAACGGCGCGGGCATCGCGCGCGATGCGGCGGGCCGCGGACTGCGCGTGCTGCTTGTCGAGCGCGCAGACCTGGGCGGCGCGACGTCGTCCGCCTCGTCCAAGCTGATACACGGTGGTTTGCGCTATCTGGAGCAGTACGAGTGGCGCCTCGTGCACGAGGCGCTGGAAGAGCGCGAGATCCTGCTTTCGATTGCCTCCCACCTCGTCTGGCCGGCGCGCTTCGTGATGCCCCATGTGCCGGCGCTGCGCCCACGCTGGATGATCCGCGCGGGGCTCTTCCTCTACGACCACCTCGCGCGTCGAGCACGGCTGCCGGGCTCGGAAGCGGTGCGGCTCGACGGCATGCACTGGGGGCAGGGGCTCAAGACCGAATTCCGCAACGGCTTCGTCTATTCCGATTGCCGGGTGGACGACGCGCGCCTCGTGATCGCGAATGCGCGCTCGGCGCTCGCGCTTGGCGCAAGCATCCGTCCGCGCACCGAACTCACCCGGGCCCGGCGAGAGGCGGGCGGATGGACGCTTGGTCTGCGTCGTCAGGACGGCGGTACCGACGAGGCGCGTGCCCGGGTGCTCGTGAACGCAGCCGGACCCTGGGTGAAAGAGGTGCTGAACGCGCGCATCGGACAGCCGAGTCGCGATGCCGTGCGCCTCGTGAAAGGCAGCCACATCGTGCTGCCGCGCCGCTACACGGGCGAGCACGCGTACATCCTGCAGAACGATGATCGCCGGGTGGTATTCCTCATTCCTTACGAAGAGGACTACACGCTGGTCGGCACGACCGATCTGCAGCTGGAAGGCGGATCGTCCGCGATCGGGCCTGCGGGGATCGAGCCCGATGCCGCGGAAGTGGACTACCTCTGCCGCGCGGCGAATCGCTACCTGACCGTGCAGAGCACGCCCGCCGATGTGTTGTGGCGCTATGCGGGCGTGCGTCCGCTCTACGACGACGGAACGAGCAATCCCTCGGCGGTCACGCGCGACTACACCCTGCGGCTCGATGCGGAGGGCGGGGCGCCGCCGGTGCTCAGCGTATTCGGCGGCAAGCTCACCACCTACCGGCGGCTCGCCGAGCAGGCGATGCACCGCCTGCTGCCGTATTTCGACGGGGCGGGCGGGGACTGGACGGCAACGCAAGCGCTGCCGGGCAGCGAATTTTCCGATCGTGGCGCGGCGCGCGCGGCGGCGAGCGAGCGTTATCCCTGGCTGCCCGAGTCCCTGCTGCATGGCCTGTTCCGCCGCCACGGCGGGGCACTCAGCGAGGTGCTGGGCGATGCGCGGCGCATCGAGGACCTGGGTGAGCAGTTCGGCGCGGGCGCAGCTGCCCTGACGGAGCGCGAGCTCGAATGGTTCGTATCGGAGGAATGGGCCGAGACCGGCGAGGACGTGCTCTGGCGTCGGAGCAAGACGGGTCTGCGGATGGACGCGACCACACGCGAGCGTGTGGCGCGCCGCGTGGAAGCGCTGGCTGGACTGGCCCGCACGCGAAGCGCGGGCCAGGATTCCTGAACCGGCGCGTCAGGCGCCGACCGGCTTGAAGGGCGTCACGACCTTGCTGCGCGTATAGAGCCGCTTCGCGTTGTCCGCGAGGATCACGGTCTTGTCGGCATCGGTCAGATCGTCGCGCTCGAGCAGTTCCTCGATTTCATGCTTGCAGCTCTCCGGCGTGACTTCGTGCGGAAAGTCCGAGGAATAGACCCAGGCGCCCGCCCCGGCGAGCTTCACGCCGAGCCCGAGCCCGGCCTCGTCGCCCTCGCAGCCGATGAAGAGCCTGCCCGCGCTCACCTGGCGCGTGATGTAGTCGTCCACGCCTTCGCCCTTGCGCAGGCGCATCGAGAGCCTGCGCGGGTCGGCGGGCGGGTGGGCGGCGAAGGATCCGGCAAGACGCTCCATCGCCATGATCAGCCATCCGGCGCCGCCCTCGAGGAAGGCGAGGCGCAGATTCGGAAAGCGATCGAAGATGCCGTTGCTCAGCATGCTGACGAAGCCGATCGCGATGCCGAGCGGATGCCCGAGCGCATGGGCCGCGCCGTTGTGGTTCATGTGATCGAAGCCGAGGCCGCTGTGCGCGCCGCCGTGCACCGCGAGGCACACGCCGAGTTTCTCGGCTTCCGCGTACACCGGCCAGTACTCGCGCGAGCCGAGGTGGCCCTTCAGGCCGGTGGAGTTGAGCATTGCGCCGCACATGTCGAGATCCTTCACGATGCGCCGCAGTTCCTTCACCGCCGCTTCCGGCTCCTGCATGGGCAGCAGGCCCATGCCCTTCAGGCGCTTGCTCTTCGACAGGTGGCTGTCATAGAGCCAGTCGTTGTAGGCGCGCGCCACGTCGATCGCCCAGTCTTCGTTGTTGATGCGTCCGAAGGCAAGGCCGAAGGTCGGATAGAGCACGCTTGCCTCGATGCCGACATCGTCCAGGAATCGCATCCATTCCTTTGCATTCACGTTCCACTTGAAGGTTCCGGGCGGCAGGTTGCCCGGCGGTATCTTCAGATGGTCGAACTGCGGGAAGATGCCCAGTCCGGTGCGCGACATCTTCTGGTGCTCGGGGCGCAGGCGCTTGGCGATGTCCGCGAGATCTTCCATCGCGTGTCCGTCGGCATCCCAGATGGTTCTCTTCTTCATGATGCGTCCTCTCTCTGTTTGCGGAATTCGGGCCGGTGAATAATACGCGGAACACAGCTTGACGCCCGTGAAGCGATCCGCCTAATCTGGGTTCGTTGCGTGCTCTGTAGCGGGTGGGTCGCCGCCCGCGCGACGCTGCCGCGCACCGCCGCCACGCAATTCAGGGGGAGAGCATTGATCCAGAACAAGCGAATGATGAGCCTGGGTGCGTTCTTCCAGCCCACCGGCCATCACGTGACCTCGTGGCGCCATCCGCAGGCCCAGGCCGATGCGGGGACGAATTTCGCGCACTACGCGGAGATCTGCCGCACCGCCGAGCGGGGCAGGTTCGACCTCATCTTTCTTGCGGACAACTATGCGATGCGCGAAGCCTCGCCCGAGGCGCTCAGCCGCGCGGCGCAGTTCGTCTGCAATTTCGAGCCGCTGACGCTGCTCTCTGCGATCGCGGCGGTGACCGAGCGCATCGGCCTCGTTGCCACCGCGTCGACGAGCTACAACGAACCCTTCCACATCGCGCGCAAATACGCCTCGCTCGATCACCTGAGCGGCGGGCGCGCGGGCTGGAACATCGTCACTTCCGCGCTCGAATACGAGGCCTACAACTTCAGTCGCGACAGGCACTACGATCACGAGGACCGGTATGAGCGCGCGCGCGAGTTCACGCGCGTCGTGCAGGGCCTGTGGGACAGCTGGGACGATGACGCGCTCGTGCGCGACAGGGAATCCGGGTTGTTCTTCGACACCGACAAGGTGCACAAGCTCGATCATCGCGGCAAGTACTACTCGGTGCGCGGTCCGCTCAATATCTCGCGCCCGCCGCAAGGACATCCGGTGCTCGTGCAGGCGGGCGCCTCGGCGACCGGACGCGGGTTTGCCGCCGAGTTCGGCGAAGTGATCTTCTCTACCCACCTCACGCTGCCTGAAGCGCAGGAGTTCTATACGGACGTGAAGGGCCGGGCGCGCGCGCTCGGTCGCAATCCGGAACACATCAAGGTGCTGCCCGGGCTCATGGTGATGGTCGCGCCGACCGAAGCCGAGGCAAAGGAGAAGCTCGACTACCTGCAGTCGCTGATCCATCCGAAGGTGGCGCTCGAGATCCTCTCCTTCACGCTGGGCGGAGCGGACCTCTCAGGCTACGATCTCGACGGACCGCTGCCTGAACTCCCCATGGATCCCGGCGGCAGCCAGAGTTCGTTCGCGACCACGGTCAACCTCGCGCGCGAGCACAAGCTCACGATCCGCCAGCTCGCCTATCGCATGGCGGCTTCGCGCCAGCGCGTGCTGATCACCGGGTCGCCCGCGCAGATCGTCGATCACATGGAGCACTGGTTCACGAACGACGCGGCGGACGGCTTCAATATCCTGCCGCCCTATCTGCCCGGCTGTCTGGATGATTTTGTCGAGCTCGTCATTCCGGAGCTGCAGCGCAGGGGCCTGTTTCGCACTGAATACACGGGGCGCACGCTGCGCGAGCATCTCGGGCTGCCGCGCACGAAGAGTCGCTACGCGTAGGCCTGGCGGCGGGTTGTCCATCACCGCACACTCCGGAGGGGGAGACATGTGGAATCCGAAATTTCGCGGCAGCGCTGGACTGATTGCCGGCATTCTTGCGTCTCTGGCTGCGCTGCCGCTGCCCACGGCGGCACAGGACTTTCCGTCGCGCCCCTTGCGTGTGGTCGTTCCTTATCCGCCGGGGTCCTCGCCAGATGTGGTGAGCCGCCTGCTCGCGAACCATCTGCCCCAGGTGCTGGGCCAGGGCGCGGTGGTGGAGAACCGGCCGGGCGGTGGCGGTGTCACCGGGATTCTCGACATGATGCGCGCGCCGGCCGACGGCTATACCGTGCTCGCGGCCGACATGGCGCACTGGGGCATCTATCCCGCGATGCAGCCGAACGCGCCCTACGATCCGCTGCGCGACTTCGCGGCGATCGGTGTGATCTTCACGGGCATGCCGTATTTTTCGGTGCGCAGTTCGAGTCCGGCGCGTGAACTGAAGGATCTCGTTGCGATGGCGCGCGCCAAGCCCGGTGAGCTGCGCTATGCCTCCTTTGGCGTGGGCAGCCAGGCGCATCTCGTGGTCGAGGCGCTCGCGGCGGAAGTCGGCATGAAGGTGGTGCATGTGCCTTATCAGGGCGGCGTGCCGGCGCTCGAATCGCTGCTGCGCGGCGACGTGGATTTCTCGGTGCTCGCGCTCGGGCATGTCACGCCGCATGTGAAGACCGGCGCGCTGCGCGTGCTAGCCGTGGTCGGTCCGGCGCGCTCCAGGGCGATGCCTGCGGTGCCCACGGTCGCCGAGGCGGCGGGCGTGCCCGGTTTCAACTTCGGCGCGGCGGCCGGCTGGATCACCCGCAACGGCGCGCCGAAGGCGAATATCGACAAGCTCTCCGCGGCGATGGCCCGGGTTGCGCAGATTCCGGAATTCATCGAGAAGGCATCTTCGTTCGGCGCGGAGCCGACGCCGAGCACGCCCGAGCAGATGGCGGAAATCATCCGCAACGACGTGAGGAAGATGGCCCAGGCGGTAAAGGTGTCGGGGGCGTCGACACAGTGACTGAGCACAGTAACCGCGCGCAGTAACAACGCACGGTAACCGGTGGCGCGTGTTCGCGCCCGGTCTGCCTCAGCCGGGCTTGCCGTAGCGCTCGCGCAGCAGGTTCTTCTGCACCTTGCCCATCGCGTTACGCGGCAGCTCGTCGATGATGTAGACGCGCTTCGGCAGCTTGAAGGCCGCGAGCTCGCCCTTCACTTGAGCGAGCACGCCCGCTTCGTCGAGCTGCGCACCCGGACGCGGCACGATGGCAGCGGTCACCGCTTCGCCGAAGTCCGCATGCGGCACGCCGAACACGGCCGATTCCTCCACACCGGGGAGCGCGTCGAGCAAGAGCTCCACTTCCTTCGGATAGACATTCAGCCCGCCCGAGATCACCAGATCCTTCGCGCGGCCGACGATGCTCACGTAACCTTCGGCGTCGATGCGCCCCAGATCGCCGGTGCGGAAGTAGCCGTCCGCGGCGAAGGCTTCGGTATTCTTCTCGGGCATGCCCCAGTAGCCGGACATCACGTTCGGACCGCGCACCTGGATTTCGCCGATCTCGCCCGCGGCGAGCGCTTCGTCGCGATCGTTCGCAATGCGCAGTGCGGTGCCCGGCAGCGGGAAGCCCACGGTGCCGCCGCGACGCTCGCCCGCGCAGGGGTTGGAGCTGTTCATGTTGGTTTCCGACATCCCGTAGCGCTCGAGGATGGTGTGGCCGGTGCGTTCGCGGAAGCTGTCGAAGGTTTCGTTCAACAGCGGCGCCGAGCCGGACACGAAGAGCCGCATGCCGGCGCAGGTCGCGCGGTCGAGCCCGGCTTCGCCAAGCAGTCGCACGTACATCGTGGGCACGCCCATGAATACGGTGGCATCCGGCAGCCGGCGCAGCACATCGGCCGCGTCGAACTTGCGCAGGAACACGATGCGGCTCGCATTGAAGAGCGCGGTATGCAGCGCAACCATCAGGCCGTGCACGTGGTAGATCGGCAGCGCATGCAACAGCACGTCGCCGGGCTGGAAGGCCCAGTATGCGTGCAGGACTTCCGCATTCGAGGCGAGGTTGCCGTGACTCAGCATCGCCCCCTTCGAGCGGCCGGTGGTGCCCGAGGTGTAGACGATCGCGGCGAGGTCGTCCTTTGCGCTCGGCACCGTGGCGAAATGCGTGCTTTGCGCGGCGGCGGCGCTCGCGAGGCTGCCGGCACCGTTTGCGTCGAGTTCGAGCACATGCGCGACGCCGGCTTCGAGGGCGAGCTTGCCTAGCGCTTCCGCGCCTTCCGTCCGCCCTACGACGAGGCGCGGCTTCGCATCGCCGATGAAGTAGCTGATCTCGCGCGCCTGATAGGCCGTGTTGAGCGGGACGAACACGCAGCCCGTGCGCAGGCAGCCCAGATAGAGCAGCACCGCGGAAAGACTCTTCTCCACCTGCGCGACGACCCGCTCGCCGGGTGCGAGTCCGAGCGCACGCAGCAGATTTGCATAGCGCGCGGTCTCGGATTCGAGCTCGGCGTAGCTGAGGCGCGTGCCGTCTTCCAGTTCGAAGGCGATCGCCGCGGGCTGGAAATGCATTGCGAAGAGGGCGTAGAGGTTCTGGTTCATGGTCGGATTGCGTATGGAACGGCGCGTCGGGCAACCGCGAGGGGCCCTGGAGCGGAATGAAGCCTAGATAGTAACAAATATGTTACTATCTAGGCGAGGCAGGTCGCTTTTTCTTCCTCTGCGAAGGTCCCCGGGTTTCAGTCGAGCATCTTGACGAAGTCGGATTTCCCGGCATTGCAGTCCGGGCAGATGAAGGTCGCGGGGACTTGTTCCCAGCGTCCGCCTTCAACCTCCTCGTAGGTCCAGCCGCAAACGCTGCATTCCCATTTTTCGAGCGTGTCCATCCGGTGTCCTCCGGGTCAGCCGCGCCGGCTCAGGCCGGCACCATTTCAAAGTCGGATTTCGACGCGCCGCAGTCCGGGCAGGACCAGCTTTCCGGGATGTCCTCCCAGCGGGTGCCGGGCGCAATGCCGCTCGCCGGATCGCCCGCCGACTCGTCGTACACATAGCCGCACACGAGGCATTGCCATCTCTTCATGTTTTTCACTCCCCCTTACGAATGACCGAAGGATAACCCGGACCTCTCAGCGTCGGCGCGCGCTCCAGGCAAAAAGCGCGATGCCCGCCGCCAGCATGGGCAGCGACAGCCACTGTCCCATCGAGAGATCGAGGGCGAGCAGACCAAGGAAGGCATCCGGCTCGCGTGCGAACTCGGCCACGAAGCGCAACAGCCCGTAGCCGGCGAGAAAGCAGGCCGACACCTGGCCCCGGCGCCGTGGCCGCGCGCTGAACCACCACAGGATCGCGAAAAGCGTCAGGCCCTCCAGCGCAAACTGATAGAGCTGGGAGGGATGGCGCGGCAGCGCATCGGCACCGGCGAACACCGTGCCCCAGGGCAGATCGGTCGGCCGCCCCCAGAGTTCGCCGTTGATGAAATTGCCAAGACGCCCGGCGGCGATGCCGAGCGGCACCAGCGGCGCGATGAAATCCGTCAGCGAGAGCCAGGGCCGGCGCATCCGGCGCGCACTCCAGGCGAGCGCGAGCAGCACGCCGAGGAAGCCGCCGTGAAAGGACATGCCGCCCTGCCAGATGGCGAGTACCTCGAGCGGGTGCGCGAGGTAATAGGCGGACTTGTAGAACAGCACGTAGCCCAGACGCCCGCCCGCGATCACGCCGATCAGGGCGGCGAACAGGATGTCGTCGAACTGCGCGCGGCTGATCGGCGCATGGCCGTTCGCAGCGCCCGCCGCGATGCGCCGCGTGCCCAGCCACCAGGCTGCGCCGAAGCCCGCGAGGTACATGAGCCCGTACCAGCGCACGGCCAGCGGGCCGATGGAGATTGCAACGGGATCGAAGTTCGGATGGATCAGCACGGAAGCACGCGTGCGCCCCGCACATCGGGTGCGGTCGCACAGTTAGAATTCGCGGACCCCATTAGACCATGCGCCCCGCGCCGGACCCCGGCCCGCGTGCGCCGGTCATACCGGACACTTTTCAGGAGCACGGAGACATCATGGCCGACAACCGACGCAGCCGTTTGATCACCGCGGGCGATGCGCGCTCGCCCAACCGCGCGATGCTGCGCGCGGTCGGATTCAAGGACGGGGATTTCGACAAGCCCATCATCGGCGTTGCAAACGGGCACTCCACGATGAATCCCTGCAACGCCGGCATCCAGCCGCTCGTGGACAGCGCGATCGACGCGCTGTCGCGCACGGGCGCCAAGCCGCAGATGTTCGGCGTGCCGACGATCACCGATGGCATCGGCATGGGCACCGAGGCGATGAAGTACTCGCTCGTGTCGCGCGAGGTGATCGCCGATGCGATCGAGACCTCGGTGAACGGCCAGGCGATGGACGGCGTGCTGGTGGTCGGCGGCTGCGACAAGAACATGCCGGGCGGCATGATGGCGATGGCGCGCATGAACGTGCCGGGAATCTATGTCTACGGCGGCACCATCAAGCCGGGCCGCTGGAAGGGGCAGGACCTCACCGTTGTCTCGGTGTTCGAGGCGGTCGGCGCACACGCGGCCGGCACCATGAGCCGCAAGGACTTTGTCGGTATCGAGAAGAACGCCTGCCCGACGGTCGGCGCCTGCGGCGGCATGTTTACCGCGAACACGATGTCGTCCTCCTTCGAGGCGCTCGGCATGAGCCTGCTCGGCTCCTCGCAGATGGCCTCGCCCGATCCGGAGAAGGCCGATTCCGCCGCCGCCTCCGCGCGCGTGCTCGTGAACGCGGTGAAGCTGAACCTGCGGCCGCGCGACATCATCACGCGCAAGTCGATCGAGAACGCGGTGTCGCTCATCATGGCGACCGGCGGCTCGACCAACGCGGTGCTGCACTACCTCGCGATCGCGAGCGCCGCAGGCGTGCGCTGGACCATCGACGACTTCGAGCGCGTGCGCCGCAAGGTGCCGGTGCTCTGCGATCTGAAGCCCTCGGGCCGCTTCGTGGCGGTGGATTTCCATCGCGCCGGCGGCGTGCCGCAGGTGCTGAAGATGCTGCTCGCGAACGGCCTGCTGCATGGCGATTGCATGACGATCACCGGGCGTACGATGGCCGAGGAACTGAAGAGCGTGCCGGCGAAACCGCGTGCCGATCAGGAAGTCATCCGCCAGTGGAACAACCCGCTGTACAAGGAAGGCCATCTCGCGATCCTGAAGGGCAATCTCTCGCCCGAGGGTTGTGTCGCCAAGATCACCGGACTGAAGAGCACGTCGATCACCGGTCCTGCGCGCGTATTCGATTCCGAACCCGATTGCATGAAGGCGATCATGGCGAAGAAGATCAAGCCGGGCGATGTCGTCGTGATCCGCTACGAAGGGCCCAAGGGCGGGCCGGGCATGCAGGAGATGCTGGCGCCGACCTCCGCGCTGATCGGCCAGGGCCTCGGGGATTCGGTCGGTCTCATCACCGACGGTCGCTTCTCGGGCGGCACCTGGGGCATGGTGGTCGGTCACGTGGCGCCCGAGGCCTACGAAGGCGGCGTGATCGCGCTCGTGAAGGAGGGCGATTCCATCAGCATCAGCGCCGAGAAGCGACTCATCCGGCTGAACGTGCCGGCGAAGGAAATCGCCGCGCGGCGTAAAAAATGGAAGCAGCCCAAGCCGCGTTACACAAAGGGCCTGCTCGGCAAGTACGCCCGCCTCGTTTCAACCGCGAGCCTGGGTGCGGTGACGGACCTGGAAGACTGAGCGACGGTCGCGCGAATCGGCTGGCGATGCGGTTCTCCCGCTAGAAGCGCGAACCCGGCTGACGGAGGAATTCCAGTTCGTCCGGCGTCGACACGCGCCCGAGTGCTTCATTGCGATGGGGGAAGCGTCCGAAGCGCGCGATGATCTCGCGATGCTTCAGCGCAAAGGGCCAGACCCCCGCGGTTTCGGCAAACGCGGCGAGCGGCTCGATCAGGCGGCAGGAGATATCCTGATCTGCGAGCGTTTCGCTGTGTTCGAAGGGCAGGCTGAAGAACAGCCGCTCTACCGGTAGCGCGTCCTTCGCCTGGCCGGCCGCAAGCGCGTGGCGCCCCGCCTCGAGCGCGAGCGAGTCGGCCGCGAAGCTGCGCGCGCTGTCGCGGAACATGTTGCGCGGAAACTGGTCGAGCAGGATGATCAGCGCGAGACAGTCCCCGGCGCGGGCCCGCCAGCCGGCGAGGCCTCCCGCGGCGCCAGTCTCGTACAGGTTCAGGAATCGATTGCGGATCGCCTCATCGAAGGCGGGATCCTTGCGGAACCACTCGATCCGCGCGCTGCCGCGGGTCTGCGCAGGTCCGAACCAGAAGTCGAGTACCTGCTCGGCGGGTGCTTCCGTG
>CAILKO010000066.1 GCA_903834835.1 uncultured Pseudomonadota bacterium | reverse complement strand
GGAGGCTATGCGCTTTGCAACCCGTCGCTTGAATCACAGACCCCGGAAGTGCCTGGGCTTCCGAACACCCCACGAGGTGCTGTTCGGGTCTCTACAATCCCAGAAAACCCCTGTTGCACTGTTGGGTTGAACTCACCGGCGCGTTTCGCAGAACATGGTAACGTAAATGTTACTATGTGCTGCGCAGGGCGCCCCCCGCGGTCCCCGTGCCGGGATTCAGCGCGCGGCGTGGGCGGCGAGCAGGTCTGCGACGCAGGCGGTCAGCTTCTTGGCGTAATCGATGTGCAGGAATTCGTTCGGCCCGTGCGCGTTGGAGTTCGGTCCGAGCACGCCGGTGATCAGGAACTGGGCCTCAGGGTATTTTTCCCCCAGCATCGCCATGAAGGGGATGGTGCCGCCTTCGCCGAGCCACAGCGCGCGCTTGCCGTAGTGGGCCTGCGACGCGGCATCCAGCGCCTGCGCCATCCAGGGCTGGGTGATCGGCGCATGCCAGCCGCTTGCAGCCTGGGTGACTTCGAATGTCACGCTGGCGCCGTAGGGCGGATCGAATTCCAGGATCTGTTTCAGGCGCTTGCCCGCGAAATCGCCCGGCAGCGCAGGCGGCAGGCGCAGCGAGAGCAGCAGCCGGGTGCGGGGGCGCAGCACGTTGCCCGCGCTCGCCACCGGAGGCAGGCCCTCGGCGCCGGTGACTTCCAGCATCGGTCGCCAGGTGCGGTTCAGGATCAGTTGCCCGAGATCGTCGTCCATCGGCCGCATACCCGGCACGAAGGGGAAGCGCTGCCACAGATTGCTGCCCAGCACCTCGCCTGCCGCGCGCGCCTGGTCGATGCGCTCGTGAGGGATCGCCGCGTGAAATTCCGCGTGGCGCACCATGCCGCTGTGCGTGTCGTCGATGCGCTCGAGCAGCGCGCGCGCAACCCGAAAGCTTGATGCCACGACACCGCTTGCGTCGCCCGAGTGCACGCCCTCGGTCAGCACGTCGACGGTCAGCACGCCATTCACCAGGCCGCGCAGCGAGCTGGTGCCCCAGAGCTGCTCGTAGTTGCCGCAGCCGGAATCCAGTCCGACCACCAGCGACGGTGTGCCGATCCGTTGCGCGAGCGCTTCCAGATAGGCGGGCAGATCGTAGCTGCCGCTCTCCTCGCAGCACTCGATGAGGGCGACGATGCGCGCATGCGCCTGACCGCGCGCGGCGAGCTCGCGCAGCGCCGCGATGGCGGCGAAGATCGAGTAGCCGTCGTCCGCGCCGCCGCGGCCGTAGAGCCGGCCCTGCTCGATGACCGGCGTCCAGGGGCCGAGCCCGTTGCGCCAGCCCGTCATCTCCGGCTGCTTGTCGAGGTGACCGTAGACCAGCACCGTGTCGCCTGCGGGGCCGCCGGTTGCGGCAAGCTCGACCAGCAGCACCGGCGTGCGCTCGCCCAGACGCACGACCTCGACCTGCATGCCGGGCAGCGCGTGTCGGCGGCACCAGTCCGCGGCAAGTTCGGCGACCGCATCGATATGGCCGGCGCGTTTCCACTCTGGATCGAAATGCGGCGATTTCGCCGGGATGCGGATGTAGTCGATCAGCGTCGGGACGATCGCGTCGTCCCAGAACTGTGCGATGGCGGGGGCGGTCATGGCATCGGTCTCGCGTTGCTCAGGGGATAGTGGGATGCTGGGATGCGGGAACATTCGGGCACGACATCCAGGGCCGGAGCCCCGGGGCACGCGGACCTGCGAACCTGCGCGCCCCTGCTGCTAAGATTAGCATCGCACGACTCATATCGACCCCATACACAGGATTCCAGCGCATGATCATCGACAGTCACGCACACGTCGTAATGCCGCCCAGCATGATGCACTACCTCGTGGAGGTGATTGCTGCCCATGCAAACCCGACGCTCGGCAACCCCGAGCCCTCCGAGGAGGCGCTGCGCACGGCCACCGAAGGCCTGATCAAGCAGATGGACGAGGTCGGCACCGAAATGCAGTTCCTGTCGCCGCGTCCGTACATGCAGATGCACTCGATCAAGCCGGCCAAGGTGACGGCGAGCTGGACGCGCGCGGTGAACAATGTAATCGCCCGTCAGGTGAAGATGTTTCCCGACCGGTTTCGCGGCGTGGCCGGCCTGCCGCAGTTCCGCGAGACGAGCCCCGAGAACTGTCTCGAGGAACTCGACCGCTGCGTAAACGAACTCGGGTTCATCGGCTGCCTGCTGAATCCGGACCCGACCGAGGGCGACGCGCTGCCGCCGCCGGGGCTGGGCGATCCGTTCTGGTACCCGGTGTACGAGCGCCTGGTGAAATACGATATTCCGGTCCTCGTGCATTCGGCGAGCTGCTGCCATCCGCGCGAGACCTACACGCTGAAGTTCATCAACGAGAACAGCATCGCGGTAATCTCGCTGCTCGAATCCGATGTCTTCAAGGATTTCCCGAAGCTGAAGATCGTGATCCCGCATGGCGGCGGTGCGATCCCCTATCAGATGGGGCGTTTCCGCGCCTGGCACCATCGGCGCAACATGCCGGGAACCTTCGACGACCGGCTGCGCCAGCTCTATTACGACACCTGCAACTATTCGAAGGAGGCGCTCGAACTGCTGCTGAAGGTGGTCGGGCCGGACAATGTGCTGTTTGCCACCGAGCGCCCGGGTACCGGCAGCGTGCGGGATCCGAAGACCGGCAAGGACTACGACGATCTGAAGCCGGTGATCGAGAGCATCGATTTTCTGTCCGCGGAGGACAAGCGCAAGGTGTTCGAGGGCAATGCAAAGAAACTGTACGCCCGTGGCTTTCCCGGATAGGCTGTCCCGGGTTTTCAGAGATCTGGTTGGAGGAAGCATGATGTTCAAGCGTTCTGCGGTTGCTGTCCTGCTGGCCCTGAGCGGGGTCGGCACGGCATTGATTTCCACGACTGCCGGGGCTCAGGCCTTTCCGGTGAAGCCGATCCGCATCGTCGTCGGCTACCCGCCGGGAGGCGGGGCGGACCTTCCGGCGCGCAGCCTCGCGGCGGCGATACAACCGCAACTCGGTCAGCAGGTCATCGTCGACAACCGGCCGGGCGGCGGCGGGTCGCTCGCGGCCAATGCGGTGGCGAAGTCCGCACCTGACGGCTACACCTTGCTCGTCACGGACGCAGGTCCGGTGGTCAATGCGCCGGCGCTCGTGAAGGATCTGCCCTACGATCCGGCGAAGGAACTCGTGATCGCCTCGACGCTCGCCAAGACCTACTACATGGTCGTTGCGGGGCCTGCGCTGAAGTCGCAGACGATGAAGGACATGATTGCGGAGGCGAAAGCCGCGCCCGGCAAGCTCGCGCTGGGGCATTCCGGAATCGGGTCCCAGCACCACCTTGCCTGGGAATATTTCAAGGTTCGCACCGGGATCGACGTACAGTCCGTGGCCTACAAGGGCTCCTCGGCCTCGATGACCGATGTGGTGGGCGGCCAGGTGCCGATGGCCATCGTCGGACCGGGTGCTGCGGTCAACCTGATGCGTGCGGGCAAGGTGCGCGCGCTCGGCATCAGCGCGCCGGCGCGCCTGCCCGCATTTCCGGATGTGCCCGCGCTTGCGGAGTTTGCACCCGGCTACACGGTACTCGCCTGGAACGGCGTCTGGGCGCCGGCGGCCGTGCCCAAGTCGGCCCTGGCGCGGCTGAATGCAGAGATCAACCGGGCGCTCGGAACGCCGGAGATGGTGCGTCAGCTTGCGGAGCAGGGTCTGGAACCGCTGCCGAACGGGGTCGACGAGTCGGCCGCGTTCTGGCGCTCGGAACTGGCGATCTGGCCGGATCTGATCCGGCGTCTGGGGATCACGGGGAACTGAGAGGGGAGTCGTCCGGGCGCACGCCCGGCATCTTGAAAAAGGAGGACGGTCATGGTTACTGCGGTTCAGAACGACAGACTCACACAGGTCGGCCCGGATACATCGATGGGGCGCATGCTGCGCGAATACTGGTATCCGGTGCTGCTTTCCGAGGAACTGGCGCCCGCCTGCGATCCGATGCCGCTACGTCTGCTCGGCGAGGATCTGGTCGCGTTTCGCGACAGCGCCGGCCGGGTCGGCATCCTGCCCGAGTACTGTCCCCACAGGACCGCCTCGCTCACGCTCGCCAAGGTCGAGGAGAACGGCCTGCGCTGCCTGTATCACGGGTGGGTGCTCGACGTGCAGGGACGCGTGATCGAGGTTCCGAATGAACCCGAGGACAGCACGCGCAAGCTGCGCGTCGCGCCGACCGGCTACCAGGTGCGCGAGGTGGCCGGCATGATCTGGGTCTACATGGGCGAGCACTCGGAACGCAAGAGCGCACCGCCGTTCCCGGCCTATGCCTGGACCAGCATGCCGAAAGACCGTGTGATGCGCATGAAGGCGATCACGCGATCCAACTATCTGCAGAACGTAGAGGGCGTGATCGACTCGGTGCACACCAACTTTCTGCACTCCACGGCCCTGCGGCCGGCCGCCAACGCGATGGCGACGACGATGTCGGCCGATGCGCTGGTGCGGCCCTCGCTCGACAAGCATCCGAAGCTGCGTCTGCAGGATACGAGCTACGGCTTTCGCTACGGCGCGATCCGCAAGCCCATCACCGATCCGGACAAGAACCAGTACGTGCGCACCACGCTCTGGATCGCGCCCAACACCGTGACCTTCCCGGCCTCGGCCGGAGAGGGGTTCATGCAGATATTCGTCCCGATCGACGAGGAGACGACGATCTTCTGGTCGCTGCGCTATTCGTTCACCCGGAGCTACTCGGTCGAAGAAACGGAAAACTACGCGAAGTGGGCGGGGCTCGCCCGCGACGGCGATCTGCTGGACGAGGCCTACCGCGTGCGGCGCACCAAGGCGAACCGCTGGATGCAGGACCGCGCGGCGATGCGTCGGGGTGATTCCTTCAGCGGCATCAAGGGCGTGAACACCGAGGACATGGCGATGGCCGAGAGCATGGGGGCCGTGGCGCGCCGCCATCTCGAGAATCTCGGTCCGACCGATCTTGCGGTGGTGCATATGCGGCGCCTGATGCTGCAGTCGCTCGATCGCTATGAGCAGGGCGGAAAGCCGGTCGGCATGGCGGAACCGGTAGCCTATGACTGCCTGCGCGCCGACGACAGGGTCATCCCGCTCAACACGCCCTGGCAGACGGTGGGTGCATTTGCAGGCGAGCCGGTGACGGGCGAAGGCCCCTCCGGTGCAATGGACGAACTCGAACCCACGTCTTAGAACGTCCTGAGAACCTCGTTGGGGCACTCGCTGGCCGAGTGCCCCCGAGGCGCGGCACTCGCTAGCCGAGTGCCTTGAGCACGATCTCCGCCACATCATTCGTGAGGCCCGGCGCATCGCGGATGCGTTCGAGTGCGCGCTGCGCGTGGGCCTGGCGCGTGGCATCGAATTTCTTCCAGCGGTCGAAACCGCGCGCCATGCGCGCGGCGACCTGCGGGTTGATCTCATTCAGCCGGATCACCTGATCGGCGAGGAAGGCGTAGCCGCTGCCGTCTGCGGCATGGAAGCGCACGTGGTTCGCGCTGAAGCTGCGGATCAGCGCATAGACCTTGTTCGGCACCTTGATGTCGAAGGCGGGGTGCGACAGCAGCTCGCGCACGCGTGCCACCGTGTCGGGCAGACGCGAGGCAGCCTGCACCGTGAGCCATTTGTCCACCACCAACGGCTCGTCCCGCCATTCGCGATAGAAGGTTTCCAGCGCCGGCAGCCGCTCCGGGCAGTCGGTATTCGCGAGCACGCTGAGCGCGGCGAAGGTGTCGGTCATGTTGTCGGCGGTCTCGAACTGGGCGGCTGCCAGGCGGCGCGCATCGGCATCGTTCAACTCCAGCAGCAGACCGAGGCAGAGATTGCGCAGCGCGCGCTTGCCGATCGCCGCGGGGTCGGGCGAGTAGGGGCCGGTCTGCGCGAGCTCGGCATACGTTGCCGCAAGCTGGTGGCGCATCGTCTCCGCCATCGTGCGGCGCAGGCGGTTGCGCGCGGCATGCAGCGTATCCGGGTCGACAAGATCAAGCTGTTCGGCGAGCGAGGACTCGGACGGCAGGGCGAGGGCTTCCGCCCCGAAGGCGGGGTCGTCCCGCAGACTCTGGGCGAGCACGCGCGCGCAGGCATCGAGAAAGGCGGGTGAAGCACGACCGTCCTGCTCCAGGATGATGCGCGCGGCGAGCCGCTGGCCGGCTTCCCAGCGATTGAAGGTGTCCGTATCGCGCGCGATGAGGTGCACGAGCTCGTCTTCGCTGTAGTCGTAATTCAGCACCACGGGTGCGGAGAAATCGCGCAGCAGCGAGGGCACGGGGGCTTCGCCGATATCCTCGAACTGGAATTGCTGCGCGGGCTCGGTCACCGACAGCACGCGCGTGCCTTCGGGCAGCAGGTCGTGCCCGGCGCGATCCAGCAGACCGACGGCAAGCGGGATGTGGAAGGGCGGGTTCATCGACTGCCGGACATGCAGTGTGTAACGCCGCGTCGCGGGATCCCAGCTGCCGCGGCACTCGAGCACCGGCGTGCCGGCGACGTCGTACCAGCGCCGGAACCGGGAAAGATCGACGCCGCTTGCATCCTGCATGGCCTGGACGAAGTCGTCGCAGGTCACTGCCTGGCCGTCGTGCCGCTGGAAGTAGAGCCGCATGCCGGCCATGAACTTCTGTTCACCAAGGAGCGTGTGCTGCATGCGCACGACTTCCGCCCCTTTTTCATAGACGGTCACCGTATAGAAATTGCGGATCTCCATGTAAGACTGCGGGCGCACCGGATGGCGCATCGGCCCGGCGTCTTCGGGAAACTGCGCGGCACGCAGCATGCGCACCTCCGCGATGCGCTGCACCGCGCGCGAATAGGTGTCGGCGCCGTACTCCTGGTCGCGGAACACGGTCAGGCCTTCCTTCAGCGAGAGCTGGAACCAGTCGCGGCAGGTGACGCGGTCGCCGGTCCAGTTGTGGAAGTACTCGTGCGCGACGACGCGGTCGATGTTTGTGTAGTCGAGGTCGGTGGCGATGTCGGGGCGCGCGAGCACGTACTTGGTGTTGAAGATGTTGAGACCCTTGTTCTCCATTGCGCCGGAGTTGAAGTCGCCGACCGCCACGATCTTGTACTGATCCAGATCGAGCTCGAGGCCGAAGCGTTCCTCGTCCCACTTCATGGCGCGCTTCAGACACTGCATCGCCCAGCTCGCCTGCTCGAGGCGCCCGGGCTCGACATAGACGAAAAGTTTCGCCTCGCGCCCCGAGCGCGTGGTGAAGCGATCTTCCAGCACGTCGAGCCTCGCCGCGACCATCGCGAACAGGTAGGACGGCTTGGGGAAGGGATCCTCGAAGCTCGCCCGGTGCCGGCCGCCGGGCTCGTCGGCTGCTTCGACAAGGTTGCCGTTCGACAGCAGTACGGGGTAGGCCGTCTTGTCCGCATGGATCGTGGTGACGTAGCGCGTCATGACATCCGGCCGGTCGAGAAACCAGGTGATGCGCCGGAAGCCCTGCGCCTCGCACTGCGTGACGAAGCCGATCTTGCTCGCGTACAGACCTTCGAGCTTGGTGTTCTGCTGCGGCACGATGCGCGACACCGTTTCGAGCGTGAAGCGGGCCGGCAGGTTGCGGAGCGTCAGGCGGTTGGGTTCGAGCTGGAATTCGGAATCGCGCATCTGGGCGCCGTCGATCGCGACCGAAACGAGCTCCAGTTCGTCGCCATCCAGTACCAGCGGCGCTGCGGCATCGGTCGATGCCGGATTGCGGCGCAGCGCGATGGTCGCTTTCACAACGGCATCCTCGGCGCGCAGGTCCACGTCGAGCGCGACGTGGTCGATGAGGAAATCCGGCGCGCGGTAGTCGCTCAGCTGGATCGTGGTCGGTGCGGGTTCACGCATCTGGGAACTCCTGGGCTGTGTTGCGGTATGAAGCCATTCGGTCGTGCCGGAGGCCCGGCCAGTCGGGCGCGAGCTGTCCATTACGAAGTATTTGCGCAGTATAGTGGCGCGAGATGCGCGGGAGACCATGATGCAGGCAGGTGAAATCCTCGACTACGAACTCTGGCAGCTGAGCCTGCCGTTTCCGCAACCGATCACGACGCCCACCGGACCGTTTACCGAAGTGTGCCCCGTCGTCGTCGTGTTCGCCGATCGTGCCGGACGCGAGGGCTGGGGCTATGCGCTCGGCTTCGATGCCGGCGGGCAGCAGCGCATCGCGACGGCCGCGGCGCGCCTGCTTGCCGAGCACAGGCTGGATATCGAAACACTGCTGCGCATCGAGCGCGAGACGGACGACGATGGCGACCCCGATACGCGCAAGGCGGTCGCGGCGATCAGTCTCGCTGCCTGGGATCTCGCGGGACGGCGGCTGGGGCGTCCCTGCGCCGACCTGTGGGGCGCGCAGCGTTCCCGGGTCCCGGCCTACGCCAGCGCGCTGTTTCTGGATGCATCGGAAGCGGAACTCGAGCGCGAGGCGCGGCTCTACCGTCAGGGCGGCTACACGATGGTGAAGATGCGCGGCGGGCGTGCACCCGAGGAGGATGCGGCGCGCGTCGCCGCGGTGCGTCGCGTGTACCCCGAGACGACGCGGGTGGCGATCGATTTCGTCTGCCGCTCGGAAGTGGCGGATGCAGATCGGTTCGCGCGCCTCGCCGGAGCAGGCCTCCTGTGGATCGAAGACCCCGTTGCCTACGCAAGCATCGGGCAGCTCGCCGAGCGCGGCGGCGTTGCCGCCGGGGAGAGTTGCCACGACCTGCAGGCGCTTCTCGCACTGCGCGCCGCGGGCGTACGGCGACTGATACTCGATGTCGAGTACCTGGGCGGGCCGCTGCGTTTTCTCGAGGCGGCGCGCAGCCTGATGGCGCTCGGTTGCGAGGTCGGCTCGCACATGTATGCGCCGGAGTCGGTGCATCTGCTCGGCGCGCTCCCGGACAGCATGCCGGTGGAGGTGATCGGCTGGTGCGGACCGCTTGCGAAGGAGGTGCCGGTGCCCGACGCGCAAGGTTGCCTGCGGGTTCAGGGGCCGGGGCTGGGGCGCACGCTGAGACGGGAAGTGCTGGTGAGGCAGGGGCGGCGGCTCGCCTGAGCGCGCGCCGGTTTCAGTCGAGTTTCACGCCGGTCGTACGGACCAGATCCACCCAGTAGTTGACCTCCCGGGTCACGATGTCGCGAAACTCGGCAGGCGTGTTCAGCACCAGCGTTGAGCCGTTGCTTCGGTAATAGGTATCGAGTTCCTCGCTGCGGATCGCCTTGCCGATATCGGCTGCGATCCGGTTCAGCACCGGATCGGGCGTGCCGTTGCGCGCGAAGATGCCCTGCCAGAATCCGATCGCTGAAAAACCCCGGACTCCGGCTTCGTCGAAGGTGGGGATCTCGGGGGCGGTCGGCGCGCGCGCGCTGCCGATCACGCCGAGTGCCTTCAGCTTGCCGGCGGCGAGCTGCGGCCGGATCGTCGACAGGCTGAGCACGGCCGAACTCACTTCGCCCTGCACCAGCGCCCGATAGGCGGCCGACGATCCCTTGTAGGCGATGTGGGTGATATCGGACCGGGAATCGAAATTCAGCTTGGCGAGCAGCAGATGGGCCGTCGTGGCGACGCCCGAAGAACCGAAGCTGTAGCGACCCGGGTTCGCGCGCGCGGCGGCGATGAACTCCGTCAGCGTGTTCGCCGGCAGCGCGCCATGGACCACGAAGATGTTGTACGCGTCGATCAGCTTGGTGACCGGTGCCAGGTCGCGGAAGATGTTGTACGCGTCGATCAGCGTGGTGACCGGTGCCAGGTCGCGGAGTGTGTCGTAGGGGAGGTTCTTCACGAGCGCGGGCGCCTGGACCACGGCGGGCGTTCCCGAGAGCAGCACGTAGCCGTCGGGGGCCGATTTCGCCACCGCGTCAATGCCGCTGATGAGCGTCGGGCCGGTCCGGTTCTCGAGAATGACAGGCTGGCCCCAGAGTTGGGACAGCTTGCCCGCAATCATCCGCGTGGGCGTGTCGAGCGGGTTGCCCGGCGGGTAGGGCACCACGATCTTCACCGCTCTCTCGGGAAAGCCCTGAGCGCTCGCCCACGATGCGGCGAGCGCGACCAGGATCGCTACCGCGAAGCGGAGGCTGCGCGCCCGGTCTGGACCAGCGAACATGGTCTGCATGGTGCCCCTGCTTCCGTGCCTGATTGAAAGACTTGGAGTCATGTTAGCCGAGCGGCAGGTCGTCGCGCTGTTTCGCGTCGTGCCGCACGGGGCATCCGAGGCATGAGGCACAATGCAGGCCCGTCCGTTGCGCTGTCGCACCGGGCAGATGACCAAGGGTTCAAAGCACGATGTGCAGCAGGGCGAATTCCAGCACGGAATCTGGCACTATGGTAACATATACGTTACTATATATGCTGACCAGACCGGATTTTCCTCCCCGGAGCGCCGCTTGAGCCTGGCCGCGGTGGCGATTGACATCGATGGGGTATCCCGTACCTATCCGAACGGGCTGCGTGCGATCGAGCGTGTCGACCTGCGGGTGCAGGCGGGCGAGTTTGTCACGCTGCTCGGCCCCTCGGGCTGCGGCAAGAGCACGCTGCTGCGCATGATCGCGGGTCTGGTGCCGCCGACGGCAGGTGCGATCCGTCTGCAGCCCTTCGCACCCGGCAGGGCGCCGCTCTCCTACGTATTCCAGTCGCCCACGCTGATGCCCTGGGCGAGCGTGGCGCGCAATGTGCGGCTGCCGCTCGAACTGGCCGACATGCCCGAGGCGGAGATCGCGCGTCATGTCGGTGAGGCGCTCGCGCTGGTCGGTCTGGCCGATGTTGCGGATTTCTACCCGCGCGAGCTTTCGGGCGGCATGCAGATGCGGGTGTCCATCGCGCGCGCGCTGGTGAACGATGCGCCCTTGCTGCTGATGGACGAGCCTTTCGGCGCACTCGACGAGATCACGCGCGGACGCCTGGATCAGGAAATTCGCGCGCTCTGGGCGCGGCGCGCACTGACCGTGCTGTTCGTCACCCACAGCGTGACCGAAGCGGTGTTTCTTTCCACGCGCGTGATCGTCATGGCGCCGCGACCGGGTCGTATTCTGGGTGAGGTGAGCATTGCCGAAGCTCATCCGCGCGCCGACGGATTCCGCCTGACGCCGCGCTTTGCGGAATATTGCGCGCGCCTGACGGAACTGCTCGCGCTCGGCGGCGCAGGGGAAGACGACCTGCCGGGCCGGCCTTCGGGAGCCTTCGTATGAATATCCGGCTGGACTCCCGGCTGATGCGTGTGCTGGCACCGACGCTGGTCGGGCTGCTCGGGCTCGCACTGTGGCAGCTGGCGGTGACAGCCTACGATGTCCCGTTCTATCTGGTGCCTTCGCCCGCACTCGTGCTGAAGACGCTGGTGCAGGACGCGGCGCTCCTCTTCG
Organism: uncultured Pseudomonadota bacterium; assembly: GCA_903834835.1. Taxonomy (GTDB): domain Bacteria; phylum Pseudomonadota; class Gammaproteobacteria; order Burkholderiales; family SG8-39; genus CAILKO01. The sequence goes on along the minus strand of CAILKO010000066.1, from coordinate 124,077 downwards.
GTTCGCTCGGCGTCACGCTCAGGGTGACCGCCTGGGCGCTGGCGTCGGCCGTCGTGTTCGGCGTGCTGCTTGCCTTTCTGTTCGTGCAGAGCCGGCTGCTCGAGCTGAGCCTTTTTCCCTACGCCGTGCTGCTGCAGGTGACACCGATCGTGGCGATTGCACCGCTCATCATCATCTGGGTAAGCGATCCGGCGATTGCGCTCGTGATCTGCGCGACGATCGTGGCGATCTTCCCGATCATCTCGAATACCACTACCGGGCTGCGCAGTGTCGATCCGGGGCTCGCGGAGTTCTTTCGCCTGTGCAAGGCAGGGCGCTGGCAGACACTGGTGCGGCTGCGCATTCCCTCGGCTTTGCCTTACTTCTTCGCAGGGCTTAAAGTATCCGGAGGGTTGGCGCTGATCGGTGCGGTGGTGGCGGAGTTCGTCGCCGGCACCGGCGGCACGGCCTCGGGCCTGGCCTACCAGATTCTTCTCGCCGGTCTGCAGCTCAACATTCCGCGTCTGTTTGCGGCGCTGCTGCTGATTACGCTGGCAGGGGTGGCGATCTTCTTCCTCGTTTCGGTCCTCGCGCATCTTGCGCTGCGACGCTGGCACGAGAGCGAACTAAGGAGCGAACCCTGATGATTTCCGGATTCGACATGGAGAGACAAGCATGAAGCAGGCATTTTCCCGACTCGCAGTAATCGCAGCACTCGCCCTGGCCGCCCCACTGCAGGCGGCCGAACCGAAGGGCGCGCCGCAGCCGCTGCCGAAATTCACGTTCTACGCGAACTGGCTTGCCGAGGCCGAGCATGGCGGCTTCTTCCAGGCCGCGGCCGAAGGCATCTATCGCAAGTACGGTCTGGATGCGGAAATCAAGGGGGGCGGGCCGCAGATCAATGTGATGCAGCTGCTGCTCGGCGGCAAGGCCGATGCGGTGATGGGCTACGACCTGCAGCAGATCAGCGCCGTGGAGCAGGGCCTGCCCGCGATCACGGTGGCAGCGACCTTCCAGAAGGATCCGGCGGTGCTCATCGCGCACCCGGGGGTGAAGACGCTCGCCGACCTGAAGACCCGCACGCTGCTGATCGGGCAGGCGAGCGAAACCACCTTCTGGCCCTGGCTCAAGGCGAAGTACGGCTATACCGATGCGCAGAAGCGGCCCTATTCGTTCAGCGTGCAGCAGTTCCTGGTCGACAAGAACATCGCCCAGCAAGGCTATGTGACCTCGGAGCCTTTTACGATCGAAAAGGGCGGCGTGAAGCCGGTGGTGTTCCTGCTCGCCGACAGCGGCTATCCGCCGTATGCGGAGACCGTGATCGTGACGCTGAAGACGCTGAAGGAGAAGCCGGATCTCGTGAAGAAGTTCGTGCAGGCGAGTGCCGAAGGCTGGAAGCGCTATCTGGCCAATCCGGCCCCGGGCAACGCGCTCATCCGCAAGGAGAACCCGGAGATGAGCGAGGAACTGCTGGCCTACGGCGTCGCGAAGATGAAGGAGTACGAGCTCGTGACGGGCGGGGATGCCAAGACCCGGGGCATCATGACGATGACGGACGCGCGCTGGAAGCAGACTTTCGAATTCATGCAGGGCGCGAAGCTCGTGAAGCCCGGCGTGGACTATCGCAAGGGCTATACGCTCGATGTCGTGAAGGATGTGAAGGTTCTTCCCTGAGACACGCACTGCGCCACCGCAGGAGTACACGATGAACGTAAAGAAGCTGCTCGATCTGACAGGCAGGGTTGCGCTCGTGACGGGCGGCTCGCGCGGCCTTGGGTACGCCATGGCCTCGGCGCTTGGCGAGATGGGTGCGAAGGTGGCGATCACGGCACGCAGCGCGGACGAGCTTGCGAGCGCGAAGCAGTCGCTCGGCGCCGCGGGCATCGACTGCCATACCGAGATCTGCGACATCGGCCGGCACGAGACGATCGAGCCCATGGTGCGTGCCGTCGCACAACACTATGGCCGCATCGATATCTTGGTGAACAATGCGGGCACGATCGGCCGCGAGTCGGCCGAGGACCACAGCCTCGAGCTTTGGAATCACGTGATGGACGTGAACGTCACCGGCACCTTTCTGGTCACGCAGGCGGTCGGGAAGCACTGCATGATTCCGCAGCACTACGGCCGCATCATCAATGTGGCGTCCACCCAGGGACTGCGCGGCAACCGTATCGGCGCGAACAAGTCGGTGGCCTACAACACCAGCAAGGGCGCGGTGGTGAACTTTACGCGCGTGCTGGCGACCGAATGGGGCGTGCACGGCATCACGGTCAATGCGATTGCGCCGGGCCTGTTCCCGTCGAAGATGACGGGCGCATTCGTGGAGAAGGTGCGACCGGCGCTCAGCGCGGCGACGCCGAACCAGCGTCTCGGAGAGGACGACGACCTGAAGGGGATCGCGGTGCTGCTCTCATCCGACGCATCCAGCCATATCACGGGGCAGATCATTTCGGTCGACGGCGGGTCGATGGTGGTCTGATCAGGCAGCTGTAATCGAGGAGGAGGGGAACGATGAGCACCACAGCGCAGGGCAAGCGGCCATTCCGGCTGCTCGAAGCGACGATCGAGGATATCCGTCAGGCCTATGTGACGAAGCAGTTGTCGGCGCGCGAACTCGTTGCGGCCTATGTGCGGCGCATCGAGGCGCTGGATCGCGCCGGGCCGACGATCAATTCGATCATCACCGTGAGCGAACAGGCGCTGGAGGAGGCGGATCGTCTCGACGCCGCGCTGGCGGGCGGCGGCCTCGTCGGACCGCTGCATGGCGTACCGGTGATTCTGAAAGACCAGATCGACGCGCGCGGCACGCCGACCACGATGGGCTCGAAGTACCTGAAGGATTTTCACCCGGATCATGACGCGCATGTGGTGGCACGCATGCGCGCCGCAGGCGCAATAATCTTGGCAAAAAGCACGCTCGGTGAACTCGGCGGCGGCGATACGCACGGCACGCTGTTCGGCTCGACGAAGAACCCCTATGCGCTCGATCGCACGGCGGGTGGCTCTTCGGGCGGTTCGGGCGCCAGCATCTCGTCGAACTTCGGCGCAGTGGCGCTCGGCCAGGAAGGGTTTGCCTCGATCCGCAGGCCTTCGGCCTGGAACGGCATCGTCGGCATGCGCGCCTCGGGTGGCGTGGTGAGCCGCACCGGCAGCTTTGCCGGCTGGCCGATGATCGCCGGACAGCTCGGCCCGATGGGCCGTAGCGTAGGGGATGTCGCCACGGTGCTTGGTGTGATCGCGGGTTACGATCCGGAGGATCCGCAGACGGCGCTCGGTGTTGGCAGGGTACCGGGGTCCTTCACCGCCGGACTGGATCCGGCTGCGCTGAAAGGCGCGCGCATCGGCATCATTCGCGAATCGATGGGGCGAGGCTCCGAGCCGGGCTCGGACGACTATCGCAAGGTCGAGCAGGTGTTCGAGCGCGCGGTGCAGGAACTCGCGCGGGCGGGCGCCGTGCTGGTCGATCCGGTCGCCATCCCGCAGGTGAACGAACTCATCGCCAAGCGTACCCATGCGGACCGCGGCGGGTCGGATGCCGCCTGGAATCACTACTACGGCAAGAACCGGAAGAAGCCCTACGAGACCATGCAGCAGCTGCTGGATATACCGGGCTACCGGCCGATGAGCGAGGTGAAAGCCTCGCTACCGGGTCCGGACATCGAGCAGCTGAATGCAGCCGAGCAGCTCATGTTCAATCTGCTGAAGCTGATGGCGGATCACCGTCTCGATGCGATCGTGCACCGGACGGTCGAGCACCAGCCCACCTTCATCAAGGACGGTGTGAACCCGCCCTACGTGAACGTGAAGGGCGCGATCCACGTGAACACTTTCCTCTGCTACGTGCCGTCGGTTACGGTGCCTGCGGGATTCACGACGGACGGGCTGCCCGCAGGGATCACTTTCCTCGGGCGCCCCTACAGCGATGCGCAGATGCTGCGCTACGCCTATGCCTACGAGCAGGCGACGCTGCACCGGCGCGCGCCGTCCTCCACCCCGGCTCTGCCGGGCACGGACTGAAACGGAGACGATGCAGATCATGACCACGACAGGCGGTTTCAGGTTGATCGAGGCCACGCTGGAGGATATCCGGCAGGCGCAGGTGAGGCGCGAGATCTCGGCGCGCGAGCTGGTGCAGGCCTATCTCGATCGCATCGAGAAGCTGGATCGCGCGGGGCCGGCGATCAACTCGGTGATCAATATCAATCCGCGCGCGCTCGAGGAGGCCGATCGGCTGGACGCGAGCCTGGCCGCCGGCGGGCCGGTCGGGGCGATGCATGGCGTACCGGTGCTCGTGAAGGATCAGGTGGATGCGCTCGGCATGCCGACCACGCTCGGCTCGGTGCTGCTGAAGGATTTCCATCCGGATCGCGATGCCTTCGTGATCGAGCGTATGCGCGCCGCGGGCGCGATCATTCTCGGCAAGGCGACGCTCGGTGAACTGGGCGGCGGCGATACGCACGGCACGCTGTTCGGCTCGACGAAGAACCCCTATGCGCTGGATCGCACGGCGGGGGGATCGTCCGGTGGCTCGGGCGCGTCGATCTCGGCGAACTTTGCGGCGATCGCACTCGGCCAGGAAGGTTTCGCCTCGATCCGCCGGCCTTCGGCCTGGAACGGCATCGTCGGCATGCGCGCGTCGGGCGGCGTGGTGAGTCGTTCAGGCGCGATGGCGGGCTGGCCGGCCCTCGCAGGTCAGCTCGGTCCGATGGGGCGCACGGTGAAGGATGTCGCCACGATGCTGGGCGTCATCGCCGGCTACGATCCGGAAGACCCGATGACTGCAATCAGCGTGGGCCGAGTGCCGGGATCGTTCACCTCCAGTCTCAGCCTCACCGGACTGAAGGGCGCGCGCATCGGAATCATTCGCGAGCCGATCGGTGTGAGCTCCGAACCCGGTTCGGACGACTACCGCAAGGTGGAGGCCGTGTTCGAGCGCGCGGTCTACGATCTCGCGCGTGCCGGTGCGACGGTGGTTGACCCCCTCCTCATTCCGGATCTTGCCCTGCTGCTCTCGAAGCGGCGCAATGGTGACCGGGGCGGTGCGCAGGCGGCCTGGGACGTGTTCTACGGCCGCAACCGGAAGATGCCATTTCCGTCGCTCAAGGCGCTGATCGAGACGCCGGGCTATCAGTGCATGGGGTCGGTGAGGAGCGAACTGCCCGAGCCGAGCCTGGACGAGATCAACGCACGCGAGCAGCTCAACTTCAATCTGATGAAGGCCATGGCCGATCATCGGCTGGACGCGATCGTGCACCGGACCGTCGAGCATCAGCCGACCCTCATCGCGGACGGCCTGACGCCGCCCTACAAGAGTTCCAAGGGGGCGACCTTCATCAACACCTATCTCGCCTACGTGCCCTGCATCAGCGTGCCTGCTGGCTACACCACCGACGATCTGCCGGTCGGCATTTCCTTCCTCGGGCGGCCCTGCGAAGACGAAACCGTCATCCGCTACGCCTATGCCTACGAGCAGGCCACCCTGCACCGGCGGGCACCGGCATCGACCCCGGCGCTGCCCGGCACCGCCTGAGGGAGCAGGGCGCAGGTTTTGCTATAATTCGCCGCCTTCGCGCCCGTAGCTCAGCTGGATAGAGTACTTGGCTACGAACCAAGGGGTCGTGGGTTCAAATCCTGCCGGGCGCGCCAGTATCAAACAAGGGCTCAGGGAAACCTGGGCCCTTGTCGTTTCTGCCCTGCGTTATCTACCCGGACGTCTGACCGGGCCGCCGAGCTCCCGAGGCGCGCAGGATGCCGAGGCCGGTAAGGCCGACCACCGCTGACGTCAGGAAAATGGTGCCGATCAGGCCGAGCGGTCCGGCGAGTGCGCCGAAGGCCGGCGGCCCCGCGACGCGCATGGCGCTGTTCGCCGCGAGGCGCATCCCGATCGCCGCTCCGGCACGCTCCTTGGGCACCCCCCGGTAGATCAGGATCAGCACCAGCGGCGCTGCGATCGCCTGACCGATCCCCTGCAACAGGGACACCGCCACCAGCGCACCGGCGTTCGCGGCGAAGGGCAGCAGCGCGAACGCCACCATCGAGAGGCCGGCCGCCCCGGCTAGCAGCCGCTCTTCGCGGAAACGACCCGCCAGCCGCGGCAGGAGCGCACGAGCCGCGAACGCGGTCACATAGGCGCTGGAGATCGCGATGCCGATGGTGGACGCCGACAGGCCGATGCTGTGCCCATAGAGCGGCAGATAGAACGGGTAGAGCTCGGCGGCAAGCTGCATCATGCCGCTGATCACGAGGATGTTGCGCAGCGCCGGATCGTTCAGCGAGCCGCCTTGGCTCGCATCCTTCGCCTTTTGTGAGGTTCCCGTCTGCGTGCGCCGGGCCGCGACGAGCATGATCGCCACCAACAGCACCAATGGCAGGAGGACCAGCAGGCCGTTCACATACCCGACATGCTCGATCGCATAGCCGGCAAGCAGCGGGCCGGTCATGCCGGCGAGCGAAGCGAACATGCCCTGGTTGCTGTAGTTGCGCGTCAGCGTGTCGGGCGTACTCATGCCGCCGATCGCTTTCTGAATTACCACCACGGAGAACGTGGACCACAGTCCGCCCAGGACGGAGGCGACGTAGAGCGCAGGCATGCCGGGCCATGCCCAGGCGAGAGCGATCCCGAGCCCCCCGCAAGCGGTGCTGGCGGCGAGAATCGCACGCGTTCTCAGCCGGTCCGCCAGAACTCCGGCGGTGTAGGAAAAAAGGAGCGACGGCATCTGGAACACCGCCGCGAGTACGCCAAGCTCGAACGCGTTCGCACCGAGGTGCAGCGCCATCAGCGAGTACGCGATGCGTGCTGCCATCATCGTGCTGAACGACAGGTACTGGAGCGCGAAGAGAAAGCGGATCTGCAAGGGGTAAGTCCGGCCTGGCTAACGGGACGACTACTGAGCCTGCTCGATCGCACCGGCCGCGCGCGCGATCTCCAGCGCGCGCTCGGCCTCGGTGACGTGCAGGTGCTCCACGAGTTTTCCGTCCACGTTGATGGCACCTCTGCCCGCAGCCCGGTAGGCGGCTACGATCTTCCGCGCGGCCGCGATCTCGTCCGCGTCGGGCGTGAAGGCAGCGTTGGCGAGGTCCACATGCGTGGGATGGATGATGAACTTGCCGTCCAGGCCCAGGTCGCGCTGCCGCTTCGCCTGCCGGGCGAGGCCTTCAAGATCCGGAATGTTCCGCGCGTAGGGCGTGCCGATGGCCATTTTTCCGGCGGCACGCGCGGCCAGCATGATCCGGCTCTCGGGATAGAGGTAGGGCATTTCGTCCGGCGTCGCGCGCACGCGCGTGGCCAGGCCATAGTCGCCGCCGCCAAAGCCGAGGGCTTCGATGCGGGGGCTGGCAAACACCGTGCGCTCGACGTTGATGACGCCCATCGGCGTTTCGATCAGGCACATCAGCCGGGTGGAGCCGGGGAGTGCTCCGGCACGTTCCTCGGCTTCGCCGACGATGGCCTCGACTTCAGCAATGACATGCTCACCGTCGGCCTTGGGAATCAGAACAAGGTCGGCACGGCCGGCGACCGCTGCGCGCAGATCATCCGCGCCCCACTGCGTCGTGATGCCGTTCACCCGGACGACGCGCTCCTTGGCGCCGAAGTCGACGGTACGCAGTGCATGCTCGACTATCGCGCGGGCCTCGGGCTTGTGCTCGGGCAATACCGCGTCTTCCAGATCGAGGATCAGTGCATCCGCACGGGTTCCGAGGGCACTCGCGAGAAACCGCTCGTTGTTACCGGGAAGAAACAGCATCGAACGCCGCAGTCTGACCATGGATCACCTCTTTTCGTTCAGATCACTTTCTTTGCCTGCAATGCAGCCAGTTCGTCGCGGGTCAGGCCGAGCAGTTCGCCATACACCGCGTCGTTGTGTTCGCCCGCCTTCGAAGGACCGAGGTGGTCGATGCGGCCCGGTGTGCGCGACAGTTTCGGGACGATGCCGGGCATGACCAGCTCGCCATACAGCGGATCCGTGACTTTCACGAGCATCTCGCGCGCCCAGTAGTGCGGATCCTGGAAGATGTCCTCGATGCTGTTGACGGGACCCGCGACGACTCCTTCCGCATCCAGCAGCGCGAGCAGTTCTTCGCGGGTGTAGGCGGCCGTCATGCCGTCCACCAGTTCTTCCAGTTCGGTACGGCGCTCGACTCTTGCCATGACGGTCGCGTAGCGTACGTCGACCGCGAGCTCGTCCCGGCCGACCGCCTTGCAGAAGCGTTGCCACATCCGGTCTCCCGTGCAGGCGATGGCGACCCAGCTGCCGTCCTTGCAGCGGAACTGCCCGTGCGGTGCGGCGTAGGGCGCGCCCGCCCGTCCGGCAGGACCCCGGATGGTGCCGCTGGAGGCATAGTCCACCGTCAGCGTGTCGAGTATCCGGAACGTGGCTTCATAGAGCGCCATGTCCACCACCTGTCCTTCGCCGGTCTTGTCCCGATGGCGCAGGGCCATCATCGCGCCGAAGGCCGCGAAGACGGGGGTGATGTAGTCGGAGAGCGTCGGGGAACCGGGTGTCAGCGGTGCACCGCCCGGCTCGCCTGTCATGTGGATGAGCCCGCTGTAGGCCTGGGCGACGCGTGCGAACCCCGGCTTCTTCGCGTTCGGACCGGTCTGGCCGTAGCCTGTGACGCGCACCATGATGATGTCCGGTTTCACCGCGCACAGCGCTTCGTAGCCGAGCTGCCAGCGTTCGAGCGTGCCCGGACGATAGTTCTCGACAACGATGTCGCTCTGCGCCACCAACCGGCGAACGAGATCCTGGCCTTCCGGTTGCCGCAGGTCGCAGGTGACTGATCGCTTGTTGCGGCCTTCCTGCGCCCAGATGGCGGAATGGCCCTTGTGCCCGGATGACCATCCGCGCAGCGGCTCTCCAACCCCGGGCTGCTCGAACTTGATGACATCGGCCCCGAACTCGCCGAGCAGGGTTGCCGTCATCGGGCCTGCGAAGAGCGTGCCGAGATCCAGCACGCGGATGCCCGCCAGCGCGGCGGGCGTGATTTTTTCAGACGCGCTCACCATGGCCTCCGGTCGCATCGTATCCAGTTCATCGGTCGAATCTCGAAATTCCGAGTGCGGCGTGCAAATCGCGGAGCACGCGTTACATGCCGCATCAGTGAGTAGAGCAGCTCAGGCGGGCGACTATAGCACTCGATGTGCGGCGTTACGCCGGGCCGTCGGGGCTGCCTGGTGTGGACTCGGACAGGCAATACGAGTCACGGCATCGGCCGATTTCTACGCGAGGACCATGTACCATGCCGCCCATGAACGGACTGATCGATCTTCCCTGGTGGGGGTACCCCCTCGTAGTGCTCGGCGTCACGCATGTATCCATGATTGCGGTGACCATCTATCTTCACCGCCATCAGGCGCACCGCGCCCTGGATCTGCACCCCATCGCCAGCCATTTCTTCCGCCTCTGGCTCTGGCTGGCCACGGGCATGGTGACGCGTCAGTGGGCGGCCGTACACCGCAAGCATCATGCGCACTGCGAAAGTCCGGAGGACCCGCACAGCCCCTGGATCTTCGGGATCGACACGGTCCTGTGGCGCGGGGCCGAGCTGTACCGCAAGGAAGCTGCCGTTCCCGCGACGATCGCGCGCTACGGGCATGGCTGTCCGGACGACTGGATCGAGCGCAAGCTCTACAGCAGCCACAGCAAGCTCGGCATCGGAACCATGATGGTCCTCGATATCCTGCTGTTCGGGCCGAACGGCGTGTGGATGTGGGCGATCCAGATGGTCTGGACGCCGTTCTTTGCGGCCGGGGTGATAAACGGGCTCGCGCATTTTCGCGGCTATCGCAACTACGAAGTGCCGGACCAGAGCACCAATCTGCTGCCCTGGGGCATCCTGATCGCAGGCGAGGAACTGCATAACAATCATCATGCCTACGCGACCTCGGCCAAGCTTTCCACGCGATGGTTCGAATTCGACATCGGCTGGTTCTATATCTGCCTGCTGCGTTTCTTCGGACTCGCGAAGGTGCATCGCGTACCGCCGAAGATGCGCGAGATACCCGAGAAAGCCGCGGTCGATGCGGCCACGCTGCAGGCGCTGCTGTCCAATCGCTTCGAATGGGCGGCGCGCTACGGTGCGGCGCTGCGACCGACGGTCACGCATGAGCTGCGTCAGCTGTATGGCGACCGCGCGCCGGAGAATCGAGTCGCGCCCGAGCAGTGCGTCGTCTGGCTGATGAAGGACGCGGTAGACATGTCCCCGGAGCAGCGTGCGCATTTGGAAGCACTCGCACAGCAAAACGGCGCGATCGGCACCGCTTACGCGATGCGCAGGGAACTCACCGCGCTGTGGGAGCGCTCTGCACTCAGTTCAGAGCAATTGATGGCGATGCTGCGTGACTGGTGCGAACGCGCGGGAAAGAGCGAACTCGCACCCCTGCGGGACTTCGCGCTCAGGCTACGCCGCAGCGAGCCGGCCTGAGGCGGCGTCATCCCGACGCCGAGGTGAGGAATCAGCGAGAACGCGCTGTTTTCCCCGTGCCTGATGTGTCCCCTATACTCGCTGCCTCTCGAATTTTCCTGATCAGCCCATGCGTATATTCAACACCCTGCCGAGCGAAGACCTGCGGAGCGTCGGATCGATTGCGGCGGCTTACGAGCGCGACGGTTACGACGGCGTGGCGTCGATGGAAAACCGTCATGATGCGTTTCTGCCGCTGGCCGTGGCGGCGGTGGCCACTACACGCGTCGAGTTGCACACGGCGATAGCAATCGCGTTTGCACGCTCGCCGATGACTGTGGCCAATATAGGCTGGGATCTCGCATCGGCCAGCGCAGGCCGGTTTGTGCTCGGGCTCGGTCCGCAGGTGAAGGCGCACAACGAACGCCGCTTCTCGGTGCCCTGGTCAGCGCCGGCACCGCGCATGCGCGAATATGTCGAATCACTGCGGGCGATCTGGCGCTGCTGGAAGAATGGAACGCCGCTGCGCTATGAAGGCGAACACTATCGCTTTACGCTGATGACGCCGAACTTCGTGCCCGAGCCGATTACCGCCAACATACCGGCGATCACGATTGCTGCAGTGGGTCCGGCGATGATCAAGGTTGCGGCTGACGCCTGCGACGGTGTGAAGCTGCATTTCTTCGCCACGCGCAATTATCTGGAAGAGGCGGTGTTGCCGGTCGTGAATGAAGCGCTCGTGAAATCCGGCCGCCTGCGTGAGCACTATGAAATCAGCGGCGGCGGCTTTCTCTGCACCGGACCTGACGATGCGGCGGTTGCAGAACAGTTCGAGTGGATCCGCCAGCGCGTTGCGTTCTATGGCTCGACCCAGGCCTACTGGCCGGTGCTCGCGGTGCACGGCCTGCAGGATCTGGGCGAGAAACTCAACCGCATGACGCGTGAAGGCCGCTGGGAGGCGATGGCCGCCGAGGTGCCGGACGACGTGGTTCACCTGTTTGCGGCAGTCGGCCGGCATGACCAGATCGAAAAGGTCATCGCCGGGCGCTTCGGGGGTGTGGTCGATTCGCTGTTCGCCAGCGCGAACAGCCTGGTGCCGGCGCAGCTTCCGCCGGATCTGATCAAGGATATCCGGCGGGTGCCGACGCGGTTTCGTTCGTACGCGCCGGCCTGACGGGCGTACTGCCGTCAGGCGGCCAGTGCTATTTCTTCTTCGCTTTCAGTTCCCGCATCGCCCACCACACCAGCGGTGCGACGATCATGAGCACCATGACGATCAGGATGGCGATGGTGAAGCCCGGGCTCGCCTTGTCGACCGGCGGCTCGGCGTCCACGGCATAGGCGCTCAGCGCGATGAGTTGCAGCAGGATGGCGGACCCGATTGCGCGCAGGCTGAAGGATCTGGTCATGGCGGCGTACCTTGGTGGGGATGGAGCCTTGATTATGGTGGCGCAGGGAGCTTGCTAGCTGACGCCAGCCTTGCCGCAGTGCGCTAATTTTTCGCGGGCGATACGTTCAGCCTCGGGTTGTACGCACCCGCCGCCAGCAGGTAACCTGACGTCCGGTACAGGTTGGCGGTCGCCGGCCCGGCATTCCACGAGCAGAGAGGGAGAGCGAGATGAGTCAGGATGATCGTTGGGAGCGTCTGACGCAGGTCGGTCCGGGCACGCCCGGAGGCAACTACATGCGCTATTTCTGGCATCCGGTGGCTGCTCTGGTGGAACTGGACAAGGAACCGGTGATACCGGTGACCCTGCTCGGCGAGAAGCTCGTTCTGTTCCGTGGCGAGGATGGCAATATCGGACTCGTGTCCGAGCGCTGTCCGCACCGGGGCGTGTCACTCGGCATGGGATTCATCGAAGGCAACGGCTTGCGCTGCGCGTATCACGCGTGGAAATACGATACCGCAGGGCGCTGCGTGGATACGCCTGCCGAACCTGCCGACAGCACGCTCAAGAACCGGATCAGCCTGAAGTCCTACCCGGTGCAGGTCATGACGGGGATGGTCTGGGCCTATCTCGGCAAGGCGCCGATTCCGCTGTTGCCGCGCTTCGAATATCTGGTGCGCGAGGACTGCGAGCACGACGTCGGCATCAGCCGCGTGCCCTGCAACTGGCTGCAGTGTGCGGAGAACAACGTGGACCCCTACCACATCGAGTTCATGCACATGATGTATACGAACCATGTGCACAAGCGCAAGGGCATGCCGCCCGTGCAGCAGCGCAAGCATGCCAAGATCGACTTCGAGGTATTCCGTTTCGGCATCGTGAAGAAGCGTCTCTGGGAAGGCGACAGCGAGGATTCGGAGGAGTGGACGGTCGGGCACCCGGTGCTGTTCCCGGGCACGGCCATCGTGCCCTATCCGGTGCCGGGCTGGGTGCAGGGCCAGATCCGTGTGCCGGTGGACGACACGCATACCAACATCTACTGGGTGAACAGCCGCCAGGTTGCGCCGGGCGCGACGCCGCGCAAGGAAGTGCCGCTGTGGGAGAACCCCTGGACCGATGCGAACGGCAAATACGATCCGGCGATGATCAATGCCCAGGACATGATGGCGATGATCACCCAGGGACCGATCACCGACCACAGCGCGGAGAATCTCGGCACCTCGGATCGCGGGCTGGTGATGTACCGGCGCGCGCTGCTGCAGCAACTGGAGAAGGTGGAGCGCGGTGAGGATCCTTTCGGTGTCGTGCGAGATCCGGCGGAAAACACGCCGTGGATCGACATCCCGACCGAGCGCCATGTGAACTACTCGCTCGCGGGCGCGCAGGCCTCGGCAACCTACGAAATACCGAAGCTCGAGAAGGCCGGCGAGACCGCTTGAGGTGCGCCGGTACTCCATCGAAACAAATCTGAACCAGGAGGCAGCTTGAAATCATCGTCCGTCGCAATGCTGTGCACGAGCGTTTTCGGTCTGGGTTGCGCGATTCTGGGCGCGAACGCGAATGCGCAGGCGTTTCCGAACAAGCCGATCAAGATGGTCGTTCCCTTCGCCGCAGGGGGGCTGGATAACATCGTTCGCGCCTTCACGCCCGGCGTGGTCGCAGACCTCGGGCAGCAGATCGTGATCGAGAACCGACCCGGCGCGGGCGGTACGGTCGGTGCCAATGTCGTCGCCAAGGCACCACCTGATGGCTACACGCTGCTGGTGTCGGATCCCGGTGCGACGGTGAATGCCATCGGTCTCATGAAGGAAATGCCCTACGATCCGGTGAAGGAACTGACCGGCGTGGCCATGCTGCTGAAGGCGGGCATGATGCTCGTGGTGGGGCCGGCTGCGAAGTTCTCCAATCTCAAGGAGATGGTTGATCATGTGAAGGCCAACCCGGGTGCGGTGGTGTTTGGCGATTCGGGGGCGGGATCCCAGCACCATCTGTCCCTCGAGCTCTTCAAGCTGAGATCCGGTCTGGACTTCCGCATCGTGCACTACAAGGGAGCGGGTGCGTCGGTGCCGGATGCGCTGGGCGGGCAGATCGACGGCGTGGTCGTCGGTGCAAACAGCATCGTCGGGCAGATCAAGAGCGGAAAGCTGAGGCCGATCGGCGTCACGTCGCGGGCCCGGCTGTCGTTGTTTCCGGAGGTTCCCTCGCTTGCCGACGCGGCACCGAAGTACGACGCGCCGACCTGGACCGGCGTCTGGGCTCCTGCCGGCACGCCGCGCGACATCCTTCTGAAGCTGAATGCAGCGATATCGAAATCGATCCGCAGCCCGGAGGTCGTCAAGCGATTTGCCGAACTCGGCGTCGATGCGCATGCCGCGAGCCTGGATGAGACCAACCAGTTCTGGCAGGCCGAGCTTGCGATCTGGCCTGACTTGATCCGTCGCCTGGGGCTGACCTCGCAGTAGGGTCGGCTCGCTACTGCGGCTTCACGCCGTGTTCTTTCGCGAGCGCCTTGTAGATCTTGACGGCCTCATTGATTCCGGCAACGGTTTCATCGGGGGCGCGGGTCTCGGGGTCGTAGCCGGCCTTTCTGAGTTGCGCGGAAACGCCGGGCGTGCGCGTGGCTTCGGAAAAATCCTGCTTGAGCTTGGCGATGATGTCCCTGGGCGTTCCAACCGGGACGAAGATCGCGTACCACTGCTCCCACAGGTAGTCGTAGCCGAGCGAGCGCATGGTCGGGGTATCCGGCAGCACGCTGCTGCGCTCGCGTCCGGTGGTGGCAAGCGGAACGAGCTGCCCCGCCTTGACCTGCTCGACGATGCCGGCGGGTGAAACACAGCTGAACTGGGTTTCGTTGGAGAGCACCGCGCGCACCTGGTTGGCGGTCGTGTTGTAGGACGGGATGATGGTCGCCTGCATGCCCGTCACGCTGACGAGGCGTCGCATCATCAGTTCGGACAGCGATGACGTGAAGCTCGCGATATTGAGCTTTCCGGGATTGGCTTTTGTCAGCGCGACAAACTCGGCCATCGACTTCACGCCCGTCGAGGGGTGCGCGATACAGGCATTGACCTGGTTGGCGACAACCGTCACCGGAATGAACTGCTTTTCCGCGTCCGGCGCGGTCTTGTTGAAATTGTTGTACACGTAGAGCGAATCGGTATGCAGCATCATGGTGTAGCCGTCGGGTTCGGCGCGTGCCAGCGTGAGCGCCGCCACGAGGCCTGCCGCGCCAGGGCGGTAGTCGATGAGCGGCGTGTTCTTCCAGCGGGTGGCGAGCTCGGGCAGGAAGGCGCGCAGCATGAAGTCGAAGCCGCCGCCCGGCGCACCGAGCGAGATCAACGTGACCGGCTTGGTCGGATACTGCTGGGCTGCGGCAGGCAGGGCCGCGCAGAGGGCAAGCGCCCCGGCACATGCTATCGATACAGCGGTGGAGCAGATCCTGGCGCGCATTTCCCATCTCCCAAGAAATCAAAGAGAACCACGTTTTGCGGGAAATCCTAGCATGCCCCGTCTGCTGCGGCGTTCCGGCCCTGGAAATGCAGATGCGCCAGCGGTGTAACATCGCCGATCGTGACCGGGAGGAGGCCTCGTGAAGAATCCGAAGTTCATCGACGTGAAGGGCATACGCACGCGCTACTTCGAGGCGGGCGAGGGCGAGCCGCTGCTGCTGCTGCACGGCGGCCAGTTCGGGACCTGGAATTGCGCAACGGACTGGGACCGGAACTTCGAGGGTCTCGCCCGGGACTTCCATGTGTTTGCCGTGGACAAGATCGCCCAGGGTCATACGGACAATCCCGGATCGCCCGCGGACTACATCTTCGCGACCGGTGTCCAGCATATCCGCGACTTCATGAAGGCGGTCGGTCTGGAGAGGGCGCACATCGCGGGACATTCCCGGGGCGGCTACGGCGCAGTAAGAGTCGCGCTCGAAAGCCCGGAGCTCGTCAAGTCGCTGATCATCGTCGACAGTGGCTCCATCATGCACGAGGCCGCGCCCTTCTATGC
This sequence comes from uncultured Pseudomonadota bacterium, assembly GCA_903834835.1. Lineage (GTDB taxonomy): Bacteria > Pseudomonadota > Gammaproteobacteria > Burkholderiales > SG8-39 > CAILKO01. The sequence continues at coordinate 108,298 of CAILKO010000066.1, read as the reverse complement.
TGAACTCGAGCGCAAGGCGGCCCACATCACGGATCCGAGGCAGAAGCACGAGTTCTACATGGTCAACAGCTCGTATGCGGGCACGATCGTCTCCCAGGGTTGGCTGGACGACGTGATGAGTTTCGTGACCTCGCCGAAGTACCGGGAGGCGATCGAGACCAACCTCGCCACGCGCCCGGTGTGGCAGGCCGACCATATCGCGCGGCAGCGGGAAACCAAGGCCTGGATCGCGCGCGGCGATCTGAAGGACATGCCCGTGCTGGTGATCTGGGCCTATGAGGACCAGGGAGCACCGATGGATGAGTGCGGAATTCCCGCCATGCATCTGATACTGCCGAATGTCCGCAATGCGCAGATGCACATCTTCAATCAGTCGGGGCACTACGTGTACCGGGAACATCCCGAGAAATTCAACGCCGTTCTGAGCGCCTTTATCAAAGGGCTCTGAGGCACGGCCGCCGGATCGTCAGCGAGCGCATCGCGGCGGAGCGCGAGCGCCCCGGACTCGGGGCCTGCGCCCGGCTAGTCCTTGCCCCCTTCCACGGGGTAGCGCTGCGAGCGCCAGCGGATCATGCCGCCGGCGAGATTCGCTAGACGGGTGTAGCCCTCGTTCCGGAGGATCACGGCGGCCTGGGCGGATCGGGCGCCCGAGCGGCACACCACGACAATCGGCAGCTCTTTGGAAAGATTCCGCGCTTCGGCTTTCAGAGACCCGAGCGGGATCAACTTTGCGCCGGCAATGTGGCCGAACGAACCGGTGAACTCATCCGGCTCGCGCACGTCCACCACCTGGAAACGTCCGAGATTCTCTTCGAGCACATTGGGCTGTATTTCCCAGATGCCTGCGAAAGTGTAGGAGAGCGGCGCCCAATCCTGCTTTTCGATCGTGGCGTCGTTCTCGGGCCTGCCGCAGCGCAGATTCGCAGGGACTGCAAGCTGGATAAGCTTCGGGTGGGCGAGTCCGAGATGGTTCATGTAACCGACGAAATCGGCTTCTCCGACCGATTCACCGAGCCGCGGGTTGTACATGCGTTCCTCGGCCACGCTGGATGCGGTCAAGCCGCGATAGTCGTGCCCAGGATAGACGAGACAGGTTTCCGGCAGCGAGAACAGACGATCCCGTACGGATCTGAACAGGCGACGGGCATCGCCTTGCTGGAAATCGGTACGACCGCAGCCCCGGATCAGGAGCGTGTCTCCGGTGAACACCATCGACCTGTCATCCAGCACATAGCTCATGCATCCGTTGGTGTGCCCGGGTGTCCCGAGCGCTTCGAGCTGGCGCTTGCCGAACGAGACGCTGTCGCCATCGGCCAGATGGCGATCAGCGCCCACCGCATTGCTGGCCATTGCGATCGCGATCGCGGATCCGAGCCGTTCCTTCAACAGCCAGGCGCCCGTGACATGATCGGCGTGCACATGCGTTTCGAGCGTGCATGCGAGCTTCAGGCCGAGCTCTTCGATCAATGCGGCATCGCGCAGTACGTGTTCGATCACCGGATCGATCAGCACGGCCTCCCGGCTGACGGGGTCGGCCAACAGGTAGGTGTAGGTGGAGGACTGTGGGTCGAACAGCTGACGAAAGATCATGAGGGTGGATTGCTTTCAAAGGGTCCCAGGGCCACGCTCAAATCGTTGCGCACGGACACACAGCATACCAAGCCCATTCAATCGAGGCTTATCCAGACCGGGCGCATGTCCAGTGCCTCGCTGGATGCCGCGCGTACACACTGGTACCATCGGCGCGACACTCGCAAGACATTGCGCAGGAAACTGTTAAGGGAGGAAGGGAATGTTGCAGGGAATCACGTCGTATCGCCGCTTTGTGCTGGGCCTGGCGCTTGCTGGATTTTCGTTGACGGCGGGCGCGCAGAATTTTCCGGCGAAGCCGATCACCGTGCTGGACGGTTTTCCTCCGGGCTTTTACGACGTGCTGCTCAGGCACCTGATCCCGATCATGTCCCAGGAGCTCGGTCAGCCGGTGGTCGTCGACTACAAGACGGGGGCGGGCGGCTCGCTCGCAGTGGATGCGGTGACCAAGGGGCCGGCAGACGGCTATCTTCTGGTGCTGGCCGAGCACTCCTCCGCGGTGTACATGCACTTGCTGCGCAAGCTGCCCTTTGATCCCTACAAGGACCTGGCGGTCGTCTCGTCCGTCATCCGGGCGCCCTTTCTGCTGGTTGGCGGTCCGACGCTCAAGGCCACGACGCTGCGCGAGCTCATCGCCGAAGCCAAGGCCAATCCGGGCAAGATCAGCTACGGCCACTCGGGTAACGGCACGATGCACCACCTCGCCATGGAAATGTTCCAGAAGCGGGCCGGAATCAATCTGCTTGCAGTGCCGTTCAAGGGCGGTGCGCCATCGCGCACGGCAGTGGTTGCGGGCACGGTGGACCTGAGCATCACGGGTGAGGACGCGACGAAGGCGCTGGTTGCTGCCGGGAAAGTGAAGGCGCTCGGCCCGACCAGCGAATCGCGCATGGTCTCGCTGCCGAACCTGCCGACGATCGGGGAGATTATGCCTGGGTATACGGCCTATTCCGCGGCATCCGTGTTCGCCCATGCTGCGACGCCCAGGCCGATCATGGCGCGTCTCAATGCGGCGCTCGTAAAGGCGCTGCGCGATCCCGAGGCCTCCAGGAAGGTGGCAGGCATGGGCGTCGAGCCCGAGCCGCGTTCGCTTGAGGACTCGGACCGTTACTGGCGCAAGGAAGGTGAGATCTGGGCCGAGGTCATTCGAAGCGCGAACATCAGACTGGACGAGTGATGGCTGAGATCCGGAACGCGATGTACCTGGACGGAAAGCGGGTTCTCATCACGGGAGCAGGGAGCGGCATCGCCCGGTCCGCCGCGGTGCAGATGACGACTGACGGCGCCGAGGTCTGGGGGCTCGACTGGTCGGCCCAGGGTCTCGAGGGCACGGGTGCCCTGGTGAGTGCCGCGGGAGGCAGGTGGAATGCGCTGACGCTGGATGTCAGCGATCCGGCCCGGGTGCGCGAAGCGGTTGCCGCGGTGCTGCGCAGCTGGGATCGCATCGACGTGCTGGTGAACGTCGCGGGAGTCGTCAGCCTGCACAGCGTTACGGAGATGCCGGACGATGAGTGGGAGCGCGTGCTGCGCGTGAATTTGTTTGGAACCTTCTACATGTGCAAGGCCGTGCTGCCGGACATGCTGGCCCGGCGCTCGGGCAGCATCGTGAACGTGGCCTCGGGCAAGGCATTCCGGGGCATGAAACAGGGTTCCCACTATGCAGCGTCGAAGGGCGGCATGGTGTCCTTCACCTATTCGCTCGCGGATGAACTCAAGGGTACGGGGGTGCGCGCCAACACCGTGGTGCCGGGGAACACGCTGACCCCGATGACCGACGCCCTGCGCGCGGCGCACGGCGAGGCGGGCGCCACCAAGCTTCCTACCGGGCAGCCGCCGGAAGACGTGGGCGAACTGATCCTGTTTCTCGCCTCAGACCGCAGCCGGATGATGAACGGGCAGGCGATCGGCCGGGTGTGGGAGCCGTCCGGCAAGTGATTCCATTCCCGGGCGATTCCGGTCCCGGGGCGTGACAGGGCAGCCGGCCACAGCTGCCCGGTTCACCCAAGCAGCACCTCTCCCTGGAAAGCCATGCGGATTCCTGAAGATCTAAGGCATTTTCCGACCAACCTCGTCTACCTCGCCGGCATCTTCTACGGCCTGGCCCTGTCGATGGGGACGACGCTCGTACCGCTCTACCTTATCGATCTGAAGTACGGCGCCGCACAGGTCGGCATCGTGGTTTCCGCGCAGGGCCTGCTGCAGGTGCTGCTGCAGTTTGCCGGCGGCGTGTTTTCGGATCGATTCGGCGAGCGGGTGGTGCTCGGCTTCAGCTTTGCCGCCTACGCGGTCGGCGTGGTGGCCATGATGCTCTCGCCAGCCTACGCAATCATCATCTTCGGGCAGATTCTTATCGGCGCCTCGCGCTCGGTCTACTGGGTGGCCGGGCAGTCCTACGCGAGCCGGAGTTTCCCCGCGAAGACCGGCACCGTGCTGGGCAGGCTGCTTGCGTTCGAATCCGGCGGGATCGCGGTGGGCGGTGTGATCGCGGGCGTGCAGGCGGCGTGGATGGGATTCAACGTCGCATTCGCCACGTGCGCGCTGATCTGCGTGCTCGGCATGGTCATCGTCCTGGTGCTGCCGGAACTTCCAAGGCATGGCTCGGTGCGAACGCTTCGCGCATCGCTCGCGCCCGTGCCTGGCATGCTGCGCTCGCGCCCGATACTCTTCGCTGGCGTGATCGCTATCGCCGCCTCGCTTTCCGCGGCACTGCTCAGCAGCCTCTACTCCGTCTACTACGCAGAGGTAGGTTTCGGAGAGGCATTCATAGGCGGCATGCGCTCGCTGAACGCGGTGGGCACCGTCGTAGTGGCGTTCAGCTTCGGCACGGTCATAGCAATGTTCAGTACCCGGGCACTGGCTACCACCGGCCTCGTGCTGACCGGGCTGCTCACTCTGGGGACCGCTGTTGCAGCCGGCGCACCTGTCCCGGCGGCGCTGGTGGTGCTTGCGGTAGGCGGCACGTTCGGACTTCTGCGCGCGTTCTATCCCGCGATTGCGGCGCGGCACAGTGCACCGGAACAGCGCGGGGTGGCCTTGTCGGCGGCCGCGTTCTACTGGGGCGTCGGGCAGCTCGTCGTGCCGGTCGCTTTCGGTTTTCTGGCCGAGTGGACGAGCAGCGGGACGGCACTCTGGGTCGCGGGCATCATTCTGATGCTGATCGGGGGATGCGTGCCGTGGATGGTCAAGGCATGGTTGCCCGCCGGGCCGGCGCAGGCAGGGGCGAGAAAATCGGGAGATTGAGGATAAATAGTAACATATATGTTACCAATTATCGAGCGGGTCGGCGGCAAACGCCCTTAGGATGAGGGCAAGCTGTTGCTGCCAAAGGTCTCTTCTAAATCGGCTGTCTGCACGCTATCATAGCGGCGCCTTGATGTTGAACCTCTTCCAAGAAAGGAATCACCTCATGAATCGCTCTGGCGTTTTGCTTTTTGTCGCATCCGGGTTGCTCCTTGCATCGTGCGCGGTCGGACCCGGCGACAAGCCGGATGCGGTTCCGCCCAAGCTTACGGTTGGCAAGGACGGCAACGCGACGTGGGATCGTCCGGGCGCGTTCGGTCCCGTGCCCGCGGCACAGAAGGCACTCGGCGATCGGACCTGCGGCGACAAGGCCAAGCCGATAGGATTCCACCCGGCGGCGCAGGGTGCCGACGGCAAGGCCTTCGCGGCAGGCGGATTTCTCTGTCAGCTGAAGGATTGATTTCGGTACGCGCCACGGCGCTGCTGACTAAGAGAGCTCGCCCTGTGCGGGCTCTTTTTTTTGGATGGATGTCCAATCGGAGGAGAGACATGAAACGCTTACTAGCAACTCTGACGCTGGCGGGAATGCTCCCGTTGTCGGTGTCGGCGCAGTTCATCAACAGTGTCAACCTGGATCCAGCCCAGGCAAAGGCGGGCGAACCCGTGAAGGTCACCGTCAATTTCGATGTGCAGGGCGGGGTGAACTGCGGCATGCGCCTCAACTGGGGCGATGGCAGCTCGATGAATTTCAAGATCAACCAGGCGAAGGACGTACCCCTCGTCACGACGAAAACCTACGCCAAGGCGGGTGACTACACGATCGTCGCTGAACCGAAGACCCAGGGCATGAGCGCGGGTTGCGGACGTGAGAACAAGAGCGCGGTGCTCAAGGTCGCCGCTGCCGCGAGCGCGGATAAGGCGGAGAAGATGTCCTCCGGACCCTCCTGTCCGGTCGGCTGGAGCCTGGACAAGAAGTCCGTGAACAAGAAAACCGGCGCCTACACCTGCAGCGCGAAGCCGGGAACGAAGCTGCCCGAGGCGCGCGTCAGCTGCCCGGGGAATCTCAGTTATTTCGAGAACACGAAAGCTGCTCGCCTCGGCTGCAAACCCTGAACGTCGGCGGAAGTCGATCAGGTCGCGGTGGCGTCCCCGTGTCTATTGCACGGATCCGTCGCCGCCGCGCTTCAATGTCAGCGAGAAATCTGCCGTCGTCATCGATACCGTGCCTCGGCGGTCCGATTGCGTGAGCGTTTTCAACAACTCGAGCAGCGGACGATTCCGCGGCACGTAGTCGGTCGGACGGGGAAGCTTCGCGGCGATCGCCGCAGCGTCTTTGCCGCCGCCATAGATGTTCAGCAGCAGGTCCTCGTCGCTTGACTGCGCACCGACCTTGCGCCGCAACTCCGCGAGGGTCGGTTCTTCCTGGGTGCGCTTTCCGAGTTCCACGGCGCGCGGACGATTCAGGATGCGATCCCGGATGTCCTGATCCATCACGACCGTTGCCTCCCGGCCCCAGTGACCGAGGGCGTACTGGATCACCTCGTCCGTGACTTGCCCGTAACGCGCGCCCGTCATCACATTGATCGCGGCCTGGCTGCCGACGAACTGGGACAGCGGTGTCACCATGATCGGATAACCGAACTCCGCACGCACCCGGGCAGATTCCTCAAGCGCCTCGTCCATGCGGTGCTCCATACCGATGATCTTCAGCTGGTGGCGCATGTTGGAGATCATTCCGCCGGGAACCTGGTGGGCGTAGACGCTTTGATCAAATTCGCTCGGTCTTCCGACAGGCAGGCCTTCGTGCCGTGCAATGTCATCAAGGTGCGCGGCAACCGGGAGCAGGCTGTCCACGTCGAGATCACAGTCGAAGCCGAGTGCGCGCAGGTTTCGGACGGCGGCGAATACCGAGGGCTGCGAGGAGCCGTTGGCGAGCGGGGGTACCGCGCAGTGCATCAGGGAGACGCCCGCTTTCGCCATTTCGAGAAGGTTTACAGGCCCCAGGCCGTTGTTGCAGTGGCCGTGGAATTCAAGCGGAATCCTGCCGACGGCGCGCCTGACTTTCGGGATCAGCTGGCGCACGCGGTCGGGTGTGAGCAGACCTCCGACGTCCTTGAAACAGATGCGCCAGGGCTTGAGCGCTGCGGCCGCCTTGGCGCGCTCGACAAAATAGGCATCCGTATGTCGCGGCGATTCCGAGTAGATGATGTTGACGATGGAGGTCATGCCGAGGGCGGTCATGCCGTCGATTTCCTCGCGCAGGTCGTCGAAGTCGTTCCAAGGGCAGGACACGCGCGCGTGACGTACGCCGTACTTTGCCATGGTCGAAACCAGCAGCCTGCCTGCAGCTTCCGGTGTCTTGGTGAGGCTTCCGCGGTAGCCGCCGGTCATGCGCAAGGGCGTCCGGGTAATGCGTTCGGCGCCCAGCCGTACCCATTGCCAGAAATCCTCGCCCAGATGGCGGATCATTTTCTTGATCTGGGAGGCCGGCACCACGAACTCCATCGCGTCAAATCCGGCGTCGTCGAGCCTCCTTGCCACCGGCAGCATCATGCCGGTGCGCATGCCCATGGCCCACAGGCTTTGCTGTCCGTCGCGCAGGGTCGTATCGATGAAGCGAATTTTCTTCACTGCTTCCCCCATGTCTGCAATTGAACTCGGTCGTCGTGGAGTTCCATGTGTGTTTCTTCAGGAAGAGCGGGGTGCGCCCGAGCGTCCAAAGGCGAACCACTCGATCGCACGCACCATCGAGCCCTATCGCCGGTGAAGTCCGGGCGCGAGGCTCACCCGACGACTATCCGGGTGATGTCTCCTGCGCGCGCAGCCCTGAGGCCGTACCGTCAGAGTGCGTAGAGCCGCTTCGGATTGTCGTACAGGATCTTGTTCGCGGCGCGCTCGCTGACCTCGTTCATCTTGCTCAGGTGGCGCAGGGCCTCGAGTTCGCTGGAGGTGTCCGCATGGCCATAGTCGGAACCGATGATCAGGGTTTCCTCGCCTGCGTACTTCAGCACATAGGGCAGGTCGTCGTCGGTCTGACAGCCGACGTAGGCGTTGTTGTCGCGCAGCAGGTGGTAGCTCGGGTCGAGCTTGCGCCCGAGCAGCCGGCTCATGCGCGGCGGCAGGTCATGGAACAGATAGGGTATCCATGATGCGCTGACCTCGATGATGCCCCAGCGCAGCTTTGGAAATTTTGCGCAGGTGCCGCTGATCAGCAGGGAATGGAAGGCGCCGATCGGCGCAAGCTTCACGAACGGGAACACGCATTCCGGATAGGGTCCGAGATCGGCAGACTGGATGGTGCTGCCATTGCCCGCATGCAGGCAGATCGGAACGTTAAGCCGCTCAGCCTCCGCGTAGAGCGGATAGAAGTAGGTGCTCGAGGGCGGACGGTTCGCGTCGTAGGGGCGCATGTGCACGGCACAGGCGCCGTGCTCCACCGCCCAGCGCAATTCGGTGATCGCCCGATCCATCGAAAGCAGAGGGAGCTGAGCCGCCCAGCGCAGGCGTCCGTGACTGTTCGCGCAGATGTCCGCCGCCCAGCGGTTATAGGCTGTGTGGATCGCGAACTCCACCTCCGGCTTTCCGCTGATCGGGATGAGGAAGAGGGTCGGATAAAGCACCTGCACATCCACGCCCAATTCCGTCATGTGGGCGAGTCGCGCGTCGACGCTGCGTGCTTCCCGCGCCTCTTCGGTGGTGCCGGAGCGGTCGAAATCGAAAAATCGCTTCGGGAACAGCGCACCGTCGATGCGCCAGAACTCGCGCTGCGTGGCTGTGGCCCCGGGGTCGGAATTCACCAGCAGCTGCGGCTTGTGCCGCAGGAATTCCTTATCGATGAATTCCCAGGTACGCTCGGATTCGATCAGATGGGTATCGGCGTCGATGGTCTGCATGGCGGTCTCCGTTCACGACAAGCCTCTCCGCTTCGCCCTCACGCGACCCTGGGCGGATCGCGCTTCGGTCATTCCGGATCGAGCGAAACTTGAAGTGTCTCCGCGAAGGATTCTATACCTCGACAATCGGCTCGTCCGGCAGTCAGGCCGGCGCTGGGAGCACTGCGAGCGCGCCGGCAGGGCAAAAAAAAGCGGCCCGCTCGGGGCCGCTCTCGGATGCGTGATCCGGTGGGACGCGATTACTTCTTCGCAGCATCCTTGCCGGCATCGGCGGCGGGCGCAGCTGCAGGGGCGGCCGCAGGCGCGGCGGCGGGTGCGGCGGCAGCCTTCGCGGGTTCGGCAGCCGGGGCAGCAGGGGCAACCGGGGCGGCAGCAGGAGCTGCAGCAGGGGCGGGCGCGGGCTTCGGCTCTTCCTTGCCGCAGGCGATAAGTGCGAGGGCGGCGATCGCCGCGAGGAGTGTGGACTTGTTCATGATCAACCTTTCAGTGAGTTCAGTTTGAATTGAAGCTGTTCGGCAAAACGAACGGCGCGAGTTTACCGTTCGCGGCAGGGCGTACTACGGATGAAAAATGACAAACCGATGACGCATGGCACGCGTGCGCCGGAGGATATGCCGACCAGCAGGCCTTCCTCCTTCGCTATCCGGCGGGCGGTACCGATTTCCCGGCGACGGAGTCGGCTCGTGGCCGCTCATGCGCCCGTGCGGAGGATCGGAAACTCGATGCGCTCCAGACCCCGAACCTTCATGATTTCGCCGCTGTCGCGATAGGCAGTCTGATCGAAGCCGCCGAGATTCTCGCTGCGCACGACGAGCGCCACGGCGCGGTTGTCGTCGTTCGATTCGGTATGGATCGACCAGGGCGGAACGAGGTCCACAACGCCCGCCTGACAGATCTCGGTTGAGGTTTCCTTCAGGACTGCACGTTTCGGATCGGCGCCGTTGTCCGTCCGGACATAGCGCGTCATGCGCTCCCAGCCGGATATGACGCCGTACGCGGTCCAGGTGTGAGCATGATCATGCGCAGGTGCCTTGTGGAAGGGGCCGCGCACCAGGGCGTCGATCGCGAAGCCGTAGTCGGGATCCACATAGACCACGTACTGCTTGCCATCACCTTCCGGCCATTCATCGGTCAGGCGGCGGAAGTCCGCGTCTCCGGCGAGCGTCTCGAGGCGGCTGGCAATGCCACGCCACAGGGACGGGATGTCACGTCCCTCACGGTAGATGGACCTGAGGTCCGCGACAAAGGACTCGAAGGCTTCGGCACCAGGCGCGCTCATTGCATCCTCCCCATGTGTAGATCGAAGTTGGCATTGCGCTTGTCGACGAGCGACTTGAGATCGCTGACGAACGGATCTGTGGCGAGGGCTGTCATGGGTTCCTCCTCGGAAACACCTTCCCGGCAGCGCCTGAAAGGATGGTCGCAAGTGTCCACTATCTGCGGGCCGCGGGGCAAGCGCGATGACCCGCTATGTGAAACAAGCCCGAGCAACGGCAATGCGGCCGGCCGTGGGCGCCCTGCCATGCATAGAATGCTGCGGTCGGGTTCGATGTCGCCGGACCCCGGATCCATCAGAGGGCAGGAGGGACAATCATGCGGGGCGTCGTATTTACAGGCAATCGAAAGTCGGAACTCAGAACCTTTCCTGATCCGAAGGCGGGGCCCGGGGAGGCGGTGGTCAAGGTGCGCGCCTCCGGGCTGTGCGGCACCGATCTCCATCTGTACCGGATGGCCCAGGCAACCGACACGATCAGCGGGCACGAACCCTGCGGGGAAATCGTTGAACTCGGCGCAGGCGCAAATCCCGGTCTGCGCGTCGGCGACCGGGTGATCGTGCACCACTATGCGGGCTGCGCCGTATGCGAGTACTGCTCGATGGGCTACGAACAGTTGTGCGCCAAGGGGCATGTGACCTACGGCGGAGGCACTGCGCACGGGGCCAACGCGGAGTACATGCTGGTGCCGGCCCGGACGCTGGTGCATCTGCCCGAGGCGCTGTCGTTCGAAGGTGGCGCCGCGCTTTCCTGCGGGACCGGGACGGCCTGGAACGGTCTGAACAAGATGAAGGTCACCGGCGGGGATATCGTCGCCGTGTTCGGCCAGGGTCCGGTGGGGCTGAGCGGGACGCTCTGCGCGAAATGGATGGGCGCGACGGTGATCGCGATCGATGTCGACCGCGCGCGGCTCGATCTCGCGCGCAAGATGGGGGCAGATCACGTGATCGATGCGAGCACCGTCGACCCGGTGAAGGCGATCGTCGATCTCACCGGCGGGCAGGGGGCAACGGCCGCGCTCGAGTCGTCGGGTAACCCGGTCGCGCGCTCCCAGACGGTAGCCTGCCTGCGGCCTTTTTCGCGCGCCTGCTACGTCGGGGCCGGCGGGCCGGCGGAAATCGACATCAACCGCGACCTGATCTTCAAGGTGACCACGGTCTTCGGGTCCTGGACCTTCAGCAAGGCGGAACTGGTCGAGTGCGCCCGGTTCATGGTCGACACCGGGCTTCCGCTCGACACGCTGATCACGCACCGCTTTACGCTCGAACAGGCTGAGGAGGCGTTTCGCCTGTTCGATGCCGGGGGCACCGGCAAGTGCATGATCGTGAACGGCTAGACGCAATCGCGCAGGAGCGCAGCCGTTCCACCGGCATTGGGCGAGTCGTGGTTACTGGATCTTGATGTTTGCGGCCTTGACGGTCGCGCGAAATTTCTCCAGATCGCTGCGCATCTTGGCGCCGAACTCATCCGGCGATGTGATGACTGCGTCGTAGTCGAGCGTTTTCAGGAAATCCAGCAGGACGGGATCCTTCTGAGCCGCGTGCAGCGTGCGCGAGAGCTTGTCGATGACCGGGCGCGGTGTGCCGGTCCAGGCGACCAGGCCGATGTCGGCCTGGAAATCGAAGCCGCGGATGCCGGGAATTTCATTTACCGACGGGACATCCGGCGTGTAGCGGTCGCGTTTCGGCCCGGTGCTCGCGAGGGTCTTGATCTTGCCACCCTGGATCACTGCCTTGATGGAACTCAGCCCGGTAAGGGCGAAGTCGAGGTCGCCGCTCAGCACCGACGTGAGGGCTTCGGCGCTGGCGCGATAGGGGACGACGGTCACATTGATGCCGGCGGCGAGGCGCCAGGCTTCGCCGGTGATGTGCATGATGCCGCCCACGCCGGTCACCCCGTAGCGCAGGGAGCCGGGTTTCTCCTTCGCGCGAGCGACCACGTCGGTAATGCTCTTCAGCGGAGAGTCCGACTTCACATAGAAATACAGGGCATTCGAATAGAGCATGCCGATCGGCGCGAAGTCCCGGCCGGGTTCGTAGGGCAGGTCGGTGCGCAGCGACGGGAACACCGCCCACTGGCTCGAATCGGGCAGAAGGATCGTGTGACCGTCCTGCGGTGAGTTCTTCAGGTCCAGGATCGCAGGCACGCCGCCACCGCCGCCCTTGTTTTCGACCAGCACGTTCTGTCCGAACTGTTTCGTCATTACCCCGGCGAGGGTGCGCGCGACGATGTCGGGGCCGGATCCGCCGGGATAGGGAACGATGATGCGTACCGGTTTCGTCGGGTAGTCCTGCGAATGCGCAGGCGCTGTAACCATCACGGCCGCGGCGAGCAGCAGCCGGACACGGGCACGTCGGGGTGAGGGCATCGGGTTACCTCCGATTGTCAAACGGCTATTCGACCTTGATGTTCGCGGTACGCGCGATGGTGCGGTATTTCTCGAAATCCGACCGGATCTTCGCCGCGAATTCCTCCGGCGTCGCACTCACCGGCATGAACTCGATTTTCTTCAGCGTGTCATGAAAACCGGCATCCCGGTGCACTGCTGCAAGCGCCTTCGCAAGTTTCTCCACGACGGGACGCGGCGTCCCGGCCTTCGCGACGATGCCGATGTCCGCCTGCAGGCTGTAGCCGCTTATTCCGGCGGACTCGTTCACGGTCGGGACCTCCTTAAGGAAGGTATCGCGCACCGAGCCCGTCGCGGCGAGCGCGCGGATTTTCCCGGCCTTCAGCATGCCCTTCATGATGCTGTTGCCGCCGGATACGGCGATATCGAGATCCTTGTTGATCACCGAGGTGATGGACTCGGCCGACACACGGTAGGGAACGACCGTGAACTTGATTCCGGCAGCTGAAGCGAAGGCCTCGGCAACGAGGTGCATGATGCCGCCAACCCCGGTCACGCCTATGCGAACTGACCCTGGCTTGGCCTTGGCTTCGGCAACGATGTCCTTCATCGACTGTGCCCTGGCATCGGACGGGACGACGAAAAACATCACGTTCGAGTACAGCATGCCGATCGGGGCAAAGTCGACGAGCGGGTCGTAGGGCACATTCGGCTGTACCGCGGGCAGGATGGCGTACTGGCTGGAATCCGGCTGCAGCAGGGTGTGACCATCGGCTGGCGAGTTCTTCAGATCCTGGACCGCGGGCACGCCGCCGCCGCCGCCCTTGTTCTCCACGACGAAGGGCTGTCCGAGTTCCTTCGACATGATGGATGTGACCGAGCGTCCGACGACATCGACGGATCCACTCGGATACGGGATGAGATAGCGGATCGGCTTCGACGGGAAATCCTGCGCCGCGGCGGGCAAGGACGTGAGACCGAGGCATGCGCCGCCGGCGACGAGTGCGCCAGCGAGCAGGGGACGGAACAATTTCATGGGTATTTCCTTTGCAAGATGCGGTCGTGTCATTCGATGCGGATACTGCCGGCGCGCGCGATGGCGGTGTACTTCTCCAGGTCCGCGCGGATCTTGGCCGTGAACTCGTCGGGGCTCATGAAGAGCGGGTTGTACTCGAGCCGCTTCAGCGCGTCCAGATAGGCGCCGTCCTTCTGCGCCACGGCGAGCGAGCGGGCGAGCCGGTCGATCACCGGCCTGGGCGTGCCCGAGCGCGCAACGAGCCCGAATCCGGTTTCCAGGTTGTAACCGCTGATACCGGCGGACTCGTTCACCGACGGAATCTCCATGTTGTAGCGATCGCGCTGGGGACCGGTCGTCGCGATCGCGCGGAGCTTGCCTGCCTTCACCATCGACGCGAAGGTCGGATTGCCGCCGGACACCGCGTAATCGAGGTCGCCGTTCATGACTTCGCGGATGGATTCCGGCGTTCCACGGAACGGCACCACGGTGACCTTGACGCCGGCCATGCTCGCAAAGGCTTCACCCGCCATGTGCATGATGCCGCCGACACCGCTGATTCCGTAGCGCAGGCTGCCGGGCTTCGCTTTCGCCTGGGAGACGATGTCCTTCATCGACCTGATGCTGGAATTCGCGTTGACGAAGAAAAACATCACGTTCGAGTAGATCGTGCCGACCGCCGCAAAATCCCGCACCGGGTCGTAGGGCAGATTGGGCTGAACGGCGGGTAGCGTTCCCCACTGGCTCGAATCGGCGAGAAACAGCGTGTGTCCGTCTGCCGCTGCGTTCTTCATGTCCTGGATCGCGGGCACGCCACCGCCGCCCGCCTTGTTGTCGACGACGACGGGCTGACCCAGATCGCGGCTCATGGCGGCGGCGATCGGCCGGCCGACGATGTCCGGCGTTCCGCCGGTCGGGTAGGGGATCAGGATGCGCAGCGGTTTCGAGGGGAAGTCTTGCGCATGCGCCATCGGGGCGAGTGCGGAGAGCGCGATACCGGTAGTGAGAGACAGCAGAAAAATTCTTGGCATGGCGAAATTCCGGTTACCTGGATTCAAATGCGTGCGAACACGGAGGGCAGACGACCGCCCTGCGCGCGCAGTCCGGCGACCAGCGAGTGATCCCCCGAGGGGCATCACTCGTTAGTCCCGGACAGCGTCCCAGCTAGTCCTACTGCACCTTGATGTTGCCGGCCTTTGCAACGGCCCGGAATTTCTCGAGGTCGGCCTTGATCTTCGCGCCGAACTCTTCCGGTGACATGGACGTTGCGTTGTATTCCAGCTTCTTCAACGCATCGTGGTAGGCACTATCCTTCTGCGCGGCGGCGAGGGCCTTCACGAGCTTTTCCATCGCCGGCCGGGGTGTCCCGGTGAGCGCGAGCAGGCCGATGTCCGCCTGGTAGTTGTAGCCGCCGATGCCGGCCGATTCGTTAACGGTCGGGATATCGGACATGTACTTGTCGCGGGTCGGGCCGGTGGTCGCGATATTGCGGATCTTTCCGGTCTGCAGCGCACCCGCTACGACCGGGTTCATGCCGGCGACGGCCATGTCCAGATCACCGCTGAGAATCGCCTGAATCGCCTCGGCCGTGGCGCGGAACGGAACGACCGTCATCTTGATCCCCGCTGCAAACGCGAAGGCTTCGCCGGTGAGATGCATGATGCCGCCCACGCCCGTCACGCCGTACCGGATACTCCCGGGGTTCGCCTTGGAAGCCGCAATCACGTCTTTCAGCGTCTTGATCGAGGAGCCAGCGGGAACGACGTAGAACAGCACGTTGGAATAGATCATGCCGACGGGGGCGAAGTCCCGGATCGGGTCGTAGGGTACGTTGTCCTGTACCGAAGGCAGGATCGCCCAGTGGCTCTGGTCGGCGAGGAACATCGTGTGGCCGTCCGCCGCGGAGTTCTTGAGATCCTGAATCGCAGGTACGCCGCCGCCCCCGCTCTTGTTCTCCACCACGACGGGCTGCCCCAGGGCCTTGCCCATGGCGGCGGCGATCGGGCGCCCGATCAGATCGGGCCCGGTCGCGGCCGGATAGGAGATCAGCATGCGCAGGGGTTTCGTTGGAAACTCCTGGGCCGACGCGGATGCGGCGATTGCCAGGCCGGCAATACCTGCCAGGACATGGCGAAACGGAACGGTTCGAATCATGATTCCTCCTCCCAAAGTTGATTCAAGGTCTGCCTGTTTGGAGACGCTTCCAGCGTCGTGGCAGTCGAAAAAATTCTACCCCAGGCGGCGCGATTCCCGGGGACCGGGTATGGGTCGAGAAAAATTGACCAACCGATCTACAATAGTAACTTATATGTTACTAATATTCCGGGAAAGTCCCGATTTTCTTCCTGCACACTGCAGAGGTTCGAGGCCTGTGCGCACGGAGCCGCCCATTCGAACTATGATCCCGACCGTTCGTGCGTAACCAGGCAAATCAGAGGAGGATATATGGCAGGAGTCTATGACGCGGATTCGCACATTGCCGAGCCGGAGGCCATGTGGCAAAAACTTGACCCGGAATTTCATCCGCGCCGACCCGTGATCGTCAGCGTGCCGCCCGACACGCTGTACGGCAAGGCGGACCACATGTGGCTGATCGACGGCCGCATCTTTCCGCGCATGGCGGGCCGCGGCAGTTCCCCGCTGGTGACGCCGGTATCCCAGACCTTCGTGCGCGAGATGCCGGATGTCCCGGAGCGCGACATGACCGATCTCCCGAAACGTCTGAAGCAGATGGATCTGCTCGGCACGGAGCGCCAGATCGTGTTTCCGACACTTTTCCTGACGTATCTGACCGATGACGTGCCGATGGAGGTCGCACTGTGTCAGGCCTACAACCGGCATCTGGCCGAAGTCTGTGCGCAGAGCGGGGACCGTATTGACTGGACGCTGGTACCGCCGCTGCGCGATATCGAGGCGTCCGTGCGGGAACTCAAAATCGGGGCGGAGCGGGGGGCCAAGGGCGTTTTCTTTCGCGGCATCGAGAAGGACCTGATGCTGGACGATCCCTACTTCTTTCCGGTCTACGAGGAGGCGCAGGCGCTCAATCTCACGATCTGCATCCATCAGGGCTCGGGGGCGCCGGCGCTGAACAGTCTCGTGGACGTGCGGCGCAGTCACACCTTCACCCATGGCCGTATTCCTCCGGTCGTTGCGTTCCGCAACCTCGTGGCGAACAAGATTCCCGAACTGTTTCCGCGCTTGCGCTGGGGCTTTATCGAGACGGGCGCGTCCTGGGTTCCGTTCGCACTGCACAATCTGAAGAGTCTCGGACACGAGCCCGCCCAGTGGGGGCCGAAGCTCATGGAGAAGTACAACATGTGGATTTCCTACGAGGTGACCGAGGATCTGCCCTATCTCGTCAAATACATAGGCGAGGACCGCATCGTGATGGGGACGGACTACGGACACCATGGTCGCGCAGGCATCATTGCCGATCCGTCCGCACAACTGCACATGGTGAAGACCGTGCGCGAGCGTGGCTATCCGGGTCGACTCGCCGACAAGCTGCTGATCGACAACCCGCGCGCCCTGTTCGGCCTGTCCTGAAACGGGCGATCCTGTCCCGGCCTTCGCGGATTCCGGCCTTGTGCAAGTGTTTCGGCCCAGCGTGCGCAAGCGCACAGTCACGCTGGCCGATCGGCGTAGACTAGGCAGGAAAGCCCGTGCCGGCAGGCGCCGCGGCCCGAATCCCGGGCGCAGTTGGCCGTTCGCGTGGCGTAAGGGGCCCCCATGGAGCAACGTGCTGCGTACCTTGACCGGCTGATCGATGTCTCTGCAGGCGACACAGGCGTGGCGCAGGCACTCGGCGGTCACCGCGAGTGGCGCGTGCGCCACCGGGATGACGGAATTCCGGCCCTTGGCAGGAACCAGGAGTCCCGCGCACCGGCGCAGGCCACAGGCTACGAGGCATTCACGGCCTGCATGGGTCCGCGCACGCTGAGGCGCCGGCTGCAATCCGGCGAAAACCTCTACCGATCGGGTGATTCGCTGAAATCCTTCTATGCCGTTCGAAGCGGGTGTTTCAAGTCGCTGATCGCCGACGCAGAAGGCAGGGAGCAGGTCAGCGGATTCTTCATGGGTGGCGATGTGCTCGGCACCGACGGGCTGGCGACGGGGCGCTATGCGAGCAGCGCGATCGCCCTGGAGGATTCAACGGTCGACGTCGTTCACTGCACGACCGTGGAGCGGGCGGCGCGAGAGCACCCCGTGCTGCAGCGTCGCTTGCTCGCTCTGGTTGCCTCGGAAACACTGAAGGCCAACGGCACCCTGATGCTGCTCGGTTCGCTGCGCGCGCGAGAGCGCCTTGCCGCATTTCTGTTGAACCTGTCGCAGCGTCTGCGGCAGAACGGCGAATCGGCCAGCGACCTGCGCCTGCGCATGACACGCGACGAGATCGGGAGTTACCTCGGCCTGCAGATCGAGACCGTCAGCCGGCTGTTCTCCGCGTTCCGCGCGCAAGGCCTGATCGACGTTCACAAGAAGGATGTCTGCATCCTTGATTTCCGCGGGCTGGAAAAGGTGCTGCGCGTGCGAGGCCGGCGCCAGGCCTGAGCTGGCGGCCGCACGCGCTTTCGGTCAGCGCCCGATCCTGGTCATGAGTCAGGCTGCGGCGGCGAGCGGCGCGCGGGGCAAGGAACGGCCCCGAATCAGATCCGAGGCCTTCTCGGCGATCATCATGACCGGCGCGTTGATATTGCCACCGACGAGGTCCGGCATCACCGATGCGTCCACGACCCGCAGGCCTTCGATGCCGTGCACCCGGAGCTCGCCATCCACCACGGCCGCCGGATCGGATGCCGGCCCCATCTTGCAGGTGCCGAGCGGATGGTGGGCCGTGATCGCGGTCGCGCGGATGTAGGCATCGAGATCGGCGTCTGACACCACATGGGCGCCCGGGGCAGCTTCCTTGAGCACGAAGGGAGCGATCTCCGGCTGGCTCGCCAGTTCGCGGAACAGGCGCATGCCCGCGCGCAACTTGCGCAGGTCGTTCGGATTTTCGAGAAAGTTCTGCACGATGCGCGGTGCGCGGGTGGGGTCGGCGGATGCCAGTTCCAGAAACCCCCGGCTTTCGGGCCGAAGCAGCACCACGCGACCGCCGAAGGCATCGGCAAATGGCGCCTTCACGAGCGGGAACCAGGGCGCTCCCGCCATGGTCGCCAACTGCATCAGCAGTTGAATGTCCGGCATGGGTTCGGAGGGATCGGTTTTAAGAAACCCCATGACGCCAGGAATATGGGTGAAAGGGCCGGTGCCGAACAGATGGGCGCGCGTGATTGCGCTCGCCAGCCGGTCCAGGCGCATCATCCGCAGGAAGGGGCTCGGTTCACCCTTGCGCAGGAAACCGACATTCGGGCCCACGTGGTCCTGCAGATTGCGGCCCACGCCCTGGAGCGACTGAACGATACCGATGCCGTGCGCAGAGAGGTGCGCGGCATCGCCGACTCCTGAAAGCAGCAGGAGCTGGGGCGAGTTGATCACGCCTCCGGCGAGCAGAACTTCGCGTGTTGCGCGTACGGTCCGCTCCCGGCCATCGAGAAGGTAACGCAGGCCCGTCGCGCGTCGACCCGAAAATTCGACCCGGGTGGCAAGCGCGTTGATTTCCAGCTTCAGATTGCTGCGACCGAGCGCCGGATAGAGATAGGCGCGCGCGCTGCTCCAGCGCCGGCCTTTGCGGATGTTCGACTGGATGCGACTCATCCCGTCCTGGTGCGCGCCGTTGTAGTCCTCGCTGTAACCGTAGCCACGCTTGCGCCCGGTCTCAAGGACCGCGTCGAGCAGCGGGTCCTCGTGGCCGCAGAGCGTGGTCGTGAGCGGTCCGTCGCCTCCCCGGTAGGCACTGGCGCCACCCTGCCAGCTCTCGCCACGCCGAAAGTAGGGCAGCACGTCCTCGTACGCCCAGCCCGGCAGTCCCTGCGCAGCCCAGCGGTCGTAATCCAGCCGATGCCCGCGCACATAGGCCATTGCATTCACCGAGGAACTGCCGCCGATGACCTTGCCACGCGCGCACTCCACGGTCCGGTCGTTCGCATGCGGTTCGGGCCCCGATTCGTAGTGCCAGTCATAGAGATTCTTCTGACGCAGCCGGCCCCAGCCCATCGGAATGCTGATCCAGGGGTCGCGGTCCCAGCCGCCGGCCTCGAGCAGCAGAACCTTCACGGAGGGGTCTTCAGTGAGCCGGTTCGCGAGCACGCATCCAGCCGAGCCTGCACCGACGATGACATAGTCGAATTCTGCGGAAGTAGTCATGAGCCCTGCCTGTTTGATCGGGGAAGAAGTGCGACACCGGATTGCGCAGGTGCGCAGATTACTGGCTGCGCGTCCGCATGGCGAGGGTGTGCTGCGAAACCGGTGGGCCGCCGCCCGGGACGGAACGGACCCTCACGGTAAAATCCGGGCCCATTCTTCTTCAGAAGCGCGGGTCCGCACAGGCTCGGGTCGGCGCTTCTCCTACAGGGACAACCCTATGGCGGGCAGCGGCCGTTATTACGAGGATTTTTCCGTCGGTGAAACCTATCGGCACTGGCCGGGCAGGACGATTACCGCCGCGGACAACACATGGTTCACGCTGCTCACAATGAATCAGCACCCGCTGCATTTCGACGAGGAGTACGCAAAGCGCACCGAGTTCGGCAAGCCGCTCGTGAACAGCACACTGGCGCTGTCCATCGTGGTCGGCATGAGCGTCGCAGACGTGAGCCAGAACGCGATCGCCAATCTCGGCTGGACTGACATCGTGATGCCGGCGCCCGTCTTCAACGGCGATACGCTCTATGCCGAATCGACGGTGCTCGCCACGCGAGAGTCGAAGTCCAGGCCGACCCAGGGCATCGTGACGGTCGCGACCCGGGCGTGGAAGCAGGACGGCACCACGGTCATGACATTCAAACGATCGGCGCTGATACCGAAGCGCGGTCATGGAATAGACGAAGGGAAGCGCTGAAGATGAATTCGCCGGACGAAGACCAGATACTGGATGCGATTTCCCGCTGGCTGGAACGCGACGTGCGCCCGCAGGTGAAGGAACTCGAACATGCCGACCGCTACCCGGAGTCGATGGTGGCGACGATGAAGGAGTTCGGCCTGTTCGGTGCGACGATACCGCGCGAGTACGGCGGTCTCGGACTTCCTGCGGGGACCTATTCGAAGATCGTCACGCGGATTTCCGAAGTCTGGATGTCGCTCACCGGGATCTTCAATTCGCACCTGATCATGGCATCGGCCGTTACGCGCTTCGGCACGGAGGCGCAGAAGGAGGCCTTCCTGCCGCGCTTTGCGAGCGGTGAGCTACGCGGCGGCCTGGCCCTGACGGAGCCGGACTGCGGCACCGATCTGCAGGCGATACGCACCCGCGCCGTGAGAGACGGTGACGACTATGTGATCAACGGCACCAAGACCTGGATCTCGAACGGAATCCACGGGAGCTGTTTCGCGCTGCTGGTAAAGACCGATCTGGAGGCGGAGCCCCGCCACCGCGGTATGAGTCTCTTTCTTGCGGAAAAAGGGCCGGGCTTCACGGTATCGAGGAAGCTCGAGAAGATCGGCTACAAGGGCATCGATTCGGCGGAACTGATCTTCGACAATTACCGCGTCCCGGCCAGCAGCCTGATCGGCGAAGCGGAGGGCAGGGGTTTTCACCATGCGCTCGGCGGGCTCGAACTCGGCCGGATCAATGTGGCGGCGCGCGGCGTCGGCGTCGCGAACGCGGCGCTCAAGGACTCGGTGCGCTATGCACAGCTGCGCAAGACCTTCGGCAAACCCATCTGCGAGCATCAGGCGATCCAGCTGAAGCTGGGCGAGATGGCCACGCGCTGCGAGGCGGCGCGCCTGCTGGTAGAGAACGCGGCGCGCATCTATGACGCCGGGGAGCGCTGCGACATGGAGGCGGGTATGGCGAAGTATTTCGCGTCCGAGGCGGCACTCGAGAACAGCACGGAAGCGATGCGCATCCATGGCGCCTACGGCTATTCGACCGAGCTTGACGTCGAGCGCTACTACCGCGATGCCCCGCTCATGTGCATCGGCGAGGGCACGAACGAAATGCAGCGCATCATCATTGCGCGCCAGCTCGTCGCGCGGAATCCCGCCTGATGCTGCCGCTCGAGGGCGTACGCATCATTGCGGTGGAGGTCTACGGGGCGGGACCCTTCGGAACCACGCATCTGGCCGACCTCGGCGCCGAGGTCATCAAGATCGAGCAGCGTGAGGCCGGTGGCGACACTTCGCGCGGGGTAGGCCCGCACCAGCTCGCAGGCCGGGACGGGCATTTCTACCAGTCCTTCAACCGCAACAAGAAGTCTCTTACGGTCGATCTGAAGGATCCGCGCGGACGGGAGATCTTCCTGAAGCTTGTCGCCACGGCGGACGGCCTGATGGGCAATCTGCGCGGCGATCAACCGGAGAAGCTGCGTATCACCTACAAGGATCTGTGCGAGGCGAATCCGAGGATTGTCTGCGCGCATCTCTCCGCCTATGGCCGGGACGGCGAGCGCAAGCACTGGCCCGGCTATGACTACCTGATGCAGGCGGAAGCGGGGTTTCTCTCGGTTACCGGCGAGCCGGAGGGGCCGCCTTCGCGCATGGGGCTCTCGGTCGTCGACTATTCCACCGGGACCACCTGTGCGATGGCCCTGCTTGCGGGCATTCTGGAAGCGCGCCGTACCGGGCACGGACGCGACATCGATGTATCGCTCTATGACACGGCGATGCACTATCTGAGCTATCCGGCGGCCTGGTATCTGAACGAGGGCGACGTCATGGGCCGTACACCGCGTTCGGCGCATCCCTATATCGCGCCTTCGCAGCTCGTGCGCACCCGGGATGGCTGGATCTTCATCATGGCCCAGACCCAGCGATTCTGGGAGCTGCTGAGCGGGAAGGTCGGCCGGCCGGAGCTGTGCTCGGATGCGCGGTTCTGCGACATGGCTGCGCGCGGGCGGCACAAGGCCGAGCTGAGTGCGGTCATGGACGAGATATTTTCCGGCCGCAGCACGGACGAATGGATGGCTGAACTCGGCGGCACGATTCCCTGCGGTCCGGTCTACGACATCGGGCAAGCCCTGGAGAATCCCTATTTTCTGAACCGCGCCGGCGTGCAGGTGTTCGATCATCCTGATCGGCCCGGCTTCAAGCTGGTCGCGAGTCCGATCCGGCTGGGCGAGCCGCTGCCGGCACGTCCTGCGCCGGCGCTGGGGCAGCATACGGCAGCGCTATTGGTGGAACTGGGTTACGGCCCGGGCGAAATTGCCGAACTTGAGCGTGAAGGGGTCATCTGAACATGAAGCTCGAAGGTATCCGGGTCATCGATCTGTCGCTTTTTCTGCCGGGGCCGCTCGCGACCCAGTTCATGGCCGATCACGGCGCCGAGGTGATCAAGGTCGAATCCCTGCACGAGGGCGAGCCGAATCGGGAGATCGGTGCGAAGCGCGACGGCGTGAGCGTCTATTTCTCCAATACCCACCGCGGCAAGAAGAGCCTCGCGCTGAATCTGAAGGATCCCGCAGGGGTCGAGGTGCTGATGCGGCTCGCGGAGCAGTCGGATGTGATGATCGAGGCCTTCCGTCCGGGCGTGGTGGACCGGCTCGGTGTCGGCTATGCCCAGGTATCGAAGCGCGTGCCGGGCATCGTCTATGCGTCGATCGCTGCGTTCGGCCAGAGCGGTCCCTACCGCGATCTCGCCTCGCACGATCTCGCGACCGAGGCGATGACCGGGGTGCTCTCGCTCAATATGGGGCGCGACGGACGGCCCGCGATGCCGGCAATCGCGAATGCGGACATGCTCTCGGCCATGATGACGCTCTCAGGCGTGGTGATGGCGCTGCTGCGCCGCAAGGACACCGGGCGCGGCGACTACCTCGACATGTCGATGTCGGATGCGCTGCTCGCCTGCCTGCCGAACATGATGGGCGTCGCGATGACCGAACGCCGGCAGCCGGTGCTCGCGGATGAACGCACGCTGGGTGGCAATGCGCTCTACAACATCTACGAAACGCGGGACGGGCAGTTTGTCGTGCTGGCGGGTCAGGAGATCAAGTTCATCCGCAACCTGCTGGAGCCCCTTGGACGCCCGGACCTCGTGCCGCTCTGCGCGCTGCCGCCGGGACCGGGTCAGGAACCGGTGCGCGCATTTCTAAAGGAAACGTTCCTCACGCGCACCAAGACGGAGTGGCTCGAGTGGTTCAGGAACCGGGATGTCGCGTTTGCGCCGATGCGCACGCTGCCCGAGGTCCTGGACGATCCGCACTTCAAGGCGCGCGGCATGGTGCTGAAGGACGAGCGCGGCTGGGATCACCTGGGTGTACCGATCCGGTTCTCCGACGAACCTGCGAAACCCGTGTTCAACCCGCCGGGGCATGGTGCTCAGACCGCGGAGATCCTGCGCGGGCTCGGCTATGCGGATGATGCGGTAAGCGATCTTGCGGCACGTGGCGTAGTCAAGCTCGGCTGAGCACCTTGGCGTGGTCGATGCCGCGTTGACGCTGTGAGTGGCAGCCCCGAGAATGTCAGGCGGAGGGCCGCGAATTTCTCTGGGAGGAGATGTGACCGCTGCATCGATCGAAGTGCCGCTGGCGAAGCGCCGGGAGTTCGGCAACGCCAACACGCTGAAGCTCGGGTTGTTCGGACCGAATTGTTCGTCCGGACGCACCCCTACGAACGCACCGGAACGCTGGTCCGGAGACTGGGGGGACAACCTGCGCTTGGCACGTATCGCCGATGAGGCGGGTATTGATTTCCTGCTGCCGATCGGGCGCTGGAAAGGCTATGGCGGCGACACGGACTACCAGGGCACGACGCTCGAAGTCATTACCTGGGCGGCGGGCATACTTGCCTCGACGCGCCGCATCCATGCGTTCGCGACCGTGCATGTGCCGCTCGTTCATCCGGTAATCGCCGCCAAACAGTTCGTCACGGTCGACCACATCAGCGAGGGACGCTTCGGTCTGAACATCGTCTGCGGCTGGAACGAGGACGAGTTCGAAATGTTCGGCGTCACGCAACGCGAGCACGAGGCGCGCTACGAATACGCGCAGGAGTGGTTCGATGCCGTCCGGCGCATGTGGGGAGAGGAAGAGGAGTTCTCGGTCGAAGGCCGGTTCATCAACCTGAAGAAGGTGCGTTCCAAGCCCAAGCCCTATGGCGGCTCGCGTCCGATCGTCATGAATGCGGGCGCATCGGCGACCGGACAGGCCTTTGCGATCCGCAACTGCGACGCGCTCTTTACCGGGCTCACCGGAAAACCGGATTTCGAAGCGGTGGCCAGGCTCGTGGCGGATGCCAAAGGCCGCGCGGCCGAGGGCGGACGGGAACTGGACGTGTATACCGTGGGCGTCGTGACCTGCAAGCCGACGCTCGCGGAAGCGGAGGCTTACCACCAGCACAGGGTGGTCTACCAGGCGGACTGGGGCGCCGTGGATACCATGATGCGCATGCACAAGGTGCCGACGGCGGGTCTTGCACCAGAAGCCTTGCAGAGGCTGCGTGCTGCCTTTGCCAATGGCTCGGGCGCTTATCAGCTCATCGGGGAACCGGACTACGTGGCGGCCGAACTCGCGCGCCTGAGCGCGGCGGGGATCAAGGGCATCGCGGTGTCGTTCCTGAACTATGCCGAGGAACTGCCGTACTTCTGCCAGGAGGTTCTGCCCAGGCTGGAGCGGCTGGGCCTCAGGGTGAAACCGCAGCCGCTGTAACGGACCGGCGCGGGTGGTGCCCGGGCATCAGGCCCGGATATTGGAAGGAGCGTCCGCAGGCCAGAGCGCTGCGTACCACCGCAACACCATGAAGAGCATCAGCGCAAGTCCGGCGAGCGCATAGATCGTCCCGGTCATCGCGAAGCCGATCGAGCCGATCAACGGTCCGGCGATCAGCAGGCCGCCCGGAAGACCCCAGATCGCGAGCATGCGCATGCCCATGATGCGCCCGCGGTACTCGTCGCCCGCACCGCGCAGCATCACCGCGGCGAGTGGCGTCAGGCTGATGCTCTGCGCAAGACCGCTGAGGAACAGGGTCAGCACTCCGAGCCAGATGTTCGTCACCCAGGAGAATGCGAGCAGCAGCACAAACCAGATCGCCGAGGACACGATCATGGTTCGCGAGGCACGAACCGGGATCCGGATGACGGTAAGCAAGATGGAGCCGATCGTTCCGCCGAGCGAGAAACTTGCCACAAGATAGCCCAGTCCGATCTGTCCGATGCCGTAAATATTCTTGGCCACGTAGGGGAGCAGACCGAGCACGAAGGGGTAGGCGAGCGCATTGACGAGGAAGGCCAGAAACATCGCCCCGAGCAGGGCAGGCCTGTCCCACATGTAGACGAAGGCCTGCACGAGATCCTTCCAGGGTGTGACCTGGGTGCGTCGGGTGGCTTCGCGCTGTTCAGGAGTGCGGGGCGGACGACCGGCTACGCCGAGCGACAGCGCGAAACTCACGACGTACAGGCTGGCCACCATGGCATAGGTCCAGCCGATGCCGAGTGCCGCCACGCTGCCCGCACCGGCGAGGGCACCGGCGATGCGCGCGGAGTCGCTTGTGGTGCGCGAGATGCCCAGGGCCCCCATCAGCTGTGCCGGTGGCACCGTCTGTGCGATGAGCGCGTTGCGCATGACCAGGTCGGACGGACGCACCATGCCTGCGATGGACGAAATGATCAGCACGATCAGCGGTGTGAGGTTGCCCGTGAAGCTGAGCACCATGATCAGCGTCGCGAGGCAGGTATACAGGGCGCGCGAAGCGAACAGCAGGGTACGGTGTCCGATCCGGTCACCTGCTACCCCGAACACGGGCGCTACGAGCGAGCCGAGGTACTGCAGCGCGCCGAACAGCACCAGCAGACTCACGGATCCGGTTTCGGTCAGCACATACCAGCCGAGGATCAGCGTCTCCATCTCGAGCGCCCAGGAGGCGATGAGGTCGGACGGCCACTGGAAACGGAAGCTGCGTATCCGGAAGGGCGCGAGCCCGGTGCGTGCGACCGGCGCGTTCATTGGCGTTCCGTCATGCAGTCCGGCGTGGACTCGGAGCGAACGAATGCCTGAGGGATGCCAGTGGTAGGGGACATGGAGAGGGTACGGAACGAGGTGAGCGCGGGCGATGGTAGCACCCAAGTCCCTGCAGACGGTTCCCGGAATCGCCTGGACGCAGCTTGTTTCGCATCCCGCGTATTGCGCGTACCTGCACACTGACGCATCCTCTGCCCGGATGCCGCGCCACGCGCGGTGATTGCGAGGTGATGCATGAGCGCAGGCGAACGACTCCCCGGCACCCCGGAACCGATGTACCGGTGGACGGGTGCTTACGGACTGAGCATTGCCGGCGATTCCTGGGGCGAACCCGGCGCGCAACCGGTCATCCTGATGCACGGGGGCGGACAGACCCGGCACGCCTGGAAGGGTGCGGGCGAGCGGCTGGGCGCGGCCGGCTACCATGCGGTGGCGCCTGATGCGCGCGGCCACGGCGACTCGGAGTGGTCGGGCGAGGGTCATTACGGGCCGGACGTGATGGCCGAGGATCTGCGTCTGCTGATCCGCGCGCTGGGCGGGCACCCACCGGTCCTGGTCGGCGCGAGCATGGGGGGCAGCACGAGCCTGCTGGCTGTGGGTGAGGGGCGTGTCGAGGCGGCGGCGCTGGTGCTGGTCGACATTGCGCCGCGCATCGAGATCGATGGGGTGCAGCGGATCATGGACTTCATGCGTGCGCGCCCCGACGGCTTCGACAGTCTGGAGCAGGTCGCCGACGCGATCGCCGCGTATCAACCCCAGCGCAGGCGCCCGCGTACGCTCGACGGTCTGGCCAAGAATGTTCGCCGCACGCCGGACGGGCGATATCGCTGGCACTGGGATCCGAACATGCACATCGTGCAAGGTGATGCGGGGCAGCGCGATGCGCGGCGCGAACGCTTCGAGGCGGCAGCCCGTCAACTGCGAATCCCGACCCTGCTGGTGCGCGGTGGCCTGTCCGATCTGCTGAGCGAGGAAGGGGCAAGGCATTTTCTCGAGCTCTGCCCGGACAGCGAATACGTGAATGTGGCCGGTGCCGCGCACATGGTGGCGGGCGATCGCAATGATATTTTCGGTCGCGCGGTGGAGGATTTTCTCGCTCGCCGGGTACCACCTAAGGCGTGAGCGTGGCATGCAAGCGGCGCATGCGCGCGCGGAGAATCGCTGGTGCTTCGGCGCCTGCCGAACCGCGTGCGAGCTGGCGCGCTTCGGGTATCAGCAGGAATGCGATCATGCCGATCTGGTGCCGGGGATGATCTTCATCTCCCCAGCGTAGTCGGATATGCCGGGCACAATACCGCTTGTGTCAGAAGCTGACGCTGTTTTGCACAGGGAGGATGACATGCTGAATCTGAAGGGGCTGGTGCATTTCACGATACCGGTATCGGACATCGCGCGCAGCGAGGCGTTCTATGCGGGCCTGCTCGGCATGAAGGTGATACAGCGCCTGCCGCCGGCGGTCGGGATGCTGTTCCTGCGTTGCGGCCGGGATTACCTCGTGCTGTCGCGCACCACGCAGCCGATCGGACTGGAGCGCGAGGACGACAGTTCGATCCACCACGCCTTTGCGGTGGAGGGAGACGAATTCGACGCGGCGCTCATGGAACTCGAGCGCAACGGGGTCAAGGTATTCCTGAGCGAGGTGCGGGACCAGGGCGTGTTCACGGGGCGGTCGGCCTATTTTCACGACCCGGACGGCAATGTGCTGGAGATCATCGATCTCAAGGCGCCCGCATTCCGCGCGCTTGTCTGACGCGCGCCGGACTCAGCGTTTCCGGAACAGATGCACGCGTATCGGCTGGGCGAAATGCCAGCCGTCACTGCGCTTTTCCCCGAGCCGCTCGAAGCGCTCGCGAAGTTCGGCGGCGTGCTCGGCGAAGATCGTCGCGCGTGCGGGGTTGATCGCAACTGAATTCTCGATATAGGCGTCAAAGCTCGCGTGGCTGGCGTCGATCACATAGGCCGTGTCGAGTTCCAGCGCCAGACCGTAGGCTGACGCGCGCTCGATGGCTGCCAGTGCGAGCGCGCGCACCGCGGTCTCGTCGTTGTAAAGCTGCTGCAGAGAGAACTGCGGGCCGGCCGCCACGGGTTCGGCGATGAACAGCGATCCGCCGGACTTCAGGATGCGTGCTGCTTCGGCGAGGGCCTTGTCCATCGCATCGGCGGGCACGTGGTGCAGGCTGTTGAAGAACACCACGATATCGGCCGAGGTGTCCGGAATGTCGAGCTTTTCGGCGGAACCCTGGACATAGCGCTCGCCGCCGGCGCGCGGCTGTGCCTCGGCGCGCCGGATCTGCTGGGGTCCCGGGTCGATGCCGACGATTTTCGCGCCGTTGCGCGCGAGCTGACGCGTCATCTTGCCCTCGCCGCAACCGATGTCGTAGGCGAGCGCCCCATCGAGCTTCAGGTGCTCCTTCATGACGTCGATATGGGCGCGCAGGGGGAGGGTGGCGATGTCCATTATGGGTTTCCTATTGAGCTGCGGTCGCTTCGACGCGAATCGAACGGCAAAGCAACGCGGTGCCGCAGGATGCGGCACCGGTATGGCCGGGAAGACTAGTGACATCAGGCGATGCGGTCAACCGGCGCGGCCGCGGGTATCATCCTTCGCAATTTCAAGCACGCGCGTTACACCCGACGAGGCAGACGAATGATCGACAGGACTCTCTGGCGGCGAACCATCGTGATCTGGCTGTGCGCGCTTGCGCCGGTCGGATTGCCGATGCCGAGCCTGGCGGCAATAAGCGAAGAGGCTGCGACTCGCGTCGGTGGCGATCTGGTTGAAGTGGGAAAACGCCTGGACGTGCTGGAGGATTCGGTCGCGAAGGTCTATGCCGCACTACCCACTGTCCCGGATGATCTCGTGCATGCGGTGCAGGAAATCATCGATGACGAGACGCCGGAGGTGTTCCGAAGGAATCTGGAGAGTGGTGCGCTGGTGCTGGCGCTGGTGGTCGCACTCCTCTACGGGATGCGTGCGCTGAACAGGCACAGACGATCGCGCTGGGCGGGTGATCCGATCGCATTCCGCAGCGCGGCCAAGCTCATCGCACTGGAGGCGGGCGAGCTGCTCATCGTGGCGGGGGTGTGCTATGGCTTTGCCAAGTTCGCGTTCGATGCTGACGGCCACCATGACCTCCTAGTGGTGGCGCTGCTCTGGGCATGGCTGCGCTGGCGATTCTATGTCTGGCTGCTGGATGTCTTTCTGCGCCCCGGCATGTCTTCCATGCGCCTCATTGCGATGGACGACCGCAGCGCGGTCAAGGTGAAGGCGCTGGCTGCCGCTGGCATTCTGGTCGGGGTTGTCGGTATTTCTGTCATGCCAGTGCTGCTCAGGGCAGGATTGCCGATTCCGAGCGGGCAAGTCGTGGTGTTGATGCAGGGCGTCATCGTCGCACTGGGCGTGGCGCTTGCGCTCGCTACCTACGCACGGTCGCCCGGGGCCAGTCCGCGCGCACGCCGGATCCTCAGGATCGTGGTCTACGCCGGGGCGGGCCTCCTGCTGGCTGTATGGAGCCTGTGCGTGCTGCTGCTGGAATTTTCGATGTATCACTCGCTCGTCTGGTCGATGCGCATCGCGGCGCTCGCCTTCCTTGTCGATGCGGTGCTCGGTCTCTCCGGTCATATCTCCTGGGTGCGTTTTGTGCAGCGATCGGTCGCGGCCGCAGCCGCCCTTGCGATCGCCATTCTTCTCGCCCAGGTATGGCTGGTGCAGGAGTTCGCCGTGCTTGCGCCAGAGGTCTGGTTGTCGGTAAGACGTTCCCTCGTTACTGCCGCGGTCACGTTGTTCGTGGGTTACGTGGCCTGGCGCTATCTGCACCACTGGACGGAGGTGCGTCTGCGTGCTGCCGGAGCCGGTCTCGGGCCGGGCAGCGAGGACGATGGCACGCATCCCGCATCGCGGCTGACGACAGTGCTCCCGATGCTGAGGGTGCTGGCGGGGATCACGATACTCGTTGTTGCGGTGCTGCTCGCGCTCTCGCAGCTCGGGATCGAGATCACGCCACTCCTTGCCGGGGCGGGCGTGTTCGGGCTCGCGCTGAGTTTCGGTTCGCAGGCACTGGTGCGCGATATCGTCTCCGGTGTGTTCTTCATGTTCGACGACGCGTTCCGTGTCGGTGAATACATCGATACCGGCAAGCTGAAGGGGACGGTGGAGATGCTGTCGCTGCGCTCGGTGCGCCTGCGGCATCAGAACGGGCAGGTGCATACCATTCCCTATGGCCAGCTCTCGGCGATCACGAACTACAGCCGCGACTGGCAGACGGTGAAATTCAATCTGCGTCTGGCGCGTGATACGGACATCGAGAAGGTGCGCAAGGCGGTTAAACAGCTCGGCCAGCAGATGCTGGAGGATCCGGATCTCGGGCGCGAGTTTCTTCAACCGCTGAAGCTGCAGGGCGTGGCAGAGATTGCTGACAACGCGCTGATCGTTCGTCTCAAGTTCACAGCCCGCCCCTTGAAGCCGAGCTGGGTGCAGCGCGAGTCGCTGAAGCGGCTCTACCGCTTGTTCGGAGAAAAGGGCATCGACTTCGCTTCCAATGCGGTCAGGGTGGAAACCGTCGGTGCTGCGGGCGAGATGTCGGGAGCGGCGGGTGCGGCCGTTGCGTCGCGTGTGGCCGCAGCAGAAGCGCCGGCGACAGACGCTCCGGCCGCCTAGCGGAAAATCCGCGTCACCCACTCCGCGATGCAGGCGGGCTTGGCGCCGCCCTCGATTTCCACGGTCATTGCCCAGGTCAGCTGGGCGCCGCCCGTGATCTCCTCGTACTTCACCAGGGTGGCGCGTCCGCGTACCCGGCTGCCGGTCCTTACCGGTGCGGCAAAGCGCACCTTGTTCAGACCGTAGTTCAGTCCCGAACGCCGCTCGCGTATCGAAAAGCTGTCGTTATGAAAGCGCGGCATCAGCGACAACGTGAGAAATCCGTGGGCGATCGTGCCGCCGAAGGCAGGGTCGCTGCGGGCGCGATCCACATCCACGTGTATCCACTGATAGTCGTCGGTCGCCTTCGCGAACAGGTCGACGCGATCCTGTTCGATCGCGAGCCAGTCGGTGACGTAGACCTCCTTGCCGGCAAACGGCAGCAGATCGGCGATGCGTTCGAGTTCAAGCTTGGCCATCGGTGGCTCCAGGGGAGTAATTAGAAGCGTTACACATCTTGATAGTAACATAAATGTTACTATTGTTTCCATCGCCGACCCTGGGGCCGCTCGACAGGGTCAGTCGAGCGTGCGCCGGTAGAAGCGCAGGCCCACCAGGGTGACCGAGATCAGGAACGCCAGGATCGGCCACACCTGCGGC
This sequence comes from uncultured Pseudomonadota bacterium, assembly GCA_903834835.1. GTDB lineage: Bacteria > Pseudomonadota > Gammaproteobacteria > Burkholderiales > SG8-39 > CAILKO01. The sequence goes on along the minus strand of CAILKO010000066.1, from coordinate 76,651 downwards.
CAGAGTTCGGCGATGCCGTTGCCCTTCAGCATGATGCCGCGCACCAGCACGAGGAAGTGCGTGAGCGGCAGCAGCGAGCCGATCCATTGCGCCCAGTCCGGCATGCCCCGGAACGGGAACATGAATCCGGAGAGCAGAATGGACGGCAGAAAAAAGAAAATCGTCATCTGCAGAGCCTGGAGCTGGTTGCGTGCGATCGACGAGAACGTGATGCCGAGGCTCAGGTTGGCGGCGATGAAGAGCACGATGCAGGCGTAGAGCAGCAGCACGCTGCCCTGAAGCGGAACATCGAACAGCAGCAGCGCACAGCCGAGGATCAGGCTGACCTGTATCAGCCCGATGAGGATGTAGGGAATGATCTTTCCGGTCATCACCTCGATCGGCAGGGCCGGGGTCGCGAGCAGCTGCTCGAAGGTGCCGCGCTCGCGTTCGCGCGTGACGGCGAGACCCGTCATCATCACCATGGTCATGGTGAGAATGGTGCCGAGCAGGCCCGGCACGATGTTGTAGGCGCTGACGCCCTCGGGGTTGTAGCGCCGGTGCACCCGCAGGTCGACGGGCGGGGCAGAGGGGGCGAGCTCCTGCAGGCTGCCGCGCAGCTCGCGCGCGAGCGCGAGCTGCGCGAGCTGGGACACGGCCGCGATCGCGTTGTTTGCGGCGCTCGGGTCGGTCGCATCGGCCTCGACGAGCAGGACAGGTCGCTCGCCGCGCACGAGCCGCCGCTCGAAGCCCTCCGGGACGGTGATCACGAACTGCACGGTTCCGTGCGCAAGCAGCGCCTCGCCTTCCGCAGCGCTCGCGATCTGTCGCGTGATCTCGAAGTAGCCGCTGTTCTGCAGCGCCGCGATCAGGCTGCGGGAGTAGGGCCCGGCGTCGGCCGCGATCACCGCTGTCGGCAGGCGTTTGGGGTCGGTATTGATCGCATAGCCGAACAGGATCAGCTGGATGACCGGTACGCCGATGATCATGCCGAAGGTCAGCCGGTCGCGGCGCAGCTGGATGAATTCCTTGGCAATGATGCCGAACCAGCGCAGCAGCGAGAATCCGCCTCCGGTTCTCATGGCGGGGGCTCCGTGCCGTCCATGAGATGAATGAACACATCCTCCAGGTCGGCTTCGGTGCGTACCCAGATGAGGTCGGGCTGCGCGCGCCAGGGCGCGATCGCAGCCTCCAGCGCCGCGGCATCGGTCCCGGTGATGTGCAGCGTGTTGCCGAACGGGGTGACCTGGTCCACGCCGGGCGCGGTCCGCAGCGGCTCCTGGAGCCTCTGCACGCCCTGTCCGGAGACTGACCAGGTTGCGAGCGGACGCGCGCGACGGACCTCCTCCGGCGTGCCCGTGGCGAGCAGCCGCCCGTAGGCGAGATAGGCCAGGCGATGGCAGCGTTCGGCTTCGTCCATGTAGTGAGTCGACACGAGCACCGAGATGCCGCGAGCCGCGAGCTGGTGCAACTCGGCCCAGAACTCGCGCCGCGCCTTCGGATCCACACCGGCAGTGGGCTCGTCCAGCAGCAGCAGCCGGGGCTGGTGCAGGGTGCAGGCGGCGAGTGACAGGCGCTGCTTCCAGCCGCCTGAGAGCGTGCCGGCTAGCTGGTCGGCGCGCGCGGCGAGCCCGAGTGCTTCCAGGCTGCGCGTCACCTCGCGCCGGCGTTCACGCACGCCGTACATGCGCGCGATGAAATCCAGGTTTTCCCGGATCGTGAGGTCGTCCCAGAGCGAGAAGCGCTGGGTCATGTAACCCACCTCGCGCTTGATCGCGGCGGTCTCTCGCAGCACATCGTGACCGAGGCATGTGCCGCTGCCGGAATCCGGTCGCAGCAGGCCGCAGAGCATGCGGATGGATGTGGTCTTGCCGCTGCCGTTCGGACCGAGAAAACCGTAGATCTCGCCGGGCGCCACCTGCAGGGAAAAATCCTTTACGACATGCTTGCTGCCGAAGTGCTTGTTCAGGTTGCGGACGTCGATTGCGAAGTCCGTCGCCGGGCCCGTTGCCGCGCTTACCCTCGCAGCCGCAACCACGGTCACTCGGCCGGCCGGACGTCGACCGGCTGCCCGGGGTGGAGACGGACAGCGTCGGCTGCATTCGGACGCGCCTCGACGAGGAACACGAGTCGCGCCCGCGCGTCCTTGCTGTAGAGGACGGGCGGCGTGTACTCGGCCTGATTGGAGACGTAGGACACGGTGGCACCGATCGGCGCGCCGCAGCCGTCGCAGGCGATCGTGACTTTCCTGCCGGTGCTGATTGCCGAGAGCGCTTTCTCCGGAACGTAGAAGCGGAGCTTGATTTTGCCGGGCGGCAGCAGGGCGAGCACCGGCCGGCCCGCCGGCACCCATTCGCCTTCGGAGAAGTAGGTGTCGTGCACGAGCCCCGACGCGGGTGCCATGACCGACTTCTGCAGCAGCCGCCACTCGACCTGGGCAAGTGCGGCACGGGCGGCGTCCGCCTCGGCGCGCGCCGCCTGCAGCTCGGGATTGCGTCCGAGCGGTAGCTCCAGCGCGCGGATCTGCGATTCCGCCTCCTGCACGCGGGCTGCATCGCGCGCCTGAGCGGCGCGTGCCTCGTCCACGCGAGCCTGCGCCACGAACTTCGACTGGAAGAGCTTTTCCGCCTGGGCACGCTGCAGGCTGGAGAGTTCGTAGGCGCTGCGTGCCTGCAGCAACTGGGCGCGTGCAGGATCGAGTTCCGGCGGGCGCCGGCCGCCGCGCAGATTCTCGATGCGCGCGAGCGCCGCATTCAGGCGCTGACGTGCTTCCTCGCGCGCGGCCCGCTCGGACTCCTGTTCGAGCGCGAACAGGGGCCGCCCGGCGACCGTCTGCTCGCCGCGGCGCACGTGCAGGGCGAGCAGCTGCCCGCTCGAAGCAGCAGCCACATTCACGTATTCGCCTTCAACATAGCCTTGCCAGGCGCCCGGTGCCGCCTGATCGCAGCCGGCCAGCGCAATGAGCGCCACGTACAGGCTCAGGCGGATCGACTTGGCGGTGCGAAGACTGGCATTCATTGCGGCATGGAACCCGGTAGGTGCGGCAGGCATGCTACCAAGCAATGCATGCCGCCGCGCGCCGGGTTGGCGGTATCATGCGGCCCCCTTCCGGAAGGCCTCCCTCTTGACCGCTCAGCGTCCCAGCACCCTGCGTCTTGCCCTGATCCTCGGCGCACTCTCTGCGATCGCGCCGCTCTCGATCGATATGTACCTGCCCGCGATGCCGGCCCTGGAGGCGGAGCTCGATGCCTCGCGTGCGGCAATTCAGCAGAGCCTCTCGGCCTATCTGCTCGGCATGGCGTCGGGCCAGATGCTGCACGGCCCGCTTTCGGACCGCTACGGGCGCAAGGGGCCGCTCGCGGTCGCGCTCGCGCTCTATGCCCTCGCAGCGCTCGGCTGCGCGCTCGCGACGGGGCCGGCGAGCCTGGTCTTCATGCGTGTGCTGCAGGGGCTCGCGGGTTCGGTCGGCGCGGTGCTCAGCCGCGCCGTGGCGCGCGATTGCCACGAAGGGCCGGAACTGGTGAGGATTCTGTCCCTCGTAATGCTCGTATCAGGTGTCGCGCCCATCCTCGCGCCCCTGCTGGGCGGCTGGACGCTGCTGATCGGCTCCTGGCGTCTGATCTTCCTCGCTCAGGTCGCATTCGGCGTCGCGCTCGTGATCGCCGTGCTCTGGGGGCTGCCCGAGACCCATCCGCCGGCCAGCCGTACGAGGGGCGGCTTCGGTTCATTTCTTGGTGGCCTGGCGAGCATCCTGCGCAATCGCGAGTTCCTTGCCTACGGTCTGCCCTTCGGGCTGGCGGCGGGGCAGCTCTTCACCTACATCGTGTCCTCGCCGTTCGTGTTCGTGACGCATTTCCACGTGCCTGAACATGCCTTCGGCTGGTTTTTCGGTGCGAATGCAGTGTGCATCATCGGCGGATCCCAGATCTGCAGCAGGCTGGTGCGGCGCTGGCCCGCCGACAAGGTGCTGCGGGTGGTCGTATGCGGGCAGGCGCTCGCCGCGCTCTGTCTGTTGGGGGTTGCGGCTGCCGGAGGCGGCCTCTGGGCAACCCTGGCGTGCACGATGGTTGTGGTGGGCGGCGTGGGGTTCTGCTTCCCGGTCGGAACCGCGGGTGCGCTGATGCCGTTTCCGAAGCTGGCGGGCAGTGCTTCGGCGGTGCTCGGACTCATGCACGGCATGGCGGGAATGATCGGGACGGCCATCGTCGGCCATGTCCCGGGCGCGGGCGCCTTGCCCATGGCCTGGGTGGTAGCGGGTTTCGCGCTGCTATCGATGCTCAGCCTGGCACTGAATCCGGCGCCTGCCAGCAAGCGCTAGTCCGGCCGCCGGGGCGGCGCGGAGTGTGCGGAGTGTGCGGAGTGTGCAGAGTGTGGGGACTGTGCGGCGCGGTGGCTCAGCCCTGCAGGGCCGAGCTGAAGATCATGCCTGCCGCGACCGTCTCGTTGCTGGCTTCATCAATGAGGATGAACGCGCCGGTGGTGCGGTTCTCGCGGTAGAGATCGAAGGCGAGCGGCTTCGCGGCGCGCAATTGCACACGACCAAGATCGTTTTGCGAAAAGCTCTCAGGCGCGGCGACCTTGGACAGGGTTTCGATGTCGATCCCGTACTCGATCTCCTCGATGACCACGCGCTCGGTGCGCGTCATGTGCTTGATCAGCAGTCTCCGGCGCGGATCGTAGGCGCGCTCGGAGAACCAGCACAGGTCGGCGATGATCGCGTCGGACTCCTGTGGCGGTGTTTCGATCGAGCCGATCAGCGAGCCGCGCGAGATGTCGATCTGAGTTTCCAGTTCGAGCGTGATGGAGCTTGGCGCGCCGGCCCGACTGACTTCACCGCCGGGCGCGTAGACGGCCTTCACCGTCGAGCGGCGACCGCCCGGATAGACCCCGACCTCGTCGCCAACCGCGACGCTGCCAGCGGCGATCTGTCCCTGGTAGCCGCGGAAATCGTGCCAGCGGCCGATCGCGAGCGTGCCGGTCTGGCGCGCGACACGCTGCACCGGCAGCCGGAACGCGTAATCGAGGCGCGCGGGATCGACCGTTTCCAGCACTTCCAGCAGGGTCTGGCCCTGGTACCAGGGGGTCTGCGCGCTGCGGGTGACGATGTTGTCGCCGAGGAGGGACGAAACCGGAATCACGATCGGATCGGGCGCGCCGAGCTCCAGCGCGAGGTGGCGCAGGTCCTTCTCGATCGTGCGGAAAACCTTCTCGTCGAATTCGAACAGATCCATCTTGTTGACCGCGATGACCAGATGCGGCACCGCGAGCAGGGCGCAGACGAAGGCGTGACGCCGCGTCTGGCGCAGGATGCCGCGTCTTGCATCCACGAGCAGCACGGCGCAGTCGGCATTCGATGCGCCGGTGACCATGTTGCGCGTGTACTGTTCGTGCCCCGGCGTGTCGGCGATGACGAAATGGCGTTTTGTCGTGGAGAAATAGCGGTACGCGACATCGATCGTAATGCCCTGTTCGCGCTCGGCCTCGAGGCCGTCTGTGAGCAGGGCGAGATCGAGTTCGCCGCGTCCGCGCCGCCGCGAGGCGTCCTTCAGCGCGACGAGCTGATCGGAGGGAATCGACTGGGTGTCGAACAGCAGGCGTCCGATCAGCGTGCTCTTGCCGTCGTCGACGCTGCCGGCGGTGACAAAGCGCAGCACGTCGGTGCCGGCGGCAGGGCGCACGGGGTTGCGGTCGGGGGCGCCCATCAGAAATATCCCTCACGCTTGCGCAGTTCCATCGATGCCTCGTCCGTGGCGTCGTCCATGCGTGTTGCGCCGCGCTCGCTGATCGAAGTGGCGAGCGTCTCGGCAATGATCGCCTCAGGGTTATCAGCGATCGATTCCACCGGACAGGTGCAGCTCATGTCGCCGACGGTCCGATAGCGTACCGAGAGCGTCTCGATGCGGTCGCCCGGGCGCGGCGGTGTCAGGTGCGTGACCGGCCAGAGCTGGTGCCCGCGACGCACGACTTCGCGCTTGTGCGTGTAATAGAGCGGGGGCAGCTCCAGATTCTCGCGTGCGATGTAGTGCCAGATGTCGATCTCGGTCCAGTTCGAGATCGGAAACACGCGCACGTTCTCGTTCGGCTTGAGGCGCGCGTTGTACAGGGTCCAGGGTTCTGGACGCTGGGCCTTGGGGTTCCACGAGCCGAAGGCGTCGCGGTGCGAGAACACCCGCTCCTTTGCGCGCGCCTTTTCCTCGTCGCGCCGGGCGCCGCCGAGCAGCGCGTCGAAGCCGAGTTCCGATATCGCATCGACCAGCGTCACGCTCTGCGCTGCGTTGCGGCTGGCGTCCTCGCTCGCGAGCTGCACGCGACCCTGGGCGATGGAATCCTCCACCGATCGCACGACGAGTTCGGCGCCGCATTCGGCCGCCCGCTTGTCGCGGAAGCTGAGGGCTTCCGGATAGTTGTGTCCGGTATCGATGTGCAGCAGCGTGAGCGGCAGCGGCGTCGGGTAGAAGGCCTTCTCCGCAAGCTTCAACAGCACGGCGGAATCCTTGCCGCCGGAAAACAGCAGGGCTACTTTCTTGCACTCTGCGACCACCTCCCGGATGATGAAGATGGATTCGCTTTCCAGCGCGTCGAGCTGATTGATACGGGTCGGTTTGTCTGTGATGGCGCTCACGCCGCTTCCTTGCTTGAAACAAATAGGGTATCGGCAGCCTGTACGTGCAGGCCGCATTCCTTGGCGCTGTCGGCCTCCCACCACCAGCGGCCCGCGCGCGCGGGTTCGCCGGGCTGTACCGCGCGCGTGCAGGGTGCGCAGCCGATGCTCGGGTAACCCTGGTCGTGCAGCCGGCTGGTGGGAACATCGTGCGCCCGCACGTAGTCCCATACCTCCTGCTCGGTCCATTCGATGAGCGGGTTGAATTTCACCAGACCGAAGCTTCTGTCGTCTTCGCGGCGTGCGACATCGGCGCGCGCCTCGCTCTGCTCGCGGCGCAGGCCCGTCACCCATGCCGCCTTGCCCGCAAGCGCGCGCCGCAGTGGCTCGAGCTTGCGGATGCCGCAGCAATCCTGACGCTGCGGTTTGCTCAGATAGAAACCGTTGATGCCGTTGATTCTGACGTACTGCTCGACCGCCTCGGTCTGGGGAAAGTAGACGCGTATGCGGCGCCGGTAGCGTTCCTCGGCGCGCGCGATCAGCTCATGCGTTTCCTGCGCCAGGCGCCCGGTATCCAGCGTGAATGCCTCGATCTTCAGGCTGTTCCCGGCGATGAGATCAAGCAGCACCATGTCCTCGACGCCGAGACTCGTCGCGAAAACCGCAGGCGCTGAATGTGCTGCTTCGGTCAGCGTTTCCAGCGTGGCCGGCAGTTTTGTTTCCCAGCTCATGGCAGGCGTCGGTTCCACAGTTGAATCCGCGCAGTCGAAATCATGGGCAAGCTATTGAGACGGCGCAGAAATGGCGATCCGGATAGGATGATTCTGTCGCCGATCCATTGCGCGGGACCGCGACTTTACGAAAGTCCATAAGCTTAGACAAGTAATTAGTAACGCTATTTTTAGACTCCACTGGAATATCTAAATTCCAAACTCGCGCCGCTATCGGTCAGATCGCGGCATGGGGCAGGGCCGGCTGCCCGGGGACCTCAGTTCAGGGTCCGTGAAAGCCGGCGCCGGTATTCTGAAACGAGCGTCGGGTCGTCGGTCGCAAGATTGAAGATGCTGAGCATCTGGCGGCGCGCTTCGCCGTCCTTCCAGTCGCGTTGACGTTGCAGGATCTCCAGCAACTGGTCCATCGCTTCGCGGTAGCGCTTCGCGCCGGCGTAAAGCTGAGCAAGGCGCTCACGGGTATCAAAGTCTTCCGGTGAGGCGGCCACTTTGGCGAGCAGCAAGGCTTCGTCGTCTTCCGAGGCGCGGGAGAAACCGATTGTGGCGCGCAGGGTTTCCACCCGGGTTTCGAGGGATCGGTCCGGTGCCACGGCGGACAGCAAGGTTTCGGCTTCCTCGAATTGCCGTTCGGCGATCAACAGTTCGGCGAGCTCGATGCGGGCGAGGTCTTCGCGTGGCGCAAGTTCAATCGACTTGCGCAATGCCGCCTCGGCGCCCGCGGTATCGCCCGCTGCGCGCAGTTCGGCGGCCCGCGCGAGTTCCAGTTGGGCGGGGGTTGGCAGCAGGCGGTCTATGAAGGCGCGGATCTGGGATTCGGGCTGCGCGCCAAGGAAATGATTGACCGGCCGGCCGTCGCGAAAGACATAGACATCCGGAATGGAGCGGATGTTCAGCGCCTGCGAGAGGCGCGGGGCTTCGTCCGAATTGATCTTCACGAATTTCATCCGGCCCGCGTAGTCCGGGGCGATCCGCTCCAGCATGGGGCCGAGCGCACGGCAGGGGCCGCACCAGGGCGCCCAGAAATCCACCAGGACGAGCTGGCGCTTCGACTCCTCGATGACTTCGCGTTCGAAATCGGCTTCGGTAATTTCGGTGACTGGTCCGGTCATGGCATCCCTGATTGCGGTGGGGTCTTGCTCTGTGCAGCTGGGGCCGCGGATGAGATAATCAAGCGCTGTTTCGACCGGTGCACCCTAGGGTAATGCCAGCGGACGAACACAATTGTCCGATTATCCGGCATCCGGGCCGACCTTACTTAACTGTTTCCCGCCTGCGAGCGTATCAATGACTTACGTCGTCACCGAAGACTGCATCAAGTGCAAGTACATGGACTGTGTGGAGGTCTGCCCCGTCGACTGTTTCTACGAGGGGGACAACATGCTCGTGATCAACCCCGATGAGTGCATCGACTGCGGGGTGTGCGAGCCCGAATGTCCTCCGGGCGCGATCATCGCGGACTCGGACCCGAAAGCGGATCGCTGGCTGAAGCTGAATGCGGATTTTTCGGTGAAGTGGCCGAATATCCGGCAAAAGGGCGAAGCGCCCGCGGATGCCGAGGCCCACAAGGGTGAAGAAGGCAAGTTCGAGAAGTATTTCAGCGAAGCGCCGGGCAAGGGCGAGTAACGCGCGCTCTCTTTGAGACGGGGCTGTTCCTACCCGTCTCAGCCGGGTAGTCCAAAGAAGGCCGACGCGGTCCGGGTGCTTGCCTGCGCGAGCGCATCGAAGCGCTCGCCGCGCGCGCGGGCGACGGCATGGGCGACATGTGTCAGGAAGGCGGGCTCGTTGCGTCGGCCGCGCGGCTGCGGACGCATGTCGCGCGGCGTGAGGTAGGGTGCGTCGGTTTCGATCATCAGCCGGTCCCCGGGAATTTCTCGCACCAGCTCGATCAGGTGCCGGCCGCGACGCTCGTCGCAAATCCAACCCGTTATCCCGATATACAGTCCGAGGTCGAGGTAGGCGCGCATCTCATCGCGCTCGCCCGTGAAGCAGTGCGCCACGCAGCGCGGCAGGCGGTCGCGCCGGGCGTGAAGCAGCTCCGCCATGCGCGGATGCGCGTCGCGCGCGTGCAGGAACACCGGCTTCCCGAGCTCGATCGCAAGTTCCAGCTGGGCGATGAAGCAGTCCTCCTGCGCGGGGTGCGGCGAGTAGTTTCGATTGAAATCGAGTCCGCATTCGCCGATCGCCACGACTTCCGGAAGAGACGCCATTGCGCGCAAGGCCGGGATGCTGGCCGCATCGTAGTCGCCCGCGTGGTGCGGGTGGATGCCGGCGGTACTGTGCAGTCGTCCGGGATGAGCGGCGGCGATAGACCGGGCGTGGGCGCTTTCGGACACGCTGGTCCCGGTGACGATCATGCGCTGAACACCCGCAGCTGCCGCGCGCTCGAGGACTGCATCGAGATCCGCTTCGAAGGCGGGGTGGGTGAGGTTGGCACCGATATCGACGAGCATGGCGGATGGCAGCATTTGCGAGGAAGCGATGGTACCGGAGGTCGCGGCCAGGGGTTCGCCGGACCGATTCGGTGGCTAGAATCGGCGCATGACCCCGCACAGCGATCACGCAGGTATTCCGGCACCTGCCTCGGCAGAGCGAGCGGCTGACTATCTTGTCGATGCTCACCGCCGGCGCGAGACCTTCGGGCATCTGCCGCCCGAACTTTCCCCGTGCGATCTGGGTGCCGCGCTGGTCGCGCAGGACGCCTATGTGCGACGGCTTGTGGCGGTGCGGGGACCGGTGGCGGGCTACAAGGTCGCCCTGACCACGCCGGCGATGCAGACGCTTACGGGCTTCTCCGAGCCTGCGCGCGGACGCTTGTTCGCGAATACCGTGCATGCATCCCCGCACGCGATACGCGGCGAAGACTTCGGTCGTCTGGGGCTGGAGTGCGAAGTCGCGTTCCGCATCGGACACTCGCTGCCCGCAACCGGTGTGCCCTATGACGCGCCATCGGTGCTGCCGGCCGTGGCTGAGTTCATGCCGGCCTTCGAGATCATCGATGACCGCGGTGCCGACTACTCGAAGTTCGCGCAGACGGTGTTCGATTTCATCGCGGACAACACCTGGAATGCCGGCGTCGTGCTCGGCGCACCGGCGCCCGCGGCGCGCGCGGGGGAGTTGCCGGACGCGCGCGGCAGCATGTACATCAACGGCAAGTTGATCGCCGAGGGCCACGGCCGCGATGTGCTCGGGCACCCGCTGAACGCGCTCGCCTGGCTTGCGAATTCGCTGGCAGGAGCGGGCCTCGCGCTGGAGCCCGGAATGATCGTCATGACGGGCAGTCTGGTGCCCACGCAGTTCGTGCAGGCGGGCGACGCCGTCCGTTACGTGCTGGACGGCTTCGGCGAAATCACCTGTTCGGTGACCTGATGGACGCTTCGATCGACACGCAGCAGGTGATCGACGACACGCGCCTGTGGGTGGAGAAGGCCGTGATCGGGCTGAATCTGTGTCCGTTCGCGAAACCCGTGTATCTGAAGTCGCTGATTCGCTATGCAGTGAGCGCGGCGCGCACGCCGGAGGAACTGTTCGCTGATCTGCAGCGAGAGTTGCGGCTGCTGGCGGACACGCCCGCTGCGGAAGTGGAGACGACACTGCTCATCCACCCGCGCGTGCTGGATGCCTTCCTTGATTTCAATGATTTTCTCGGCATTGCCGAGGACGCTGTGGCGATGATGGATCTCGAGGGCGTGCTGCAGGTAGCGAGCTTTCACCCCGCGTACCAGTTCGAAGGTACCCGCAAGGACGATGTTACGAACTGCAGCAATCGGTCGCCCTATCCGACCTTGCATCTGCTGCGCGAAGCGAGCATCGAGGCCGCGGTGGCGACCCACCCGGATCCGGACGCAATCTATCGGGCGAACATCGAAACGCTGCGCAGGATAGGCAGGAAGGGCTGGGAGGCGCTCGGCATTCCAAGCCGGCGCACCTCGCCGCGCGGATCCTGAGACTGTGCGCCGCGCGGCGCGGCAGTTGAAACGCCCGGGCTACCAGTTCTCGCCGAGCAGTTCGAAGTAGGACTGGGGATGCAGGCAGGCAGGGCAGACTTTGGGCGCGTCCGTGCCCTCATGCAGGTAGCCGCAGTTGCGGCAGCGCCAGGTCACCGTTCCATTGCGCCGGAACACATGGCCCTCGGTGAGGTTCTTCGCGAGGTCCCGGTAGCGTTTACCGTGCTGCTTTTCTGCAACGCAGATACGCTCGAAGCAGGCCGCGATTTCAGGGAAGCCTTCCTCTCGCGCGATCTTTGCGAACTCCGGGTACAGGCTTTGCCACTCGTGTTCTTCGCCGCTTGCCGCGGCCTGCAGATTCTCGAGCGTGCTGCCAACCTTGCCCGCGGGGAAGGCCGCCGTTATTTCCAGATCGCCGCCCTCAAGAAAGCTGAAAAAGCGCTGGCCGTGTTCCTTCTCCTGGTCGGCGGTCTCCTGAAAGATGTCGGCGATCTGCATCAGGCCTTCCTTGCGCGCTGCGCCGGCAAAGAAGGTGTAGCGGTTTCTCGCCTGGGATTCGCCCGCGAAGGCGGCAAGCAGGTTCTTTTCGGTGCGGGTGCCCTTGACGCTTTTGGCCATGGTTCTCTCCTGTTGACTGGCTGTGTTCCGGCAGGAATTGGGGACGCTGCCGGCAGACGATTCAAGCTTCGAACAAATTCAGGATGGCGTCCAGTCCATTGTGTGAGATGGCGCAGCTTGCCTGGGCGCGCACCACGGGTTTTGCGCGATACGCGACCGATGTGCCCGCTTCGGCCATCATCAGGAGATCGTTTGCGCCGTCTCCGACCGCCACTGTCTGCTCGTGCGAGGCACCGAGTTGCCGGGCGACTTCACGGAATCTTTCGGCTTTGGCGCCCGCATCGACGATGCGACCGATCACGCGCCCGGTCAGGCGGCCGCGCTCGATTTCAAGCACGTTCGAGAGGGTCTCGTCGAGGCCGAGGCGTATCTTCAATTTTTCGGTGAAGAAGGTGAAGCCGCCTGAAACGAGCAGCAGGTGGATACCCTGCCTTCGACAGGCTGCGACCAGGGTTTCGGCGCCGGGCGAGAGCCGCAGCTTTTCCTGATAGACGCGCTCGAGTGCGGCTTCCTCCAGCCCCGCGAGCAGTGCGACGCGCTGGCGCAGACTCTCCGGATAATCGATCTCGCCGCGCATCGCCGAAGCGGTAATAGCCGCGATGCGGTCCTTGATGCCGAGCATGCCTCCGATCTCGTCGATGCACTCGATCGTGATCAATGTGGAGTCCATGTCCATGGCGACGAGCTTCAGGTCGCGGAAGCGCCGGCCGGCGGGGATCCATGCAAAGTCGAGCTGATGCTGATCGCACAATCCTGCGATGCCGTCGTGCGGGTGCGCGTCGCGCAGACGCGCGGCATGCTCGCCGAGGCGCTCGAGCGCGCTCGGACGCGCGAGCGCGACGAAGTCCTCCAGGTCCATACGTCCCAGTGCGGGACCCTGCACGACGAGATTCATGGCGTCCTTTCAATTGGTTCCTGCGGTTTCGTGCTGTCCTGCGCCTCAGGGCGGCTGGCGTCATCGGCGCGTCCGGCCGGCGCGGCGGCGCGGCGCGCCGGCTGGATGCCGGCTGCCTTCGCTCGCCATTCGGCCGCGAGCACAGGGTCCGCAGGTGTGCCGAGGCCGAGTTCATGAATCCTGGCTACCTCTTCCATTGCAGCCCTGTTGCCACTCTGGGCGGAGCGCGTAAACCAGGCGAGCGCGGCATCGAAGTCGCGCGCGGTGCCTATGCCCTTCTGGTACAGGGTGCCGAGGATGTGCTGGGCGCCGACGTGACCCTGCCGCGCCGCGGCTTCGATCCATTTTTTTGCGAGGGGCGGGCTTTCCCGGACGCCGACGCCGTCCAGGTACAGGCGGCCAAGCTGCGCCTGGGCGCGCGCATAACCCTGTTCTGCGGCCAGGGTCAGCAGACGCGCCATCTCCGCATCGTCCCGCGCCACGCCACGGCCGCGGCCATGGAGCAGTGCCAGGTTGTACTGGCCTTCGAGGCTGCCCTGGGCGGCGGCCTGCGCATACCAGCGCGCCGCTTCGATCTCGTCCCGATCGCCACCCCGACCGTCAATCAGCATTGCCCCGAGGTTGTTCTGCGCGCCCGGATGTCCCGCGCGGGCCGCTTCCAGGTAGACCGCGCGGGCTGCCTTCACGCCCCCTGCAGAGTCTGGCGCGAGTTCGTAGGCAATCCCCAGCAGGTAGCGCGCCTCGACGCTCCCCAAGGCCGCGACGGGCTTCAGGGATTCCACGGCCTGGGTGAAATCGCCGCGCTCCAGCGCGCCGATTGCAGGCAGCAGCCGGCCATCGAAGGCCTCTGGCGCATTGCGAGTGGCTGTCTGGGCCGCCACGAACGCGCTTGCGAGTGCGAACAGGGCTGCGATCAGGCTGCGCAGGACTGCTGCAGGCACGATCGCGAGCCTTGCGCGCAGGTCACGCACAAAGAATTCGCAGGATGTCATGGGCATTTTTTGCGCGTTCCGGCCATTCCGGCATTTTTACATCGACGCGCAGGCGGTCGGGCCCCGCAAGGCGTGCGCCACGCCGCTTCTGGATGAAATCGATGATTCGAAGCGGTTCAATCGGCGGCTTGGGTACGAAGGTGAACTGCAGCGCCTCGTGGGTGGCATCGATGCGGATGACACCCGCAGGCAACGCAGCGATTCGCAGCGCATGGCAGGCGATGAGGGCGCTTGCCTGGTCCGGCAGCGTGCCGAAGCGGTCGATCAGTTCCTCGCGTATGAATTCCAGATCATCGTCGGATTCGGCGTCCGCGAGGCGCTTGTAAAGGGCCAGCCGTTCGTGCACGTCGCTGCAGTAGTCCTGCGGCAGCAGGGCGGGCACGTGCAGGTTGATTTCCGTGCTGATGTCTGTGGTCTGCTCCAGGTCCACACTCTGGCCGCGCCGCAGGGCGCGCACCGCACGCTCAAGCATCTTGGTATAGAGCGAGAAGCCGATCTCCTGTATTTCGCCGGACTGGGAATCGCCGAGCACTTCGCCCGCGCCGCGGATTTCCAGGTCGTGCATCGCGAGATAGAAGCCCGAGCCGAGTTCCTCCATCATCTGGATCGCCTCCAGCCGTTTCTTGGCCTGCTGCGTAAGCTCCTCTTTCTCGGGCGCGATCAGGAAGGCATAGGCCTGATGGTGAGAACGCCCGACGCGGCCGCGCAGCTGGTGCAGCTGGGCGAGCCCGAACTTGTCCGCGCGGTTGATGATGATCGTGTTCGCGCTCGGGTTGTCGATGCCTGTTTCGATAATTGTCGAGCAGATCAGCAGGTTGGAATGCTGAAGCGTGAACTCGCGCATGACCCGCTCCAGCTCGCGCTCGGGCATCTGGCCGTGGGCCACCGCAATGCGCGCCTCGGGCAGCAGGTCGGTCAGTCGCTCGCGCATGCGTTCGATGCTCGCGACGTCGTTGTGCAGGAAGTACACCTGGCCGCCGCGCCGCAGCTCGCGCATGGCGGCCTCGCGGATGATGCCTTCGCTGAAGTGGGTCACGAAGGTCTTGATCGCAAGCCGGCGCTGGGGTGCGGTCGCGATCACCGAGAAGTCGCGGATGCCCTCGAGCGACATTGCCAGCGTCCGGGGGATCGGGGTCGCGGTCAGCGTGAGCACGTCGACTTCGGCGCGCAGCGCCTTCAGCGCCTCTTTCTGACGCACCCCGAAGCGGTGCTCCTCGTCGATGATGACCAGGCCGAGGCGGGCAAACTTCACGTCGCGCGAAAGCAGCTTGTGGGTGCCGACTGCAATATCGACGCTGCCCTCGGCGAGGCGCTTTATCGCCTCGGCCGTCTCTTTCCCGGAGCGGAAGCGCGAGAGTTCCGCGAGCCGGACGGGCCAGTCCGCGAAGCGGTCCGAGAATGTCTGGAAATGCTGCTCGGCGAGCAGGGTCGTGGGGCACAGAAGCGCGACCTGTTTGCCGTCCGCCACCGCGATATAGGCGGCTCGCAGCGCCACCTCGGTCTTGCCGAAGCCGACATCGCCGCAGACCAGCCGGTCCATGGGCTTGCCGGAGCTCATGTCGCGCACCACGGCTTCGATGGCAGCAGCCTGATCGACTGTTTCCTCGAAACCGAAACCTTCCGAAAAGGCCTCGAAATCATGCTGGCGGATGGCGAAAGAAATGCCCTCGCGCGCCGCGCGCCTGGCGTAGAGCGCAAGCAGTTCCGCCGCGGTGTCGCGCACCTGCTTTGCCGCTTTTGCCTTGGCCTTTTCCCACTGGCCGCTGCCCAGGCGGTGCAGCGGGGCGGCCTCCGGCTGCGCGCCGGAATAGCGCGAGATGACCGAGAGCTGGGAGACGGGCACGTAGAGCTTGTCCTCGCCGTCGTAGGTAAGCAACAGGAACTCGGCGTCGCCGTCGCCCAGGTTGAGCGTGACAAGCCCCTGGTAGCGTCCGATGCCGTGCTGGGCGTGCACGACCGGGTCGCCGACCTTCAGCTCGGAGAGATCGCGCAGCATCCCTTCGACGGAACTGGCTTTTTCCCGGCTGCGCGCCTTGTTCCGCACGATACCGGCATACAGCTCCGATTCGGTGACTGCGGCCCATCCCTCGGCAGGAAAACGGAAGCCCCACGCAAGCGGCGAGACAGTCAGTGCCAGCGGTGCGTTGCCGGCGATGAATTCCTGAAAGTTCTCGACAGGGACGGGCTTCAGGCCGTACTCGGCGAAATAGCCCAGCATGGTCTCCCGCCGTCCCGGCGATTCGGCGCAGATCAGTACGCGCTCGACCGAGGCGTCGAGCGCGTGCTTCAGCGCCGCGAGGGGGTCCTGAGCGCGGCGGTCGATCGCAAGACGCGGCAGCGGGGCGGTGAGCGGCGCGCCATCGGCCGTATCGAGCGGTGCGTCCGCGCGCGTGCCCGCCTCGCCTGGCGCATGAGCGAGGTCGATACGTGCATGCGCATGTGCGCGCGTGTAGAACTCCTCCGCCGGTACGAACATCTGGGCGGGCGGCAGGAGCGGCCGCTCCGGGTCGTGACCGAGTGCCTTGTAGCGCGACTGCGCATCGCGCCAGAATTCGTCGATCGTACCGGCAACGTCATGGTGCATCGCGAGGGTGGTCTCGGCCGGCAGATAGTCGAACAGCGTGGACACGGTCTCGAAGAAGAGCGGCAGGAAATACTCCGCACCCGCCGTGGGTATGCCGTTCGAGATGTCCTTGTACAGCTCCTTGCGTGAGGGGTCGCCTTCGAACACCTCGCGGAACCTGCTGCGGAAGTGCGTGCGGGCGGCCTCATCCATCGGAAATTCTCGCGCCGGGAGCAGGCGTACCCGCGGCACTTCATAGATGGTGCGCTGAGTGTCCACATCGAACATCTTCAGGGTGTCGATGCGCTCGTCGTCCAGATCGATGCGCAGCGGCGTGGCACTGCCCATCGGGAAAAGGTCGATCAGTCCGCCGCGAAAGCAGTACTCGCCCGGCGCAACGACCTGGGTGACATGCTGATAACCCGCGATGACGAGCTGGCTGCGCAGTTTGTCGCGATCCAGCCGGTGCCCGGCCTCAAGGAAGAAGGTGTAGGCCGACAGATAGGAAGGGGGGCATAGCCGGACCACCGCAGTGGTGGCGGGCACCACGAGCAGATCGAAGTCGCCGCGGCTGATTTCGTACAGGGTCGCGAGACGCTCGGAGACGAGGTCCTGGTGGGGCGAGAAGCGGTCATAGGGCAGCGTCTCCCAATCGGGCAGCAGCCGCAGCCGCAGGCCGGGAGCGAGCCAGTTGATTTCCTCGACCAGACGCTGACCGTCCTGCGGGGTCGCCGAGACCACCGCAAGCGGGCGCGCGGTCTCGGCAAGGCGCGCGAGCACCAGGGCATCGCTTGAACCGTGCAGGCCGCGATAGCGGTTGCGGGTCGGCGTGATCAGGGAATCGGATTGCTTCGGCATTCGGCGATGGTGCCGCGAGATAACGCAGCCTACGGATCCAGTGTGTGTCGTCCGCGAATTCAAAAAAGCACAACGCCGGAAAAGCAGAGCTTCTCCGGCGTTGTCGTCGGGAGGAATTATAGCGGCCAGCTGCGCTGGTGATGCGGTCGGCCTAAGGCCGGTGCAGTTCGAAGCCGAGACGTCTCGCAGGCGTGAAGTCTTCCAGAACCGATGCGTGGATCGCCTCCAGATTTGCCCAGGGATCCGGGTCGCGATAGAAGCGGTTCAGGAACAGAAGGTCGATCAGCATGCTTTCGGTCCAGTCGACATCCGTTGCGTACCCGAGCACCGCGCGACAACCCGATTCGGCGAGGAACGCCTGCGCGAAGCTGCGGCCTTCCTCGCCCGCCAGCACGCTGCAGGCGGAGAAGTACACCAGGTTCGGGTAGTTGCGCCCCCAGTTGCGGAACGCATTGACGACCATCGCAGGCTCGAGCCGTTCCATCGCACTCTTCAGCGTGCCGGGGGAACCGTGGAAGGAGAGATAGAACACCGGCACGTCGAAGGTCTCGGGATCGCGCCACAGGATGCCGTCTGGATGAGCGGTGTACTGGGCAAGATGGGCGAGCGATTCCACATGGCGGTGGGCGAGCGCGACCGGCGGGTCCAGTCGCCCGGCGAGCGCTTGAAGAAAGGGGAGGACTGAGGTGTCCTGGAACATGCGCCCGTTGTGATCTCCCCAGTAGGTTTCGAGGCAGACAAGCTTGCGCGGCGCCTGTGTCGACGGGGCGTCTGCAGGGTTGGGGGTCTTGTCTATGTCCATGCCTGATCGGGTTTGTGCGCGCGGTGTTACCCCGGATCAGGGCCGCGCCAGTCCACACTTTACGCCGGCAGCGGCGACACGTGGCACACTGGCACCCCCTCGGACAGGCAGGTTCAGAACAGACGTGGCCTTCTTTGCATTGATTCCCGCCGCTGGAAGCGGCTCACGCTTTTCACAGGCTGGGGCGCCCAAACAGTACGCGCCGCTCGCGGGGCGCAGCATGCTCTGGCACGCGGTGCGCGCGGTGTGCGTCGAGCCTGTTGAAACAGTGTTTGTGGTGCTGTCGCCCGATGACCGGCGCTTCGCCGAAGAGGACTGGAGCGCTTTCGGCTCGCGTCTGGAGCCACTCTATTGTGGGGGAGGCTCGCGTCGCGACAGCGTGTACAACGGGCTGATCGCTACCATGTCTGTGGTCGACGCCGACGACTGGGTGCTGGTCCACGATGCGGCGCGCCCCTGCCTGCCCGCGTCGGCGCTAGATCGGCTGATCGTCTCCTGTGCAGGCGACTCTGTAGGGGGGATACTCGCGATTCCGGTCGCAGATACCGTAAAGCGCGCTGCGAAGGAGGACGCTGCCTGCGGCGGCGCGCGGCGCGTAGGCCGCACGGAAGATCGGTCCGGACTCTGGCTGGCACAGACCCCTCAGATGTTCCGAGCGGGCACGCTCGCCGAAGCGCTGCGCAGGGCGGACGGGCCGGTGACGGACGAGGCGGGCGCACTGGAAGCAATGGGGCTCCACCCTCGCCTGGTGACGGGCAGTGGGGAGAATCTGAAAGTGACCTGGCCGGAGGATCTCGCAATCGCGGAATCGATCCTGTCGGCGCGCGCATCGGGAGCAGCAACATGAGAATAGGGCAGGGATACGATGCGCATGCGCTGGTTCCCGGACGGCGGCTGGTGCTGGGCGGGGTGGACATCCCGCATGAGCGCGGTCTTGACGGCCATTCGGACGCAGATGTGCTTCTGCATGCGATCTGCGATGCACTGCTAGGGGCTGCGGCACTCGGGGACATCGGTCGCCACTTTCCGGACAGCAGCGCGACCTACAAGGATGTGGACAGCCGGTTGCTGCTGCGCGAGGTGGGCAGCAAGATCGGGGCGCTGGGTTACCGGATCGAAAATCTGGACGCGACGGTGATCGCGCAGGCGCCGCGTCTGGCGCCGCACATCTCGCAGATGGTCTCCAATATCGAGGCCGATCTCGGCATCGAGCGCGGACGGGTGAATGTGAAGGCGACTACGACCGAACACCTCGGCTTCACCGGTCGCAGGGAAGGCATCGCGGCTCAGGCTGTGGCGCTGCTGGAGCGTGCATGAGCACGCGGCCCGGGGGCAGACCGACAGGAAGAGGGCAGGGATCGGGCCGGCGGAGACCCGATATAGTAACGAAAACGTTACCATCGTCCGGGCAAGGCGCACAGGGACGAACCCGGGAAGGCGGGTTGAGGTTGTTCTTCGGTCTGTGGCCCTCGCCGGCGCTCGCCGCAAGCCTCGGCGCGCTCGCGGTAGAGCTCTCGGGACGATACGGCGGACGGGCGGTGCCGCCGGAGAACCTTCATCTCACCCTGGCCTTTCTGGGGAGCGTTCCGACACCGCGTGTCAACGCGGCCGTCGCAGCGGCCATGCGGGCTTTGCGTACGCGTCATGGCGCCGGTCAGGAGCTGTTCAGGCTGGAGGAGATTCGCTATTGGGAAAAAGCGGGCATCGTCTATGCGGCACCGGGCCTTGCATCCCCCCGGCTGACGGCGTTGGTGGGAGCGCTCGAGGAGGGGCTGCGCGAGGCAGATTTCCTGCTGGAAGCGCGTAACTTCGTACCGCATGTGACGCTCGTGCGAAAAGCGGATTCCGCGTCGGTCGATGCGGTACTGCCCCGGGAAGCCTGCACGGACTGGCCCCAGAACGAGATCATTCTCGTGCGTTCCACCCAGGGTCCGCGTACGTCGGTCTATACGCCGCTCGCCCGTATACCGATCTGAGGTCGGAGTTTCATCGCCTGTTTCAGAGGAAAACGGTTCCGCCGTCCACCATGATGGTCTGACCCGTGACGAAGCGGCTCGCATCCGAGGCAAGGTAGATCACCGTGCCGGTCAGGTCTTCGGTCTGCAGATTGCGCTGCAGCGTCTGGCCCGCGGCGATCACCTGACTCGCTTTCTCCAGCTTGTCTCCGAAGTAATCGCGCGTGCCCTCGGTCATGACCGCCGACGGCGCGATCGCATTGACGCGGATCCAGTCGCGACCGAGTTCGCGCGCCAATGAGCGTGTAAGCGCAATGACCGCGCCCTTCGATACCGAATAGTCGAGCGCATAGGGCATGCCGTACACGGGCGCAAGCGAGGAGATGTTGATCACCGACCCCGCCTTGTTCGTCCGCATGTGGGGGATCACCGCGCGGCAGCAGTTCCACACGCCCTTGATATTCACCTGCATTACTCGATCCCACTGGTCCTCCGACAGCTGGTCGAAACGCCCACCCTTCAGATCGCCATAGAGCGCGGCATTATTGACGAGCGCGTCGATGCGTCCGTACTCGCGCATCGCGGCATCGGCAAGCGCCTTGCAGGAATCGAGCTTCGCGACATCGAGTGACATGCCGATCGCACGTCCGCCCGCCTCGCGTATCGCAGCGACAGTCGCGTCGCAGTCGCGCACATCGCCCACGGCGACCGCCGCGCCCTCGCGGGCCATGGCTTCGGCGTAGGCACGCCCGAGGCCGCGCGCGGCACCGGTGATAATTGCTACCTTGTCTTTCAGTTGCACGGTCGAGTTCCTTTGTACGGGTGGGGTCGGGTACCGGAGCAGTCACGCGCCGGTGCGGTATCGCGCTGCCGGGCGCAGCTAGTCGCGCACTGCGTCCTCATAGCTTGCGGCAAGGTCCGCTGGGTTGCTGACGCACAGTGGCAGGTCGCGCAGCAGCCCGTCGGACAGCGCGTAGATCCAGCCATGGACGGTGAGCGTGTCGCCGCGCTCCCAGGCGTTCTGGACGATGGTGGTCTGACACACGTTGAGCACCTGCTCGATCACGTTCAGTTCGCACAGCCGCCGAAAGCGACTTTCGTCGCCCGGGGTCCGCTGCAGCTTCTCGCGGTGCTTGTTGGCAACGTCCTGGACGTGGCGCAACCAGTTGTCGATCAGGCCGAGGCGGCGGTCCTGCATGGCGGCCTGCACGCCGCCGCAGCCGTAGTGCCCGCAGACGATCACGTGGTCCACCTTGAGCACGTCTACGGCATATTGCAGAACGGAGAGGCAATTGAGATCGGTGTGCACCACGACGTTCGCAACGTTGCGATGGACAAAAAGTTCACCGGGCAGCAGGTCGACGATCTCGTTTGCAGGCACCCGACTGTCGGAACAGCCTATCCACAGGTAGTCCGGGTTCTGCTGCGAGAGGAGTTTTGTGAAAAAACGCGGGTCGGACTGCGCAGTACGTTCCGCCCAGGCGCGATTTTTTTCAAACAGATTTTCAAGCCTGCTCATGATTCCTTATGTCTTTCCCGCGGATCTCCCGCGCCTAGCACTACTCCTGCAGCGTCGCCCTGACTCCTGCGGCAAGCACCAGTCTCGCGCAAAGACCGCCGCCTTCTCGCGGAAGAAGCTCGAGCCGACCGCCGTGCAGATGCGCGATGCGCTCCACAATGGCGAGCCCGAGACCCGACCCGCCGGTACCGCTGCGCGCCGGATTCATGCGCGTAAACGGAAGCTTCATCCGGTCGGCTTCGGATTCAGGGATTCCGGGCCCCCGGTCAAGCACCTCGACCCAGGTTTCGCCGAGCGCCTGCCGAATCCGGACCTCGACCGGTCCTCCGGCATGCCGCAGGGCATTGTCGACCAGATTCGCAACGGCCCGCCTTACCGCGGTGCGTGCTACGCGGACGCCACCAGTTCCGCAGGGGACGAACTGTACCTCGTCCGCGCGCCTTGTGTAATGTTCTGCGAGTTCGCCCAGCAGCTCGTCGAGATTTGTTTCGGACGTTTCTTCTGCTTCGCCACGCGCATAGTCCAGAAACTGGCCGATGACGGTGTCGATCTCCTCGATATCACTCGCCATGCCCCGGGCTGCCTGTTCCTGGGCGCCGCTCATCTCGAGTTCAAGCCGCAATCGGGAGAGCGGGGTGCGCAGATCGTGACTGATCCCCGCGAGCACGGTGGCGCGCTCGCGTTCGATCGCCGAGAGGTCGCGCGTCATCCGGTTGAAAGCACTCGATACCGCACGCAACTCACGCGGGCCGGATTCGGTCAGCGGCGGTGGCGATTCGCCGCGGCCGATCAGCAGAGCCGCGTGCGAGAGCGCCGCAAGCGAGCGCGTCAGACGTGCGGCGATGAGCCAGGCGCCGCCGAGCGCGATCGCGAACAGGCCGATACCCCACCCGAGCCAGCCCAGACCGAAACCCGGTTCCAGACGCTCGCGCGGCAGCATTACCCAGAATTCATCGCCGTCGATGAAAAAACTTACCCAGAATCCCGGGTCGGCATCCCGCGAGAACGCGAAGCGCGTTCCTGATCCGAGCTCGTTGCGCACCCGGTCGGAGACCATGCTGAACAGCGCGCCGTCCGGAAGCGGGCTCAGCGTCTCGCCGGCGACGGAAGGGAATACGCGGATTCCCTCGCGTTCGTTCAGTTCGCGCAGCAGGTTTCGCCGCGAGGCAGGGGCCGCATTCACGAGCGCGGCCCGGGTCAGATTGACGACGGAGATCGTTTGCTGGGCGAGCTCTCTCGCGCGCGGTTCGCGCTCGTGAATGCGGTAGATCTGAAACGACGCCAGCACTGAAAACACCAGCAGCAGGGCAATCAGCACGAAGCTTCGTCCGAGGAGAGAGTCCGGCAGAACCACGGAGCGCTGCGCCTGCATCAGCGCGTATCGCTGTCGGGCACGAACACGTAGCCGAAGCCCCAGACTGTCTGGATATGGCGAGGCTGGGACGGGTTCTTCTCGATGATCTTGCGCAAGCGCGAAATCTGAACGTCGATGGACCGGTCGAAGACCTCGTATTCACGACCACGCGCGAGCTCCATGAGTTTGTCGCGCGACATGGGCTGGCGTGCATGGCGAACCAGAACCTTCAGCACGGCGAATTCTCCCGTCGTAAGCGAAACAGGCTTGCCCGCGTGGGTAAGCGTACGTGTTGCGGTATTCAGTTCGAACTCACCGAACAGGTGGGTGCCTTCGGCCTCGGCCGGCGCACCCGGCGGGCCGGCCGGCGCGCGGCGCCTGAGTACGGCATTGATCCGGGCGACGAGTTCGCGCGGATTGAAGGGCTTGGGCAGGTAGTCGTCGGCGCCCATCTCCAGACCGACGATCCGGTCGACCTCGTCTCCCTTCGCGGTAAGCATGACGATCGCGACTGCGGGATCGGCTGTGCGCAGCCGCCTGCAGATTGACAGGCCATCCTCGCCCGGGAGCATGAGATCGAGCACGAGCAGGTCGTAGCGTTCCCGGGACAGCTGGCGGTCCATCCCAGCGGCATCGGCTACGGCCTTGACCTCGTATCCCTGGCTGCCGAGATAGCGCACCAGCAGTTCGCGTAGTTTCTGGTCGTCGTCCACGACCAGTAGCCTTGTCTTCAGTTGTGTCATGTGGGAAGCATAAGCCCTGGTGCCGCCTGGTTGTAACGGCCGACGAAGCCGGCCAAGGCTGCTGTCGGTGCCGGACATGAATTGTTACAAATTACCAGCGCTTGCATGCAAGCATTGGCGCGATCCGCATAGAGACTGTGCTGCATACTAACGACCGTGAAGAATCGTGTGAATCAGGCATTCAGGCGCGGTCGGGCAGCGCGGCGCGTGGCGCTTGCAGCCATGTTCGTCTGCGCCTTGCCGCTGCTTGCCTATTCCCAGCCGGGCCATGGACCGCGCGAGCGTGCACCTCGCCAGGAACGCGCCGGCTGGCCGGCGCAGCAACGCATGAATCCGGAAGAGCGCCAACGCCTGCGCGAGGACGTGAATTCCGCGCGGGATGAATACCGTGGTGAACGCATGCGACGCGAGGACGGCGGCAACCGCTTGAGCCCGGAGGAGCGCGAGCGGCTCAGGCGCGATGTCTACGACGCAAGCCGGGAACTGCGGCAGCGCTAGCGGCGAGCTGGTTCAGGCAATCGAGCGCAGCAGGCGGCCCGGAAGCGCACCGGTTGGCTGGCCTTCGCGGTAGATGAGTTCACCGCTCTTTACGGTCGCCACATAGCCGGTCGCCTTCTGCGACAGCCGCGTCGCCCCGGTCGGCAGATCCTTCACGGGGCGGGGCGCGTGCAGGGTCAGTCGATCGTAGTCGATCACATTCAGGTCGGCGACGAGGCCCGGGGCGACCAGTCCGCGATCCCTCATCCCGACGAGTTCCGCTGTCTCACGGGCAAGGCGCCGCACCGCGGTTGCAATCGGCATGCGCGCACCGGCGCGGTCGCGGGTCCAGTAGGCAAGCACGAAGGTCGGAAGGCTCGCGTCGCAGGTGCGTGCCACGTGTGCCCCTCCGTCGCCAAGCGCGAGGATGCTGTCAGGATGATTCATCATGGCTTCGACTGCATCGAAGTTTCTGTCGACGTAATTGGCGGCCGGATAGTAGAAAAGGGTATTTCCGTCGCCCTGCGTAAGAAGGTCGTAGGCGAGTTCCAGACCGGAGATGCCGAGCGCCCTGGCACGGCGCTCCAGCGTGCGGTCCGCCGGCGGGCAGTAATCGGGCGGATCGCCGAATTCGAAAATTGCGTCCACGGCGCGATTCGATAGCATGCGGCGCTCGGGCAGCCCGACCGGCTGCTCCGCAAGGATGCGCGCTCGCGTGTCGGCCTTGCGCATTTCCGCGATGCGCGCGGCGAGCGGCAGCGCGGCGATGCGTTCGTAGCTCGGGCAGCCGGTGAACGGGTGGTTAGAGAGTTCGAGGCCGTAGAGACTGCCTACGGCGCGTGCACAAACCTGCCCCTTTATCCGGTGGCCCCGGGCGTTTGCCTGTTCCATGAGCCGCAACAGCGCGCGCCAGCGCTGGGGTGCGGCATTGCTCTGGGTCAGGCTGAAGGACATCGGTCGTCCGGAACCTGCGACCAGCCGCTCCCACATGGCGAACTCGGCCGAATCGTCCTCGCTGGTGGCGTGGAAATCGTCGACCATCTGCAGCACGCCCCGGCCGGAATCGCGCACGGCGAGTGCCAGGGCACGCAGCTCTTCCTCCGCCACCGTGATCGTCGGGGCGAGTGCGCCGTCCTTGAGGCGGTGATTCATGGTTCGGGAGGTGGAAAAGCCGTAGGCGCCGGATTTCATCGCTTCGCGCACGATGCCCGCCATATGCTGGATGTCGGTATCGGTCGCGGGCTCACGTTGCGCGCCCCGTTTTCCCATCACATGGACCCGGACCGGCGCATGGGGCACCTGGACTGCGAAATCAAGGTCCCGCCTCTGGGTGGCGAGGTAGTCCATGAACTCGGGAAAGCTTTCCCATTGCCAGGGAATGCCCTTGGCCATGACCGGTGCGGGAATGTCCTCGATCCCCTCCATCAACTTCATGAGGAGTTCGCGCTGCTCGGTGCGGCACGGTGCGAAACCGATGCCGCAATTGCTCATCAGGACGGTCGTGACGCCATGATCGGACGAGGGGGCGAAGCGCTCGTCCCAGGTTACCTGGGCGTCATAGTGCGTGTGTATGTCGACGAATCCCGGCGTGACCAGCAGGCCCCGGGCGTCGATCTCTTCGGTCCCGGATCCATCGAAGCGGCCGACCTGGGCGATTCTGCCGTCCCGGATTGCGACATCGGCCTCCCGGAGTTCTGCACCACTGCCATCTGCGAGCGTACCGCCGCGTATGACGAGATCGAAATCCTTGCTCATAGTCCTCCTCCGGGGGCGGTGCTGTTGTCGCCCTGGGGCGGCATTGGCGATACAAGTCTAGCCTGCGCAAGCGGGCGTCGTTCGACCGTATCGCAGGTCGGAACGGATCAGACACGCTGGCCGCGCCGGCGGCGGGCATAAAATGGACTGCTTACCATGTCGTATCGCGATTGGAGCTGGTCCTGATACTCGCCGCCCTGGAAACGTCCACCCAATGGTGCTCCGTTGCCATCTGGCGCGATGGCGAGATCATCTCGCTCGAACGCGCTGCGGAGAACCGGCACGGCGAAGAGTTGATCCCGCTGCTTGAAGAACTGCTTCACCGGGCCGGACTGGGCGTGGACGATCTCTGTGCGGTGGGCTTTGGTGCCGGCCCAGGGGCCTTCACCGGAGTGCGCATCGCCTGCGGCGTAGCGCAAGGCCTCGCTTTCGCGCGTGCGCTGCCGCTCGTGCCCGTGGATTCATTCGAGGCGATAGCTGAGGATGCTGGCAGTGACAGGGTCATCGTCTGCCTAGATGCGCGCATGGGCGAGGTGTACGCCTGCGCGATGGAGCGCGGAATAGTTGCCGACACCGCGGACTGGCGGCACGTCGGCGCTCCGGCATGTATTGCCCCGGGCCTCGTGGTGCCGCCACCTGGAGCAGGCTGGCTGGGGTGCGGTAGCGGTTTTGCCGCGCACGGTGAGGCGTTGCGCGCCGTATTGGGCACGGCTTTGGTCGCGGTGCGACCCGAAGCGAGGCCTGTCGCGGCCGCGATCGCGAGGATCGCAGCCTTGCGCGTGTCAGAGGGCCGCGGGATTGATGCGGCCGAGGCGGCACCGTTCTATCTTCGGGACCGTGTTGCCCTGACAACCGAAGAGCGGCGCGCGAAATGAGCGCGGTACCAAGCGTCGTCAACCACCAGGTTGGTTCGCCACGGGTGCTTGCGTGGATGACCGAGTCTGATCTTGCTGAGGTCATCCGGATCGAGAACGCGGTCTATTCGCATCCGTGGACTCAGCAGAATTTTTCGGATTCGCTGCATGCGGGATATTCCTGCAGGGTAGCGCGCCTTGGCGGATTGTTGATCGGTTATTTCGTGATTTCCGCGGTGGCTGGAGAAGCGCACCTGCTGAACCTTTCGATCGCTCCGGAAGCGCAGCGTGAGGGCCATGGTCGTGCCCTGCTGGGTGAATCGGTCGCGCTCGCCCGCTCGCTCGGGGCGGAGCGGCTTTTCCTGGAAGTGCGGCCGAGTAATCCGCCTGCCATTGCGCTTTATGCAAGCGCGGGCTTCGAGCAGCTCGCGGTGAGGCGGGGCTACTACCCGGCCCACGGCGGGCGCGAAGACGCACTTATTTTTTCGCTGAGACTCTGAGAACCCGGATGCGCCACGATCGCGATGAAATCCTGACCGAAATGGGGTTAGGCCCCATCTGGAGGCTACGCGAACGGCCGACAGCCGTTGATGAGCGGGTTGCCGAAGTACCTGCGGCGGCTGAATCCGCGACGGCGCGAGCGATCCATGCGGATTCAGCACCGCCGACCCGCGCACGTTCTGCAAGCAGTGCAGAAAGTGTGGCGAATGCGGTTGCGGACAGCGGGCGCGAGGCGTTGATCAGCAGGATGGACTGGCGCGCACTGAAAGAGGCCGTGTCGGGCTGTCGCGCCTGCGGTTTGCACGCTGGACGCAACCGCACCGTGTTCGGCGTCGGTGACGAGCGCGCGCAATGGATGCTGGTCGGTGAAGCACCCGGGGCCGAGGAGGATCGTCTGGGGGAGCCCTTTGTCGGACAGGCCGGAAAGCTGCTCGACGGCATGTTGGCAGCCATCGGCCTGAAGCGGGGCGAGAATGTCTATATTGCGAACGTGCTGAAATGTCGTCCGCCGGGTAACAGAAATCCCGAACCCGGAGAGGTGGCGCGTTGCGCGCCCCATCTGGCGCGCCAGGTGGAACTGGTGGGCCCGAAGCTCATACTCGGCCTGGGGCGTTTCGCAGCCCGTACCCTGCTTGATTCGGATGCGTCGATCGCCAGCCTGCGCGGCAAGGTGCACCGCTATGCCGGCGTGCCGCTGGTCATTACCTATCACCCGGCTTATCTGTTGCGCAATCTTCCCGATAAGGCGAAGACCTGGGAAGACCTGCTGCTCGCGCGTCGCGCGTTGGGCGAATCCGGCGCGAGCTAGTCGGAAATCCGCCTCTGGTCTAGTGCTCCGGGCCTGCGCGTCGCGCGTGGACCAGTTGGCGCGCGATTTCTCTGCGGTAACGCTTCATATTGCGCCGGAACCACATCAGCACCACAAGCATCGTGCAGGAGACGAACAGCCCGAACAGGACTACCACTGCATAGATGTGGACGCCGGCGCCGATCAGCAGCGAGTACACGGCGATCATGACGAGAATGGAACTGTTTTCGTTGAAGTTCTGCACGGCTATCGAGCGGCCCGCGCCGCATAGCCGGTGGCCGCGATGCTGCAGTAGGGCGTTCATGGGAACCACGAAATAGCCTGCGAGGCCGCCGATCACCACCATCAGGATCATCGCCAGCCACGCGTGTTGCACGAAGATCATGCCGATGACCACGATACCCATGGCGATGCCCAGTGGTATCACGTTGACGGAATGCTGCAGCGAGACCCGCATCGAAGCGACGATCGCGCCACAGGCGATGCCCAGGGCGGTAACACCCTGCAGCATTGCAGCCTTGGACAGATCGTAGCCGAGCGCAACCCGCGCCCATTCAATGACAATGAACTGCAGCGTCGCGCCAGCGCCCCAGAACAGCGTTGTCACCGCGAGCGAGATCTGGCCGAGATGGTCCTTCCAGAGCAGCGTCACGTTTTTCCAGAAATCCCTCAGTGTTTCCATCGGATTCGGAGGCAGCGGCTTCATTTCCACGCCGGTTTCCGGCACGTAAAGATTGAAAAATACGGCCAGGGCATAGATCGCCGTGATGATGATGATCGCGCAGCCAGCGGGCGAGTCGACAAGCGGAATTCCGAGTCCCAGAAGGGGGCCGGATACCCGTGGGCTGATCAGCATCCCGCCCAGCACCGTGCCAAGAATGATGGACGCGACCGTCAGTCCTTCAATCCAGCCGTTCGCCACGACAAGCATGCGATGCGGCAGGTATTCGGTGACGATGCCATACTTGGCCGGCGAGTAGGCGGCCGCGCCCAGCCCTACCAGGGCGTAGGCCGCAAGCGGATTGATGTGGAACAGCATCAATACACACCCGACGATCTTGATGCTGTTCGCGATCAGCATCACCATGCCTTTCGGCCGGGTGTCCGCGAAGGCGCCGACGTAGGGCGCCAGGACCACATAGGAAATCACGAAGAAGAACTTCAGGTAGGGCGTCAGCCAGGAAGGTGCGTCGGACTGCATCAGCAATGCGATCGCCGCCACCAGCAGCGCGTTATCCGCCAGCGACGAAAAGAACTGCGCAGCCATGATGATGTAGAAACCAAGGCTCATGCGGATTGGCGCGAGCGCTCCTCCTGAATGGAGCGGGCGTTATATCACGGCAGAATTAATCTGCCGCTGGACGCCACGCGCCAGAATGGTGCAGGTGGCTGCGCAAGCGGGGGGAGTCGTCGTGCGTTTGTGCTTCAATATCGCGCACTCCAGGCAGCTTGCTTGTCACACAGGCCACGATTCATGTCACGACCGATACGCGCCTCCATCAGCACCCGAGCATTGGCGCACAACCTTGATGTCGCCCGGCGCCACGCGGGGACTGCGGGTGTCTGGGCGGTGATCAAGGCGAACGCCTACGGTCATGGATTGGAGCGGGCAGCCCGGGCTCTTTCGGCCGCGGACGGTTATGCTGTGCTGGATCTTGCGGAGGCGGTCCTGCTACGGGCCACGCATCCGGCGCATCGTGTGTTGCTGCTGGAGGGCATCTTCAGCGCTTCGGACGCCGCCCTGGTTGCTGCGCACGGCATCACGACCGTGGTGCATGAGGCAGGTCAGATCGAGATGCTCCGTGAGGCGCCAGCCGGGTCGGGTGCAATTTCGGCCTATCTCAAGCTGAATACGGGGATGAATCGACTGGGATTTCCAATGGAACAGGTCGCTGCAGCCTATGGGGCGCTGCGGGCGCTTCCTTCTGTAGGCGAGATCGGGCTGATGACCCACTTCGCGGACGCGGATGGCGCGGGGATCGCGCCGCAACTCGAGCGCTTTACCGACGCAGTACGTGATCTGGAAGGACGGCGCTCGCTCGCGAATTCCGCCGCACTGATCCGCTATCCGGCCTCGCACGGCGACTGGGTGCGGCCGGGCATCATGCTCTATGGTGGGTCGCCCTTCGCAGAGCGGAGCGCGGAATCGCTGGGATTGCTGCCGGCAATGCAGCTCACGACCAGGTTGATCGCTGTCCAGTCGCTCGCGAAGGGGGACAGGGTCGGCTACGGATATGCTTTTGAGGCGCCGCGGCCCATGCGGATCGGGGTCGTCGCCTGCGGCTATGCGGACGGCTATCCGCGCCACGCGCCGAACGGCACGCCGGTGCTGGTCGGCGGCAAGCGGACCGGGACGGTGGGCAGGGTGTCCATGGACATGATCTGCGTGGATCTGGATCCTGTGCCCGAGGCGGGCGTCGGAAGCCCGGTCACGCTATGGGGTGCCGGCTTGCCTGCGGACGACGTCGCGGCGGCGGCCGGGACTGTCAGCTACGAACTCTTCTGCGCGCTTGCGCCCCGTGTGCCGGTATCGGAAATCGCAGATTTCCATTGCGTAGACGAAGGACTCTGAGTTGGCCAAGGCAAAGACGGCCTATGTTTGCGCGGAGTGCGGCGCTACGGCATTGCAGTGGTTCGGCGCCTGCCCTGCCTGCGGGGCGCCGGGCAGCCTGACGGAGACCATAGCCGAAAAGCCCGGCGGGCGGCGTTATGCGGGGCTCGCCACGGCGAGCGAGCCACGCCCGCTTTCGGAAGTCGAGGCGCGCGAGCTCGCCCGGTTGCCGACCGACATCGGGGAGCTGGACCGGGTGCTGGGCGGCGGGCTGGTTGCGGGCCAGGTCGTTCTCATAGGAGGTGATCCGGGTATCGGAAAATCCACGCTGCTGCTCCAGGCGCTGGTGAGCATGGCGCCGGCAGCGTTGCTCTACGTGAGCGGCGAGGAGTCTGCCGATCAGATCGCGCTGCGCGCGAGGCGCCTCGGACTCCTCGGATCGGGCTCGGCCGCGGAAGGGGTCAGCCTCCTGGCGGAAATCCAGCTCGAGCGCATCCTTGCGACGCTCGAGGCAAAGCGGCCCAGAGTAGTCGTGATCGACTCGATCCAGACCGTGTATTCCGAAAGCCTGCAGTCGGCGCCCGGGTCGGTCGCCCAGGTGCGCGAATGCGCCGCCCAGCTCACGCGATTTGCGAAGTCGAGCGGCACGGCGGTGCTGCTGATCGGGCACGTCACGAAGGAAGGCGCGATCGCCGGCCCACGGGTGCTGGAGCACATTGTTGACAGCGTGCTCTACTTCGAAGGCGATCCCAATTCGAGCTTTCGCCTCGTACGCGCGATCAAGAATCGTTTCGGTGCGGTGAATGAACTCGGCGTGTTCGCCATGACGGAAAAAGGCCTGCGCACGGTGAGCAATCCCTCGGCGCTTTTCTTGTCCCATCATTCGCAGGAAGTGTCGGGCACATGCGTGCTGGCGACACTTGAAGGGACGCGCCCGCTGCTCGTGGAAATCCAGGCGCTGGTCGATACGAGCCACGCGCCGAATCCGCGCCGTCTTTCCGTCGGTCTGGAGCAGAATCGGCTGGCGATGCTGCTCGCGGTGCTGCACCGGCACGCAGGTATCGCAACCCATGAACAGGACGTGTTCGTAAACGCGGTCGGCGGGGTGCGCATCGGGGAGCCCGCTGCGGATCTGGCGGTCACGCTGGCCGTCGTATCGTCCCTCACCAACCGACCGATTCCCGGGAAGGTTGCAATCTTCGGTGAAGTTGGACTGGCGGGGGAGGTGAGGCCGGCACCTCGCGGCCAGGACCGCCTGAAGGAAGCGGCCAAGCTCGGATTCCAGAGGGCGGTCGTTCCGAAAGCGAATCAGCCGAAGGGAAGAATTTCCGGACTTGAGGTGATCGCGGTGGAACGGATCGATCAGGCGGTGCAGTTGCTGCGCGACCTTTAGGCTGTTTGAGAGGGAGACCGGTGAAGATTGCAGGTGCGGTGAATATCGAAGACCTGCGTCAGGAAGCGAAGCGCTACCTGCCGGCCATGCTGTTCGATTTCATCGATGGCGGTGCCGAGGACGAGCAGGGCATTGCGCGCAATCGCGCTTCCTTTGATGCCTACCGCTTGTTGCCGCGCTATCTGAGGGATTTCTCTGCGGCGAGCCAGTCGGTCACCCTGTTCGGCAGGCAGTACGCAAGTCCCTTCGGCATCGCGCCGACCGGGAGTGCCGCAGTGTTCCGTCCGGACGCCGATCTGTTGTTGGCGCGGGCTGCCGCGCGCGCGGACGTGCCCTTTGTAATGTCAGGCGCAAGCAATGGCTTGATCGAGGCCTGTGCGCAGGCCGCGTCCGGACGCATGTGGTTCCAGCTCTACATGACCCGGCACCGGGCGCATGACGAGGATATCCTGCGGCGGCTGCGCGACGCGGGAGTGGATACGCTGGTTGTGACCGTGGACTCCGAGGCACGCAGCCGCCGCGAACGCGATCTGCGCAACCGGTTCTCGTTCGGCAGCTTCAGCTTCAAACCCTCCGTCGTATGCGAGGCGCTCCGGCACCCTGCCTGGCTGTACAGCTATTTTTCGAATGGCGGCATGCCCACGATGGAAAACTGGGTTCGCTACGCGCCACCGGGCTCCGGCGCACGGGACGTGATGCGATATTTCCACTCCGGGCTTCCAGGCATGCCGCGCTGGGAGGACGTTGATCGCCTGCGCAGACTATGGCCGGGGAGACTGGTCCTGAAGGGCATCCTTCATCCGGACGATGCGCTGCGCGCGGCGGAACTGGGGGTTGACGGGATCATCGTGTCCAATCATGGCGGCAGGCAGCTCGACCGAGCACCCGCGACGATCGAGGTGTTGCCGGCGATCGTCGCCGCAGCAGGCGATCGTCTGACGGTCATGCTGGACAGCGGCCTGCGGCGCGGTGCGGACATGCTCGTGGCGCTGGCGCTCGGGGCGCGCTTCACGTTCGTGGGCCGCGCCACGCTCTACGGCCTGGCAGCCGGAGGCCAGGCCGGGGTCGAGCGCGCGATTGCGATACTGCGTGACGAAGTCGATGCGAATCAGCGTCAGCTAGGATGCGTAGACCTGCGCGATCTGGGGCATGAAAATCTTTGGAAGGACGGACGGATCACGGCGGCATCGATGCCAGCTGTGCAACCGTTGCGCAAGGAGGAACGGAAATGAGCGGCAAGGAACTCACGGGAGCGGACGTACGCGCCAAGCTCGGGCATCCGATCATCGACGCGGATGGTCATATCGTGGAAAGCGAGTTCGCGCTGCTCGATGTGCTGAAGGAAGTTGCGGGTCCGGATATCGCGGGCAGGTTCGAGAAGTCGCTGAAGGAGCTGGCGCTTCACCGCTGGTATCACGCCGATCACGCCACGCGGGAGGATGTGCGCATGTGCCGTCCGTCGTTCTGGGCCGTGCCGGCGAACACTCTCGATCGCGCCACCGCCATGCTGCCGAACCTGTTGCGTGAGCGGCTGGACGAGCTCGGCATCGATTTCATGCTGGCCTACACGACCTACGGGCTGAATTTCATCACGTTCCCCGAAACGGAAATGCGGCGCGCCCTGTGCCGAGCGGTAAACAAGCTGAACTGGGAAGTTCTGAAGGGGCATGCAGACCGGATCACGCCGGCCGCAGTGATACCGACCTACACACCGCAGGAAGCGCTCGAGGAAATCGACTATGCGGTGAAGGTGCTCGGCATGAAGGCGATCACTGTCGCGGGCTATCAGCGTCGCCCCCTGCCGAAGGTGGCACGCGAGGCTCCGCAATGGGCGCCGTACGCGACATATCTCGATTACCTAACGCTGGACAGCGAATACGACTACGACCCGGTATGGCAGAAGTGCGTCGACCTCGGGGTGGCGCCAACTTCGCACGTAGGCATGTTCGGGGGCAGCGCCACGCACCAGTCGATTTCGAACTATTCGTTCAATCATGCCGGCCACTTTGCGGCGGGCAACGACATGGTGTGCCGCGCGCTTTACCTCGGTGGCGTGACGGCGCGCTTTCCGAAGCTCAAATTCGGCTTTCTCGAAGGCGGTGCCGGCTTCGGCAGCATGATCTATAACGCGCTGATCGAGCGATTCGAGAAACGCAACGTGCGTGCCTTGAGGCGCACGCTCGACCCCGCGCTGACCGATCGCAACCAGATGGCGGCGTACTTCGCGAAATACGGCGGAGAGCGTCTCGGTCCGAAGGCGGAGCTGATCCGCAAGGGCGAGGGTTATATGGCCCAGCCGCCGGAGAACGAGCACACGATTGACGATTTCGCGAAGCTCGGGGCACGCACGCCTGCCGAGGCGGCGGATCTGTTCGTCGAAAACTTCTATTTCGGCGCGGAGGGAGAGGACAAGCTCACGGCGCTTGCTTTTGACCGGCGCTTCAATCACTTCGGCCGGCAGCTGAAGGCGATGTTCGGCTCCGATCTGGGACACTGGGATGTGCCCGTGATGGCTAGGGTCGTGACCGAAACCTACGAGATGGTCGAGGACGGGATGATCACCCCGGAGGACTTCCGCAAGTTCACGTTCACCAACGTCGCCGAAATGTACACCGCGATGAACCCGGATTTCTTCAAGGGCACGGTGGTGGAGAAAGACTGCGCCGCGATCGCCACCAGGCGCGGCTGAGACAGGGGTCAGCGCCCGCGGAACACCGGTGCGCGCCGTGCCCGCAGGGCAGCAAGTCCTTCCTGGAAGTCCTCGCTCGAAAGGCACGCAAGCATGTCGGCGCGGGCCGCATTCGCATCGAACTGGCCCCGCGCCACGCGATCGAGACAGCGCTTCATGCCTTGAACAGCAAGCGGCGCGTTGGCAGCGAGCTGGTCGCACAGCATCACGCTGCGCGCGGCGAGGGCGGTCGGCTCGACCACTTCGTCCAGGAAGCCGATGCGGCGCAGTTCGGCTTCCTCCAGGGTGGCGCCGGCAAGCAGCAGTTTCTTGGCGGCGTGCAGGCCGAGCCGCTCTGCGAAGCGACGCAGGCCGCTTCCGTAGAACTGTATGCCAAGCCGGGCCACGGGCACGAAGGTGCGGCAGCCGGGCAGACCGATACGGAAGTCGCAGGCAAGCGCGAGGTCGGTCGCGCCGCCGTAGACCGGTCCGTTCAGCGAGCACACGCTCGGGATGCGAAGGTTCTCGATCGCGTCTCCGAGCGCGGCAAATTGATCAAGTTCCGTCGTATCGCCCAGGGCATTCAGATCGAAGCCGGAACCGAAAGTCTGGCCGCGGCCGGTAAGCAGCAGGACGCGCGCGTCCGGATCCTGCTCCACCCGCTGCAGGAGGGCCCCCAGCTTCGGCAGATCGTCGAGCTCAAGCCGGTTGTGGACCCGCGGACGGTTCAGGGTAATGACCGCGCGCGTCCCTTCAAACTGCAGCAGCGGCGGTCCGTCCGGCGCGTCGTCGGGGATAGCGGAAATCATCGGCGAATCGCGCTCGACCGCCTCAGCGTTTCGGAACCTGCCAGCCGTAGATGTCGATCGTGGATTCACCGGCGCGAATGCGGCGCATGATTTCCTGTTCGTGCGCCTCGCGCTTCTTCGCCGCTTCGACCGCAGTTGCTGCCTGGGCGCGCGGAATCGCGACGACGCCGTCGGTGTCGCCAACGATGAGGTCGCCCGGTGCGACGGTGACATCGCCAATGCGGACGGGCGCGTTGATCCAGCCGCGCGCGCCGAAATCCTTGCCGGTCCCGCGGATGCAAAGACCGCGAGAGAAGATCGGAAAGCCGATGCCCTCCAGCAATTCGCCGTCCCGAACGCAGCCGTCGATGACCATGCCGGCAAGTCCGCGCTGCCGCGCGGCGGTCGACATGATTTCGCCCCAGTAGCCGTTGTCGTACTTGTCGTTCACGTAAACCACAAGGACATCGCCCGGCTTTGCCGCGTAGATCGCGCGGTGTATCCAGAGATTGTCGCCGGCGGGCGAGTGCACCGTGACCGCCGGGCCCGCGATGCGAAAGGACGAGGCGACCGGCTTGATCGCGTGATCGATCACGCCGATCTTGCCTGCGGCCTCGTGCAGCGTCGACGACGGAAGTTTCGCTGCGGCTGCGACAAGCTCCGGCGACACCCGTTCGATGTCCCGCCGGGTGGTGCTCTCAGGGTCGAACTGGTCGATCGCCATGCTCAGCTCTTGCTCTGGAGTTTGTGGTAACCATGGCTCTTGCGCGCCTCGTCGAGCCGCATGCCGCCGCGCACCGCACGACGAATGCCGTTCTCAGCCTCCTGGATGGTCTCGGCAGTCTCGAGTATGCGGTCTTCATGTTCGCGCGGAAGGACGACGACGCCGTCGGCGTCGCCGCGCATGATGTCTCCCGGGGATACGCGCGCATCGCCGATATTCACGGTTACGTTGGTGGCTTCAACCTGGACGCGGTCCTTGCCGGTGCGCATCCAGTGGCCGCGGGAGTAAACGGGATAGCCGAGTTCGGTGCAAAGCGCGACGTCGCGGCAGATTCCGTCGATGACGGTGCCGGCGATGCCGCGACGGTGAGCCACCTCGGTCAGGATGTCGCCCCAGACCGTCGCGTTGTCGCGCCCGCCGTTGTCGAGGACGATCACATGGCCTGGTGGTACGTCGTCGATGAAATCGCCCACGGTGCCCGGCGGCGTGGCGGCGGGGCCGTAGAGCACCGTGAAGGCACGTCCGGCCATGCGGAAGCTGGGCACGCGGGGGCCGATCCTGTAGCACTGTCCCACGACGCCCAGCTTGTCCATGGCATCGCTGAGCGATGCTGTATCGAGCTTCGCGGCCCGCGCTACGTTTGCGTCGGGTGTTCCCTTGATCATGATTTTCCTTTCAGCATGGTTTCGTAGTCGCCGCCCATGACCTTGCTGATGGGCGTTCCTGCCAGTATGGCTTTGGCCATGGCAGCTTCTTTGCCGACGAGTTTTTCGGCAGCGTCGAGCACCTTTTCGATGTCTGCAGCAGCAATGAATACCACGCCGCTGCCGTCGGCGATCACGAAGTCGCCAGGATTCACTTCAATCGAGCCGATCGTGACGGGAACGTTCGTGCCTTTCTCAACTATCCGGCCGCGCGCCGTGAGAGGCAGCAGGGAGCGCGCGAAGACTGGCAGGCCGTAGGCGATCGCCTCATCGATATCGCGGACCGGGCCGTCCGCAATGATGCCGGCGACATTGCGAACCTTCGCTCCCAGCGACAGAAGTCCGCCCCAGCAGGCTGCGTCGACGCCGGTGCGCTGTTCGCAGACGATTACCGTGTCCGGGCCGCTCTGCTCGATTGCGGTGCTCCCGAGATGGCGAACGGGCCCGGGCGGCGGAGCGCCGGTCCCCATCTTTACCGTTACGACGCAACCCGCGATCCTGCCGGCGCCGGATCGCTGCGGCAGTCCGAGCACGACGCCTTGCAGCTTGAGGCTGTCGAGCGCATCGGAGACGGCGCAGCAATCCAGCCGTCTGAGCCGCTGCACGTACGATGCATTATTTTCCTGGGTCATCGATTGCCGCTCCTCCGTAGATATGGCCTGCCGGCACTGCGCTGACAGGGGGGATGCGCGGCGCAGCGGGTGGCCGCGGGATTCTAACCGGAGCGAGAACGGCGCCGGCAGCGGGATAGAATGCGCTCCCGCCGGTGGCCAGATCTGCCGCGCGCCCAGAACCGAGAGGGACCACGTGAACAATACTGATCATCATGAAATCCGGGACGCCGTGCGCGCGCTGTGTGCAGAGTTCCCGTCTGAATACTTCCGCAAGGTGGACGAGGCACGCGCCTACCCTGAGGCATTCGTCGAAGCGCTGACCAAGGCAGGCTGGATGGCCGCGCTCATTCCCCAGGAATACGGCGGCTCCGGACTCGGTCTCACGGAAGCCTCGGTCATCATGGAAGAGATCAACCGTTCCGGGGGCAACTCCGGAGCCTGCCATGGACAGATGTACAACATGGGGACCTTGCTGCGCAACGGCTCCGAGGCGCAGAAGAAGCGCTATCTGCCGAAGATCGCCGCCGGCGAGTTGCGGCTGCAGTCGATGGCGGTTACCGAGCCCACGACAGGCACGGATACGACCAAGCTGAAGACGACGGCCGTGAAGCAGGGCGACCGGTATGTGGTGAATGGTCAGAAAGTGTGGACCTCCCGCGTTCAGCACTCGGACCTCATGATCCTGCTGGCGCGTACGACACCGGTATCGGAAGTAAAGAAAAAATCCGACGGTCTGTCGACATTTCTGGTGGATCTCAAGCAATCGGTCGGCAAGGGACTGACGGTGCGTCCGATCACCAACATGGTGAATCACGAAACCAACGAGCTCTTCTTCGACAACCTTGAAATTCCCGAAGAGAACCTGATCGGTGAGGAAGGCAAGGGGTTCCGTTACATCCTGGACGGATTGAATGCGGAGCGCACGCTGATCGCGGCCGAATGCATCGGAGACGGCTACTGGTTCATAGACAAGGTAAGCAAGTACGCGACCGAGCGGGTGGTCTTTGGTCGTCCGATCGGCCAGAACCAGGGCGTGCAGTTCCCGATCGCGCGCGCCTATGTGAATGTCGAGGCCGCCAACCTGATGCGTTTCAAGGCCTGCGCGCTGTATGACGCCAACCAGCCCTGCGGCGCGGAGGCGAACATGGCCAAGCTGCTCGCGGCGGATGCGTCCTGGGAAGCGGCGAACGCCTGTCTCCAGTTCCACGGCGGATTCGGCTTTGCGGCGGAGTACGACGTGGAGCGCAAGTTCCGGGAGACGCGTCTCTACCAGGTGGCTCCGATCTCTACCAACCTGATCCTTTCCTACGTTGGAGAGCACATCCTCAAGATGCCGCGTTCGTTCTAGCGTTCCAGCGCGCCATTCCGGGCGAAAAAAAAGCGCCGCAACGCGGCGCTTTTTCTTTTCCGGCTGACAGACTCAGGACCCTTGCGCAGCCTTGAAGGCAGCGCCGGCCTTCGTCTTTCCGGCGATGGTCTTGCCGTCGACCTTGCCTGAATACTCAGCCTTTCCAGCCGTGAAGCTGATCTGGTCGCCCAGCACGCGGCCGCTTACCTCCACGGAACTGGCGCCGGTCTTGAGCGTGCCCGTAAGCATCTGAAAGCTTTGTTTGAGGGTCAGTTCGCTGTTGCCAAGCTTCCAGGTCCCTTCGACTTTTGCAGGGACGATCCAGAGGTGTGCTGTACACCAGGCGCTGCAACCTTCGACTCGTTGCGTGTCGTCCGGCCGCCAGTCTTCCATGTCGAAAGAGTTGGAGACGATGCGCGTACCCGGTTTCAGATTCAGGATTTTCGGACGCAGCTTCAGGTTGATCGAAGGCAGCAGGAACATCGAAATCACCTGCGCCTTCGAGAAATCGCTTTCAAAGATGTCGGCTTTTTCGAACCTGGCCTTCTCCGCGACGCCTTCCTTCTGCGCGTTGCGCCGGGAAAGCTCGACCATATCGGGGTTGTATTCGATCCCGAGGGCGTTCGAGCCGCGCCTGGCGGCTGTAATCACCGTACGCCCGTCGCCGGATCCGAGGTCGATCAGGAAGTCATTTGGC
Source organism: uncultured Pseudomonadota bacterium (assembly GCA_903834835.1). Classification (GTDB taxonomy): domain Bacteria; phylum Pseudomonadota; class Gammaproteobacteria; order Burkholderiales; family SG8-39; genus CAILKO01. The sequence goes on along the minus strand of CAILKO010000066.1, from coordinate 37,215 downwards.
GTCAGCTTGGCCATTTCGAGCATCTTGTCCACCAGCGCCTGGGGCGTCGGCACCCAGACGACATCCTTTCCTGCCTGCCCGACTTGGGGCTCGAACTGAGGTTTGGCGGCGTCCTGCGCGACGGCCGTCATGGCTGCCAGGGACATGCAGGATGCGGCAAACAGATTCCGGGCGATATTCGATGCTTTCACGCTCTCTCCTCCAGTGGATAAGGACTGTAGATTTACCCGCCTATCTTACTTGAAAGCGGGTGTCTGAATAGGGCGCGAAAACAGAGGGAGGAGATGATATATAGTAACATATCTGTTACTATTATGCGACAGTTAGGCGGCAGGGCTCCGCAGGTTCACTGCTTCGCGTCGGAAAGTGCTTTTTCGATCCGGCGATCAGGTATCAACCAGATGAGTGCGACCAGCGCGTACAGCCCTCCCGCCACCCAGGGATGTATCAGCGCCACAGCAATCGCTACCAGATAGATCAGCAAGGAGAGCTTGCCCTTCAGATCGGATCCGATGGCGCGCGCGAGCGTAGAGTCCTTGCCGTGGTGGGCGAGCAGGGATTGGACTAGCAGGTAGTAGGAGCTTGCCGCGCATAGCAGAACGAGGCCGTAAAGCGCGACGGGGATCGTGGCGAAGTGGTTCTCGCCCATCCATGCGGTGACGAAGGGAATCAGGGAGAGCCAGAACAGCAGCAGCGTATTGGCCCACAGGATCGGCCCGCTCACGTGCTGCGCCGCGTGGAGCAGGTGATGGTGGTTGTTCCAGTAGATCGCGACGTAGACAAAACTCAGCACGTAGCTTACGAACACCGGTGCGAGCGGCGCGAGGCCGGCGAGTGTCGGCTCGTGCGGTGCCTTCATTTCGAGCACCATGATCGTGATGATTATCGCGATTACGCCGTCACTGAAAGCCTCTAGACGGGTTTTGGTCATGGTGCGGCACGTGATCGTGGACGCGGGGCCAAGCAGAATACCATCGCCTGGCCTATGATCGGCGCAGTGCGGGGCGCAATCCTGCGAACAGTACCGGAAAGGGAGTCTCCGACATGAAGTATCTCCACACCATGGTTCGTGTCCGCGACCTCGACGCGGCACTCAGGTTTTTCTGCAAGGGGCTCGGCCTGTCCGAGGTCCGGCGCGCGGACAATCCCGCAGGCCGCTACACGCTCGTATTTCTTGCCGCCGATACGCGGCCGGATCTGCCGGCGGTCGAACTCACCCATAACTGGGACCAGACCGAGCCCTACACCCATGGGCGCAACTTCGGCCACCTGGCCTATGAGGTCGACGATATCTACGCGGTTTGCAGTCGCATGCGAGACCTCGGCTATGCGATCGCACGTCCTCCGCGCGACGGCCGCATGGCCTTCGTTCGATCACCTGATCTCATATCTGTCGAACTGTTGCAGCAGGGCGTCGCGTTGTCGCCGGCCGAGCCCTGGGTCTCGATGCCGAATACAGGCGAGTGGTAGTGCGCCAGCCGGTGCCAACATGGCAGTGAATGACGGAGGCGGATCAATCAAGTGACGCCGAGTACGCCCGAGGAGCACGCAGAGATCATCCGCCGCGATGTGAAACGTCTGGCGGCCGCAGTGCGACTATCCGGCGCAAGGGCGCTGTAGCCAGGACTGCGGCGCGTCAGATGTATCTTTTACCGTGCGCCTCGCGCAAGGACGAGGCCGGCTGCCCGCAGGCCGCTGCGCACGGCAGCCTCCAGCGTGGGGGGGTAATCGGGATCGAGGTAGTCTCCTGCGAGGACGATGCCCGGCCCCGGGGCACTCTCGTCGACGCGGGGCAGGTCCGGGTCGACCCGGATCGTTGCGCGTTTTTCGGCAATCACGCGATTCCACAGCGGTGCAGGCAGCCCGGGTAGCGCGCGCGCGAGTTCGAGGTGGCAGGCCGCTGCAAGCGATTCATGATCGAGCGCCTGATGACGGCCCTCGGCACTGATCACGCAGGCCAGCTGTCCGTGCGCACCCAACAGGGCGCCACGGTCGAACACCCACTGTACGGTCGCCCCGGCAATGCCGAGCATGGGGAGTGGCAGTGCGACCTTCGTCGCGTACTGCAGGTAGCAGGTAACAATCGGCTGATAGGCATAGCCAGGTTCGTATTCCGGCAACAGCGTCTTGACGTGCTGCGGGGCTGTAGCGACGATCACGGCATCATGCCTGTTCCGCAGCGCGGCGAGATCCTGCACGCGGGAATCGAGGTGCAACTCGCCACCGCGAGCACGCACATAGTCGGCAGCCGGCTCGGGGAAGAGCGCGGACAGATCCACGCGCGGAAACATCAGATCGCTGTCCGCGCGCGTGCCGGCCAGACCGTCCCGCAGCACTGCGAGAAATATTCTTGCAGAGGCGAGTGCACTCGGGGTGTTCAGCGCTGACACGCACAGCGGAACCCAGAGATGGGAGGCGAGTCGGCCGTCCTGGCGGTAGGCGGCAAGCAGGGCATCGACGCTCATGTCCCGCGCGAGCCTGAATTTCTGCCGTTTCATGGCAAGCATGAAGCGCGTGGCCTGCAGACGCTCGCCCCAGGAAAGCCCGCGTGCGCCAAGGAGACCGGCGAGCAGTCCCAGGGGCGCCGGCAGAGGCGGCGCGCGCAGTCGAAAGCCGTCGGCGTAACGCAATTCCAGCGGAACGCGCTGCAGGGCCTGCGACGGGACGCCGACCTTTGCGATTAGTCCCAGCAGTACTCGGTAGGCACCGAGCAGCACATGCTGACCGTTGTCGAGGACAACGCCGCGCAGTTCCACTCGTCGTGCGCGGCCCCCTGGGACCGATGCGGCTTCGTGAATGCTCACGCGCACGCCGGCATCGGCCAGGGCGACCGCAGCAGCCATGCCGGCATAGCCCGCACCGACGACTGCGACATGACGGGCCGGCATCGTGCGGCTCAGGCCCGCATCCATGTTTTCCAGGCGATCCACAGTTTGCGCACGGGCGTAAGCGCCGTGCGTTGCGTAAGCACGCGGAAGCCCTCGCGCTCGATCTCGTCGAGCAGGCTGCTGTAGATGGCGGCCATGATCAGGCCGGGTCGCTGGGTGCGACGATCCTCCGCAGGAAGAAGATCCATAGCGTTCGCATAGTGAGCTCGCGCGCGTTCAGTCTGGAACTTCATGAGTGCGCGGAAACCATCACTTTCGCGCGCGTTCAGGATGTCCGCGGCCGGAACGCCGTAGCGCTTCATTTCGTCCATCGGAAGGTAGACCCGGTTACGGCGCGCATCCTCGCCGACATCGCGGATGATGTTGGTGAGCTGGAACGCGGTCCCGAGCGCTTTCGCGTAGTCGAGCGTGCGCGGGTTGGAATAACCGAATATGCCGGCAGCAAGAACGCCCACCACGCCAGCGACGCGGTAGCAGTATCGGTCCAGACCCGCATAGTCCAGGTAGCGCGACTGCGTCAGGTCCATCTCCATGCCGTTGATGATCTCGTTCAGGTAGTCGGCGGTGATGCCGTAGGGCTGAAGGGCGGGCTCGAGCGCACGGGTCACGGGATGGGTGGGGGTGCCGTCAAAAAGCTTGCCTACCTCGGTCCGCCACCAGGCAAGCGACATCGCAGCGACCTGAGAGTCGGAGGTCTCGTCAACGACGTCGTCCACCTCCCTGCAGAATGCGTAGAGCGCGGTGATCGCGCGTCGACGCGCTTCGGGCAGGAACAGGAAGCTGTAATAGAACGATGATCCGCTTGCGGCGGCCTTGTTCTGGCAATACTGGTCGGGAGTCATGCGCTGACCGCCGGTGTGCGAGAGGGGAAAAGCGACCCGGCGAGGAGCAGGGGCCAGTCGTGCCAGCGCAGCACCGGCCGATGACGGAACATGTCCTGGCCGGCGCCATCCAGTTTCTTCAGTATGCGCAGCCCGCCCGCGACCGACACACGGATCTCGAGTCCGACGCGCCCGGGAAGCACGCTGCCGAGCGGCGCGCCATACTCAAGCATTTCCCGCGTGCGCGCGGTCTGGAAAGCGAGGAGCGCGCGCCAGGCTTCGTCGCAGCGGCCGTTTGCGACATGAGCCTCGGTTACGGCATAGCGTGCCATCTCGTCCTGCGGAAGGTAGATTCGCCCCTTGCGCCAGTCGATAGCGATGTCCTGCCAGAAGTTTGCAAGCTGCAAGGCACTGCAGATCGAGTCCGACCAGTCAAGGTTCCGCGGAGTCGCGGCATCGAACAGGTGCAACAGCAGCCGGCCCACCGGGTTGGCCGAGCGCCTACTGTAGTCGAGCAGTTCTGAGAAGCTCGCGTAGCGCTGCTTCACAACATCCTGGGAAAATGCGTCCAGCAGGTCGCGAAACAGCTGCAGGGGCAGCCCGTAGGTGCGGATCGTTTCACCGAGCGCGCGAAAGAGCGGGGCTTCGGTCGCAGCCCCGCGCTCGATGCGGTCGAGTTCCGTCCGATACTCGTCGAGCGCAGAAAGGCGTGCCGCGGCGGGCGCATCGCCCTCGTCGGCAAAGTCGTCGGCGCTGCGCGCAAAGTGGTAGATGTGGGCGATCGGCACACGCAGTTCCCGCGGCAGGAGAATCGATGCAACCGGGAAATTTTCGTAGTGCGAGATTGAAGTAGCGACTGACACCGATTGATTCTTAAGGATTTTTCTAGGGCCCCAGGATCGGGGAAGGGAGCGTTAGCCAGTATAATAGCCGCAACACTTGCACACCCTGGGTGCCACGCGTTCTGCGTCTGCTGGCGGTCTGACCGGGGTTGTGGCTGGTATACGCCAACAAGGTTTTCGGATGATATCCGGCCGTGTAGGCGGGCCGCGCGGCACGACTCAGCGGCGAGGGTGGCGGAATTGGTAGACGCACTGGATTTAGGTTCCAGCGCCGAAAGGCGTGTGGGTTCGAGTCCCTCCCTTCGCACCAGTGACGATACCGCGTGCGGCTGTTGCGCCTGGATTGTCAGACGATCCGGGTTTTCATGGATTTTTTTGGGGAAGCAGCCTGATGGCAGTCAACATAGAGACACTCGGTACCCTGGAACGACGCGTGTCGGTTAGCGTACCGGCAGATGATGTGGAGCGCCAGGTCGGTGAGCGGCTGAAGGAACTCGCGAAGACGGCGAAGCTGCCCGGCTTCCGTCCCGGCAAGGTGCCGGTCACACTGGTCGCGAAGCAGTACGGTTCGCAGGTGAAATCGGAGGTGCTCACCGCGGCCGTGCAGAAGGCGTTCGACAGTCTCGTCAAGGAGGCCGATCTCAAGGTTGCGGGATATCCGCGAATCGAGAAGAAAGACGGGGCCGACGACAAGGCGCTCGAATTCAGCGCCACCTTCGAGGTTTATCCAGAAATCAAGATCGGGGATATTGCCGCCGTGACGATCGAACGTCCGACGGTGACGGTGGATGATGCTGCGGTCGAGCGAACTATCGACATTCTTCGCAAGCAACGCACCCAGTACGTCGAGGGGGCGGGCGCTGCGGGGGAAGGTGACCGGGTGACGGTGGACTTCGAGGGCAAGATTGACGGTGTGCCGTTTGCGGGCGGCAAGGGCACCGCAATGCCTTTCGTCATCGGAGACGGTCGCATGCTTCCCGAGTTCGACGCGGCCGTGCGCGGCATGTCGGCCGGGGATAGCAAGGACTTCGAACTGAAGTTCCCCGAGGACTATCACGGCAAGGAAGTCGCCGGAAAGACTGCTGTGTTCTCAGTGGCCGTCAAGCGAGTCGAGGCAGGGCGCGTTCCGCCGCTCGATGCCGAGCTTGCGAAGGCGCTCGGTGTTGCGTCGGGCGACCTTGAGCAGATGCGCACGGAGATCCGCGCCAATGTCGAGCGCGAGGTCAAGAAGCGCATCGAGACACGACTCAAGAATCAGACCCTTCAGGCGCTGCACGACTCCACACAGCTCGAATTGCCGATGTCGCTGGTCCAGATGGAAGTTCAGCGCATGGTCGAGGCGACTGCGCAGGATCTGCAGGCGCGCGGGCTGCGCATGGACAAGCTGCCGCTGGATCCAGCGGTGTTTGAAACCAATGCGCGCCGCCGCGTGGCGCTCGGCCTGCTGATCGGCGAACTGCAGCGCGTGCACTCCCTCCAGCCGAAGCCGGCCGAAGTGCGTGCGCTGATCGAGCGCGAAGCGCAGGCCTATGAGAGCCCTGCCGAGGTGGTAAAGTGGTTTTACATGCAGCCGCAGCGCCTTTCCGAGATGGAGGGCCTCGCGCTGGAGAGCAAGGTCGTGGACTGGGTCCTGGCGAACGCGAAGGTGGTCGACAAGGCAATCAGCTTCGACGAACTGATGGAAAGCAACGCATGAACAATTTCGACTGGCAGCGACGGGCAGGATCCATGATGGAGCCAGAAGCCCTCGGCATGGTGCCGATGGTCGTGGAGCAGTCTGGCCGAGGCGAACGCGCCTACGACATCTACTCGCGGCTGCTGAAAGAGCGAGTGGTGTTTCTTGTCGGACCGGTGAACGAGGTTTCTGCGAATCTCATCGTCGCTCAGCTGCTGTTCCTTGAGTCCGAGAACCCCGACAAGGACATCTTCTTCTATATCAATTCTCCGGGCGGTTCGGTATCTGCGGGTCTCGCGATCTATGACACCATGCAGTTCATCAAGCCGGATGTCAGCACGCTGTGCGTCGGCCAGGCCGCCAGCATGGGCGCGCTGTTGCTCGCGAGCGGCGCGGCCGGGAAGCGTTACTGCCTGCCGAATTCGAGGGTCATGATCCATCAGCCGATGGGCGGTTTCCAGGGGCAGGCGTCGGACATCGAGATTCACGCGCGCGAGATCCTTTACCTGCGTCAGCGACTGAACGAGATACTCGCGAAGCACAGCGGCCAGACCGTAGATGCAGTCGCACGCGATACCGAGCGGGATAACTTCATGTCCGCGGAGGCTTCCGTGAAATATGGCCTGGTGGACAAGGTTCTCACCTCCCGCGATGCGGGAGATGCCCCTGCGGTGCCGGGCAAGGCCGGCTGAGCGCGCGAAAGCGCGTGTTTTGGAAGCACCTCCGGAACAGGGAGCCTGATTAGGAGCCGTATCTATGCCGGAAAAGTCGCCTTCCAGCGAAAAACTGCTGTATTGCTCGTTCTGTGGCAAAAGCCAGCATGAGGTCCGCAAGCTGATCGCAGGCCCGTCGGTGTTCATCTGCGACGAGTGCATCGAGCTGTGCAATGACATCATTCGCGAGGAGACCGCAACCGACAAGACGACGAAAGGGATCAAGTCCGATCTCCCGACGCCGCGTGAGATCCGCGAGATCCTGGACCAGTACGTCATCGGTCAGGAGCATGCGAAGAAAATACTTTCGGTCGCGGTCTACAACCACTACAAGCGTCTCAAGCATCTTTCGAAGAGCGATGAAGTCGAACTCGCGAAGTCGAATATCCTGCTTATCGGGCCCACCGGCTCGGGGAAGACGCTGCTCGCCCAGACCATGGCCAGGCTGCTGAATGTGCCGTTCGTCATTGCGGATGCGACCACGCTCACGGAGGCGGGCTACGTCGGCGAGGACGTCGAGAACATCATCCAGAAGCTGCTGCAGAACTGCGACTACGATGTGGACAAGGCGAAGCGGGGTATCGTCTACATCGACGAAATCGACAAGATTTCGCGCAAATCGGATAATCCATCGATCACGCGCGACGTATCCGGCGAGGGCGTGCAGCAGGCGCTGTTGAAGCTGATCGAGGGCACGGTTGCTTCGGTGCCGCCCCAGGGCGGCCGCAAGCATCCGAATCAGGATTTCGTCCAGGTGGATACGACGAACATCCTGTTCGTCTGCGGCGGCGCATTCGATGGTCTGGACCGGATCGTGCGCAACCGGACGGAGAAGACCGGTATCGGCTTCGGCGCCGAGGTGCGGAGTCCGAAGGACGCCAAGGCGACTTACGACCTGCTGAAGAACGTCGAACCCGAGGATCTGATCAAGTACGGTCTGATTCCGGAATTCGTCGGGCGTCTCCCGGTCGTGGCCACGCTCGAGGAACTGGACGAGAGCGCATTGATACAGATACTTACCGAGCCGAAGAACGCGCTTCTGAAACAGTACCAGAAGCTCTTCAGCATGGAAGGCGTCGAGCTGGAAATTCGAACGACCGCGCTCGGAGCAGTCGCCAAGCGCGCACTGGCCCGCAAGACCGGTGCGCGTGGCTTGCGCTCGATACTTGAAAATATCCTGCTCGACACCATGTACGAACTACCGGCGCTGGAAAACGTCAGTAAGGTCGTCGTGGATGAGCAGATGATCAGCGCGGACGGCAAGCCGCTGCTCATCTACTCCGACCAGCCGAAGGTTGCCGGCAGCGCGGGCTGAAGCTCGTTGCGTGCGGGCGCCGGAAGGCGGTCTGTGGAATTAGTCTCCTTTTGTCCTGTTTTCCTTGGTGGATTCTTGTGGAATGCAGCGATATGCTGCGTTGCGATGTGCAGCGCATGCGTGTAGGCTAATCTCATGAGTTGCGTCAGGGCGCGCTTCCCTGTTTGTTGCATGCCATGCCCGATGGCTTCGGGCTAGAGAGGCCCTCCATGTCAGATACGCCCAATTCCCCGGCAGTTGCCGGCTCAGTCGCCGGACCGGCGCAGTACCCGCTGCTGCCCTTGCGCGACGTCGTCGTCTTCCCCCACATGGTCATCCCGCTGTTCGTGGGCAGGCCAAAATCCATCAAGGCGATGGAGACGGCGATGGAGGCCGGAAAATCCATCCTGCTGGTTGCGCAGAAATCTGCGGCGAAGGACGATCCCGGCGCCGAGGACATGTACGAGATCGGCTGCGTCTCGAATATCCTGCAGATGCTCAAGTTGCCGGACGGTACGGTCAAGGTCCTGGTTGAGGGCACCACGCGCGCGCGTGTGCGAAATGTCGTGGACATGAAGTCGCACTGGGTAGGCGATGCGACGCCGATCGCCGCAGAAGAGGCTGACCCTGCAGAGATCGAGGCGATGCGCAGGGCGCTGCTTTCCGCCTTCGACCAGTACGTCAAGCTGAACAAGAAGATTCCTCCCGAGATACTGACCTCGCTCTCGGGCATCGACGAGGGCGGGCGTCTTGCGGATACCGTTGCGGCCCACCTGCCGCTGAAGCTCGAGCAGAAGCAGCAGGTGCTGGAAATGTTCGGGGTCAAGGCGCGCCTCGAGCATCTTCTGTCGCAACTTGAAACAGAGATCGACATTCTTCAGGTGGAGAAGCGTATCCGCGGGCGCGTCAAACGCCAGATGGAAAAGAGCCAGCGCGAGTACTACCTGAACGAACAGGTGAAGGCGATCCAGAAGGAACTGGGTGAAGGCGAAGAAGGTGCCGACATCGAGGAGATGGAAAAGCGCATCAAGCGCGCCCACATGCCCAAGGACGCACGCAAGAAGGCGGACGCCGAGCTGAAGAAATTGAAGCTCATGTCGCCGATGTCGGCCGAGGCGACGGTCGTGCGCAATTACATCGATACGCTGCTCAATCTGCCGTGGAAAAAGAAGTCCAAGATTTCCAAGGACATCAGGACGGCCCAGGATGTTCTGGATCGGGATCACTACGGCCTCGAGAAGGTCAAGGAGCGTATCGTCGAGTATCTGGCCGTTCAGACGCGCGTGGATCAGATGAAGGCGCCGATAATTTGCCTCGTCGGCCCACCCGGGGTGGGCAAGACCTCGCTCGGGCAGTCGATCGCGCTTGCCACGAACCGCAAGTTCGTGAGGATGTCCCTGGGCGGCGTGCGCGACGAATCCGAAATACGAGGGCACCGTCGCACCTACATCGGATCCATGCCTGGAAAGATTCTGCAGAACATGGCCAAGGTGGGCGTGAAGAATCCGCTGTTCCTGCTCGATGAAGTCGACAAGATGGGCATGGACTGGCGCGGGGATCCCTCGTCGGCGCTGCTCGAAGTGCTCGACCCCGAGCAGAACAACACCTTCGTCGATCACTACATCGAGGTGGAGTATGACCTCTCGGAAGTGATGTTCGTCGCGACGGCGAACACACTGAATATCCCGCCTGCGCTCCTCGATCGCATGGAGGTAATTCGCCTCTCCGGGTACACCGAGGACGAAAAGGTCAATATCGCCATCAAGTACCTTCAGCCGAAGCAGATGAAGAACAACGGCTTGTCCGATGGCGAGCTTTCAGTGAATGAACCCGCGATCCGCGACATCGTGCGCTACTACACGCGCGAGGCAGGCGTGCGAAGCCTGGAACGCGATATCTCGAAGATCTGCCGCAAGGCCGTGAAGCAACTGCTGGTCGAGAAGCGCGCCGGCGACAAGCCGAAGCGCATCATGGTCACGCCGCGCAATCTGGACAAGTACCTGGGCGTGCGGCGCTACAGCTTCGGCATGGCCGAAAAGGAAAACCAGGTCGGTCAGGTAACCGGTCTCGCGTGGACGGAGGTGGGCGGAGAGTTGCTCACCATCGAGGCGGTCACCATGCCCGGCAAGGGCAAGACGATCACCACGGGCAAGCTGGGCGATGTCATGCAGGAGTCCATTCAGGCCGCGTTTTCGGTCGTGCGGGCGCGCTCGCGCAGGCTGGGTGTCGTCGAGGACTTCTATCAGAAGAACGATCTGCATATCCACCTGCCGGAAGGCGCAACGCCCAAGGACGGGCCGAGCGCCGGCATCGGCATCGTGACCGCCATGGTGTCGGCCCTCACGGGCATCCCGGTGCGCGCCGATGTCGCCATGACAGGCGAGATCACGCTGCGCGGAGAAGTGCTTCCGATCGGCGGTTTGAAGGAGAAACTGCTCGCTGCGCACCGCGGCGGGATCAAGACTGTTCTGATTCCCGAAGAGAACGTCAAGGATCTCCAGGAGATCCCGGACAATATCAAGAACAAGCTTGAGATCATTCCGGTGAAGTGGGTCGACAAGGTTCTCGAACTGGCGCTTACCCGTCAGCCCGAGCCGCTGCCAGAGCAGGTTGCCCCGCGCGCGGATGTCGCCAAGCCGGAGGATCAGTCCGGAGTTCGGGCGCATTGACTAGGGCGCTGTCCGGCAACGCTGGATTAGGAGGTTGGGATGAATAAAGCTGAGCTGATCGAGCACATTGCGCAGTCTGCGGAGATTTCCAAGTCGGCCGCCGAGCGCGCGATCGACGCGATGGTCGGTGCCGTCAAGACGAGTCTGAAAAAAGGAGACAGTGTCACCCTCGCGGGATTCGGCAGTTTCTATGCGAGTGATCGCAAGGCGAGAGTGGGGCGCAATCCGAAAACGGGCGACAAGGTGGACATTCCCGCTGCGCGTGTTCCGCGCTTTCGTGCTGGAAAGGCGATGAAGGATGCGCTAAACTAGCAGCCCTTCGATGGACGCTGGGTGTGTATCGGGGGAATGGACATCGCCTCGCGGGTGCTTAGCTCAGTGGTAGAGCGCTGCCCTTACAAGGCAGATGTCGTAGGTTCGACCCCTACAGCACCCACCAGCAGATCGAAGAGGCCTTGCAACGCATCGATACGTTGCCGCATTGCAAGGCTGGGGTGGTAAGCAGTCAGTCGCCGCAAAGGGAGTGGTAGTTCAGTTGGTTAGAATACCGGCCTGTCACGCCGGGGGTCGCGGGTTCGAGTCCCGTCCACTCCGCCAACATTCAACGGATCAGCGTCGTCGGACACATCACCGTGTCCAATAAAAGAGGCATCGTCTTCTACGGACGCGATACGCTGCGGTTCGCTCTCATTTCTATCAGGTAAATTCTTGCCGCTGGACTTCGGGCCAGCCGTGGCTATTCAGCAATCGGTTCGCGAGGAGAACAATCCATGCCCGTCATAACGCTCGCCCAGGCCAACCAGATCATCGAAGCTATTCTGAAACGCGGTGCCGAGCTCGATTGCCGGCCGATCAGCGCGGTGGTGGTGGAGCCTGGTTGCATCGTCAAGGCCTTCCAGAAGGAGGACGGTGCCTCGATGGTTCGCTTCGAGATGGCTCTTGGCAAGGCGTATGCAGCGCTGGCGCTGAGCCGCAGCTCCAAACTGGTACGTATCCGGCAGCAGGAGAAGCCGGAGTTCGTGAGTTTCCTGATTGCCCAGAGCGACAATCTGCTTTTCCCCGAGGGCGGCGGCATGCAGATTCGCGATGAAAGCGGAGAAGTCATCGGTGCCGTTGGCGTCACCGGCGATACCGAAGACAAGGACGAAGCGCTCGCGGTTCACGGAATCCATTCGGCCGGGCTCAAGACCGACGACGATGTGCAACACCTTGGACGGAAGTACCGCACGCGTTTCTCTAGCGGTCCGGACGGCCGGTAAAGTCGCTGCGCTCGCTTCGCGAGCTGTCAGACCTCGGGAAGTACCCGACCCGGGGCAGTACCGGTTGCGGCTGCGCCCGCAGACGGAGGCGGATCCACACGCCGGTCACCAACAAAATTCTGACGAACTCTCGTTCGGATCGTATCCGGAAAATCAGCAAACTTGGTCGTGACCGCTGCGGTGTCCGATCGCGCGCTCGGAGCTCGCACGTCAGGTAGAGTTATGAAATTCGCATAGGAGCTTCGCATGCCGGTTTCCATCGTGGGGTGGTCGCACCTGCCGTTCGGTCGTCTGGATGGTCTGCGTCTCGAGGATCTGATCGTACGCGCCGCGCGGGAGGCGCTGGCGCATGGCGGCCTGGACGGCAATGACATCGACGGCGTATGGCTGGGCAACCTGAACGGGGGGTTTACGCCCGACATCTTTGCATCATCCCTGGTGCACGAGGCTGACGAGGGCTTGCGCTGGAAGCCAGCGACGAGACTTGAGAACGCATGTGCCTCGGGTTCCGCGGCACTCTACGCGGCTTGCGACGCGATCGAAGCAGGGCGTGCGCGGATTGCGCTGGTGGTCGGGGCCGAGAAGATGACCGGGGTAAGCGGGGCCGAGGTCACCCGTATCCTGGGCGATTGCGCCTACTCCGGCGAGGCGGTACCGCCCGCGGGCGGATTCCCCGGCATCTTTGCCGGCATTGCGCAGCAGTATTTCTCGGCCTATGGTGAGCAGTCTGCGGCACTCGCCCGGATCGCGGCCAAGAACCACGCAAACGGCGTGGCGAATCCCTGGGCGCAGATGCGCCGTGACCTCGGATTCGAATTCTGCAATACGGTGTCCGACAAGAACCCGCTCATTGCCGCACCGTTGCGTAAAACCGACTGCTCGCTGGTATCCGACGGCGCGGCTGCGCTGATCCTCGCAGATGACGCTGTGGCTCGGAATTTCCCGTTCGCCGTGTCGCTGCGCGCTCGCGTGCAGGTGAACGATTACCTGCCGCTCCGAGATCGAAACCTGCTGGCTTTCGAGGGCCCCCGGCGAGCCTGGACGGCGGCCCTTGAGGCGGCTGGGTGCAGACTTGAAGATCTCTCATTCGCAGAGGTGCACGACTGTTTCACGATTGCCGAGTTGCTCAGCTATGAGGCCATGGGGCTCGCGCCCGCAGGACAGGGCTATCGTCTGCTGGACGATGGAGTCGTTCAGCGTGACGGGACGTTTCCGGTCAATGCGTCGGGCGGGCTGAAGGCAAAAGGACATCCGGTAGGCGCAACAGGTGTATCGATGCACGTGATCTCCGCGATGCAGCTTGCCGGGCAGGCGGAGGGCATGCAGATTCCGGGCGCGTCCCTTGCGGGCGTGTTCAACATGGGCGGCGCGGCGGTCGCGAACTACGTCAGTATTCTGGAACGTTCTCGATAACGCCGGGCGACTGGTTTCCCCGACCTTGGGAATGTCGGGGTTTGCGAGCAGAGAGGAGGTTGTATGCGTGTTTTGATCACGGGTGGACTCGGGGTGAACGGCTGCTGGGTCACACGGCAATTTCTCGCAGCGGGTCATGAGGCGGTTGTGTTCGACAACCGGCCGGATTTTTCGCTTACGCGGGACATTGCGGACCGCTTCGAATTTGTCGAAGGCGACATCCTGGATTCCGACAGTCTCGCGCGTACCCTGAAGGAGCGGCGGATCGAGCGCATCTGTCATCTCGCCGCGATCTACCCCAGCGCGTGTGACGAGGTTCCGCTTCGAGGCTTCGAAATCAATGCCCTCGCGAGCGTGCGCCTGCTCGAGGCTGCCAGAATTGCGGGGGTGCGGCGAGTGGTGTTCACGAGTTCGGTCGCGGCGCTCGCGCCCTTTCCGGCCATGCAGCCTGGCGAGGTCTTGCGAGTAGACGAGTCCTACCCGTCCTGTCCAGGAGACAGCGGCGTATACGGCGCAACCAAGGTCGCTGCGGAGCTGATGGGCATGAACTATGCGCGCCTGTACGGCATCGAATTCGCCGCACTGCGCTTCGCGTCCATCTACGGTCCGGGCAAACTCGCGCCCCGTCACGGCGATGCAAGCATGTTCGTGATCCCGAATGTCATCGTGCGCGCGCTGGCGGGCAAGCCGATCAGCCTGCCCTATGCGAGCAACCAGCCTTTCGATCTCGTGTATGCGGACGATGTCGCGGACAGCATCGTTCGCGCCTGCGTGGCGGATGCGCTGCCGCACAGCATCTATCACATCGGGGCAGGGCGGACGTATGCCCTCGGGGAATTCTGCGCAGCGGTCAGCGCCGCCATACCCGGGGCGAAGATCGAGTTCGCGCCGGAGTCGCAGGGCGGGGCACGGTCCGCATGGTATTTCGATATTTCACGGGCCGACAGTGACTTTGGATACCGGCCGCGCTACACCCCGGAGAGCGCGATCCGGCACTGGCTGGACTGGAGCACAAAGCTCGGCATCTGACCAGGCGGGACGGGTTCAGTGCTCCGCGTTACGCTTCAGCGTAAGGGAAAAGTCGGCATTCGATAGCGAGATCGTTCCACGCTTGTCGGAAAGCGTGAGCTGCCGGATGAGGTCGATGAGAGGTTTGCTGTCTGCAGCGTAGTTCACGGGCGACGGCTGGGCGGCCGCGATATCGAGCGCATCGTCTCCGCCGTAGATCTTGAGCAGCAATTGCTCGTCGCTCAGGTTCGCACCGTATTTGCGGCGCAGGTCGGCGAGGGAGTCATCCGGCGGGGTCCATTTGCGCAGTTCCTCGGCGCGTGGCCGGTTGAGGATGAGCGCGCGGACGTCCTTGTCCATCACGTTCACGGCTTCGCGTCCCCAGTTGCCCAGGGCGTAGTGGATCACCTCGTCGGTCACCTGCCGGTAGCGCGCGCCGGTCATGACGTTGATCGCGGCCTGGCTGCCGACGAACTGGGACAAGGGTGTGACCATCACCGGGTATCCGAACTCCGCGCGCACTCGTGCAGACTCCTCGAGCGCCTCCGGCATGCGATGTTCCATGCCGATGATCTTCAGCTGGTGGCGCATGTTGGAGATCATGCCGCCCGGCACCTGGTGCTGATAGACGCTCTGGTCGAACTCCGTGGGCATGCCGATCGCAAGATTCTCGCGTTTCGCGATGGCCGTGAAATGGTGTTCTACCGGGCGCAGGCTTTCGTCGTCTATCTGGCACTCGAATCCGAGCGCCCGCAGATTGCGCACCGAGGTGAAGAGCGAAGGCTGCGACGAGGCATTGGCGAGTGGCGGAATGGCGCAGTGCATGATCGACACCCCGACCTTCGCCATTTCGAGCAAATTCACCGGACCTAGGCCATTGTTGCAGTGGCCGTGGAATTCGACCGGTATCTTGCCGACGGCACGCAGCACCTTAGGAAGGAGTTCGCGCACACGTTCCGGAGTGAGCAGGCCGCCCACGTCCTTGAAACAGATCCGCCAGGGCTTCAATGCTGCGGCCGCCTTCGCGCGGTTCACCCAGTATTCATCAGTGTGGCGTGGCGAGACCGTGTAGATGATGTTGACGATCGATGTCATGCCGAGCTCGCCCATGCCCGCATGTTCGGCTGCGAGGAATTCGAAGTCGTTCCAGGGCTCGGAGATACGGGCGTACCGGACGCCGTAATTGGCCAGGGTCTGCACCAGCAGCTTGCCCGCGGCACCGGAGAACTTCGCGAGGCCGCCCAGATAGCCGCCCGTCATGCGCAGCGGCGTCCTGCCCATCTGCTCGGTGCCCATGCGTATCCAGGGCCAGAAGTCCTCGCGCAGGTCGCGCACCATCTTCTTGATCTGAACCGCAGGGACGGTGAATTCGATCGCGTCGAAGCCGGCGGCGTCGAGGCGTTGCGCGACTGGCACCATCATGCCGGTGCGCATGCCCAGCGCCCAGAGGCTTTGCTGGCCGTCGCGGATCGTGGTGTCGATGAATCGGATTGCAGTCATGGTGTCTCCGGTCGGGGATGCAGACTCAGGCAGCGTGTTGATCGGCAAAGCGCTGTGCGCAGGGCTCCAGCCACCGGGTATTCACCGGCGCATCGAGGAACTCGTCCTGGCGAAGTACGTAGGAAAGAAAGGATATCGTTGTATCGACCCCTCGCACCTCGAAACCAGCGAGCGCATTCCGTGTGCGCGCAATGGCTGCCGCGCGATCTTCCCCGTGCACGATGAGCTTGGCGAGCAGGGAGTCGTAGAAGGGCGGGACCATGTAGCCGGCGTAGCAATGGGTGTCGAGACGTATGCCGGCTCCGGTTGGCGCATTCCATGCAGTCAGGCGCCCGGGCGAGGGCCGGAAGCCATGCTGCGGAGACTCGGCGTTGATACGGCATTCAAGCGCATAGCCTTTCGGCTGGATCGACTCCTGTTCAAGGCTGAGCGTCTCGCCGCCCGCGATCCGGATCTGCCAGGAAACGATGTCGATGCCAGTCACCACCTCGGTGACCGGGTGCTCCACCTGGATCCGGGTATTCATCTCCAGGAAATAGCATTCCTGACGTTGCTGGTCGACCACGAATTCGACGGTCCCCGCGTTTCTGTAGCCGATGTTCTTCGCGAGTGTCACCGCGGCGTTCTGCATCTGGCTGCGCAGCGCCTCTGACAGGTCGGCGGCAGGCGCGGCTTCGATCATCTTCTGGTAGCGGCGTTGCGGCGAGCAGTCGCGTTCGCCGAGGTGGAGTACCTTGCCCGCGTTGTCGCCGAGTACCTGGATTTCGATGTGTCGCGCGTCCTCGATGTAGCGTTCAACGTACAGCGTTCCGTCGCCGAACGCAGCGAGCGCCTCGGCCGAGGCGCCTTCATAGGCGCCGCGCAGGTCAGCCGCGCCGCGCACCACGCGGATGCCGCGCCCACCGCCGCCTGCGGCGGCCTTGAGCAGCACGGGATAACCGACATCGGCAGCAATTCTGGCTGCATCCTCGACCGAGCGGATGTCCCGTGAGCCTTCAGCGAGCGGCACGCCGCATTCGCGCGCCAGTGCGCGTGCTTCGAGTTTGTTGCCCATTTTCTGTATTGCGCGGGGATCCGGACCGATGAACACGAGATCGTTATCCGCACAGGCCTGGGCGAACACGGCGCGCTCGGAGAGAAAGCCGTAGCCCGGATGGACCGCGTCGCAGCCCGTGCCGCGTGCCGCAGTGATCAGCGCTGGCACGTTAAGGTAGCTCAGTGCGGAACGCGCCGGGCCGATACAGACCGCGCGGTCCGCCATTCGTGCGGCCAGGCTGTCGCGATCGGCGTCAGAGACCGCTACAACCGCCTCGATGCCGAGTGCGTGGCAGGCTCTGACGATACGGACAGCAATCTCGCCGCGATTGGCGACAAGGACTCTCTTCAGGCTCATGGCTGCGCCAGCTCAGTCCGGTCGGACCAGCAGCAGGGCCTGGCCGAACTCCACGAACTGCTCGTTCTTCACGGCGATGCGCTCAACCCGCCCGCGAACACCGGCAGCAACTGCATTGAATACCTTCATCACTTCTACGAGCCCGACCGTGGTGTCAACGTCGACGCGCGCGCCGACCTCGACAAAAGGCTTTGCCCCGGGTTCGGGGGACGCATAGAAGGTTCCGATCACAGGCGCGGCCACCGGGACGAGACCTTCGTCTGCGGCCGCCGCGCTTGCGGCGGCTGCCGGTGCCGCAACGACTGTCGCGGCGGGGGCCGCTGCCGCCACGGGCGCGGCAGGAATCGGAGCCGGACGGGGCGCGATCGCCGCAGACGCAAAGGGTGCCGCTGCAAGCGATTCATTGCTCAAGGTAAGCCGCAGTTCGCCTACTTCGAGCTGGCATACGTCGAACTTCGATTGTTCGAAGAGCTTGATGATTTCTACGATGTCTTCCTGCGTCAGTTTCATGGCTGTGGAATCCTCTGGTTCTGAAATCAAGCCTGGGCGGTTTTGGACGGCGGCATCTTGCCGGTGAATTCCACGGCGTCCTGGATCATGCGGGTAACGGTGAACGCAGCCGGGCGCTGAATTTCCTCGTTGATGTGGCCGACGATGCCGGCCGCTCGCGAGATGGCGGCGAAACCCCGCATGATCTTGCAGGGGATGCCGATCTCGCCCAGCAGGGCGGCGAGTCCCGAGGTGGCGTTGATCGTGATGTGCTTGCCGAGGGCCGTATCGACCGCCTTCGCGAGCGTTCTGAGTGCTGCGATATACCGGCCTTCAACGCCGGCGCTTTCGGCGACCGCGAGCAGTTTCGGGGTACGCGGGTCCTCGGGCCGGTGATCCGGATGTCCGAAACCGGGGACCGGGCGTTTCTGGGAGCGATAGCGCTCGACGATTTCCTTCGCTTTCGCATCCGGATCGCTGGCTGCGATGATTTCCTCGAGCAGCCCGCCGACCAGTTCCATCACGCCCCCGAACTGACTGCCCAGCTGCAGTATGCCCGTGGCAATCGCACCCTGGATTGCATCCGGCGCACCAAGGTAGACCATCCGCGCTCCGAGCGAGGCCACAAGGCCGTGATCGACGAGCGTCACGAGAACAGCGTCCAGGATCTTGCGCTCGCCGTCGGTCGGCATCCTGCCCATGACGTGCAGATAGATCATCTGCGTGAACGAGATTTCTCCGATGATGTCATCCACCAGGCTCTTGCCACGGACGTAGATGCCTTTTTCGTCCAGTGTGGAAATTTCGGTGGTCAGCGGTGCGGTGCGCATTGCGGGCTCCCTCTCTCTAGAGTTGTTGATGCGACGCGGCGCAATTCGATCTGCGAATCAGCGCTGCATCGAAACCGGGCCGTATGCTAACTTGCCTCCGACCACAAGGGAAAGGGAGATATGCATGGCCAAGTATCAGTACGAAACCGTGGAAGTCACGCTCGAGAACGGCATCGCCTGGACGCTGCTCAACCGTCCGGCCAAGCGCAACGCGATGAACCCCAAGCTGCATTTCGAGATGGATGAGCTGCTGGGACGCATGTCGACGGACCCCGAGGTGAAGGTGGTGGTGATCGGCGGCAAGGGCGGGCACTTCAGCGCCGGCATGGATCTTAAGGAATTCTTCCGCGAGCAGGAGGGCAATCCCGAGGCGCAGCGCAAGTCCTCCGAGGCCGGGCATCGCTGGCGCTGGGAGCGTCTGTCCGAGTATCCGAAGCCGACGATTGCGATGGTGGAGGGTTACTGCGTGGGAGGCGGGTTCACGCAGATGATCGGCTGCGACTTCGCGATTGCGGCGCGCAATGCGAAATTCGCGCTTTCGGAGGTCAACTGGGGAATCATCCCGGGCGGACTGGTGGCGAAGATCTTTGCCGACACCGTGCTGCCGCGTCACGCGCTCTACCACGCCTGCATGGGCGAGGTTTTCGACGGCGTGGAGGCGGAGCGCATCGGTCTCATCAACAAGGCGGTGCCCGCCGCCAGTCTGCGCAAGACGGTGCGCGAACTCGCGCAGAAGCTCATGCTGAAGAGCCCGAACGCGCTTCGCGCGACCAAGCATGCGGTGCGGCATGTGCGCAGCATGAGCGTGCCGGATGCCTATTCCTACCTGATGGCGCAGTACCTCGTGGTCGGCGTGGGAGACACGGAAGATTCCTACAATTCCGGCATCAGACAGTTCCTTGACGAGAAGAGCTTCAAGCCGGCGCACGGCCCGTTCCGTCTCAAGGGCGCACGGGCGAAAACGGTGAAGAAGACGAAGCCACGCACGGCGGCGCGCAGGAAGTAAGCTGTCCGCGCCGACAACTCTGGAGGAGGCAAAGATGAAGCACATTGTGAAAGGCCGGCTGTTCGCCGGCATGCTGATGGCCTGCGCCCTGGGTGCGGCATCGGCACAGGATTTCCCGTCCAAACCGGTACGGCTGATCGTTCCGTACCCCGGAGGCGTGCCGGACTTCGTGGCACGTACCGTCGCGCCCATGGCCACGCAGGCGCTCGGCCAGCAGGTCGTGGTCGAGAATGTTTCCGGGGCAGGGGGCCTGCTTGCCATCCAGCGTCTGCTCCAGTCGCCCGCGGACGGCTACACCGTGGTGCTCGCGGACGCCGCCCAGTGGGCCATCGTCCCGGCCATGCGCCCGGGCGTCTACGATCCGGTGAACGATCTCGTGCCGGTGGCGATGCTCGCGACATCCACCCTGTATATCGCGGTGACCGACAAGGTCCCGGCAAAGAACATCCAGGAATTCGTTGCACTCGCCAAGGCGAAGCCCGGCACACTCAGCTATGCCTCTGCCGGCACCGGAACGCTGCACCATCTGTTCATGGACAGCTTCAAGGCAGCCGCCGGCATCGAAGTGCTGCACGTGCCCTTCAAGGGCATGTCCCAGGCGCTAACGGCCTTCCTTGGCGGCGAACCGCCTGTCGGGATCGGTGGCTTTTTGCATTTCCAGCCGCATACGAAGGACGGCAAGGTGAGGGTTCTGGCTGCCAGCACGAAGGATCGCTCGCGACTGACGCCGGATGTACCGTCGATGGGCGACTTCGGCGCGCCCGAGATCGATTTTTCCGGCGATATGGGTATCGTTGCACCGGCCCGCACACCGCGCCCTGCGATCGACAAGCTTGCAGCCGCGTTCGGCAAGGCGGCGCAGAGCGCGGAGTTCGCGACGCGGATGAGCACGCAGGGGATGGAGGCGCTGTATCGCTCTCCCGATCAGTTCGCCGAAGCGATCAAGTCGCAGGGCACCCGGTTTGCCCGCGCGATGAAGGTCGCCGGAATCAAACCTGAAGGCCAGTAGCGCTGCTTGCTGCCGGGCTCGAGGGAGCCCGGTACGCCCTGTCTTCAACCTGTACGGAGCCACTCCATGACCCAGCGCACGACCGCATCCGCGGCTATCCGCGCGCGTCTCAAGCATCCCGTGATCGATGCAGATGCGCACATGATCGAGTGCGGGCCGATTTATTTCGACTACCTGAAGCAGGCGGGAGGGCCGAAACTGGTAGAACGTTATCTTGCGCGCCAGAAGGCGGGCGGCTGGTATGGGCTGAGTCCGGAAGAGCGCCTTCGCCAGCGCGTGGCCAGGCCCACCGCCTGGTCCCTGCCGACGCGCAATACGCGCGACCGGGCAACGGCCATGCTGCCGCGTCTGTTCCGCGAGCGCATGGATGATTTCGGGCTGGATTTCTCGATCGTCTACCCGACCATCGCGCTGGTGCATGTGCGCGAGGAGGATGAAGAGTTGCGGCGGGGTGCCTGCAGGGCGCTGAACCTGATGAATGCGGATCTCTATGCGGAGCACGCCGCGCGCATGACTCCGGTGGCGACCATCCCGTCGAACACGCCGCAGGAGGCGCTCGACGAACTCGACTACGCGGTGGGGACGCTCGGCTACAAGGCCGTGTTCGTGAACAGCAACGTGCGCCGGCCGATTCCCGAGGTCGCGGCGCGCGCGCCGGAACTCGCCCGCTATGCCTCGTGGATGGACCCGCTCTGCATGGATGGACCGTTTGACTACGACCCGGTCTGGGCGCGCTGCAAGGCGCTCGGGGTTGCGGTCACTGCGCACGCCCCGGGAACGGGCTACGGCAGCCGGGTGGCGACCACACACTACATCCATAACCACGTCGGCAGCTTTGCCGCAGCGGGCGAGGCCTTCGCGAAGGCGCTGCTGCTCGGGGGCGTGACCCAGCGCTTCCCGGGTCTCAACTTTGCCTTCCTCGAAGGCGGGGTGGCCTGGGCGAGCGAGATGTACGCCGGGCTGCAGAGTCATTGCAGCAAGCGCAACCCGTCCCAGATCGGCAACTACGACCCGCGCCACCTCGACGAACGCGAGTTCCTGGCGCTGTACGACCAGTATGCAGGCGAACTCGCGCGCTTCCGGCCGGATCCTTCCGATCCGACATTCTTTCCGGTGGGCATGCATTGGCGCGAAGATGACAGCATCGGTCACGAGCTGGACAACCTCGGTATCCGCTCGTCGGAGGACCTTGCGCGCCTGTTTCAGGCGCCGTTCTTCTTCGGCTGCGAGGCAGACGACCCGCTGGTTTCGGTAGGCTTCGACAGCCGTCTCAACCCCTATGGCAGCCGCCTCAAGGCGATGTTCAGCTCCGACATCGGTCACTGGGATGTGGCCGATATGGAGCAGGTGCTGGAGGAGGCCTGGGAGCTTGTGGATCACGGCTTGCTCGATGAGGCGCAGTTCCAGGAATTCACGTTCGCCAATGTCGCCATGCTCCATGCGGGCATGAATCCGGATTTCTTCAAGGGGGCGGTGGTGGGGGACGCGGTGGCGGCTCTGATGAGTGCAAAGGAAGAGGAAATTCCGGCCAAGGAAGCATAAATAGTAACAAAAACGTTACTAGCTATGCTTGCCGGGCCTTGAAAGGCTGCTCACGACGCGGATTGCGGGTGACTGCGCTGGACCGGATCCTACCTGGACATGGGAGGGTGGGCCGCCCCGACGCGGTTACAATTCGCCCCCTCTGAAACGCCCCAGACGATCGAGATGTACGACTTCATACAGAAACGCAAGCGCCTGATACAGCTCATGCTGGCCCTGGTCGTCGTTCCGTTCGCGTTCTTCGGTCTGGAGTCCTATACGCGCGGGACAGGCGGCGCAGACGAGGTCGCGAAGGTTGATGGCATGCCCATCAGCGAGCGCGAATTCGGAGAGGAATGGAAGCAGCAGCAGGAGCGCATGCGCGGCATGTTCGGGCGCAACTTCGATCCTTCATTCCTGGATACCCCGGAATCGCGCAGAGCCTTGCTCGACGGTCTGATCGCGCGCAGGCTTGTTGCCGCTGCGATTGCCAAGGCGAACATCGTCATCAGCGATGACAGCTTGCGCGAGGCGATCGCGTCGATCCCCGCCTTCCAGGTCGGCGGCAAGTTCTCGCATGAGAACTACGAGACGCTGTTGCGTGCGCAGGGGATGACGATCGCGACTTTCGAATCCCAGATGCGTCATGACCTCGCGGTCAGCATGCTCGGGCGCGCCCTCGCGACCACCGCGATCGTGCCGCGCAGCGTGGCCGAGCGTCTGGCCGTGCTGGAAGGGCAGAAATACGAAGTTTCGGAGGCGCTGGTCCCGGCTCAGCAATTCATGGGCGAAGTGGCGCTGGACGAGGCGAAGCTCAAGGCCTATTACGACGGGAACGCAGTCCAGTTCAGAACTTCGGAGCGCATCAAGGCGGAGTATCTGGTGCTCTCGGGCGAGGAGATCGCGAAACAGGTCCAGCCCACGGAGGCCGATCTGCGGGCCGTATACGAGCAGCGCGGCGCACAGATGAAGGTCGACGAACAGCGTCGTGCGAGCCATATCCTGATCCAGGCGTCGCCCACGGCGCCGGAGGCGGACCGCAAAGCGGCACGCGCCAAGCTGGAGGACGTCGCGGCACAGCTCAAGAAGAGTCCGGCGGCGTTCGCGGATCTGGCGCGCAAGGTTTCCCAGGACACGGGTTCTGCAATCAAGGGCGGGGATCTCGGATTTTTCGGGCGGGGCATGATGGCCAAGCCCTTCGAGGATGCGGCCTTCTCCCTGAAGGACGGCGAGACCAGCGCGATCGTCGAGACGGAATTCGGCTACCACCTGATCCGGGTGACCGGAATTCGCGCTGCGTCAGCACGCAAGTTCGAAGACGTCCGTGCCGAATTGCTCGCCGAACTTAGGCAGAAGCAGGCAGCCCAGAAGTTCGCCGAAGCGGCGGAAACGTTTTCCAACATGGTCTACGAGCAGACGAGCGGGCTCGGACCGGTCGCCGAGAAGTTCGGGCTGAAGGTGCAGGCGACCGACTGGATCGGAAGCGATCCGGCTTCGGTGCCCAAACTCCTGGCGAATCCAAAGCTGATCGGGGCACTCTTTTCACCCGATTCCATCAAGGCGAAGCGCAATACGGACGCCGTGGAAGTGGCACCGAGCACGCTCGTGGCAGCACGCGTAACGGAACATCAGTCTGCGAAGACCCGGCCTTACGAGGAGGTACGCGCGGACATCGAGAAGAAACTCCGCCTGGCGGGGGCGTTGAAGCTCGCTGCGGCCAAGGGCGGCGCGCTGCTCGAGCAGACGCGCAAGGGCGGCGCAGGCGAACTTGCATGGTCGGCGCCCAGGCAGGTTACGCGCGGGGCCCCGCAGGGGCTGGATACCGAGGCGCTGAAGAAGGTCGTGGCAACGCCCTCGGACAGGCTGCCGGCGTATTTCGGCCTGGAGAAGGGCAATGACGGCTATGCGGTGTATCGCGTCAGCCGCGTCACGCCGCCTGAGCCGAAACCTGCCGAGCAGGCAAATGCCGATCTGCAGCGCGTTGCCGGGCTCTATGGCTCCACGCAGTACGAGGCCTTTGTCGCAAGCCTGCGTTCAAAGGCGGATGTGAAAATCAACGAGAAGGTCCTGCAGAAGCGCGAGACGCGCTAGCGTCCCGCCTCGCAGGTTCTCATTCAGGCGGCGGCTTCCCCGCCTGAGCCCGGCAATCCGGCCACCACGTGGCTGAAGCCGCCATCCACGTAGATCACCTCGCCGGTCACCGCAGCAGCCAGCTCGGACAGCAGGAAAGCTGCTACGTTTCCGACATCCTCGGTGGTGACATTCCGGCGCAGCGGCGCCTGCTCCTCGACATACTTCAGGATCTTGCCGAAGCCGGCAATGCCGCTTGCCGCCAGCGTCTTGATCGGCCCGGCGGACACGCCGTTCACGCGGATACCCTGGGGCCCGAGCTGGGCCGCGAGGTAGCGGATCGATGCCTCGAGTCCGGCCTTCGCAACCCCCATGGTGTTGTAGTTCGGCACCACGCGATCGGCGCCAAGATAAGTGAGGGTCAGGAGCGCCGCATTGCGGCCCTTCATCATGGGGAGTGCGGCCTTGGCGAGCGCGGGGAAACTGTAGGTTGAAACTTCCATCGCCTGGCGGAACGCTTCGCGCGACAGGCCATCCAGAAATTCGCCCGAGATCGCCTCGCGCGGTGCGTAGGCGATCGCATGCACAAGCCCGTCCAGTCCGTCCCAGCGCGACTGAAGCGCGCCGACGAGATTCTCGATCTCGCTGTCCGAGCTCACATCGCAGGGCACGACGAAATCGGTGTCGAATTCCTTCGCCATGTCGGTGACGCGGTCCTTGAAGCGCTCGTTCTGGTAGCTGAACGCGAGTTCGGCGCCCTGGCGATGCGCAGCGCGCGCGATGCCGTGCGCGATCGAGCGGTTGCTCAGCAGTCCGGTGATCAGAATTTTCTTGCCGGCGAGAAAGCCCATGCGGGAGTCCGGAGGTTGGGTAGGCGCGCATTATACTTTCCGCGCGATGCGAGCTTCCCGAGTCATTTCCGGTACGACAGCATGAACCGCGCTCGATGGCGAAAGCTCCGGTTTGCCGTGTCCTCGGCGATCGCCTGCTTTTTTGCGCTGGTGGCGCAGTGCCCGGCTGCCGATCCCCAGAAGGTGCTGCGGGTCACCTTTCAGGCGGCTGAAACCGGTTTCGACCCGGTCAAGGTGTCCGATTACTACTCCGGAACCATCATCGAAGCGATCTTCGACCCGCTGCTGACCTATGATTATCTCGCGCGTCCCGCTCGCGTCGTACCCAATTTGGCGCGCACGCTGCCGGAGGTCTCCGAAGGCGGCCGGGTCTATACGCTGCGCATTCGGCCCGGCATCTACTTCGCATCCGATCCGGCTTTCAAGGGGCGGCGCAGAGAGCTGGTTGCGCGGGATTTCGACTATTCCATCCGGCGCTTTCTGGATCCCCGTAACCGCTCGCCCTACGTCTTCCTGTTCGAAGGAAAGATCGCAGGTCTCGACGCGCTGGCAGAGCGCGCTAAGCAGGATGGACGGTTCGACTACGACGCGCCGATTCCCGGGCTGCAGGTCCCGGATCGGTATACGCTGAGAATCAGGCTGCGTGAGCCGGACCCGAATTTTCCGCATCTGCTGGCTTTTCCGCTCGCAGGCGCGGTGGCCCGCGAAGCGATCGAGTTCTATGGCGAGGAGAGCATGGCGCATCCGGTAGGCACGGGTCCCTACATGCTCACACGCTATATCCGCTCCTCGAAAATGGTGCTCGATGCGAATCCGGATTTCCGGCAGCTGCCGTGGAACGCCGATCCGGGGAATGACCCGGTGAGCCGAAAGATTGCGGCAAGCATGCAGGGCCGCATGCTCCCGCGTATCGGGCGTGTCGAAGTGAGCGTGATGGACGAAGCGCAGAGCCGATGGCTCGCGTTCCTGCGCGGCGAGACCGATATCGAGTACCAGCTCTCCGAACTCGCGCCGACCTTCATGCGCGAAGACGGGTCCTTGCGGCCCGAGTATGCCGGCCGATTCAGGCTCGATCGCAGCGTCGACCCGGAGATCACCTACACCTTCTTCAACGTTTCGGAACGGATCGGGAACGAACCGAATCCGGTCGGCGGCTACAGCCGGGAAAAGATCGCCCTGCGCCGCGCGATCGCAATGGCCTACAAGGTAGAGGATCAGATCCGCATCATCCGCAACGGCCAGGCGGTGCGCGCGCATTTCCCGGTGCCGCCGGGCGTCGCGGGACACGATCCGGCCTACCGGAGCAGCATCCCTTACGACCCTTCGGCCGCGAACGCGCTGCTCGATCGCTATGGCTATCGTCGGGGTGAGGATGGCTACCGCAGCCTGCCGGACGGTTCGCCGCTGGTCATCCGCTACTCCTCGACGCCGACCGAGCGCGACCGGCAGTTCGACGAACTGTTCAAGCGCTCGCTCGATTCCATCGGCATTCGCATGGCAGTGCACAAGGACCGCTTTCCGGAACTCATCAAGCTTGCGAACCAGTGCCGCCTCATGATGCGCGGCTCGGCGTGGATCGCTGACTACCCGGACGGCGACAACTTCATGCAGCTCTTGTACGGTCCTAATACCGGGCAGACCAATTACTCCTGCTATCGATCCGAAGCTTTCGACCGGCGCTACGAGCGTGCGCGTCTGTTGCCGGACGGCAAGGAACGCGACCGCCTGTACCGGGAGATGACCCGGTTGCTCGAAGTCGACACGGCCTGGATACTCGGCGACAGCCGTTACCGCAACGTACTGCTGCAGCCGAGGGTCGTCGGTTATCGGAAACACCCCGTGCTGCATGCGGAGTGGTTGTACATCGATCTGGAGGACGCGCCCGCGGGGCGCCGATGAGCGTGCGGGATTTCGTCATACGGAGACTGATTCAGTTCATTCCGACCCTGCTCGGGGTGATCGTGCTCGTGTTCGTGCTGTTCAACTACATCGGAGGGGACCCGGCCTATCTGCTCGCCGGCAAGATCCCGGACCCGGAGCGAATCGCGAACAT
This sequence comes from uncultured Pseudomonadota bacterium, assembly GCA_903834835.1. Taxonomy (GTDB): domain Bacteria; phylum Pseudomonadota; class Gammaproteobacteria; order Burkholderiales; family SG8-39; genus CAILKO01. Next base: position 9,911 of record CAILKO010000066.1, on the reverse strand, counting down.
CCGCCGGCAACTCGGCACCGATCAGCCGCTCTACGTCCAGCTCTGGATCTTCATTACCCAGGTGGCCAGCGCGGACTTCGGCAGCAGCTGGGCGACCAATGAGAGCGTGTCGCAGTTGCTCACCTCCCGGCTGGCCGCCTCGCTCGCGGTGCTGGTGCCGATGCTTGTCCTGAGCACGCTGATCGCGCTTGCTGCAGCGCTGCTCGTCGCGCACTACCGGGGAAGATTGGCGGATCGCGCGATTATGATCGGCTGCACCATCGGTCAGTCGGTGAGCATCCTCGCCTACATCATCGTATTCCAGTACCTGTTCGCCTACCGGCTGGGCTGGTTCCCGGTTCAGGGCTGGGGTACGAGTCTCGTGGAAAACCTGGGGCGCTACGCGGTGCTGCCGGTTGCGGTGGGTGTCATCGTGTCGCTTGCGCCGGACATCCGTCTGTATCGCAGTTTTCTGCTTGATGAAATCGGCCAGGACTACGTGCGTACCGCGCGCGCCAAGGGGCTCGGCGAAGGCCGGATCCTCTGGGTGCACGTGCTGCGCAATGCAGCGATCCCGGTGCTCACCAACGTGATGATCCAGCTGCCGGGGCTGCTCGCCGGCGCCTTCCTTATCGAGCGGTTCTTTTCCATCCCCGGGATCGGGCGCGAAGTGATCATGGCGGTGGAGCGCAGCGACTTTCCGGTCATCAAGGCGGTGACCGTATACGTGGCAATCGCGACCATGGTGGTGAACCTGATGTCGGACCTGCTCTACCGGGTTGCGGACCCAAGGGTGCAGCTGAAATGAGCCCCGATACCCGTTTGCGAGGCGCTACAGGGGGGGGCACGGGACCCTGGCGCCTCACGCTGCGTCGCCTCGCGCGCGACCGCGTCGGACTGGTATCGGCGCTCGTGGTGGCCGCTTTTCTTCTTCTGATGCTTGGTGCCGCGACCGGCCTTGTCGCTGGCGGGTGGTCGCAGGAGACTGCGCTCAGCTACGCACCGCCCGCGCTGGGCGGCGCCGCAACCGAGCGGGGCGAGGCGGGGGACAAGTCCGCGACGGACGATCCCGGCACACGCGGGGATGCAGAGGATCTCGGGATCGTCGATCCGCTCGCCTCGGACCTTGCAGAGATCGAACGCGCGGGTCATTTGAAGCTGGCAGGCGCGAAGCGCAACAGCACGGCACCGTTCGGCGCGGACAAATGGGGACGCGACGTGCTGTTGAAAACGATCAAAGGCTCGGAGACATCGATACTGGTCGGGCTTGCGGCAGCACTGCTTGCGACGGTGATCGGAACGCTGCTCGGCGCCCAGGCGGGTTATCGCGGCGGGCGGGTGGACGATGCGCTCAACTGGTTCTACAGCGTGCTGACCTCCATGCCCTATATGTTGCTGGTTCTGGCTGTGGCAGCCGTGCTGGGACGCAAAGGCACGCTGACCGTGATCCTGATACTCGGACTCACGGGCTGGACCGGGATCTTCCGCCTGGTGCGCGCGGAGTACATGAAGCACCGCGCGCGCGAATACGTGCTCGCGGCGCAGGCGATCGGCGCGAGCGACGCACAGCGCATGTTCGTTCACATCCTTCCGAACGTCAGCCATGTGGTGCTGGTTCAGCTCTCCTTGCATGTGGTGCTGTTCATCAAGTTCGAGGTGGTGCTGAGCTTCCTCGGATTCGGTGTCGGGGTGGATACGGTGTCCTGGGGCAGCATGCTGAGCGAATCCCAGACCGAGCTCCTGCTCGGATACTGGTGGCAGTTCGCGGCGGCAACCGGCGCGATGGCCGTGCTCGTGACGGCCTTCAGTCTGTTCACCGACAGCCTGCGCGATGCGCTGGACGGAGGTCTGCAGTGAGCCTTCCCGGGTCGGGCGGGATGCAGGACGATGCAGGCACGCTGCTGCAGGTGCGCGATCTGCGCGTCAACTTCCTGACGAGCGAGCGGGAGTCCGTGCCGGCTGTTCGGGGCATCAGCTTCGCCATTCCGGAGGACGCGACGGTGGCGCTCGTCGGAGAATCGGGCAGTGGCAAGACCGTTACCGGCCTTGCCGTGATGGGGCTGCTTCCGCGCGGGCGTTCAGTCATCGATCCCGCGGCCCGTATCCAGTATCGCGGCAGGGAGTTGACGGCCCTGGACTACGCCGGCTTGCGTGCGCTGCGCGGCGCCGAGATGTCGATGATTTTTCAGGACCCGATGAGTTCGCTCAATCCGGTGTTCAGCGTCGGCTTCCAGATCGGCGAGGTGCTGAGGCTCCACCTTGGCCTCGATGCAGAGCAAGCTCGTGCGCGGACGATCGTGCTGCTCGATGAGGTCGGCATCCCTGAACCGGCGCGGCGCGTGGACAGCTATCCCTTCGAACTGTCGGGGGGACAGCAGCAACGCGCGATGATTGCGATGGCGATCGCCTGCGGGCCGCGCCTGCTGATCGCGGACGAACCGACCACGGCGCTCGACGTCACGATACAGAAGCAGATCATCGAACTGCTGGCCGAGCTGAAGGTGCGCCAGCGCATGTCGATGCTCTTCATCTCGCATGATCTCGCACTCGTGGGTGAAATCGCGGACTGGATCGTCGTCATGCGCCAGGGTGAGATACGCGAGCAGGGGCCGGCAGACCGGATCCTCGGGGCACCGCAGGACGCCTATACCCGCGCGTTGCTTGCGTGCCGGCCGCGCCTGGATCGACGCAGAGCGCGACTGCCGGTCGTGGCGGATTTCCTAGACGCCGATCCGGATCAGGTCGACGCGTCAGACCGTCTGGTGACACATCAGCTATCGCACCCGTCTGAACCGGTGACCCGGGCACAAGCGGCACAGCGCGACGTCGACACGCCGCCAGCCCTGGAGGTGCAGGGGCTGTCGGTTTCCTATTCAGGGCGCGAAGGCCTGCGCCGCGTCGAGCGTCCGGCGGTGAGGGAGGTGAACTTTCGCCTGGGAAGGGGACGCACGCTCGGCCTCGTCGGCGAATCCGGCTCCGGGAAGACGACGCTCGCCCGCGCGATCGCGGGGCTGCTACCCGTGTCCGCAGGAGTGGTGCGGCTCGATGGTCGCACGCTTGCGGGTGCGACCCGCACGATGAACGAACGGCGTCGCCTGCAGATCGTATTCCAGAATCCGCATGCGTCGCTTAACCCGCGCTTCACGGCGGGTCGCCTACTCATGGAGCCGATGCGCCTGCACGGGATCGGTGCGGGTGAGGACGAGCGGCTCGAGCGGGTAGGCGAGTTGCTGCGCCGCGTCGGTCTGCCGCCGGAAGCGGCTCAGCGTTATCCGCACGAGTTCTCCGGTGGACAGCGCCAGCGTATCGCGGTCGCGCGCTGTCTGGCGCTCGAACCGGACGTGCTAATCTGCGATGAGGCTGTTTCCGCGCTGGATGTCTCGGTGCAGGCCCAGTTGTTGAATCTTCTGCAGGATCTCCAGGACGACTTTGGCATGAGCTACCTGTTCATCTCCCATGATCTTGCCGTGGTGCGCCATGTCGCGGACGAGGTGCTCGTGATGCGCGCCGGGAGCATCGTCGAACAAGGTGTGGCGGACACGCTCTTCGCGCGCCCGGAACATCCGTATACCCGGGAACTGCTCGCCGCGGTACCCGGTCTCACCTGAGGCGGTCGGTTGGCGATGAACCCTGCGCTGCGATGGCTTGCGTTTGCGACAGTACTGCTCCTGCGCGTTGCGGATTCCGGCGCGGCCCATGCCTACGCGCAGTTCGGTGACATCAGGTATCCGCCCGGGTTCGCGCATTTCGAATGGGCAAATCCCAAGGCGCCCAAGGGCGGCGAAATCGAACTCGTGCCGCCGCTGCGCATCACGAACTTCGACAAGTACAACCCCTTCACGCTCAAGGGCACGCCCCCGCCGGGGCTGAGCGCCCTGCTGTTCGAGTCCTTGCTCACCGGAATGCTGGATGAACCGGCGACCGGGTACGGATTGCTTGCAGAGGATGTCGAAGTGCCGCCGGACCGTTTGTCGGTCACCTTCAGGCTGAATCCCGCAGCGCGTTTCCAGGATGGATCTCCCGTGCTTGCCGAGGATGTGAAGCACAGCTTCGACACCCTCATGAGCAAGCAGGCAGCGCCCCAGTATCGAGTGATTTTCGCCGAGGTGAAGCGTGCGGTCGTGACGGGGCCGCGCAGCCTGCGCTTTGAATTCGCACGGCCGAGCGCTGAATTGCCGCTACTGGTTGGCGGTCTGCCTGTGTTCAGCAGGGCGTGGGGCAGCGGGAAGCCCTTCGACCAGGTGGTTCTGGACAAGCCGGTCGCGAGCGGTCCGTATCGGATCGGCAAACTCAACTTCGGCAAGGACATCAGCTACGAGCGAGACCCGAACTACTGGGCACGCGATCTGAATGTGCGCCGCGGCCTGTATAACTTCGAGCGGATCTCCTACCGTATCTACAAGGATACGACGGCCCAGACCGAGGCATTCAAGGCGGGGGAGTTCGACTACATCCAGGTTTTCTCGGCACGGGAATGGGCGCGCACCTACCGCGGTGCAAAATTCGACTCCGGCGAGCTTGTTCGCGAAGAGCTGAAAACCCGCAATGCGGGCGACTTCCAGGGCACCCTCATCAATACGCGGCGCGAGAAATTCCGGGATCCCAGAGTGCGCGAGGCACTGGGCCTGGCCTTCGACTTCGACTGGATGAACCGGCAGCTCATGTACAACGCTTACACGCGCGTGCGCGGCTTCTTCAACGGCAGCGATTTCGAATCCGATGGTCTGCCGGGTGAGGACGAGTTGGCGCTGCTCGCGCCGCTGCGGGACAGGCTGCCCGCCAAGGTGTTCTCGGATCCGGTTCCGTTGCCGCCATCGACCCGTCCGCCAGGCAGTCTGCGTGCCAATCTGCGTCGCGCTCGCGACCTGCTCGCCGCGGCGGGCTGGACCTATCGCGACGGGGCCCTGCGCAATGCCAAGGGCGAGGCCTTTACCGTCGAGTATCTGGATAGCGGCGGCTCCGAGCGCTTCATCACGCCGTATTTCCAGGCGCTCGCGAAACTCGGCATCCGGGGCGAGTACCGACGCGCCGATTTCGCGCTCATCCAGAAGCGCCTGGATGTGTTCGATTTCGATCTGTTCACGGTCAGGGTGCCGGGCAGGGAAACCCCGGGCAGCGAACTCACCGACCGCTTCGGGTCGAAATCGGCCGAAAATGAGGGTTCGAGCAATCTTGTCGGCGTGCGCGATCCTGCGGTCGATGTCCTGCTGCAGGCCGTGAACGGCGCGACCACGCGGCCGAAGCTCGTTGCCAGCCTGAAGGCGCTCGATCGCGTGCTGCGCCACGGCTACTACGCGGTCCCGCAGTGGTATGCGGATACCTTCCGCGTGGCCTATCGCGCGGGCCGCTTTAATCGACCGGCCGTGGCGCCGCGCTACTACCAGCCCGAGGAATGGGTGCTGCAGACCTGGTGGAGGAAATAGCCGTGTGGTCCTATGTCCTCAAGCGGCTGCTGCTCATGATCCCGACACTCTTCGGCATCATGCTTGTCACCTTTGTCGTGACGCAGTTCGTGCCGGGCGGGCCGGTCGAGCAGATGGTGGCCCAGCTTCAGGGGCGCGAGGCGGGCGGTGAAGGTCCCTCGACGTCGTCTACCGGGTATCGGGGCAGGCAGGGGGTCGATGCGGCGCGCGTCGAGGAGATCAAGAAACTGTACGGATTCGACAAGCCTGCGCACGAGCGCTTCGTACAGATGATCGGGCAGTTCGCGCGCTTCGATCTCGGCAAGAGCTTTTTCTACAGCAAGAGCGTCTGGCAGCTGATCGTCGAGAAACTGCCGGTGTCGATCAGCCTCGGACTGTGGACCTTTCTGCTTGTCTACCTGGTGTCGCTGCCGCTCGGTATCGCGAAGGCGGTGCGCGCCGGCAGCCGGTTCGACATTGCCACGACCTTCATCGTACTGCTGGGCTACGCGATCCCGAGCTTCGTCATGGGCGTGGTGCTGCTCGTATTCTTCGCCGGCGGATCCTTCGTGCAGTGGTTCCCGCTGCGCGGCCTCACGTCCACGGGGTGGGAGCAGTTGAGTATCGCCGGCAGGATCATGGATTATTTCTGGCACATTGCGCTTCCCGTCGCTGCGATGGTGCTCGGCGGCTTCGCGATCATCACCATACTCACGAAGAATTCGGTGCTGGAGGAGATCCGCAAGCAATACGTGCTCACCGCGCGTGCGAAGGGTCTGGACGAACGCACGGTGCTCTGGCGGCATGTGTTCCGCAATGCGATGATTCCGATCATGACTGGTTTTCCGGCGGCCTTCGTGGGGGCTTTCTTCACTGGATCGCTCCTGATCGAGACCCTGTTTTCGCTCGACGGACTGGGCCTCCTTGCCTATGAGTCGGTCATCCGGCGGGATTATCCGGTGGTGCTGGGGAACCTTTTCTTCTTCACGCTGATCGGTCTCACTACGACGCTGTTGCGGGATCTGAGCTACCTCTGGGTGGATCCGCGCGTGCGCTACTTCGACTGAGCATGAGCACGGCAGCTGGAGCACCGTCCCCGCAAAGCCCGGCACGCCGCGCCTGGCGCCGCTTCCGCGGCAACCGGATCGGCGTCTGGAGTCTGGTCATATTCCTTGTGCTGTTCGGGATGAGCCTGTTCGCGGAAGTCCTGTCGAATGACCGTCCGATTCTGGTGCGTTACGCGGGAGCCTGGTATCTGCCGCTCGTCCAGGACCTGCCCGAAACGACCTTCGGCGGCGACTTCGCAACGCCGACCGACTATCTGGACCCGGAGATACGGGCGAACCTGAGCGCCCCGGGCAATTTCGTCCTGTTTCCGCCCAATCCCTATCACTACCGTACGATCAATTATTTCTCCCGCTCGCCCAACCCGGCGCCGCCGGATGCGGAGAACCTGCTCGGCACGGACGACCGCGGGCGCGATCTGCTTGCGCGGCTGCTCTACGGTTTCAGGGTGTCGGTGCTGTTCGCGATCGCGGTGGCCGGCATCTGCGCGCTGATCGGCGTCCTGTACGGGGCGGTCCAGGGTTATTTCGCCGGCTGGACCGATATCGTGATGGAGCGCCTGAGCGAAATATGGAGTTCCATGCCGACGCTCTACATGCTGATCATCCTGTCCTCGATGTTCGCATCCAGCATCTGGCTGCTGGTGCTGCTGCTTTCCCTGTTCGGCTGGCTGGGCATAGCGGCCTACGTGCGCGCCGAGTTCCTGCGAAACCGGACGCTCGACTACGTCCGTGCCGCGCGGGCCCTTGGACAGAGCAATCTGCGCATCATGGTGCGCCACATTCTGCCCAACAGCCTGACTCCGGTGGTGACGCTGGTGCCCTTCGAGATGGCCGCCGCGATCGGCGCGCTGACGAGCCTGGATTTCCTCGGGCTGGGCGTACCGTCCGATACGCCCAGTCTGGGCGAGTTGCTCAGCCAGGGTAAGAACAATCTGGATGCCTGGTGGATTTCGCTCTCGACGTTTGCTGTCCTGGTCGTGATGCTGCTGCTGCTCATCCTGGTCGGGGATGCGCTGCGCGATGCGCTCGACCCGCGCAAGGTTCTCGAAGAGGATGCGCGATGAGCGCTGCGCCGCCGCGGCTTCGTGTGCGCAATCTCGCCATAGCCTTCGGGCGGCGGCGCGTGGTGAACCGTGTGTCTTTCGATGTGGCGGCCGGGGAGCGTCTGGCGCTCGTCGGCGAATCCGGGTCCGGCAAGACGGTCACTGCGCTGTCACTCGTGCGCCTGATCGAGTCGGCGAGTCTGGAGGGGAGTATTGAATTCGAGGGTCGTGAGGTGCTTGGCATGCAGGCGCAGGCCCTCAGGCAGCTTCGCGGTCGAGAGATCGCGGTGGTCTTTCAGGAGCCGATGAATGCTCTGAATCCCGTTCAGACCGTCGGAGCGCAGATTGCCGAATCGATTGCGCTGCACGAGGCCTGTGGCCCGTCGCAGGCGCGGCAGGCGGCGGTCGAGGCGATGGCGCGTGTCGGTATCGACGATCCCGTGCGGCGAGCCGGAAGCTATCCGCACCAGTTGTCGGGCGGGCAGCGCCAGCGCGCGATGATCGCGATGGCGCTCGCCTGCAACCCCAGGCTGCTGATCGCGGACGAGCCGACGACAGCGCTCGATGCGAGTATCCGGATGCAGATTCTGGCGCTGCTGGATCGCCTGCGGGAGGAGACCGGCATGAGCCTGCTGCTCATCACGCACGATCTCAATCTCGTGCGGCGCCACGCGGACCGCGTTGCGGTCATGCGCGCCGGCGAAATCGTGGAGCAGGGCAGTTGCGAACAGGTGATGCGTGCGCCGGTGCACGACTACACACGCATGCTGATCGACAGCCGGCCGGAGCGCCTGGTGCGGCCGGCAGGCGAGGGCGTCGTGGCGGCGGGTCGCGATGTGCGTGTGGACTTCCCGGTGCCGCGGCCCGGGTTTGCGGGCTGGTTTTCGAAGGGGATTTACACCGCCGTGCGCGAGGCGGACTTCGAACTGCATGCTGGCGAGACGCTGGGCGTGATCGGCGAGTCGGGCTCCGGCAAGACCACGCTTGCGCTTGCCTTGCTCGATCTCGTTCATGCGCAAGGCGACATCCGCATCGGTACCGACCACTGGAAGGGAGGCAACGCCGCGACGCGACGCGGGCTGCGGCGCAGGATACAGGTGGTATTCCAGGATCCGCTCTCGTCGCTGTCGCCGCGCATGACTGTCGGACAGATCGTCGGAGAAGGTCTGGAGATACACGAGCCGGGCCTGGATGCGGCCGGACGCCGTATCCGGGTATTGCAGGCGCTTGCCGACGTGGGGCTGGTGCCCGAGGCGCCTGACGCGGTGCCGGCCGGTGCTGCGGAGACGCTGCTCGATCGCTATCCGCACGAATTTTCAGGGGGGCAGCGCCAGCGTATCGGGATCGCACGGGCATTGATCGTGAAGCCGGAGATTGTGGTGCTGGATGAGCCGACCAGCGCGCTCGACGTCACGATCCAGAAACAGGTGCTGACGCTGCTGGCCGCGCTCCAGCAGAAATATGCATTGAGCTATGTGCTTGTCACCCATGACATCGACGTCGTGCGCGCCATGGCGCACCGGGTTCTGGTCATGAAAGAGAGTCTGATCGTCGAGAGCGGGACCACGGAGGAAGTGATCGCCCGGCCGCGTTCGGACTACACGCGGGAACTGATCTCGGCCGGCTACGCCTGAGGCGTCAGGCGCCCGTTCGGCGCCGGGAGATCAGGGTGATGATTGTGCGGCGCTCTTGTCGGCGGGGGACAGTGTCACACGGGCGAGCGCCGCAGGGACGCCGGTTTCGTCGAGTTCCTCGGCGGGTTCCTGCCCGATCCTTGCCGCGAAACGCTCGCCTATGTCCGATGGCACCGGCAGCAGTCGCTTGCGAATGATGGTTTCCACCTGACGGCGGTCCTCCGCCGGCAGTCCGGCCAGCGTCCTTCCGAGGTCGGCCGCCATGGCATCTTTCTCCGGGGCCGAAAGCTGGTTCAACCTGAGTTGCAGGGCGCGCACCTGCAGCGCAGTCTGGGCGAAGTACTGGATCATTTCGCCGCGCACCAGGCCATTGGCCGGCTTAAGGAGCTCCGCGTTCAGCGTTTCGAATATCTCGGCGCGCTGCCGTTCACTGAGGTGGGTGAAACAGTCATCGATGAGGCGTTGGACATGTGCGGGTTGAACTGAAGTCCCAGGGTAGGTCGCCGGACGGGGCGCTACAGGCTCCCGTGTTCCAGCGCTGCGCGCCATGGATGACTCGGCAAGATTGCGCGCAAAGCCCACCAGAAACATCAGGACCGGATCCGCGCGCGCCGGAAGAGAGGCGCTCGCGAGCACCAGGGCGATGACCGCTTGCGACAGCGAACGGGGAATGAGGGCGCAGATAGAAGGCTGGGACACCCACGCATTCTATTGACTTGCGGCCGACAAATAAATAGACAACTTAATGCATATAATTAAAGTAAATTATTACATTAAAAATAATTT
>CAILKO010000065.1 GCA_903834835.1 uncultured Pseudomonadota bacterium | reverse complement strand
AGATCCGTCGATCTGCGACTCGCCTTGGCGATTTCCTCCAGGCTCTCCAAAGCCGGATGCTCTGGCCCCACGTCCTGGCGCGCCAGTTCCACGTTACCGGTGATGATGGCCAGGGCATTGTTGAAGTCGTGCGCCACGCCCCCGGCCAAAATGCCCAGCGCTTCCATCTTCTGCGACTCGCGCAGCCGCGCTTCGATTTGCTTGCGCTCGGTGATATCTTCCTTCACGGCGACGTAATGATCGATCTGGCCGCTTTCGTCCTTGATTGCAGAAATCGCGACAAATTCCCAGAACAGCGCGCCGCTCTTGCTCCGATTGCACAACTCGCCGCGCCATTCGCCTCCTTCTGAGATCGCTTTCCACAGATCGACGTAGGTCTCGGCCGGTGTTTTTCCGGACTTTAAAAAGCGCGGATTGCTGCCGACCACCTCGGCCTTGGTGTATCCCGTTACCTGTTCAAAGCGGGGATTGACATACTCGATGTTGCCCATCCGGTCGGTAATCTCAATCGACGCCGGGTTTTGTTCTATGGCGCGTAACAGTGTGCGCATTTTGGCTTGGGCGCGCCTGCTGCGTTCGGTGATGTCAGTCACCACAACAGAAATCACCACCTCCTTGCCCAGATTGAGTGTGTTCAGCCCAAGCCGCACTTCAACAGCGGAACCGTCGACGCACTGCAGGACCACATCTCCGCTGCTGATTCCTCGCTCGGCTTGTTTCACCAATTGCTCGAAGTTGGGCAGTCCCTCTGGACGGATGAAGGCGCCGAGCTTGGCACCCATGACGTGCTCCAGCGGCAATTGGAGCAGTCGAGCGAAGTTCTTGTTGGCGTAGAGGATGAAACCTTCATGCGACAGGGTCAAGGCGCCCTCGCTCATCTGCTCGGCCAGCAGCCGGTAAGGCTCCTGCGCTCCGGTCAGTGTATAGACCTGGTCGCCGACCATCACCGCGTCCACTGCCCCGCTGCGGATGGACTGCAGTACCGCCTCGGCTTCGGCCAGCCGCAGGCGCAACTGCGCCACTTCCGCTCTTGCGTCCGCGCCTGATTCGGTGCCCGGGGAGTCCCGCGTCATGAGGTGGGTACTCAGCTCAGGGTTTCGGCGTCAGTTTCAATCCGAGCAGCACTTGGTCCCGGTCCGACAGGTCGCCGATGATGCGGCGCAGGGGCAGCGGCAGTTTCTTCACCAGCGTGGGCACGGCGAGGATCTGCGCGTCCTTGGCCAACTGTGGCTGCTGGTAGACATCGATCACGCTCAGGTCGTACTGTCCCTGCAGATGCTCCTCGCAAATCTTTTTGGCGTTGGCGATGGCTCGCGTCGAGCGCGGCGTCATGCCGGTGACGTACAACTGCAGCACATAGAGCTGCTTCTGCGGCGTGGCCAGAGCTTGCTCGAACGCCGCGGTCGCATTCTTCGCTTTCTTCGCTTTCATCGCGGCCTCTCAATCAACAAGGCGGTCATGCGCCGGTCTTGGGGGCGGAGATCAGGTTCAGCCCCACCAGGACGCGCTCGGTGTTGGAGAGGTCGCCGATGATCTTGCGCACCGGTTCCGGCAGCTTGCGCACCAGCGTCGGGATCGCCAGGATCTGGTCGTCCTTCGCCAGTTGCGGCGTCTCGATCAGGTCGATCACCTCGATCCGGTATTGCCCTTCCAGGTGATCCTCGCAGATGCGCTTGAGGTTGGCGAACGCCTGCAGCGACTTCGGCGTCTGTCCCGCCACGTAGAGCCGCAACCGCCATGTTTCCACCGGCGCCGCTTGGTCGGCGGCGCTCTTGCGCCTGGCGTTCATCGCGCAGCTCCTTTCCTGTGTTTGGGTGTACTCTCCGCGCGACCGCCCGCAGCCTCGCGCCGGCGCGCCATGTCGGTGCGATTGCCGGCGAGGAGCGTGTTGCGCATCCGGTCCTGCTCCATGAGTTTCGCCGCCCCCGCGCGCTCGACTTCGTACTCCGCACGCAGCACCGCGATCTGCGCCTCCATCGCTTCGCGCTTGCGCTCGAGTTCGCGCGCTTTGCCCGCGCTCTCCTGCTCGCGCACCAGCGCCTGCGCCTGCTCCTCCAGCTCCAGCGTCACCCGCGCGGTGCCGGTCAGCAAGGCCCCCGAGGGCCCGACGTAGACGTCCTGCAATTCCACCCCGTGATCGGTCAGCAGGAACTCGCGCACCTGGTTCGAGTGGGCCATGCCGCGCGACTTGAGCAGGTACAGGGCCCGGTTGCGTTCGGCGCCGATTTGCAGGTCGCGCAGCAAGAGCCAGGTGTCGGTCAGCGACGATATGGCGATATCGGGGGACTCGGCGGAGTCGCCGCCTCTGTTGAGGCTGACGAACGCGGCGGTAATCTGCTGCATCTTGAAGTAGTCGATCAGGCGCGTCAGCATCGCCTTCACGTCCTCCTCGCTGCCGATGGCGGCGAAGTTGGTGATCGGGTCGATGATCACGACCCGCGGTTTGAACTCGCTCACCAGCTTGTGGATGGTGACGAGGTGCATCTCCAGGCCGCAGATCGTCGGCCGCACCGCGTGAAATGCCAGCATGCCGCGGCGCAACGCCGGTTCCAGGTCGATGCCGACGGAGCGCATGTTGCGCATGATCTGGCTCGAGGATTCCTCGAACGCGACCCACAGGCAGCGCTCGCCGCGCGCGGCCGCCGCGTGGGCGAATTGCGCCGCGATGCTGGTCTTGCCCGAGCCGGCCGTGCCCGATATCAGCACGGTGCTGCCCCGATAGTAGCCTTTGCCTCCCATCATCGCGTCCAGGCGCGCGATGCCTGAGGACACGCGCTCGGTGCTCGCTTTGTGCTCGAGCGCAATCGAGGTGATCGGCAGGATGGAGATGCCGCTCGCGTCGATCAGGAACGGATACTCGTTGGTGCCGTGGGTCGAACCGCGGTACTTGACGATGCGCAGCCGCCGCGTGGACATCTGCCCCTCGATGCGGTT
>CAILKO010000064.1 GCA_903834835.1 uncultured Pseudomonadota bacterium | reverse complement strand
TATCGTTCGATACGGGTGAGATGTCTGTAGGCCATTTGGGCAACTTTGACTGTGGTGGTTGAGGCGGCTCGGATGCTATGGCATCTCGCCCACCCCCTCCACGGTTCATCAAACGTTGCACTTAGAAGTTGAATTCACCGCGGCTTTTCTTCCTCTGCGCCGTCAGATCGGGTCCTCTGCGTCTGCGCGGATCGCATTGGCCAGGCAGCGTTCGGCCTGCGCAATTTCACGGAACGCCGCGATCGGCACGCCCCGGTTGTAGGCGACGGTCTCGGCGAACCGGACCAGTTCGTCTTCACCGTAGACGTCCACGAAGGCCACCGCGGTGAACAGACCGAGCGAGAGCTGGCTGCCCTGGGCGACGATGTTGAACACGTCTCCGGTTGCGAGGCTGCGCCCCGCGAGGCGCTTTTCGACCAGTGCCCGCCGATGACCCGACGCCGCGCAGCGGCGGATCACTTCCTCGATGTAGCCGCGAACGTTCTCCGGGCTGTTGGTCCCGGTCACGATGATGTGCGCATAGCCGGGTTTTTCGACGAACTCCAGCGCGTAGCCGCTCATGCGGGCCTCGTGCGCTCTGCGCGGCCGAGCCAGATGAGCGCGCTGCCCAGAACGATCATCCATAGCGGCAGGAGCAGGTTGTTCAGATCGGCGATCGGCTGGACCGCGGGCGCGACGTTGCGAAAGGCTCCCGCCAGGAACAACAGGCCGAAGACCATGCCGCCCCAGCCCAGCCCTCTCGCCAGCGACCGGGGGTATGCAGGCTCGGAGAGCATGGAACGGCCGGTGAGCGCGAAGAAGACAGCCAGGCAGCATTCGCCGAAGAACTCACCGACGTAGTTGCCCAGAAAAAGGTTCAATCCGTCGAACACCGCGCCGAGCGCCTGCTGCGTGACCGGGTCGCCCTGTGCATGGCCGATCGCGAGCGCCCAGTGAATGCTCGGCCAGCGTGCGAGCCCGAGAAACATCGCAAAGGCACCGAGCGCGGCCGCGATCAGGGCGAGGGTCATCGTGCCCCCGGCACCGGGGCAGGCTTTGCGCGCGCCGATCGCACCGGGCAGGAGCAGCAGCGGCAGGAAGGCATAGAGCGCCCAGACCGCGCGCATGGTTTCCCCGCCCTTCAGCAGCCTGGGCAGCACGTCGGCCGCGGCGCCATGCAGGATGCCGGGGTAATCGAAGCGCGCTGCAAGGAAGCTGAATACCCCGACGAACGCGAGCGCGCCGACGATGAAGGCAAGGCCTCCGGTGCGCATGGCGCGTCGATTGCTGTCAAGGGTCATCCGCGCTCCGCCAATGTCAGAAAGGCTGTTTGCATGCTCATCGCTTTATACCATCGGGACCACCGAGGTCCGCGAGCGCGAGCACGGCGCCGGCAAAGTCTGCTGGCGCTTCCTGCGGGACATTGTGACCGACGCCCGGGAGCAGCCGCTGCGCCCAGGGGCCGGTAAAGCGCTCCGCTTCGCGCTCGCGGGCGGGAGGCCGCGTGACGCCGTCATCCAGACCATGAAAGCTGATGGTCGGCACGCCGATGCGCGGTCGTACCGCGAGGCGGCGTTCGGTCGCCTCCACTGCGGGGTCGCCCGGCACGAGTCCGTAGCGGTGGCGGTAGGAATGGATCACGACCTCGACGAAATCCGGATTGTCGAAAGCGGCCGCGGTTTTCGCGTACGTGGCTTCATCGAAGCGCCAGGTCGGGGACCACAGCTGCCAGAGCAGCCGGCACAACGCATGCCGGTTTCGCGCGAGCCCGGCACGACCGCGTTCGCCGTGGAAGTAGTACTGGTACCAGAGCCGGTGCTCGTCCTCGGGCGCGGCCGGCTGCGCTGCGCCCGCGATGTCCTGGATGTTGTAGCCCATGGCGGAGACGAGGCCGCGCACGCGCTCGGGCCATAGTGCGGCGACGATGCACGCGGCGCGTCCGCCCCAGTCGTAGCCCGCGAGCACTGCGCGTTCGATTTCCAGCGCGTCCATCAGGGCGAGGAGGTCGTGGGCGAGCGCGGCCTGCTGGCCGGAACGCGGCGTATCCGCGGAGAGAAAGACGGTCGGCCCGAAGCCGCGCAGCCAGGGTGTGATCACACGGCAGCCGGCCTGCACAAGGCGCGGCACGACCGCGTCATAGGCATGGATGTCGTAAGGAAAGCCGTGCAGCAGCACCACCGGCTGCCCGATCGCCGGTCCGGCTTCGCGATACGCGACACTGAGTGCACCGGCATCGACATGCTTCATCACGGTGTTTCCGACCGCTTCTATGGCTGGGCGCGAAACCGGAGATTGGCGCGCGAGAGCTGGCTCACCGAGGTGCAGCCCATGAGCTTCATGTCGCGTTCGAGTTCGGTCCGCATCTGACCGAGCGCGCGCTCGACGCCGGCTTCACCCGCCGCCGCGAGCGGGAAGAGGTAGTAACGCCCGACGCCCACCGCCTTGGCGCCGAGCGAGAGCGCCTTCAGCACATGGGTGCCGCGCTGCACGCCGCCGTCCATCATCACGTCCAGCCGGTCGCCGACCGCATCCACGATCTCGGCGAGCTGGTCGAAGGCGCTGCGCGAACCGTCCAGCTGGCGCCCGCCATGGTTCGACAGGATGATTCCCGTGCAACCGATATCGGCGGCGCGCCGTGCATCCTCGACGGACATCACGCCTTTCAGGCAGAACTGGCCGTCCCACTCGCGAACCATCTTGGCCACGTCGTCCCAGTTCATCGCGGGGTCGAGCATCTCGGTGAAATAGCGGCCGATCGACATCGCGCCGTCGCCCATGTCGACGAATTCGTCGAGCTGGGGCATGCTGAAGCGCTCGTGCGTCACGTAGTTGATGCCCCAGGCCGGTTTCAGCGTGAACTGCAGCATGCCGGCAAGCGTGAGCCGGAACGGAATCGAGAACCCGGTGCGCAGATCGCGCTCGCGATTGCCGCCGGTAATGCTGTCCACCGTGAGCATCATCACGTCGATGCCGGCTTCCTTCGCGCGCTGCAGCATGGCGCGGTTCAGGCCGCGGTCCTTGTGGAAATAGAACTGGTAGACCTGCGGCGTCGAGTAGGCCTTGCGCAACTCCTCCAGCCCGACGGTGCCGAGCGAGGAGACGCCGAACATCGTGCCGAACCGGGAGGCAGCCGCCGCCACCGCGCGCTCGCCGCGATGGTGGAACAGGCGCTGCAATGCGGTCGGCGAGCAGTACACCGGCAGGGCCAGCTTCTGACCCATCACGGTGACCGAAAGATCGACCTCCGAGACGCCGCGCAGCACATTGGGCACCAGGTCGCAGCGCTCGAAGCTGGCGCTGTTGCGGCGCAGGGTGACCTCGTCATCCGCCGCCCCGTCGATGTAGTTGAAGATCGGGCCGGGCAGCCGCCGGCGCGCGAGCTCGCGGAAATCGTGGAAGTTGTGGCAGTTTGCGAGGCGCATCTCAGGCGGCGGCGGTCCAGTTCAGCCATTCGCGGATCGCCCCGCCCATGACGAGCTCGAGATCCGCGCCCTTCAGCCAGGGCAGCTCCTCGGTGAAGAGCGTCACGCACTGGCGGTAGGGAATCGGCGAGCCCGTGAGATCGGTGCCCCAGAACATGCGCCGTGGTCCGTAGGCATCGAAGATGCGGCGCAGCGGCTCGTGAAAATTCCGGCAGGGATAGGGCGCGCTCGAGTAGTTCTGCACCCCGGTCGCCTTGACCGCGAGGTTGGGCAGCTTCGCCATGTCGATCAGCAGATCGAGATTCGCGAGCGCGGCCTCGTCCTTCGCGGTGTGGATCACGCCGCAGTGGTCGATCATGAATTTCACGCCCGGGAAACGCTCGACGAGGGTGCGGAACTCCGCCATGAAGCGCCCGGCGAGCAGCGACACCGGCACGCCATGGCGCTCGCAGGCCGGCCACAGCCAGTCGAGCGTGCCGTCCTTGTGCCAGGCCTGCTCGTTCGGGCGCACCAACGGAAAGCGCAGGCCGAGCATGCCGGGGAGGCGCATCCAGTCCTTGATCTGCTCGCGCGCCTCGGGCTGGTCGGGCGAGAACTGGCCGAGCACGCCGAAGCGCGTCGGGTGGCGGCGCGCGGCTTCGACCGCGAATTCGTTCGACAGCGGCGCCCAGGCGCGCGGCGGATGCAGGATGGCGCCGGACACACCGGCCTCGTCCATTTCCTTCAGCAGATCCTCGGCGGTGAAGTTATCCACCTGGCGGTGGCCGGTCGCAGGGCGGGCGGTGGCGTTGGCCCAGATGTGGACCTGTGCGTCGACGATCTTCATTGCGTGCGTGCTTTCGTAGTTTGCGATGATCGGTTCAGAAGCATGGTCCGAGTTCGCTCAGAGCCACTGTCTGAGTTCGATATGGTAGCCGTGCGGATCGAGAATTTCGGCGCGCGCGTACTGGCCGGGCTTGGTATGGGGCCCCCAGACCACTTCCACGCCCTTCGATTTCAGGAATTCCACCGCGTGGTCCATGTCCGTCACCTCGAGCGCCATGCCGCGATAGCCGAGCTGCTCGCCGGCAGGCGCCGGCGCGAGCGACGTGCCCTCGTGCGAGATGAGTTCCACGCCGGTATCGCCGAGCGACAGATAGACGATGCTGATGCGCGAGCCCGGCGACGCGCCGTCCACGGTGTGCGAACTCTTCACGCTGAAGCCGAGCACGCCGGTGTAGAACGCGAGCGCGCGCTCGGGTTGATCGGTATTGATTTCGACATGGTCCAGCTTCTTGAACAGCATGATGGCCTCCCTCCGTTTATGCCTCGGACCGCAGCCGGAACGCCGGACGCGGCGCTACGGTGTTCGCTCGGTTTCAGCCGCGACTGCGGTACTCGGCGATCACTTCGTCGAGCGCCGGGTTGGGCTTGCCGCGTCCGCGCGCGATGACGATCGGCAGTGCGCCCGATAGCAGGCGCCGCACGCCGTCCTCCGCCGGGTCGCCCGGCACCATTGCAAAGCTTACGTTCTGCGCCCGCCGCACGGGCAGGCCGCTGCGGATCAGATCGCGTTCCAGCCGGTCCGCGCGCCGCGCCTCCTCTGCCGAACATCGTTCGTGCGCAAGGACGAGGATCACGTCCGGGGCGAGTCCCTCCACGGGAGGCAGGGCGACGAATCCGACACCCCGGTCCGGCGCGCCGGCCTGGCGGTTCTGCCAGTGAACGTAGGCGTAGCCCGCCAGCGCGAGCACGAGCAGGATCTTCAGAATTCGGGCGAGCGCGACCATGCGCAAGCTTACCTGCTGGCCGACGCCCGCACGGCGCCTAGCGCTCTGCGCGGCTCTCGACCACGCGTTTCAGCTTGCCGAGCCCGATCTCGAAATCCTGCCCGATCATCCGGTCCACGTTCATGAAGAGGGATGCCATCTTGGTCATGAAATTCTGCGGCGCATCCAGCGCCCAGGTCACGCGCGTAGCGGCCGCCTCGGCCTTCAGTGTGAAGGTGGCGACATTGCGCGCTTCGAAGGGCTTGATCATGTGCAGATCCATCAGCAGCCTGCCCGGCGCGCGCGATTCGACGATCGTGATTTCGCCCTGGCCGACCGACTTGTTACCCGTCCAGACATAGTGCGCGCCTTCGCCCGCTTCGCTGCCGCTGTAGGTCTTCTGCATCGCGGGGTCTTTGTCGTAGGGCGTCCAGAGGGCCCACATCCGGAAATCGTTCAGCAGCGGGAAAATACTGTCGGCAGCCGCGGCGATGCTCACCGAGCGCTCCACGTGCAGCGTGCCGGGTCGTGTCGACACCAGAAGTAGGAACGCAAGTACCAGGGCGACTGCGGCGACGACGCTGCTCTCGATCATGAAACGGGCTCCATGCGGATTATCCGGATGTCCGGGAAGTGCCTAGCTTACCTGCCCGGCCAGCATCCGGCTGATCAGTGCTTCGGGAGTGGCCGCGCGAAAGATTGATGTCCGGTGCGAGGCGCGCAGAAATCCCTCGCGCTCGGCGTTGTCCAGCAGCGCATCGAGCGGTGCGTAATAGTCGTTCACGCTGAGTAGCCCGCAGGGCTTGGCATGAAACCCGAGCTGGGCATGGGTATAGACCTCGAAGAACTCCTCGAAGGTGCCGATGCCGCCCGGCAGCGCGATGAACCCATCCGCCAGCCCGGCCATCAGCGCCTTGCGCTCGTGCATCGTCGGCACCACGTGCAGCTCGGTGAGCCCGGTGTGATGGCGCTCGCGCGCGCGCAGCGCTTCGATCGTCACGCCGATCACGCGACCGCCGGCGGCGAGCGCGGTGTCCGCGAGCAGCCGCATCAGGCCGGTGTTGGAACCGCCGTAGACGCAGGTGAGCCCGCGTCGCGCGATCTCGCGCCCGGTTGCGATGGCTGCCTCCGCGTAGGCCGGGTGTGTGCCGGGGCTGGAGCCGAGAAAGACGCAGAGGGCGCGCATGGTGCTCATCCTAGGCGGCGAGCTCGTCCGGGATCAGCGGCAGCAGGTCGGTGACGCCGAGGTCCACGCCGGCCTGGGTAAGCAGGGTCGAGGCCTGCCCGCGGTGGTGGGTCTGGTGGTTGAACACACCGAGGACGAGGGTGGCGAAGCTGCGCCGCGAGGGGACGCCCTGCACGTTGCGGTATTCGAGCTTGTGTTCGAGGTCGGTCTCGGTGAGCGCGCGCGACCAGTCGATGAGGGCCGCGTCGATGAGCACGCGGCGCCCGGCGAGCGGGGCGAGTTCGGTGAAGAGTATCTGGTTCAACGCAGCGGGCGCGGCAAGCGCGCGGACCGGGTCGAGCGCCTTGTGCCCGGCCGGATGGGTGGCGAAGCGCTTCCACCAGAGGGTGTCGGTCACGACGAGGTGGTTCAGCGTGCCGAGCAGCGAGCCGAAGAAGGCCTTGCGGTCGGCGGCGAGTTCCGCAGGCGGCAGTTTCGCGGCCGCGGCATAGAGCTTCTCGTTCATCACGCGGTTGTAGTCGGCAAGCAGGCAGATGTGTGCGGCAAGGCTCATGGTTTTCCCCGGGCAGGTATGCGGTGGCAGGTCTGTGGTGTTCAGGAACGCAGCACGGCTTTCAGCACGCGCGAATAGTTCCCGCAGGCAATTTTCTCGACGGTCGCGCCGCCGAGGTTCATCGATTCCAGGTGGCCGATGACTTCGCGCACGTGGGCATAGGTGTTGACGCTCCAGTCCGTTCCGAGGCCTTCGATGTCCGTGCCGAGCGCGACATGGTCGGCGCCGATGCGGCCGACGAGGTTCGCGAGTTCCTGCGCATAGGCGCGCGTGTCGCCGCGCCCGACGCTCCAGCCGAGTCCCGGACGCGCGAGCCCCAGCCCCCAGAGGCCGACCACGCCGCCGCCCGCAGCGATGCGCTTCGCATGCGCGAGCGACAGGCGCCGTTTGAGGAAGCCGAACCGGTCCTGCCAGGTGCCCTGCGCGCTGTCGACCCAGCCATGCGACCAGACGAGCGGCGCCCTGGCCGCATCCAGTGCCTGGTCGGCCGCGGTGCCGCTTGAGTGGGAAAGATCGACCAGCACGCCGCGCGCGTTGCAGGCTTCGACGAGCTGCAGGCCCATCGCGCTCAGCCTGTTATGCGTCGGCGCGGCGGTCTGGAAGTCGCCCACCGGCGTATGGATGTAGTGCACCAGCTGCAGATGCCGGAGGCCCGCGGCATAGGCCGGCTGCAGAT
Organism: uncultured Pseudomonadota bacterium; assembly: GCA_903834835.1. GTDB lineage: Bacteria > Pseudomonadota > Gammaproteobacteria > Burkholderiales > SG8-39 > CAILKO01. Next base: position 10,813 of record CAILKO010000064.1, on the reverse strand, counting down.
TCTCGACACGGCCTTCGAGGAAGTCGGCGCCTTCGGCCGCGAGCACGATGCCGGCTTCACCGGCGAGACAGGCATCCACGTCCGCCGCGGTAAGGACCGTGCGCAGCTTCTGGTCGGCGACATAGGCCTTCATTTCGCCGAGCAGGGCGGTATAGCGCGCCGCGAGCTGTCCCTCGCCCGGCGTGCCGGACTGATAGATGCCCTCCGCCGAGCGCCGCGTCCAGCGCGCATCGGGTACGAGTTTCCAGGCGATGAACGCGACGCCTTCCTTGCGCATCTCGGCCGCGAGTCCGGAGTTCGACATGAAGCGCGAGAACATGCCGTAGTGGCTGTGCATGTCGGCAATGGGCACGCGCTGCTGGGCGCCCGCCGGCAGCGCGCCGCCCGCGAGCGTGGCGAGCATGGCCTGCAGCAGGCGGCGACGGTGCAGGTGCGGCCGCATCATTCCGCAGCAGGCATCCTGACACCTTCGGCGACCGCCTTCAGCCGCGCGAGGCCGGTGTCCAGATCGTCTCCGAGCCGGCGATCCAGCCGGAACACCAGGCTCGCGAGTTTCTCCTCCAGGCCGTGATGCGCATCCAGCCGCCAGGTGACCTGTGTGCCGCCCGGTGCGTCCATGAAGCGAAAGCTCGCAGTGCCCCGGGTGCGCAGCGGACGGGTGAGCGCAAGCTTCAGCGCGACACGTCGCGGCGGCTCCGAAAGTGCCACCGTCATCTCGCCCGTGCCGATGGCGTAGGGGCCTGTCCAGGCATAGCGCGCGTCCTTGCCGGCTTCGGGTCCCGTATAGGACTGCTTCGTCGCAGGGTTCGCATGCCAGGGCGACCAGGCATTCCATTCGCGCAGGCAGTCCACCAGCCCGAACAGCCGCTCCGGGGTCGCCTCGATGAAGAGGCTGCGTTCGACCTGAAAGTGTTCCGGCCGGCGCGTGGCCCAGGCAAGCAGACCGGCAATGGCGAAGATGAAGACGATGAGGGCGTTGACGAGCATCGCTGGGTTCAGAGGGACTGCGCGCGTTCCTTGACGAGCCGGTAGACCTCGTCCCAGGAACCGGTGCGTGGCGTGCCGATATGCGCATTCGTGCTGTTCGCAAAACAGATCGCATAATGACCGTGGCGGCGCAGGCTCTCGATGTTCGCCGGGCTGTCCTCCACATAGATGTCGGCGCCGACCTGATCCTTGTCGCGCATGAAGCAGAGGTCCCAGTAGGGGATGCCGTGATGGTCCAGCCACTCGATGGTCTGCGACACCGCGAGCCCGTGGAAATGCCGGATGAAGAGTCGGTGCGTGATGATGCGGATGCGGAAGCCCTCGTTCGAGAGCTGGCGCAGCACGCGGCGCGCGCCCGGGATCATCGGCACCGAGCGGAAGAAGTCGCGCTCGGTCACCGCGAAGCGGTGCAGGCTGTCGTAGTCCTCGCCCGTGATGCCCCATTCCGAGAGGCCGTAGGAAACATCGCGGGTGAGCGTCTCGATCGGCCGCTCGAACCACTCGGCGGCGATTTCGCGGATGCGTCCGTAGAAGTCCGCGCAGACGCCGTCGAGGTCGACGCCGAGCACGATCTGGCCGCTGTCAGAGGGCATGGAGGTTTGCAGGCATGAAGTGGGCGCCGCATGCTAGCAAAAAAAGGCCGGTGCCCCGGTCAGCGGCCGCGGCTCGCTTCGAGGCGTGTCCGGTATTCGCGCACGTAGTCGGCGATTCCGAGCGCCAGCGTGCCGTAGGCAGGTTGATAGCGGAGCACTTCTCGCGCCCGACGGATGTCGAGCACCCAGTAGGCATCGTAGTCGGTGCCGAAGGGGTTCATGCCGGGTCCGATCTGCACATCGGCACCCGCGACCTCCGCACGCACACAGGCCGCGAACTCGGCAAAGCTGGCGGCGATGCCCGAGCCGATGTTGAAGGTCTGATGACGCAGATCACCGGCTTCGCAGGCCCGCACCACGGCCTGACCGATGTCCTTGTAGTAGACCCAGTCCTGCCGCTGGTCACCGCCTTTCGGCAGGCGGACCGGTTCGCCGCGCACCGCCCCCTCGACCATCAGGCTGCCCAGCGAGAGCGAGCCATGCCGGCCGGTATCCTTGCCGAGGCCGTAGGTCGACGCAAAGCGGAACGCAACGAAACTCACACCGTGCCGCGCCTGGTAGGCGCGCCCGATCTCCTCGCACAGCAGCTTCGCGGCGCCGTATACGCCCACCGGCGTACGCGGCGTGTCCTCGGTCGCGGGGGAATAGGTTGGCGCGCGGTGCCCGCCGAAGGTCGCGCCATAGGCCGACTTGGCGCTGGCGAACACCACGCGCGGAATACCGCGGGCACGCGCGGTTTCGAGCGCGGCGCTGAGGCCCTGGACGGCGACCCGGGATGCCATGATCGGTGCGCTCTCCGCGTCGATGATCATCGCAAGGTGCACGATGCGCTCGATGCGATGGGTTGCGGCGACATCAAGCAGGCGCTGCAGATCCGCCGCGTCGCCCTGCACCTTTGTCATGGGGGCGCCGCCGAGCGCCTCCGCAGTGTCGAATCCAAGGTCGTAGAGGACGGGATGATGACCCGCCGCCTCCAGGCTACGCGCGCTCCAGTAGCCGATTGCACCGCCGCCGCCGATCACGAGTACGTTCATGGCCCACCTCCCCCGGCGAGGCTAGGCGCGACAGCGGGGGCACGTCAACCCCGCGTCGCTGCGTGCTCAGGCGAGAAATGCGCTGATCAGTTCCACCACGCGTTCCGGCTCTTCCCAGTGGGAGTAGTGCCCGGTCTGCATCAGCACGTAGCGCGCGCCCGGGATCGTCCAGGGCTTGGAGGAGCGCCGCATGTCGCCCGCGAGCGCCTCGTATTCAGCGGTCCAGGTCGGGTAGGGATCGATCACGTCGCCCGCGCCCCAGATGACGAGCGTGGGTGCCGAAATATGCGCGAGGCGCCGGTGCAGCATGTAGCGCGGCCGCAGCGTCGGCGTCTGCATGACGTGCAGCAGCGGGTCGAGCGAGCGCAGCGCGTTCGGCATCGCGAGCACCTCCTGCCGCGTGCGGGCGATGCCGGCCACGCGCGCCTCGGTGGCGCGGGCCGGATTGCGGAATTCGCGTTTCACCTGTTCGACGAGCTTTTCGTACGGCGGCACCGCGGCGAGCGCGCCCACGCTGGGCGAGATCTGCGCGTTCAGACCGGCCGAATTCAGCAGGATGAGACGGCTCACGCGCTCCGGGCTCTGGTAGGCGAGCAGCATGGCAGTCCAGCCGCCCATGCTGTGTCCGGCGAAAGCCGCGCGCGCAATGCCCAGATGGTCCATCAGTTCGCGCAGCTGCTCGAGCATCAGCTCGAAGGTCGGCCCGGCCTCCACCTCGCGCGTGCCCTTGCCGAAGCCGAGCAGGTCGACCGCGATCACGCGGTGGTGGCGTGCGAGCTCGGGCATGATCTCGTCGAAGGTCTCCGCCGAGTTCAGATGACTCATGCCGTGCAGCAGGAAGAGCGGCGAGCCGCTGCCCGCTTCGAGGTAGCGGCAGCGGCCGAGGCTCAGGTCGAGGAAATGTTCGCGCATCGGGGTCGGGTCCTTGGGTTTCGTGTCGGTGCGGGCGCTGCGACGCTGCGGCGGGAGTATAGCGAGACAGGCGCATGCGGCAGGGTGCGGCGGGGGCCGACAGCCCGCTGAAGGATGGAGGCGCTAAGCTGCGTGCTGCGCATACGGAGCCGGTGCAGGTCATGACAGAGCGTATTTCCCGCGGCGAATTCTTCAATTTGTACACCGCGGTGTTCCTGCCGATGTTCATGGCGGCGGTGGACCAGACGCTGCTCGCCACGGCGAGCCCGCATATCGCGGCGGCGCTGGGCGGGGTGCGCGATACATCGTGGATCGCGGTGGCCTATCTGCTCGCGAGCGCGACCGCGGTGCCCTTCTTCGGCCGGCTGGGCGATGCGCACGGGCGGCGCAACGTGCTGCTCGTCTGTCTCGGACTTTTCACGCTGGGATCGCTCGCCGCGGGGGCGTCGATCACGCTGCCGCAGCTCATCGCGGCGCGTGTCGTGCAGGGGCTGGGCGGCGGCGGGCTGATGATCATGTCCCAGGCGCTGATCGGCGAGCTCGTTCCGCCGCGCCAGCGCGTGCGCTTCCAGGTCTGGTTCGGCCTGCTCTACACCGCAGCGAGCATCACCGGGCCGGTGCTGGGCGGGGTGGTGGTCGCGCATGCGAGCTGGCGCTGGCTGTTTCTCGCCAACGCGCCGCTTGCGCTGTTCGCGGCGTGGCGGCTGTTGCGGCTGCCCGCAGGGGACAAGCATCCCTCAGGTCATGCCGCGGATATCGCGGGGAACGTGCTCTTTGCGCTGAGCGCGGTCACGCTGCTCTACTGGCTGACTTCTGGCGGGCATCGCTTTCCCTGGCTTTCCGCGGAGAGCCTCGTCTGGGCTGGAGTCGGTCTGTTTGCGCTCGTCTTCCTCGTGCGTCATGAACTGCGGCACGTCGCGCCGTTCCTGCCCGTCGAGCTGCTGCGCGAGCGCACCATCGGGCGGCTCGCGATGCTGGTGTCGCTGTTTGCGGCCTGCATGTTCTCGCTCGTCTTCCTGCTGCCGCTCTATCTGCAGTTCGGTCGCGGCATCAGTGTGCAGGCTTCGGGCTATCTGCTGCTGCCTGTGGTGGGCGGCATGGTGGTCGGTGCGATGGTCTCGGGGCAGATCCTGCGCCGTACCGGCCGGCCGCACTGGATCCCGGTCACCGGCATGTCGGTGGCGTCCGTCGCGCTGTTCCTGTTCTTCTTTCTCGAGCAGAGCGACCAGTACACGCTGGTGCTCGGCGTGATGGCGGGCATGGGCATGGGGACGGTGATGTCCACCACGCAGCTCACGGTGCAGACCATCGCCGGCCGGCAGAAGCTCGGTGCGGCGACCGCACTGGTCGCGCTGTCCCGCACCATGGGCGGCGCTGTCGGGACGGCGCTCTGCGGCACCATCGCCTTTCTCTCCCATGCGGGCGGCGACGAGCCGGGATTCAGGCTCGCGTTTCTGTTCCTGTCCGTGCTCGCCGCGCTCGCCGCGTTCATCGCCTCGAGCGTGCCGCCGATCACGCTGTGGACGACGGAGAAGAAGCTGCCCGTGGAGTGAGCGGTCGGTGCGCGGTCAATCGCGCGCGGCGGGCGGTGCAATTCGCCCGGCGATCACAGTGAGCAGCCAGAGCTGGATCGCACCGGCAAGAAAGCAGCTCGCCCAGGCGAGCAGTGCCTTCGCGAGGAGCCCGAGCGAGGCTGCCGCCTCCAGCGCCGTCAGCGCGGCGAACATCGCCCCGATCGAGAGCGGGAACGAGGCCAGGGTCATGGCTGCGCCGCTCAGCAGACGCAGATCCGGGTCCATGCCGGCGCCGTGCGTGGCGAGGATGAATGCGAGGATCAGGGCCTGAAGCGCGAGCCAGAGTGCGATGAGCACCCGGACGAAGCGCGGAACCCAGCGTGTGGCGGACATCGGTTTCAGGGTGCCCGCGTGCCGTCGGGCGCGCGCTCGCGCCGCCAGGTCTCGTAGCCGGTGCCCGCCCGGCTGATGCAGCGGTCGTATTTCGCCTTGTCGGGCAGCGCGCTGCACTGGTTGCGCTGCCAGGCCTGCCCGGCGTTATAGGCCTGCTCCGTGCTGCAGGCGGAGAGGAGGAGCGTGAACAGCGGAGAGGCGAACGTCGATGACTGCGTGCTGCGATGGGGCTGCGCGCGAGACAAGGGCTGTGATGTATTCGCCGTCACCGAACTCTGCTCAAACGTTCCGCCATGCGCGTCTGCCAGCCTGGACCGGTTGCTTTCCAGCGTTCAATGACATCCGCCGGCAGACGCAAGGAGATGAGCTTGCGCGGATTCGACGAAACAGGTCTTCCGCCCTTGTTGATCCGGGCGCGTGCGAGCATTTCTTCCGTGAATTCGGGGAGTTCTTCGTATTCCTCACGCTTCACCTTGTGTGCATCGACCCGGGACAGGTCAGATTTCAAGGAGCGGCGCGATACGGGTTTTTTCGCGGTCATTGGCTTTCCTCATGCTGAAGATGTGGCGATCCGCGCCACGCGGCGTGTAGCCCACAACAACCATTCGCCCTTCCAGAAGACCGTAGCAAATGATGCGTGGCTCGCCGTAGTTCTTTCGCGTGTCCTCAATTTCCAGGGTGACACCTTCGAAGACCCTTGCGGAGTCGGCGAAATCCAATCCTCGTTCTGCCAGAGTGACATCACGTTTGGCGGGATCGAAGGTGATACGCATAGGTTATTGTATCTACAAAAACATGGTCACTTACCGAGGGGGCACCCGGACAGCCGATCAGGGCCGCACATCCCCCGGGACCACCCCCGTCTGCACCCAGCTGCGCATCGCCTGCACCGTCTCGCGTTCCACGCCGGCGAAGCCGTGCGCGGTGCGCGCTTCGCAGGCCGGGCCGCGCCCCGGGCCGCCGCCGCGCACCGTGACGAGGGGTTTGCCGGTCATCGCTGCATGGGCCTGGGCGTCGCGGTAGGAGGTGAACGGGCAGGGGTCGTCCGCGTGATGCACCCAGAGTAGCTCGGAGGCGAGCGCGGCCCAGTTCGCATTCGAGAGACCCGGTCCGTTGCGGTTGGGCGGAAATACCGAGGCCGTGAGGATGGTGCGGCGCGCGAGCTGCGGGTTCATGCGCGCCGCGTGAAACGCAGTGATTGAACCCTCGCTCGTGCCGACGAAAGTCCAGCTCTCCACCGCATAGCGTCTGGCAATCTCGCTGATCAGCGCCGCCACATCCGCGCCATAGCGCGGTGACTCGCGGAACTGCTGCGAGAACGCGGCCCACTGGTCGGAGGGTGCGTCCACTACCGCGACCAGCGTATCCGCGTCCAGCCACTGCCTGCGCGAACGCACGAGGAAGTTGCCCGCCATCTCGAAGCGCGGCTCGCCGTTTTCTACCCTCAGCTTCATGATCCCCGGATAGCCTGGGAAGAGCGCGATGCCGTGCTTGAAGCGCGTGGCGTTCTGCTCGTGCGTGACGAGCGCGGAGATCGTGTAGCCCTCGCGGGCTGCGGTGATGACTGCGTGGGGGTGGGCGAGGTTGGGATCGGCGGGCTGGGCGAAGCAGGGGAGCGCGCCGATGAGTGTGGCGCAGGCAATGAGCAACCGTACCGCGACTGACGCCCGGTGATTCCATGGGAAACGACGTCTTGCGAAGTCGACCGCCTTGCGACGGACCCCGGGTGTCGCGGCATGCAACGATGCCTCGCCCTTGCGAGTCTGAACCAGCGCGGTGTCTGGGGAAACCACGGCGCCGCTAGTGAACCGCAGGCTCGCCAAATACAAGCCGGTTGCCGTCTTGGTCGACGACCTCGAAGTCACGCATGCCATAAGGCCTGTTCTCGGGCTCGCTCACCGCGAGATTTCTGCCCTTCAGCTCCAGGTAGTACGCGTTCACATCGCTCAGCTGGATGTAAGCCATGGCTGCTCCGCCGCGACTCGCGGGCATCAAGACCAGGTCCATGCTGATGGCATCGCGGCACACATTGGCGTGCGTGACGGGGGTGCCCCATTTCCATCCCAGCTGGAAGCCGAGCTGGTCCACGTAGAACGCGAGGGCTTTTTCCACGTCCGCAACCGGCAGGCAAGGGGTCACCGCTTCGAAGCGGGACGGGGTATGGGTGGCGGTGGTCATGGGGATGGGGTGGTGTCTGAGTTCAGCCTTGAGAGTTCCCTGATGCGTTTTCTGGCGTACTTCGAGTCGAGATCTTGCCATGGCCTGTCAGGGCCGTCGCACCCGGAGAGCCTTGCTGGCAGCCAGGCAACTAGCCGCGAATCGCCGCCTCGATGGCAGCGACATCGATCTTTCCCATCTCCATCATCGCTTCGAATGCGCGCTTTGCCACCGCAGGGTCAGGGTCGGCAATGGCTCTCGTCAGCACCACCGGCGTGATCTGCCACGACACCCCCCATCTGTCCTTGCACCAGCCGCATGCGCTCTCCTGGCCGCCATTACCGACGATCGCGTTCCAGTAGCGATCCGTTTCGGCCTGATCCGTCGTGGCAACCTGAAAGGAAAATGCCTCGCTTTGCGTGAACACCGGCCCGCCGTTCAGGCCGAGACACGGGATACCCATCACCGTGAACGCCACCGTCAATACGTCCCCCTGCTTCCCCGACGGAAAGTCTGCAGGTGCGCGGTACACGGCACCGGCGAAGGAATCCGGGAATGTCGCGGCATAGAAGCGTGCCGCTTCTTCGGCGCCGCCGTTGTACCAGATGCAGATGGTGTTCTTTGCTGGGGGATTCATGTCACATCTCCATCGATACAGATGTTCCTGCTGCTTTCCGCTTGCATTACCCGGCTCCTAGTTCGCTACTGGCCGTCGCCATAAGGCACGCGATTCGGCAGGTCAGAGCGGCGCCGTCGCAAGTCGGGAGAGAGATGGGTGTCAGCATCCTTGCCGCCCAACCACGCCCTGCGCGACGAGCGCGGACGCTACCGGGCGACCAGTCAGGACGATTGCCGAGTACCTCCGCTTGTCACAATCAATCGCCGTTCGGTATCCGCTTAGGATCACGTCTGCATCTACCTCAATGGAGGTTAAGCGTCGAGCGAGCAAGTCTCGCCTTTTCGCGGGCTCGATGAATGTGGAGAGCGTGTTCAGCCCGTTTCTCAGCCAGATCTCGCTTACCCTGCCTCGGTCAGCATCATAAGGAAGGCGAGCAGATGAATCTCGGTCGGGTACGAACACCGCTGACAATTGGGGTTTCTCGTCCGAGTCACGCTCCCACCTTGCAACGAACTTCCCTGATATCGAGATACTGCCGCTGAACGTCGATAGTTCGGCGCCCCGATCCGGCAAAAGCTTAAGTGTTGTCGGGGCGTCAGTAGTAAACGTTCCAGAAGCTGCAGGCGCTGATGCGAGGATGGCAAGGCAACCTGCGAGGAGTTGGATCGATCTCATGGCTGTTAACGGTGTGGTGTGTTTCGAAAGCGTACGGCGCTAAATGATGCTCCGACGCGGGTCGCCCATCTGTACCACCTGGAGTCGGAATGTAATGTCATCAACTCCGCTTGCGAACCTTCAATCCTGGCGAACTCAGCAGTACATATCCTTCGATTCGGGCCTTCGATGAAGGGGCAAGATAAACAACTTCGTATGCGGTTCCATCTTTTGCGAGCACGGAATCCTTAATCGGAACAGTTACGCCAGATGGAAGAAAGCCGACACGCTTCTGTCCGTCGGTACCAAGTCGATGGGGAAGTAGGAGAACATCCACCGATTGCGTGGTCGTAAGCTCAAGGTCAGTTCCACAGGCGTTCAACGCAAGTAGCACAGCAGCTATGGCAATCAAGCGATTTGATCGTGAACCGGACGGGCACGAGCAGCCTCGCCGGTAACCTTGGCTTTCGACTGGCGGGTTAGCCACGACGAATGCTTCGTTGCGGGCGGGCGACCAGCAAAAAGCAGACGCCCGCCAGAGCACCGGCTGCGCCCATGAGCGTGCACTGCTGAAGCAAACTGAGCCAACCTGCGATTGTGAATGAACCATCATGAATTAAGACGGAAGTGCCAACCATGGCACTTGACCCCTTTGTGGCAAAGCTGAACAGCGCAAAACTGACGAATGCTGATACGAACGCTGCAATTAGGACATACGACGGCGATACGCGATCATGACTTTGTAGCCATAAGTACGCTGGAACGGCAGTAATCAATGTGAAAAAGCCCACAATCGGCAGTGACCACAAGAAGAAGACGACAGGATAAGGCTTCAGCTCTCCTTCGATGGACAGCGCCGCTAGCGCAGCGACCACTGTCGTGGCGAATAGAAATCCAAATGTGATGCGCATGAGTGTCTAGCGTGGAGCTCAGCGAAGCCCGCTTGCGGGTATCCGCTGCGGCTGAGGACTGGGTGGCATCTTCACCACGATTACCTTTTGCTCTCCAATTTGACGCTGGGAACAGACGTTTGGAATGCTTCGCGTCCGAGCCGGACGCTGCCATAACCTACAAACGCAAGGACGGCCCCAGTAGGGATGTAAAGAATGGCGCTCCAGCGACCATGAAATTCACCAACCACCAAAACGTCTAGACCGAGGGCGAGCGAGACGATCCCAGCAATCAGTAGCAAACAACCCGCAACAATCGCGATGGCGCCGAAGCTCTTGCCCAAGACCTTGCGGATCAGGTTCAACGTGTCTGTCATGCCACCCAATGTTCCAGTTGAAACGCGCGATGAAGCGCGGAGCGCTGAATCGCGTCAAACTCGAACCGGCGGTTAGGGTGTAGTTTCGTCATAGCGACCACCGTTTTAGGGGTGCTTCCCCACGTATTCGACGCACTGAGTTAATCAAGGGTCGAATGAATAAAACGAAACAGCTGAAGAATACGACGGCAAATGCGAAACGAAAAACTTGTGCATCTGTTGTGAAATGCTCAGCTATCAAAAATGCGAATAGTGCGCAAATGGAGGAGGCCACCATATTCATGCCGCCCACTACGAGCAAATGCTGAAGCGCCTTGATGATCGCCTGCATTGCATCCTAAAGCGTAGTGATTCAAAAGATAGTTGACGCAGTCGGAATAGTTGACGCCCTGTCCGACATTTCGGCAAGGATTTCCCGCCCCTATTTTGCATTCACTCATCGGATCCGCGCGTACACCAATTGCTGCAAGCAGAATGAGGAAGTAAATGGGCGTCTCTTTGCGTTGTTGGTAACATAAAAGTTACTAACTATCCCGACGCGTTCGGTGAGTTCAACCCAACAGTGCAACAGGGGTTTTCTGGGATTGTAGAGACCCGAACAGCACCTCGTGGGGTGTTCGGAAGCCCAGGCACTTCCGGGGTCTGTGATTCAAGCGACGGGTTGCAAAGCGCATAGCCTCCTT
>CAILKO010000063.1 GCA_903834835.1 uncultured Pseudomonadota bacterium | reverse complement strand
GAGGCTATGCGCTTTGCAACCCGTCGCTTGAATCACAGACCCCGGAAGTGCCTGGGCTTCCGAACACCCCACGAGGTGCTGTTCGGGTCTCTACAATCCCAGAAAACCCCTGTTGCACTGTTGGGTTGAACTCACCCAGGCATAATGCGATATATAGTAACGTAAGTGTTACTAAATAGCCGTGCAGGACTCGTGGTGCGCATCCTGCACGGCTCGGTGAGGTCCGGATCAGCTGCGCGCGAGCTCCAGCAGGAGTTCGTTCATGCGGCGCACGAAGCCGGCCGGATCGTCCAGAACCCCGCCCTCGGCAAGAAGCGCCTGATCGAACATGAGATGAGCCCAGTCGCCGAAGTGCGGCACCTCGGTCTTCATGCGTTCGATGAGCGGATGAACCGGATTGATTTCGAGTATGGGCTTGTTTGCCGGCGCGGCCTGCCCGGCCATTTTCAGTATTCGCGCCAGATTGCCGCCTAGGTCGTTCTCGTCAGCGACCAGGCAGGCCGGCGAGATGGTCAGCCGATGAGTGACCCGTACATCTTTCACTTTGTCGCCCAGCTCATCCTTCAGTTTCGCCACGAGGTCCTTGAACTCGCCGGCCTTTTCTTCCTGCGCTTTCTTGTCGGATTCGTCTTCCATCTTGCCCAGGTCAAGCGCACCCTTGGCAGCTGAAACAAGCGCCTTGCCCTCGACCTCGTGCAGGTTGCCTACGACCCACTCATCGATACGCTCGTGTAGCAGCAAGGCTTCGACTCCCTTCTTGCGCAGTACCTCGAGGTGCGGACTTCCCTTCGCCGCGAGAAAGCTCTCTGCCGTGACGTAGTAGATCTTCTCCTGGTCGGGCTTCATGCGCGAAACGTAGTCGGCAAGCGACACGGTTGGCGATTCGCTGTCTGTGTGGGTGCTCGAGAAACGCAGAAGTTTCGCGATGCGGTCGCGGTTTGCTGGGTCCTCGCCCATGCCTTCCTTGAGCACACGTCCGAAGGCTTGCCAGAACGATGCGTATTTTTCGGTCTGATGTTCGGCGAGCTCGTCCATCATCTGAAGCACCCTGCGAGTGTTGCCGGAGCGGATGGCATCGATGTCGCGGCTCTGCTGAAGTATTTCGCGCGAAACGTTCAGCGGAAGGTCGCTCGAATCAACCACGCCGCGCACGAAACGCAGGTAAGCCGGGAGCAGGTGCTCGGCGTCGTCTATGATGAATACACGCCGGACGTACAGTTTCAGGCCTCTGCGATGATCACGGTCCCAGAGGTCGAAGGGCGCGCGTTGGGGGATGTAGAGCAGCTGGGTGTACTCCTGGCGTCCCTCCACCCGATTGTGGCTGTACGCGAGAGGCGGCTCGAAATCGTGCGCCACGTGCCGGTAGAACTCGTGGTACTGCTCCTCGGTTATTTCTCCCTTGGGCCTCGCCCAGATAGCGTTCGCCTGATTGATGGTTTCGTCTTCAATGGTGGGTGTCTCGCTTGCAGCATCTGCCGGCGATTCCTTCGCCATTACGATCGGGATTGCGATATGGTCGGAGTACTTGCGCACGATTGCGCGAAGACGGTAGCCATCAAGCAGCGTATCGGAGGATTCTTCGTCCTCATCGGCCTTGCGCAGATGGAGGATGATATCGGTGCCGCGAGTTTCCTTGACCGCGGGGGCGATGCTGTATTCGCCCGCCTCTGCCATGTCACATTCCCAGCGAACGGCCTGGTCGGCTGGAAGCCCGGCGCGCCGGGTCAGGAGCGTCACCTTGTCGGCGACGATAAAGGACGCGTAGAACCCCACTCCGAACTGGCCGATCAGGTTCGCGTCTCTGGCCTGGTCGCCGCTCAGCCCCTTGAAGAATTCACGGGTCCCCGAGCGTGCGATCGTCCCGATGTTCCCGATGACCTCTTCCCGGGACATGCCGATGCCGTTGTCCGATACCGTGATGGTGCGTGCGGACTTGTCATACGCGATGCGGATCTTGAGTTCGGGTTCTGACTCGAACAGCGCACTATTTCCAAGCGCCTCGAAGCGGAGTTTGTCCGCGGCATCAGAGGCGTTTGAGATCAGTTCGCGGAGGAAGATCTCCTTGTTGCTGTAGAGCGAATGGATCATCAGCTGAAGGAGCTGCTTTACTTCGGCCTGAAATCCCATCTTCTCTGCGGTTGCGGACATGCTCACTCCTGGGTATGCGTGATTTGGTGAAATTTGGAGGAATCGGGTTGGTTGGGATGCGGTACGAGCATCCGAAATTGGGGCGGTCGCGATCAATTTCAAGCCCGACATCGGCTGTCGTCCAAGGGTATAGTCGGTATAGTTCACCGGAGGGCTGCTCCCGGGCGGCCGGACGCTAGGTTTGTGGGTTGCCGTCAGGCATTTCATCGAGAGGAGGGGGTCATGGTTCAACTCAGAGGTAGGGGATTTCTGACTGCATTGCTGGTTGTCTGCGCGGTGCCCGCGGCACTTGCCCAAGACTATCCAAGCCGGCCAGTGCGTATCATCATGCCGAATCCGACGGCGTCGGGTCCGGACATCGTGATCCGAGCCCTGGCTGAGTCGATGAGTCGGACACTCAAGCAAGGCGTCGTCGTGGAAGCCAAGGCCGGGGGCGGCGGCGTGCCTGCCGTGCTGGATCTGAAGGCTGCGCCGGCCGACGGCTACACGATCTTCGCTCCGGACTCCAGTCATTGGGCCGTGTTCCCAGCGCTGCAGGCCGACCTGCCTTACGATCCACTCAAGGACTTCACCGGGATAGGTATGGTTTACTCGAACGACCTGTACTTCTCGGTCATCGCGGATTCTCCGATCAAGAGCATTTCCGACCTCGTCGCGCGTGCGAAGGCGAAGCCGGGGGCGCTGCGTTTTGGAGTAACCGGTGTGGGCAGCATCATGTACATCGTTGGCGAAGCCTTCAAGACCGCTACCGGAACGGACATGGCTGCGGTACCTTTCCGGGGCAGTGCGGAATCCGTTGCAGGCATGCTGCGCGGTGATCTTGATTTCATCCTGTCCGGATACGGCAGCATTACCAATCAGGTGAAGGCAGGCAAGGTGAGGGCACTCGCGAATTCGAGTCCCAAGCGCGACCGGTATACCCCGGACGTTCCCTCGGTCATGGAGGCGGCCGGCCTGCGGGAATTCAATTTTCCTGCGGAGATTGCGTTGGTCGCCCGTGCGGGCACGCCCAGGCCGGTGATCGACAAACTGTTCGCTGCCCTGGAGATCGGCCAGAAGGACCCTGCCGTGCTAACGATCCTGGCAAATTTCCTCTACACGTTGCGGCATGCCACGCCTGACGAGTTCAATGCCAAGATGCGGAGCGATCTGGAAAAATACCGCGCTGTAGTCAAGGCGGCAAACCTTAAGGTCCAGTAGTCGGGTTTCCGGCGCCCGCTGCTCACGCGAGGGGCTGCGGGCGAACTCCGAAGAGGTGTTCGAAGCGCTCGCTGTAACCTGGCCAAGCCTCCGGATTCAGCAGGCAGCGTGGTGCCCTGCCGGCGAAGATGTCCAGCCACTGGTCAGTGGCGGAACGTGTCGCGTTGGCCAGTGCTTCGGCGGTGATTCCTGCGGTATGCGGACTCGCGAGCACATTGTCGAAAGCGAGCAGTGGATGATCGGGGGCAGGCGGCTCCTGCTCGAAAACGTCCAGTCCAGCCCCCGCAATGCGCCCGGACGCGAGCGCCTCGGCAAGTGCGGTCTCGTCGTGTATGCCGCCGCGGGCAGTAGTCACGAAGTAGGCGGTCGGTTTCATCAGGGCGAATTGCCGTGCGCCGATCATGCCCCGGGTTTCCGGGGTAAGCGCGCAATTGAGCGAAACGAAGTCCGAGCGTACAAGCAGTTCCTCGAGAGAGGTTGACTGCGCTTCGCAGCGGGAGTACTGGTGCTGGTCGATGTAGGGGTCGTAGGCGAGCACCGTCATCCCGAAAGCCTTGCGGCAGATGCTGGCGAGATGTGCGCCGACATGACCCAGGCCCACGATTCCCAGGGTCTTGCCATGGATGTCGTTGCCCTTCACGTTGAAGCGGTCCAGGTTTGTGGTGCGGATCATGAGGCGGTGGCTCTGGGCGATCCGCTTCGACAGGGCCAGCATGTATCCGATTACATGTTCTGCCACGGCTTCGCGGTTGGCGCCGGCCTGATTGCAGGCGAGCACCCCGGCGCGGGTCGCGGCGTCGACGTCGATCGTGTCGTAGCCGGCTCCGGAGGAACAGACGGCAAGCAGCGCGGGCGCGCGTGCGAACATTCCTGCATCGGCGAACCAAGGCTCGCGCAATTCGGTGCGCGATGAAGACTGGTAGCCGTGGGCGGCAGAGAATTCCGTCCAGCTCAGGCGATCGTCGCCGGCGAGGGCGAGTCGGATCAGCGTCAGGTCTTCTCGCCCGCCAAGCGCATCCATGGCGGTGGCGTCGTCCATCCATCCGAAATACACCAAGCGTCGGACTGGTCCTCGCATGCTCGTCTTTTTCCTCTTCTCGCGGCGGGACTTGCCGCGCGCGCCGCTAGCGTCCGGGCATGCCGGGTGCAGCGGTGAATCCGGCAGCCTCGATACCCTTGATCGCGCAGATCTCGTCGTTATCTCCGGTGTCACCGGTGACGCCCACTGCGCCGATGACCTCCTTGTTCGAGTCGAGAATGAGCACGCCCCCGGGCGAGGGGAGCATCCTTCCCTGGCTCGTGGTCGCGAGCGCCGCGAAGAAAGCAGGCGCTTTGGTTACGCGCTCCGCAAGTTCACGGCTGCCGAATCCCATGCCCAGCGAACCCCAGGCTTTGCCATAGGCGATTTCGAATCGAACGATGCCCGAGCCGTCGCCGCGCTTGAACGCCATGACGTTGCCGCCGGCATCAAGTACGGCGACGGAAATCGGCTGCAGCTTTCGATTCTGCGCCTCGGCTAGCGCGGTATCCACGATGGTCGAGGCATGTGCCAGTTTGAGCGATGCCATGGTATGTCTCCTCTGGTTGTCGAATGTTGGGGTCTGGCGTTCCGCGGGTCCGGCGGGCTGCAACGCGCCGGTCCGGACCCCACGGTCAGGAAACTCAGCCACAAGTGCCGACGTAACCGCAGGCCGTGCAGTAGTCGCATCCGTCCTTGCGGATCATTGCGTGGTTGCCGCACTCCGGACACTTCGCGCCCTTCATCAGGGGCGCCTTCCCGCCATGCGGCGATTCGAGCAGTCCGGTCACGTGCTGTGGATATCCGTGCTCGTCGAGTATGCCGAGCATCGCATAACGGTGCAGGATCAGTGCCGCCATGTAGGCGACCGTGGACGGATAGGTCTGTTGCCGGCCCTTGCCAGGAACGAAGGCCATGAAATCGCCGAGCGGCTCGGGGAAATCGAGTAACTTTCGCAGCTTCATGCCGATCCATGCAGGGTCGAGTACGCGCATGTCGAGCGAGAGCAGCTTGCACAGTCCGTCGAGCGCCCGCGGATATTCCCCGGACAACCAAACCGAGTACGGGCGGGTGCTTCCAGCGCCGGAACCATCCTGGGCGGGGAGGGCAATTTCCTTCAGTCCGAGTACGAAGTCGTCGCCGCTCCGGGGATTGAATACGTCCACGGTCCAGGACATCGTGCCGTCGGTGCCGGTCTTGGGTTCTTTGAGAGCGAACATCGCATCGAGCAGCGGAGATTTTCCGGATTCCGGAGCAAGGTCAAAGGCCTCCTCGGCAAGTCCCGTTTCGAGCTGATCGACGCGCCAACGCACCACTTGCGCGAACGCGGCTACGATGGAGGGCATGCGGCGTGCTCCCCCGTCCGGCGGGAACGGCATGTCGAAGGCATCGTCACCCGCAGCCTTCGAGAGCGCGTCAAGTTTGAGCTTTAGCCACTCCGCGTCGCGCGCGCGCATGTCCATCGACAGCGTCTTGGCGAGCGCACCCAGGCCGCGCGGCTGCTCGCTGCCATTTACCCAGACTTCGAAGGGGTGTTTGCGACCGTTCTCCACATGGCCGACGAATACCGCGAATTGTGCCTGCGGGTGTTCAATCATGTAGGTCCAGGCCGGATTGCCCGAGGGCAGGTCCGGCCTTCCGGGCCAGCGCAGGCTCTCGAGCACCGGTTCAGGCAGGGTCTTGATGTGGATGCGACGATTCACGTCGTCAGAGCGGAAATCCTGAGGCTTTTCCTTTTCCACGGAAGTGCCAACCGACAACACTGAGCCGAGCACCGCATTCGGCCGGTAGGTTGCAAGACCCTTCAGGCCCGATTTCCACGCGGCGAAATAGAGATTCTGGAATTCCTCGTAGGGATAGTCCTCCGGGACGTTCACGGTCTTGGAGATGCTTGTATCCACGTAGGGCGCGACTGTCGCTACCATCTTCTCGTGTGCCTCGGCACTGATCTCGAGCGCGGTCACGAACTGCGGCGGCAGATTTTCCATATCGCCGCCCATTGTGCGATAGAGGCGCCAGGCGTGGTCCTCGACTTGGTACTCCTTGAGCGACCCGTCCGCCATGCGCTTCTTGCGCGTGTAGACCCATGAGAACGGTGGCTCGATTCCATTCGATGCGTTGTCAGCGAAGGCGAGGCTGATCGTACCGGTCGGTGCGATCGACAGCAGGTGGCTGTTTCGAATGCCGTGTTTGCGGATCACTGCCTTCACATCGTCAGGCAGGCGCGCTGCGAAGCTTGTGCCGGAAAGATAGAGGTCTTCGTTGTAGAGCGGGAATGAGCCCTTCTCGCGCGCCAGATCGGCCGAGGCGCGGTAGGCGCAGTTACGCATCGACTCGGATATTCGCGCGGCGCTGACGCGCGCTTCTTCGGTGTCGTAGCGCAGCCCTAGCATCACGAGCGCATCCCCGAGTCCCGTGAAGCCGAGTCCCACGCGGCGCTTGGCCATCGCCTCCTTGTGCTGCTGCTCGAGCGGCCAGGCGGTGACTTCCAGAACGTTGTCGAGCATGCGGATGGCGGTCTCGACGATCTTGCCGAAACGCTCAAAGTCAAAATGCGCACTGGCGGTCAGGGGCTCACGTACGAAACGGGTGAGATCGACCGATCCCAGGCAGCAGCAGCCGTAGGCGGGCAGAGGCTGTTCGCCGCAGGGGTTGGTGGCCTCGATGGTCTCGCAGTAGTTCAGGTTGTTGTCACGGTTCATCCGGTCGAGGAACAGAATGCCAGGCTCTGCATGATCGTAGGTCGAGCGCATGATCTGGTCCCAGAGTGCGCGCGCGCGCACCCGACGGAATACCCAGACGCCGTCCGCGCGTTGATAAGCACCAGCTTCCATCTGCTCGCGGCCGGGCCGCGACCGGTGCACCAGTTCAACCTCCGCGTCATGCTCTACTGCCTGCATGAATTCATCGGT
Organism: uncultured Pseudomonadota bacterium; assembly: GCA_903834835.1. Classification (GTDB taxonomy): domain Bacteria; phylum Pseudomonadota; class Gammaproteobacteria; order Burkholderiales; family SG8-39; genus CAILKO01. Next base: position 43,301 of record CAILKO010000063.1, on the reverse strand, counting down.
CACGCCGACCGAGATGTTGAAATTGGCGAGGTCGCCCTGATCCTTGGCGTGGATGAAATCCTCGACGTCGGGATGGTCACAGCGCAATACGCCCATCTGGGCGCCACGCCGTGCGCCCGCCGATTCGACGGTCTCGCAGGAGCGGTCGAACACGCGCATATAGGACACCGGACCGCTTGCCCGCGAACGCGTCCCTTTTACCTCGGCGCCCTTCGGACGAATTGCGGAAAAATTGTAGCCTACCCCGCCGCCGCGGCGCATCGTCTCTGCCGCCTCCTTGAGTGCGGTATAGATGCCCGGCTTGTCGTCCACGATCTCGGATATCGAATCGCCCACGGGTTGCACGAAGCAGTTGATGAGCGTGGCCTGCATTTCGATTCCGGCCGCGGAATTGATCCGGCCGGCGGGTATGAAGCCGCCTTCGAGCGCGCCGTAGAACCGCTTTTCCCAGACACCGCGTTTCTCCGGCGCTTCCACCTGGGCGAGCGCGTGGGCGACACGACGGCGCACCTCGTCGATCGAGGCCTCCTTGCCCTTCGCGTACTTCTCAAGCAGCGTTTCGCGGCTAATTTCCTGTGCGGCGAGCGTTTCGTCCGCGAGTTTCTGGTCCATGTACGTGTTCTTCCGATCAGGTCCGTTCAGCAGGGCCTCCGGGCTGTGGTCAGCCGGCGGCGGGGCCAGTCCGGCGCCGGAGCAGCATCCGCGCGAACTGGTTTTATATACAGTAATTCATGATAATTTTCCCGCCCTTCCCGAGCGAGATCAAGCAAATCTAACGCAGTCCTGCAGGCTTCTGTTAACTATATGAAAATACTAATAAAACATTGTTCCATCTGGGTCTTGCGCCGTCGCCGGGTGCGTGCTAAGCGGCGCCCCCCGCCGGGCATCCTGAATGTGTCTCCGGTCTAGTTGCGGAAAGCCCTCAGCGAGGCGACAGAGGGCAGCACGACGTGGGGCACAATTACCACCGGGCGATCGCTCACGATGCTGAGCTTGCGGATTCCCGGGAGCGTGTCCGACATCAGCGCGATCGCGTCGTGCTGCCGCTGCGAATCGCCAGTCGCCGAACGCAGGGTGACGGTGGTTCGACGGATCAAGGCAGCGTAGAGCGCGTCTCCATCCTGCACCTGTACGAGCAGCCCTTCGTCATCGGCGAGCAGCGCTTGTACCTCGGAGATGGTGAGCGCCGCCTGCGTGCCGACTTCCTTGAGGATCGTTTCCGCCCTTCGCGCATCGCCCGGAAAGAGCTTGGCAGCAAGTTCATGCGCGGCGCGTCCTACGTCGAGCGTCATCGCGTACTGCATCAGCCTGAAGGCCTCCTCCGCGTGATTTTCAATGTCCCGTCCGCCTCGGGCGAGGAGCTGGATGAGTTGCAGGAAGCTTGGTCGCCAGCGGCGGCGCTCGCCTTCCGCGTAACGCGCGTCCGCGAGCGGATAGGCGTCGATGCGTCGTGTCAGCGAATCCACGGCGCCACGTGTCAGTTCCAGGGCACCGGGCAGGTCGCCCGAGAGTGCCCGCGCGGCACCCAGGCCGGTCTTCGCTGCAGCGATCTCAGGGTGGTCGCGGTCGAAACTTCGTTCGCGGATGGTAATGGAACGACGATACGCATTCTCAGCTTTGGTGTACTGACCTGCCGTCAGGTAGAGTTCCCCCAGGGAATCGAAGTAGCGCGCGAACAGGGGATGTTCCCCGTCGCGCTTCCGGTAAGTAATGCGACCCCTGGTGGCGCTGAACTCGCGCTCCACAGGCAGCAGGAGAAGCAGGTCGCGGTCGTCGAGACGGCCCCATTGCGCGCTGGTTTGCAGCGGTCGGTCGCCGATCTTCAACGCGCGCCGCACGAGTCCTTCCGCGTCTTTCTCCCGGCCCTGGAGAACATAGACGCGTGCCAGGCGGACCAGCAACTCGCCCACGCGCGAACTGTCGCCGCCGTAGAGATAGGTGCTCAGCATGTGGGCGCGCCAGAAGCGACGCTGGCTCTCTTCGAAGCGTCCTTGTCGGCGGCTCACTTCGGCGAGCCCGACGATACACTCCGCGACCGCAGGGTGATCCTGCCCATATTCCGACTGCAGGATGCGCAGGGCGGTCTGATAGGCGTCCTCTGCCTCGTCATAGCGCCCCTGTTCCTGGAATACGTTTCCCAGCATCAGGGAAATCGCGCCGGTGATCGCATCATTTACCCCGTAGGCGCGTTCAGCGCCCAGCCGCGCGCGCGCCAGGATGCTCTCAGAGTCCCGGTAGCGACCCTGAATTTCATATATGGTACCTAGACGAAGAAGCAGGGTGACGTTCGCGCTGTCATCTGCATGTCTGTCTTGAAGCAGATTGATCAGAGCCTGTGCGGCCAGATCGTAGTGCCCGCGCAGGTAGGCCGCTTCGCTTGCGGCATAAAGAAGACCGGATTCCGAGTGTGAACCTTGGGCGTTCGCAGTGCAGGGTGCAAGCGTTGCAGACGCAATCAGGACTGCGACGACGTCGCTAAGGGCGATGCAGCGTATACGACGAGCGCGGGTGCGTTCGCGGCGAGGTGCGCTGATTCGGATCGCGGGGCATTGCATGAGCGCCATGCAGCGTCTCCGGGGGGGCTTGAAAAGGCGGGAAGAACCACAAAATGTGGTGCGCGGCGATTCTACGCCTTCCACCAGTAGTGGAAATGCCATGCTGAAGTGGCTGCGCGACGCATGAGGCCGAAAGGCGCAAATGCGACTAGCGTTTTTCCAGGCCGGCGTACCAGATCCGGTAGATCAGCCCCGCATGGTCGTCGGAGACGGCGAGCGATCCGTCCGGGAGGATCTCCATGTCGACAGGCCTGCCGAGGACCTTGCCCTGAGTGAGCCAGCCCTCGGCAAAAGTCTCATAGCTTGGCACCCCGCCGCCCGTAAAGCGCACCATCGAGATTCTGTAGCCGATACGCTGGGAGCGATTCCATGAACCGTGCTCGGCAATGAATAGCTGATTGCGGAATTCGATAGGAAACTGCGCGCCCGTATAGAAGCGCATGCCGAGGGCGGCCACGTGCGGCCCGAGCTTCCGGGCCGGCGGAGTGAACTCGGCGCAATTGCGTCCGCGCCCGAATTCCGGGTCAGGAATGTCGCCTTGATGGCAGTGCGGGAAGCCGAAATGCAGGCTGGAACGCGGCGCATGGTTGAGTTCGTCGGCAGGCATGTCGTCACCGAGCCAGTCCCGGCCGTTATCGGTGAACCAGAGATTCCGGCTCCCCGGATCCCAGTCGAACCCGACCGTATTACGCACGCCGCGCGCGAACACCTCGAGCGGGCCCGCGGCGCGGCCGTTCACGATTTTCAGACGGCCGATCATCGCGTAACGGTCGGGGTCCGGCGCGCAGATGTTGCAAGGTGCGCCGACGGGCACGTAGAGATGACCGTCGGGCCCGAAACGGATGAACTTCCAGCCATGATGTGTATCCGGCGGAAGCCGGTCGTAGACCACGACAGGAATTGGCGGAGCATCGAGGTGCGACTCGATTCCGTCGAGACGGAGGATGCGGCTGATTTCCCCGATGTAGAGCGCACCATCGCGAAATGCAACACCGTTGGGACTGTTCAGCCCCTGAGCGATTGCACGGGGTGGGTCTGCGCGGTAGCTACCCTGCGAAAGCGGGTGGAGGGCAATGGCATGCACGCGATTCCCGCTGCGCGAGCCGACGAAAAGTGTCCCCTGGGCGCCGAGGGCGAGCGAGCGGGCGGCTGGCACGTTTGCCAGCACCTCGATTCGGAACCCCGGAGGCAGGCGGATCTGGCTTGCGACCGAACTCGATACCTGGGCGCCTGCGGAAAACGACAGCAGCACAGCGGCAAGCAGTACCGCAGCGAGTCGCGCCAGGCGGGAGACCAGCCGCATCGGCGCTTGGATCGCTGCTGCCCCCAGGCAATCAGCCGGCAGGGGCTGGCTGGGCACTCTGCTGGCGGGCTTCCTTCAGCATATCCGCGATCTGGGTATGGCCAAGGCGCAGCGCCAGTTCGACCGGCGTGTCGCCGTCCTTGGTGTGCTGGTTCGGATTGGCACCATTGCGCAGCAAGGTTTCAACCATCTGGGAACTGCCCTTCATCGCGGCGTAGGCGAGCGGGGTGTAGCCGTTGTCGTGCAACAGGTTCGGATCGAAATTCATCAATAGAACCTTCTGGGCGTAAACGGGGTTGTTCTTCTCGATCGCATAGAACAGCGCGCGCACCCCCTCGGTGCTCTTCTGTTTGGGCTTCGGTTCGAGACCGGTGGGCAAGATCTTTACTACGTAGTTGATAAGCGAAATCCCGACCAAGGCAACCAGGGCAAGAATGAGCGGCAGTTTGGAAAGGTTAAGCCCCTCTGCAATCTGCTCCGGCATGTTCGCGCCGGCAATCAACAGCATCACGGCGAGGAAGAAGAAGAACTTGAGGTACAGGAAAAGCCCGATGATCACCGCGAGAGCCAGCACCGCAAGCAGGGTGGTGCGGCTGATGCCTAGTTTGTCGTCGACGAGCTCCTGGGGCAGATTTGCGAGTACAGCCGTGATCGCAATCAATCCCATCAGGATCATCTCGCGGATCCGCATCCGTGTCAGAAAGTCGGTTTCCTCAATTTGCTCTGTCGCCATTGTTCGTCCCGCCCTTTCGCAGTCGAGTCTGCCTTTTTCTTGGTGTCCTGCGGCACGGCAGGCTGCCTGGCCGCTTGCAGGGCCGGATTGTGAGTTCTCGGGGCGGCGCTTGCAAGTCTTGGCGGGCGTGATTTAGAGGGGGGCGAGCGCGATCCGTCTAAAATCCTGTGTCTTGTCAGCGACGATCGAGTTTCCCGGCATGTCCAAGGCGTTTGTAAAGGAAGAAGGCGATGCCGAAGACGATGAGCTTGCGGACGGGGCCGCGGTGGCGGGCATACCCGCGGGCACCAAGAACTATATTTCGCCTGTCGGGCATGCTCGCCTGGAGGCCGAATTGAAGCAGCTTGCGGAGGTCGAGCGCCCTCAGGTCGTGTCCACGGTTTCCTGGGCCGCTTCGAACGGGGATCGCTCGGAGAACGGCGACTACATCTACGGTAAACGTCGGTTACGCGAAATTGACCGCCGTACACGATTCCTGATCAAACGCCTGGAAAACGCGGAAATCGTCTATTCGGAGGGGCGCGAGACCGACCAGGTCTACTTCGGCGCGAGGGTGACTTACCTGCTGGGGACAGGCGAGGAGCGACAGGTGACGATCGTTGGCCTGGACGAAGTCGACACAGCGCGCGGTCGGGTATCCTGGGTTTCTCCGATTGCGCGCGCGCTGATCAAGGCACGCGAGGGCGATCGCGTCACGCTGCGCACGCCCTCGGGACCGGAAGAGCTGGAAATCCTTGAGGTCCGATACCTGGCGATCGACTGAGCTTGCAGGACGGCGATGGTCCTGCGCTCAGGGCTTGAAATCGCCCGCCCAGACGACCGATAGCCGAGCGGGGTCCAGGTAGCGTCTCAGCGCCGAGGACACATCGGCCGCCTTCAGGCCCGCTATGCGCGCGTCAAGATCGCGCTCCCAGAGAAAGTTGCGGCCGGCGTGCATCAGGCTGCCAAGCCGCGCTGCGATCGCGGAATCCTGGCTGCGTGCCACGCGCCGGCTCTCCAGCAGGCCGGTCACTGCGCCGCGTACCTCGTCTTCGGTGAATCCGTCGCGCAGTGCGCGCGCGAGCTCTTCGCGCACTGCTCGTTCGACGCGCTCGCGGTTCTGCGGCGCGAAGATGGCCGATACGCCGAAGTTCGCGACCTGCTCGAATGGGCTCGCGCTGAACCAGGTATAGGTGCTGTAGGAAAGGCCTTCTTTTTCTCGGATGCGCGCGGGAAGGCGCGCCGTGGAACTGCCTCCGAGCAGGTAGTTTGCGAGGACCATGGCCGCATAGTCGGGGTTCTGGTCTCCCATCGGGAACGCGAGCCCGCCCTGCAGCACTGCATTCGCTTTGTCAGGCGTGCGCTCCAGGGCGTCGAGGGTCGAGGTTGCGAACAGGCGCGCCGCAATCCGGGTGTAAGGGCGGGGACTGATCCAGCTGCCGAACAGCGCCTCCACCTGCCGGCTAAGCGCGGCGGAGTCGAAGTCGCCCACCGCCGAGAACTCTGCGTCGGTTGCGCCGAACAGGTCGCGGTAGCAGGCAATCGCATCCGCGAGTTTCGTTGCGCCGATTTCCGCGATTTGCTCGGAGACAGTCTCGGTGTACCGCGGGTGGCCCTTGGGATAGGGGAACAGGTGGCGCGAGAGTCGCTCACCGGCAAGGGCCGAGGGATCACCGCGCCGCGCTTCGACGCCAGTCAACCAGGCGCGCCTGAGCTGCTCGAACTCTTCCGGCGGGAAGGCGGGTTCGCGCAGTACCTCGGCAACGAGCGCGAGCGTTTCAGTGAGGTGCTCGCGGCGCACATCCACTGTGACGCCGTCCTCGCTCACCGTTACATTTGCATTCAGGCGCTCGAGCGCATCGCGCAACTCGCCTCGGTTGCGACGCGTTGTCCCGCGCATCAGCATGGCGCCTGCCATCGAGCAGGCAGTGGCGCGATTGTTGCGGCTCGCTTCGTCCCCCAGGCGCAGGCTGAGCAGGGCGTGGACCCGCTCGCCGCGCGTCTTCTTGGGTAGCAGCGCAGCTCGCATGCGATTCGGGAGCGTAACGCGCAGCGTGCGCGCCTCGATGTTCGAAGGGGTTGAGTCGAAGGCTTCACCGGCTTCGGGTCGTTCTGTGCCCCCGGTGTAGCCTTCAAGCGTAGCCTGAAGCGCGGGCGCGGGCGGGATTTCGGCGCGTGCCGGGGCGGGAGTTGGAATAAAGACACCGGTTACCCGGTTGGCAGGCCGGAAGTACGCGACCGCTGCGGCCTGGACGTCGGCGGGCGTGACCTGCTTCAGACGGTCGCGATACAGGAACAGAAGTCGCCAATCGCCCAGTGCGGTGAAGTCGGACAGGGTGCGCACCAGGCGCGCGGTGTCGCCGAGGGTGCGTTCGTAATCGTTCAGCAGACCGAGCTTGGCGCGGTCCACTTCATCCGTACGGATCGGGTCGGCAGCAATGCCTTCCATCACGGCGACGAGGGTGTCGCGCGCCCGCTCGACCGCACCGTCGCGTGCGAGCCCCGCGCCGGCCACCGCCAGGCCAGGATCATGCGAAGTTTCCTCGTAGGCCCATGTTCGTGCCGCGATGCCGCCCTCCACCAGCGCGCGGTGCATGCGGCCGCTCGGAACGTTCCCGAGCGCGTTCATCAGCACTTCGATCGCGGGATAGCCGGGGTGGCTCGCAGCAGGTACACGGTACATGACCGTAGCGACCGGCGTATCGCCTGTGCGGCGCAGGATCACGCTGCGCTCGCCGTCGCCCGTAGGCTCCTCGGTGTAGAGCGCAGGGAGCTGGCGTCCGGGGCGCGGGAGTCCGCCGAAGTGCTTCGCGACGAGCTGCAGCGCTTTGGCTTCGTCGAAGCGGCCTGCGACGATGAGCACCGCATTGTCCGGCTGGTACCAAGTCCGGTAGAAGGCGCGCAGGCGTTCGATCGGGACATTCTCGATATCGGAGCGTGCGCCGATCACCGAATTCCCGTAGTTGTGCCAGCTGTAGGCCAGCCGCTTCATGCGCTGGACCAGCACCGAGCCCGGGTTGTTCTCGCCGCGCTCGAATTCATTGCGCACCACGGTCATCTCGCTGTCCAGGTCCTCCTTGCGCACGTAGGCGTTCAACATGCGGTCGGCTTCGAGCTCCAGCGCCCAGTCCAGATTGGCATCTGTCGCAGGAAAGGTCTCGAAATAAGTGGTGCGATCGGCGTTCGTCGTGCCGTTCCAGCGCGCGCCGCGCCGCTGGAACTCGGCCTTTACATCAGGGAATTTCGGGGAACCCTTGAACAGCATGTGCTCGAGCAGGTGAGCCATGCCCTTTTCCCCGTAGCCCTCGTGGCGGGAGCCGACGAGGTAGACGATATGTACTGTAGCGGTGTCGAGAGCGGGGTCCGGGACGGTCAGCACCCGCAGCCCGTTCGGCAGCCGATGCTCGGTGACACCTTCAATCGTGATGACCTTCTGCGGCATCTGCGCGATGGCCGAACACGCGACGAACAGGCAGAGTGCGCCGACGGCGCGCAGGAACAGGGATCGCAGATGGATCATCATGATTGTTGCATGCTCCCTGAATGACTCCTGCGTGCGGTCTGACAGTTTCGAGCCTAGTGTTTCGGCTCGTGAGGGGTTGAGGCGGGTGAATGTCGCGGGCGCTGATCGCGCAGGCATTGCTTCAAGTCGTCGCCTTCCTTGCCCTTGCAGGCCGCGCGTGCTTTCTCCATCGCAACATGCCGTTCGTCGCGGCGCTTCTGCTTGTCGCTCTCGCGCGCGTTGCATTGGGTCGGGTCGGGCGCCTGCGCGCACAGGCTGGTCTGCATGCAGCCGCGCCGCTCATTGCCGGGAACGGCCTTGCAGGATTCGTGCGCTTTCTCCATCGCGGCTCTGATCTTCTGGCGCTCTGCATCGCAGGCCTTGGGGTCGTCGGGCGTCGCGCAACGTCGTTGCTCGCCGTGGGTGTGATCATGCATCCTGTCCATGCCGGAAGCCGGTTTTTGTACAGGCTGGGACGGCGCAGGCTGCGCGTAGAGTGGGCAGGAGGCAGCGATCAGCACCGCTGCGGCAGCTGCTGCGAGGGAAAGTTTCATGTTTGTTTCCTCTGGTCGTTGATGTGCGCTTGGCACGACACAAGGCAGGCTACGCCGCGGGTCGGGGTGCGTCTGTAACCATTTGTGACCAGATTTGTGTACGGGCATACCCGGGGCATGCCCGTACTCGCGCGTATCAGCCCAGCTGTTTCAGCATCGTGCCCGCGTCGGAAACCTCGAACTTCCCGCCTTGCTCCACGTTCAGCTGCTTCACGACGCCGTTCTCGAGGAGCATCGAGTAGCGCTGCGAGCGCTTGCCCAGGCCGATCGCGGCAAGATCGAGTTCCAGGCCCAGCGCCTGAGTCCATGCACCGGGATCGGCAAGCATGCGGATCTTCCCGAGCGATTTCTGGTCGCGTCCCCACGCCGCCATCACGAATGCGTCGTTGGTCGCGACGCACCAGATTTCATCGACCTTCTTTGCCTTGAACTGGTCGTAGCTGTCGAGGTAACCCGGCAGGTGCTTCATCGAGCAGGTCGGGGTGAAGGCGCCAGGTACCGCGAACACCACCACGCGCTTGCCCTGGGTTGCTTCCGCTATCGATACAGGCTTCGGGCCCAGAGGGCAGCCGGAGGCCGAGTCGAATTCGGTCGTTTCCTTGAGTTCGCCGTTTGGAATCGCGTCGCCAATCTTGATTGCCATGAGAATTCCTTTGCCCGGAGGGTGTGATGGAAGTTGACAGGAGGCCCGGATCATAGCGCAAGGCTGCGCGGAAAATCCCTGTTCTCGGCGCAGGCTTTGCGCCGTGACTTCGGGACCATCGGATATCATGCCGCGCACGGCGGGTGTGAGCACATCGTGAAAGAGAAACGGCATGGCAGGCATCGAGACGGTGAAGCAAGAATCAGTCGGGATGGACGCGCCCATTCGGTCGCGCGCCGTCCGGGGGCGCGTGCCGGGCGCTGCCTTGGGACTTCTGCTCGCTGCATCCACGGCTTCAGCACAGGTGACGGTGAATGACGCCTGGGTTCGCGCGAGCGTTCCGGCCCAGAAGACATCCGGTGCCTACATGACGATCACGTCCCGGAACGCGGCGCGCCTCGTCGGTGCGAGTTCTCAGGTCGCAGCAGCAGCCGAGATTCACGAGACTCGGTTTCAGAACGACATTGCCCGGATGCGTCCGGTGCTTGCCATTGCGCTTCCGGCGGGCCGTCCGGTCCAGCTGAAGCCGGGTGGCTACCACCTCATGCTGCTCGATCTGAAGCGCCAGCTCAAGGCCGGCGAAATGGTGCCTATCGTTCTGCAGGTGGAGGATGCGAGCGGCAAACCCGTGAACGTGGCGGTAAGTGCCCGCGTGGCGGGCGCCGCCTCGGGCGCGACGCCCCACGCGGAACATCCGGCGCACGGACACTGACCGGAGCGGCGCGCTGGACCACGGGGCCGCGCAGGGCGCTTCGCAAGGATAGATAGTAACATTTTAGTTACTATCTATCCTTGCGAAGTCACGGGACGCCCTTCGAGCTGAGTCAGAGCAATTCCGGTTACAGATTCCCCGAACCTGCACCCGATTCCGGGGCGCCGCTCGTCAGGGCGGCACGCCGGCCGCGTGCCATGTCGACCCGTGCGAGCAGTGCCAGTCCGACCAGGAAGTAGCTTCCCACGGCAAAGATCGCCAGCCTGTGGTTGCCCTCGAACACGAGCGTGACCGTGCCGTAGGTGAGGGGGCCGAGCATGAAGGCGGTCTTCACCGCGAGACCCCATAGTCCAAAAAATTCGGCAAGCCGGTCGCGCGGGGCGAGGTAGCCGACGATCGCACGTCCTGCCGCCTGGGATGAACCCATGCAAAGACCCGCGAGGTTGGCCGCGATCCAGAATGCGCCGGATGATTCGGCGGTTCCGGCAATCAGTACCATCGCGATCCATCCGACGAGCGTGAGGGCGACTGCGCGCAGATGGCCAATGCGGTCCTGCACGTAGCCGAACGAGAACGCGCCGGCTGCAGCGGTGAGGTTGACGACGAGGATCAGCATGATCGTCTGCTGGGTTGTGAAGCGCATCGCCTCCTGCGCGTAAATCGCGGCGAGTGCGATCACTGCGGCGATACCGGCCTGGTAGAACACGGTACAGAGGAGGAAATTGCGCAGGTCCGAGAAATGCCCGGATTGCCTGAGGGTCACCAGTACCCGAGACCAGGCGTCGGAAAGGCGTGCGCTGCCAGCCTGGGGCTGGGCGCGTTCGCGAAGGAAAAGGAAGGTCGGTGTCGCCGCTAGGGCGTAGAGTCCGGCAGTGATCAGCATCGTCACAGGCACGAACTGACCCGCACCCACGCCAGCGTGTTGCATCGCGTTGATGTAGGCGAGGCAGATCCCGAGAGAGACCAACCCGCCTACATAGCCGAAGCTCCAGCCCCAGCCGGACACGCGTCCCATCGCCCCTGAATCCGCAAGCTCCGGCAGGAAGGCGGCGATGAGATTCTCGCCGACACCGAAGAAGTAGTTCGACAGGGCAACCAGAACCAGCGCGGTCAGCACGCTTCCCGGCGCGGCAAACCAGAGCAGGGCGGTAAACAGGACGCAGCCTGCGGTTGCGATGAGGAGCAGTCGCTTCTTGGCAGCGTGTGCATCGGCCCACGCGCCGATCAGTGGCGCAGTGAGCACGACCGCCAGGTAGGAGAGCGACAACGCTGCCGTCCACGCAAAGGTCGCCCAGGGCGCGCCACCCGCTACGCCGCCGACGAAATAGGCGCTGAACACGGCGGTAATGACGACGGTCGTGTACCCCGAGTTGGCGAAGTCGTACATGCTCCATGCCCAGACTTCGCGCAGCTGAACGTTCTCGGCGAGAGGACTTCTACGGTTGGACGCAGTCATGGGTTCCGGATTGTGCATGGGGTGTTTCGGAGGCATGTCGGGAACGCGTCGCGTCCGGTACCTGATTCGGGGGCCCGGCCCCGCCAAGCGTTTCATTGTATAGACACCGCCCGTCCAGCATAATCACCGCCATCGACATACTCAGAGAGGCGACCGTTCCGTGGGCAGGCGGGGGTTGCCGCAACAGTCCGATATGGCTTCAACGCCTTCCCAGGTCGCAGAGCATCGCCTTACTATTTCCGAAGTTGTCGGATGGCTGGTGGAGGACGGCTGGATTGATCAGGTGGCTGCCGACCAGTTGCAGAAGGAACGGCGTTATTACCGCGGAACCCATCATCCGCTGAGTATCGTGGCGCAGCAGAAATGGCGATCCCTTCGCGCCCCGCAGAGTCTGATCAGTCTGGATCAGCTAACGGAGTGGATGGCCAGACGGGTGTCGATGCCCTACCTGCATATCGACCCGCTGAAAATAGATTTCACCGCGGTGACCGATGTCATGTCCAGTGCATACGCGACCCGGTTCCGCATTCTTCCGGTCGAAGTAACCGACAAGGAAGCGGTGATCGCGACTGCCGAACCTTTCGCTAGAGACTGGGAGCGGGAGCTGGTTGGTGTCCTCAAGAGGGAGATCCGGCGCGTCATCGCGAATCCCGAGGACATTGACCGCTATCAGGTCGAGTTCTACAACCTTGCGAAGTCGATCAAGGGCGCCTCTCGGAACGGGGCACAGAGTTCGAGCCTGACCAACTTCGAGCAGCTCGTGGAGCTAGGCGCCACGAACAAGCCGCTCGATGCGAATGACGCGCACATCGTGCGTGTTGTCGACTGGCTGTGGCAATACGCATTCGAGCAGCGCGCCAGTGACATACACCTGGAACCGCGGCGCGATATCGGAATCGTGCGATTTCGTATAGACGGGGTGCTCCATCAGGTCTACCAGATACCTGCGGCCGTCATGAGTGCGATGACCAGTCGAATCAAGATCGTCGGACGCATGGATATCGTCGAGAAACGGCGGCCGCAGGACGGTCGCGTGAAGACGCGCACGCTGGACGGCAAGGAGATCGAGCTCCGGCTTTCGACACTTCCCACCGCATTCGGCGAGAAAGTCGTGATGCGGATATTTGACCCGGAGGTGCTTGTCCGGGATTTTTCCGAGCTCGGCTTCGGTGACGACGACCTCGCGCGCTGGAACGACATGAGCGGGCGTCCGAATGGAATTGTCCTGGTAACCGGGCCGACGGGCTCGGGGAAGACCACGACGCTCTATTCCACACTGAAGCAGCTCGCGACGCCCGAAGTGAATGTTTGCACGGTCGAAGATCCGATCGAAATGATCGAGCCGCTGTTCAACCAGATGCAGGTCCAGCCGGCGATCGAACTCGGGTTCGCCGAGGGGCTCAGGGCGCTCATGCGCCAGGATCCAGACATCATGATGGTTGGCGAGATCCGCGATCTGGAAACTGCCGAGATGGCTGTTCAGGCGGCGCTTACGGGGCATCTCGTGCTCTCGACGCTCCACACGAACGATGCACCGAGTGCTGTCACACGTCTCATCGAACTCGGGGTGCCACCCTATCTCCTCAGCGCAACGCTGAACGGCGTCATGGCGCAGCGCCTCGTGCGGACGCTTTGTCCCAAGTGCAAGGAGCGTACCGAGTTTCATCGAGCAGAGGACAAGGCGGCGTGGGATGCTCTCGTCGCACCCTGGAAGGCAAAGCCGCCAGCCGCAACATACAAGGCGGTCGGTTGCCTGGAGTGCCGCAAGACGGGCTACCTTGGACGGATCGGTGTCTATGAAACGCTGCTCTGCACGAGCACGATCAAGGACCTGATATCCGGTTCGAGTGATGTAAGTGTGATCCGGGATCGTGCCTTCAAGGAAGGAATGAAACCGCTCAGGATCAGCGGCGCCATGAAGGTTGCGGCAGGGCTGACGACGATCGATGAGGTGATCAAGGTTGCACCTCCCTCGCACGACGGCACTGCCGCCAGATGATTCGCCTGCGGGACCTGCGGGACCTGCGGGATTCTGCGGTTCGTCTGGCCGAGCATCCCGTTACCCTGGCTGCCTTGCCGTTCGTCGTGATGGGCGCTGTGGTTCTGGTTATTCTTGATGCCATTGGGCACAATTTTCTCCGGCCGAACGTCGCATCGGCCGTTCATTTGGGGATGTCGGCCGCCTACGCAGGCGGAGTTCTGCTGCTGCTTGCAAGGCCGGTGTTGCGCGCTGCTGAAACGGAGCAGCGCAGCCTGCGCGCCAGCGAGGAACGCTTTCGAAATCTCACCCGGCTCTCGGCCGACTGGTTCTGGGAGACGGATGCAGAGCACAGGGTCAGCTGGATAAGTGGTGGTGCCCAGGTGTTCTCTCTGCTCGGCGAGCGTACGGTCTATGGCCTGCGTTTCCGGGAAATGCCCGGTGTGAGCTTCGAACAGGCCTCGCTTGATGAATGCCTGCGATGCCTGCGCGCAGCCGTGCCGTTCAAAGACCTCGAACTTGAATCAATCGTTCCGAATCGCGGGAGCGTCATTCACACGATCTCGGGCGAGCCGAAATCGGGTGTGGACGGGCGCGTTTCGGGTTATCGCGGGATAGCGCGCGATGTGACGCTTCAGCGTAGCGCGGAGCGAGCACTGGCCAAAGCGAAGGAACGCCTGGACCTCGCGGTCGCCGGTGGCGGCATGGTTGTGGGCGATATAGACATTCGCAAAGGCGTGGCTTACATGGGGGACGGCTGGGGATCGCTCATCGGTCAGCACGAACCGGGAGGGGACACCCAGCATCTGACTGAACTCGCGGCGATCATCCATCGCGCGGACGTCCCGATAGTGCGCAATGCCTATGTCGACGCATTGAAGGGCAAGGCTGCGGGGTTCAGCGTCGAGTACCGATTGCGACAGACTGACGGACGCTGGCGCTGGGTGATGTCAGCCGGCCGTGTGACCGAGCGCGATGCGCCCGGTCGGGCGACGCGGGTCACGGGTATGGCGATGGATATCGACGCACGCAAGCTCGCCGAGCGCGCGCTCAGGGAAACCGAGCAGCGTTATCGCTCGCTCGCCGAGGTCTCTCCGGACGGGATACTCGTCACTTCGGGCGACGTGATCGAATATGCAAATCCGGCGGCGGCGCGCATTCTCCGCGCGCGCCAGCCGAGGGCACTGATCGGCCTGCGCGCGGAACGTCTGTTCCCCGACAAGAAGGATCCGGCGCTGCTGGAGCGATTGAGCTATCTGAAAAGCGGCCCCGGATACGCGGCGTTTCAGGAACGCGCCCTGAAAGCGCTCGATGGCGAGCCTGTGACGCTCGAAGCTGCGGCAGTGTCCTATCTGGAAGGCGGACGCCTCCTCGTTCAGGTCGTGCTCCGCGATGCAGGCGAGCTGCGACGGGCGCGAGCAGAGCTCGCGGAGCGCGCGCAGCGGTTCCGCGACATCGTCGAGGCCTCCGGCGAGTATGTCTGGGAAACGAATGCGGCGCTTCAACTCAGCTTCCTGTCGTCACGTGTGGAAACCGTTCTTGGCTATGCGCCGGGCGAGCTGCTTGGCCGTACCCTGGCGGATCTTGCACCGCTCGGCGAGTCACGCAACGCAGCGGAGTTTCTGCGCAGCGAGGCCGCTCGCATGAGCGCATTCCGCAACTTCCAGCTGCGCACCATGACCAAGGCGGGGAGGGTGATCTGGCAGTCGCTTTCCGGGCTTCCTGTCCGAGATGCTTCGGGCGTCCTGGTCGGCTACCGTGGCACCGGCGCGGACATTACTGCGCACAAACTTGCGGAGGAACGTGTTCAGCACCTAGCGACGCGGGATGCGCTCACGGGTCTCCCCAACCGTGCTCTGTTCACGGACCGTGTCGGCCACGCAGCGCTGACGGCAGCGCGGCGCCGTGGTCGATTTGCCGTGCTCGTCCTCGACATCGACCGCTTCAAACTCGTCAACGACACACTGGGTCACGCGGCCGGAGATTCGCTGCTGCGCGCGGTAGCAGAGCGGTTGTCGCGCGTGCTCGGCCGTCCAGAGGCGCTTGCAAGGCTTGCGGGCAACGAGTTTGCGGTCCTGTGGGAGGGAATACGCGCACCCGAGGATGCAGACGCGCTTGCGAGCCGGTTGCTGGGCGTGTTCGTTCAGCCGTTCCGTGTGGGTGAGCATTCCCTGAGCACGACCATGTCGGTCGGCATCAGCCTCTACCCGAGCCATGGCAGGGATGCGCAGGCGTTGCTGCGCTGCGCTGAGGCGGCGATGACCCGAGCCAAGGATCACGGGCGGGGCGGGTATATACGTTACAGCGTAGATCTGAACGAACGCGCCGGAGACAGGTTGACGATGGAAGGGGATCTCCAGCGCGCCATCCAGCGAGACGAGCTGGATCTCCGCTGGCAGCCGGTGCTGCGGAGTCGCGGTGCCGGCGGTGATCACTTGCTCGTAGGGGCTGAGGCTCTGTTGCGCTGGACGCATCCAGTGCGCGGTTCGGTGCCTCCCGATATATTCATACCGGCGGCGGAGGACAGCGGGTTGATTCGCCAGTTGGGCGAATGGACGCTGGAGCGGGCCCTTGCGCGGATAGGCGCATGGGAGCGCGTGCCCTCCGGTCGGACGTACTCGGTCAACGTGTCCGCCAATGAACTGGCGCGAGGTGATGCCTATGTCGAGCATCTGAGGGAGGCGATGTCCGCGCACGGCGTGCCCGCAGGCGTGCTGGAACTCGAGGTCACCGAACGGGCGTTGCTGGCCCAGTTGCCCGCCAGTACGGAAACCCTGCAGCGCGTGGGCACCCTCGGGGTGCGCGTGTCGATCGATGATTTCGGTGCCGGATACTCGAGCTTGGCCCATCTGAGCCGTCTGCCCGTGCAGAAGCTCAAGATCGATCGTTCTTTCGTACAGGACCTCGACCGCAATCCGGCTGACGGCAAGATCGTGCGTGGAATCGTGGCGCTCGCAGACAGCCTCGATCTGGAGGTCGTTGCCGAGGGCGTGGAAACCCGCGATCAGCTTGCGCGCCTGCTCGCACTGGGCTGCCGCGATTGGCAGGGCCACTACTACAGTGAGGCGCTCGAGGCAGAGCGATTCGAGCGAATCGGGGTCGGAATGGCTCGGGCTGCGTCCTGACAGCGCAGCGATTGCGCGACCCTAGCGTGCGAGTGCGCGCATCGCTCGTTCGAGGCCGGAAAGCGTCGTCGGATACATGCGGCCGCCCATCAGTTCGCGCATGATATTTACCGATTGCCTGTAACCCCAGATATCTTCCGGCTCGGGATTCAGCCAGACGCACTTCGAGTAGATATCCGTGAAGCGCTTGATCCACACCGCACCGGGCTCGTCGTTTGAGTATTCGACCGACCCGCCCGGCTGAAGGATCTCGTAGGGGCTCATCGTCGCGTCGCCGACGAAGATCACCTTGTAGTCATGGCCGTACTTGTGGAGCAGATCCCAGGTTCGGGTGCGTTCCGTGTGGCGGCGGCGATTGTCTTTCCATACATAGTCGTACAGGCAGTTGTGGAAATAGAAATGTTCCAGGTGCTTGAACTCCGTCTTGGCAGCGGAAAAGAGTTCTTCGCACAGGCTGATGTGGTCGTCCATGGTGCCGCCGATATCCAGGAGCAGCAGCACCTTGACCGTGTTGCGCCGTTCCGGCCGCATGTGGATGTCCAGGTAGGCCTTGCGCGCCGTCGAACTGATCGTCGTGTCGAGGTCGAATTCGTCCGGCGCGCCCTGGCGGGCAAAACGCCGCAGGCGCCGCAGAGCGACCTTGATGTTCCGCGTGCCGAGCTCGACGGAGTCATCCAGATTGCGGTATTCGCGCTGATCCCAGACCTTGACTGCGCTGCGGTGGCGCGACTTGTTCTGTCCGATGCGTACGCCCTCCGGGTTGTAGCCGTGTGCGCCGAATGGCGATGTGCCCGCAGTGCCGATCCATTTGTTGCCGCCCTGGTGGCGCGCCTTCTGCTTCTCAAGTCGCTGACGCAGCGTTTCCATCAGCTTGTCCCAGCCGCCGAGCGCTTCGATTTTTGCCTTCTCTTCCTCGGTGAGGCTGAGTTCGGCCTGTTTCAGCAGCCACTCGAGCGGAATCTGGGCATCGATGCCTGGAATCGTCTCCACACCGTCCCAGAATTCTGCGAAGGCGCGGTCAAATTTGTCGAAGTTCGCTTCATCCTTTACGAGCGCGGCGCGCGACAGGTAGTAAAAGTCGTCGATCGACTGGCCGATCACCCCCTGTTTCAGCGCTTCGAGCAGGGTGAGGTACTCCTTCACCGAAACCGGAAGCTTGTGGCTCTTCAGCTTGAGGAAAAAATCGATCAGCATGGGACCCTCACCGGGACATGGCATCCCTGGCGCGGCACGCGCGCGGGCATGAATCTGCCACTTACTGTTTGCCGCTCCGCGACATGAACACGAGGCGCTCGAAGAGGTGGACGTCCTGCTCATTCTTGAGCAGCGCCCCATGCAGCGGTGGAATGATCGTCTTGCGGTCCTTGGAGCGCAGCGCCTCCTGAGGGATATCCTCGGCAAGCAGGAGTTTCAGCCAGTCGAGCAGTTCGGACGTGGAGGGCTTCTTCTTCATGCCGGGCACGTCGCGAATCTCGAAGAACACGTCCAGCGCCTCGCGCAGCAGCGTCTTCTTGAGCGTGGGGTAGTGTACTTCGACGATCCTCTCCATCGTTTCCTTGTCGGGGAACCGGATGTAGTGGAAGAAGCATCGCCGCAGGAACGCGTCCGGCAGTTCCTTTTCGTTGTTCGAGGTGATGAACACGATCGGGCGGTGCTTTGCACGCACCAGTTCGCGCGTCTCATAGACATAGAACTCCATGCGGTCGATCTCGCGCAGCAGGTCGTTCGGAAACTCGATATCCGCCTTGTCGACCTCGTCGATCAGCAGCACGACCGGGTGATCGGCGCTGAAAGCCTGCCAGAGGGTGCCCTGGACGATGTAATTACGGATGTCCTGGACACGGGGGTCGCCGAGCTGGGAGTCGCGCAAGCGACTGACTGCGTCGTACTCGTACAGGCCCTGTTGCGCCTTGGTGGTGGACTTGACGTGCCATTCGAGCAAGGGCACGCCGAGGGACTTGGCGACCTCCACCGCGAGCATGGTCTTGCCCGTTCCGGGCTCGCCTTTGACGAGCAGCGGGCGTTTAAGCGTGATGGCGGCATTCACCGCAAGCATCAGGTCGGGCGTGGCAACGTATTCGGAGCTTCCCTCGAAGCGCATGGGGACCGCCGGGACGGGAGTAAAAGGGGCATTCTAGCAACCGCCTAACTCGGAGCCGTGAGGCCGGGCCAGTTTGCTAGAATTCGGGCCTTCGTCCTTACGAACAGCACCATACTCCTTCGAATGTCGAAAAATCTCAAGCGTTCCCTGGCTGTCCTTGCGGGTGCAGTCCTGTTGCTATCCGGAGGAGTTTCCTTCGCGCAGCAGCAGGTGGACAGGCTCGACAAAAGCTCGAAGATCAGGCTCTCCATGTGCGTGGGCTGTCATGGTCTGGATGGCTACAAGACCGCATACCCGGAGGTCTATCACGTGCCGCGCATCGGCGGGCAGCAGCAGGCCTATCTTGTGAAGGCGCTGCAGGCCTATCGTTCGGGAGAGCGCTCGCACCCCTCCATGCGCGGCATCTCGCGGGATCTGACGGATGAGCAAATCAGCGAACTTGCCGCCTACTATTCCGGGAGTGCGAAATGAACCGCGGGCTGAAGGCGGCAATCGCGGGTCTGCTGGCCGCGGGCTTGGTGCAGCCGGTCCTCGCTGCGGGCAATGCGCAGCGCGGCAAGGTGAAGGCCGAGCAGGTCTGCGCGGCGTGTCACAGCGTGGACGGATCCAAGCCGGTGGCGCCCGACCAGCCGATACTTGCGGGCCAGCACTACGACTATTTGGTGCGCGCGTTGCGCGACTACAAGAGCGGTGCACGCAACAACGTGGTCATGAAAAGCATGGCGGATCCGCTTTCGCGCCAGGATATCGAGGACGTCGCAGCCTGGTACGCCAGTCAGCCGGCGAAGCTGCAGATCAGGCGCTGATCGACACAGTCGCAGGAAGAAAAAAGGGGCCGAAGGCCCCTTTTTTCATGCTCGCGCGTCGGGGCTACCGTGCCGGCGCAGACCGGCCCGCGGCGGTATAGAGATCGGCCACCGAGACCACCCGGCCGTGCAGCGGCAGGATGCGCTCGACCTGGATTTTCAGGCGCTCGATGTTTTCGACCAGGTTGATGTTGTTCGCGTTAGGTGCAGCGGCCTGAGGGGCCGCGCCGGGCGTATACGCATCGGCCTCGATGAGCAGCTTTTCCGCCGGGAGGTAAGCCATCAGCATCGTGTCGCTGTGCACACTGCCCTGGAACCGGTGCAGCTCGATGACGCGGTTGCCGTCGGTAAGCCTCCCCGTATCCTTGACCAGCATGAATTTCGCCTTCTTGCCGGAGCGGGTGAGCAGATCCGGCGCGAGCTTTCCACGGGTTGCGAACGCTTTCTCCAGGTAAGGCTTGTTGTCCGCATGGGTGACGATCGTCGCCCCTTCGGCGACCGCCGCGCGCAGCCCGCCGGAATGGTCGAAATGTGCATGCGAATTGACCACATGGCGGATCGGCTTCCCGGGCGCGAGCTTCTTCACCGCTTCCAGCACCGGTCCGGTCCTGCCGTCGTTAAGCGGGGCCTCCACGAGCACGAGATGGTCTTTCATCTCGATCGCGACACTGTTGTGCGAGCCGCCGGATACGAACCAGACGCCGTCCGCGACCTTGTCCGTGGTCACGCGCTCGGCGGCATTCTTCACCACGTCCGGAATCGCGATGTCTGCCGGTGCGTTGGGATCCACGCGCGTCACGATCACGTCGAGCACGGGATGGCCGCCGATGCTCTGGGATATCCGGCCGGGAAACCGCAGATTCCCGGTCTCGCGGTACTCGCTGTAACGGGTCACCGCAGCCGTCTCGCCGAGCACTGCGTCAGGGTAGCGCGATTCAACACGCTCGACGAGATTGTCGCCGTTCAGGTAGATCGTGGCCTGGAGACGACCGGGCTCGGTGAAGCGAACCGCGGCAAGTGATCTGCCCTTCTCGGTAACGAAGTCCACGGTTGCGCCGTTCTTCTGCGCCGCTTTCAGCGCGCCATGCGGTGTCACCCAGAGCTGGTGGGTGCGCTCGGAAATGAAGCGCGGGCCCGGTACAGGATTGCCGCCCGCGACGTTCCAGGCCAGCGTGCCGCCCAAGTACTGGTCGTTGGTCTGCTGGCCTGCCAGCGGGTAACCGCCGCCTCCCTTGGGCTCCGCGCGGCTCAAGGTGATCTGTTCGCGCATGGAGCCGGTTTCATAGTTAATCGTGCGCGTCATGCCATGGACCGTGATGCGCGGCCAGGGTTTGCCGGGGACGTAGGCCTGGCCAAAGGTGTAGCCGTTTCCTTCAGCGGCATAACTCAGCGTCCGCAGACCTTCGGCGCCCATGGCGACCCCCGCGCGCTTCAGGATGGCGCTCGCGTCGCTGGTAGCACCGACTGGTTCGACGAAGCCGGCAGCGAGTGTGCCGATCGCGAATGCACTGATGGTGACAGCCCTCACGGCGAGCGGTGCAAGCAGCCCGGTTCTGACTCGATTCATGCGGATCTCCCTCCGGTAGTTTGTCGATTCTGGTTCAACGCCCGCCCGGATGGGACGGGCATGTCCCGTTCGGTAAACAGCTGGGTGGCCGGACTATTCCGGCCTGCAGGCGTCACCCGGCAGGAAGCAGCGTATCGGCAACTGCTAGCGGTTCGCGCGCCGGGCGATGCAATCCAGGTAGGCCTGAGCGTCCGGCGGCGCCTGATCGCGCTGGGATCGCCACACCATTTCGGCCAGACACTCGATCGCCTCGTGCAGCGCCGCATGCCGGTCGTCGGCGCCTGCGAGCAAGGCGTCCATCTGCGCGCGTATCCCGGCCGGCTGGTCGATGGAGAGTTGCTCTTCGAGCGCGACATGCAGGCTCATATGAAGGAACGGGTTCGTCTCTCCCAGCTCGGGGAAGTATTCGCGTTCCAGGTAGCGCTTGCGTTGCTCTACCGCGCCGCGATATTCCGGATGATCGAGCAGCACGTTCAGGGCGATGTTCTCGATCCCTGCCAACGGCTGGCCTTCGACGTACTTGCGCCAGGTTTCGAAAAAAAGTTCCCGGACCTGATCGCGGGAGGGTGCGAACACGCTAGCTCCCCAGGCGCAGTCTGCGCCGTCCGGGCGCGGGCGGTGCCGGCTCGGCTGGCGTCTTGCCGCGATACTCGCACAGGTCTCGAATCAGGCATGCCGGGCAGCGCGGTTTGCGCGCATCGCAGGTGTAGCGGCCATGCAGGATCAGCCAGTGGTGCGCGTCCTGCATGAATTCCGGCGGCGTGAACTTCACGAGCCGGCGCTCGACTTCAAGCGGGTCCTTGCCGGGCGCAAGTCCGGTGCGATTCGCAACGCGGAAGATGTGGGTATCGACCGCGATGGTCGGCTGGCCGAAGGCGGTATTCAGGACCACATTCGCGGTCTTGCGTCCGACACCGGGCAGGCGCTCGAGCGCCTCCCGCTCGGCGGGCACTTCGCCGGCGTGCTCGCCAAGCAGAATTCCGCACAGCGCGATCACGTTCTTCGCTTTGGTGCGGTACAGGCCGATCGTCCGGATATAGGGTTCGAGGCCGGCGACGCCGAGTGCAGCCATCTTTGCCGGTGTGTTCGCGATTTTGTAGAGCCCGGCGGTCGCCTTGTTGACGGACTTGTCGGTCGCCTGTGCCGAGAGCACGACTGCGACCAGCAGTTCGAAAGGGCTGCTGTACACGAGTTCGGTCGTGGGGCTGGGATTCGCTTCGCGCAGACGGCGGTAAATTTCCTGTCGTTTGGCGGGATTCATGGTCGGCCCGAACCCGGGTTTGCGCGCGCCGCGCGCTTCGCAGTCGCACGCGCGAGCGCTGCATCGATGACCGCCTTGCGTCGCGCGGATTCGGCGATCTCCGAAGCGCCGCGGGGCGCCGCTCGCGCTGCCCTGCGGGCCTCGTCCTGCGCCGTCTGCACGGCGATACGAATCTGGCGTGCGGCGTGGCGGCTCCGTGCCTGATCAGCCTGCGGCTTGCTCCAGGACGGGTCTGGAAGCGGACGCATCTCGATGCAGTCGACCGGGCAGGGGGGCAGGCAGAGTCCGCATCCGGTGCAGTAATCGGCTAGCACGGTGTGCAACTGCTTCGGTGCCCCGGCGATCGCGTCCACGGGGCAGGGGCGGATGCACAGCGTGCAACGCACGCAGCGCGATTCGTCTATCCAGGCAATCTGTCGCGCTGAGGTCGGGCCGCAGGCAGGGTCGAGCGGCAGCGTTGGCCTTCCGGTGAGCATGGAGAGCGCTGCGATCAACGCGTCGCCGCCCGGCGGGCAGCGATTGATGGCGGCCTCGCCCCGTTCGATCGCGCTCGCGTAGGGTGCGCAACCGTCGTAGCCGCACTTGCGGCACTGGATCTGGGGCAGCAGCGCGTCGATGCGTTCGGCGTACTGGCTCACACGAGAGCCTTTACGCATTCGCCTACGAGGCGCGGGCCCTGATAGATGAGCCCCGTATAGAGCTGTACCAGGCTCGCGCCGGCGGTGCGCTTGCGCCGCGCGTCGGCGCCGCAGAGGATGCCCCCCGCCCCGATGATCGGCACTTCGCCCGCGAGCTGCGAGGCGAGCATGCCGAGCACCCGGGTTGAAGCATCGAAAATCGGCGCGCCGGAGAGCCCGCCCTGTTCCCTGGCTTCGGGATACTCGCGCACCGCATCGCGCGCGATCGACGTGTTGGTTGCGATCACGCCATCGAAGCGGTGGCGGCGCAGGGCGTCGGCTATTTCACGGATCTGCGTCTCATCCAGGTCGGGCGCGATCTTCAGCACGAGCGGCACGCGCCGCCCATGGGTGTCGGCGAGTCGTTCGCGCAGAGCCGCCAGGCGTCCAAGCAGGGCGTCGAGCTGTTCCTTCTCCTGCAGCGCGCGCAGGCCCTGAGTGTTCGGCGAAGAAATATTTATCGTCACGTAAGCCGCGTGACGGTAGACGCGCTCGAGCCCGATGGCATAGTCGTCGGCAGCACGCTCGATCGGTGTGTCGAAATTCTTGCCGATGTTCACGCCGAGTATGCCGCGCCAGCTGATGCGCTCCACGTTGCGCAGGAAATCGTCCAGGCCGACATTGTTGAAGCCCAGCCGGTTGATCAGGGCGCGTGCCTCCGGTATGCGGAACATGCGCGGCTTCGGATTGCCCGGTTGCGGGCGCGGGGTGACTGTCCCGACCTCGATGAAGCCGAATCCGAGCTGGGCGAGCGCGTCGACGTGCGCCGCGTTCTTGTCGAGTCCGGCGGCCAGGCCGACCGGATTCGGGAACTGCAGCCCCATGGCTTCGACCGGAGTCCCCTCGGCGGGGCAGGCGGCGAAACGCAACAGGCCCGCCGCACGGGCGCGGTCAGCCAGGCGCAGTGCAAGTACATGGGCTTCTTCTGGATCGAGGGCGAAAAGAAACGGGCGCGCGAGCGTATAGAGCATGCGCCTATTTTACGAGCGCTTCTTGGCGGGCATGCGCCATTGACACCATGGCAAGGGCTTCAGACCCGTGCGGCGTCCGCAAGCGGTTGCCACACGCCCGCAGCCAGGCCTTCAATAGCGGCGAAGCGCGACTTGTAGACCATCTTCTGGCTCTTTCCGATCCAGTAGCCCAGGTAGAGATAGGGCAGGCCGAGCTGTCGGCAGGTCTCGATCTGCCAGAGGATGTTGTAGGTGCCGAAGCTCGCCCCTGCGCAGTCCGGGTCGAAGAAGGTATAGACCGAGGATAGGCCATCGGACAGGACGTCCACGATGGAGACCATGACCAGTTGCCCGGCCTCGCGGAATTCGACCAGCTGGGTGTTGACCCGGCTCTGGAGAAGGAAATGCGAGTACTGGTCGCGACTGTCGTTGTCCATGCCGCCGCCGGAGTGCCGCCGCGCCTGATAGCGCAGGTAGAGCGCATAGTGATCGAGGCGGAACTTCAGCGGCTGAACGCTTGCCGCGAGATCGCCGTGTCGGCGGTAGGCGCGTCGCTGGGCACGATCGGATTGGAATCGTTCGACCGGGATCCGCACCGGGATGCAGGCACGACAGGTATCGCAGTGCGGCCGATAGGTGAAAATCCCGCTGCGCCGGAACCCGGATTTGACCAGGTCGCCATAGAGCTCGGTGTTGATGAGGTGGCTGGGAGTCGCAACCTGCGAGCGCGCCTGCCGGTCCGGCAGGTAGCTGCAGGCGTAGGGTGCCGTCACGTAGAACTGCAGGACGGCATGCGGCAGATCGTTCAGTTGCGACACATCGGCCCCTCGTAACCGAATGGCTGGATCCGGGTGCGAGGCCGCTGTCAGGTCTCGATCCCTTCAGTTTCGCGCGGCGGATCGTCCTCCGACCAGGCAGCGAGCGTTGCGGGCGAGTTTACCAACTGCACGAGCCTGTGCGAGAACTCCGCGCGGGAGATCTCGCGCGCGCCGAGCGAGGCGAGAAGGCGGGTGTTCATCTGGCAGTCGATCATCGGAAAGCCGCGCAGGCGCAGGTGGCGCACCAATCCGACGAGTGCGACCTTGGATGCATCGGTGGCGCGCGAGAACATCGACTCGCCGAAGAACATCCGTCCGATCGCGACACCATACAGGCCGCCGACCATTTCGCCATCCTTCCATGTCTCGAACGAATGGGCGAAACCCGCGCGATGGAGTCGCAGATAGGCCTCTCTCATCGGCCGTCCGAGCCACGTGCCTGGCTGGTCGTCGCGCGGTGCCGCGCAGCCATCGAGCACCGCGTCGAAGGCCTTGTCCACGCGTAGCGCGTAGCCCTTGTTACGCACGCTCTTGGCGAGCGAGCGCGAGACCCTGAGCTCAGCGGTGAACAGCACCATGCGCGGGTCGGGCGACCACCAGAGTATGGGTTCATCGCCCGAGTACCAGGGGAAAATGCCGTGCCGGTAGGCGTCGAGCAGCCGTGCCGGCGAGAGGTCTCCACCCGCGCAGAGCAGTCCGTTCGGCTCGGAGAGGGCGCGGTCGATCCGCGGGAAAGGCGCGTCACCGCGAAGCCATGGAATCACGGCGTGACCGCATGGAAATTCGAAACCCTGCGAGCAACGTGGCTCAAATCACTTAACATTGCGGCCCATCAAAATTGGGGGTCGGGTTGTTTCGGGCACGACCCATGATAACCAGAACAATCCGGGGGGAGAAGCGATGGAAGTCCTGAAAAACGGATCCGATGTCCTGTTCGTGCTGCTCGGCGCAATCATGGTGCTCGCGATGCATTCGGGGTTCGCATTCCTCGAGCTGGGTACGGTGCGCGCGAAGAACCAGGTGAACGCGCTGGTGAAGATCCTGGTCGACTTCTGCATGTCCACCGTGGCCTATTTTCTGGTCGGATACGGTGTCGCTTATGGTGTGTGGTTCTTCGTAGGCGCCGAGCAGCTGGTGGCGAAGAACGGCTACGATCTCGTGAAGTTCTTCTTCCTGCTCACCTTCGCAGGTGCGGTGCCGGCGATCGTCTCGGGCGGCATCGCGGAGCGGGCAAGGTTCTATCCGCAGCTCCTCGCGACCTTCGTCATCGTTGCGCTGGTCTATCCGTTCTTCGAGGGCATCGCCTGGAATCAGAAGTTCGGTGTGCAGGCCTGGATCAAAGACGCCTTCAACGAAGAGTTCCACGACTTCGCCGGTTCGGTGGTCGTGCACGCGGTCGGCGGATGGATAGGGCTCATGGCGGTGCTGCTGCTCGGCGCCCGACGGGGCCGCTACACCAAGGACGGCCGCGTGATGTCGCACCCGCCGTCCTCGATCCCCTTTCTCGCGCTCGGCGCCTGGATACTTTCCGTGGGGTGGTTCGGATTCAACGTGATGTCGGCGCAGACTCTGGACAAGATCAGCGGCCTGGTCGCGATCAATTCCCTCATGGCGATGGCGGGCGGCACGCTCGCGGCGCTGATCGTAGGGCGCAATGATCCGGGCTTCGTGCACAACGGGCCGCTTGCGGGCCTGGTCGCCGTCTGTGCAGGTTCGGATGTCATGCACCCTGGCGGCTCGTTCGTCGTCGGTGCCGTGGCAGGCGTGCTGTTCGTGCAGCTCTTCACCCTGACACAGAACCGCTGGAAGATCGACGATGTGCTGGGCGTGTGGCCGCTGCATGGTCTGTGCGGTGCCTGGGGCGGCATCGCGTGCGGCATCTTCGGCTCCAAGGCTCTGGGCGGGCTGGGCGGGGTGAGCTTCATGGCCCAGCTTACCGGTACAGTCCTTGGCATCGTCGTCGCCGTGATCGGAGGAGGACTGACCTACGCCATCATCAAGGCGCTTTTCGGACTCCGGATGAGCGAGGAGGAAGAATTCGAGGGTGCGGATCTGTCGATCCACAAGATCTCGGCAACCCCCGATATTCAGAGCCGGGGCTAGCCGGGACGGGCGGCGTCAGGGACGCTCGAGCGAGGCGCTATGGAAGCCGAAGCGTCCCTGGCTGCGATCCTCGATCCAGTGGCGCAGCGTCATTTCGACCGTCTTGAAGGCAATGTCCGTCCAGGGAATCGCATCCGGCGCGAACAAGGCCACTTCGAGCGATTCCTCCCCCGGGGCGAAGTCGATGTCATTCAGGCGCGCACGGTAGAACACGTGGACCTGGTTTGCCTGGGGAACGGAAATCATGGAGTAGGCCTCGCCGATCGCAATGCGTGCGCCCGCCTCCTCGCGCGTTTCGCGTTCCGCGCCCTCGGCGGTGGATTCGCCGTTTTCCATGAAGCCGGCCGGCAGCGTCCAGTAGCCGTAGCGCGGTTCGATCGCACGCCGGCATAGCATCAGCCTGCCTTCCCACTCGGCCAGCGTGCCGACGATCAGCTTCGGATTCTGGTAGTGGATTTCGCCGCAGGCGACGCACAGGTAGCGCGGCAGGCTGTCGCCCGGCGGGATGCGGTGGACGACGGGTGCGGCGCAGTTCGAGCAGAATTTCATGGCGGGAGGAGGTGGCCGTAACGAGGAATGCGGGCAGGCTGCCGCAGGGCCATGATACCCGGACAGGCTGCGAAACAGTGCCGCGCCGGGGCCGGCCATGCAGTACTGGCCCGCGGAAATTCATTAACATGTGCGCCCCGATCAGTTCAATCCGGTTGCGGCCGCAGTTGCGTGCGGCGCACGTCCACTCCAGGAGGAAGGCATGGCACTCACTGCCGAAGGCACCAGCAAATTTGTCACTGCGGGCGGGCACAAGATCCACTACCACGAGGCCGGCCGGGCGGATGCGCCGGCAGTCATGCTGCTCCATGGCGGCGGACCGGGGGCGAGCGCCTGGGCGAACTACCAGAAGAACATCGATGCCTTTGCGGAAAACTACCGCGTCATCATGCCCGACTTCCTCGGTTTTGCGCAGAGCGACAAGCCCAAGTTCAAGGGTGAGATATTCAAGATGCTGGCGGATTCCACGCGCCACGTCATGGATGCGATCGGAGTCAAGAGCGCGCATCTGGTCGGCAACTCTCTGGGCGGCGGAACTGCGATCCGTCTCGCGCTCGATACGCCCGATCGCTGCGACCGTCTGGTCGTGATGGGGCCGGGCGGCAGTCTGCCGATGCTGACGCCGGTGCCGTCCGAAGGCATCAAGCACATCTTCAATTACTACGAAGGCGAAGGCCCGACGAAGGACAAGCTGACCAAGTTTCTGGATTGCATGGTGTACGACCGTTCGGCGATCACGGATGCGCTGTTCAACATGCGTTTCGAGGCGAGCAATCAGCCCGAGCTCAAGGCGAACCCGATGCTCTCGCCGCGCAGCGAAGGCACGCTCGGGCCGCTGTGGAAAGAGTTCGACAGGATCAGCCAGAGGACGCTGGTGATCTGGGGGCGCGACGACCGCACCGTGCTGCTCGACAACGCGTGGATGATGCTGAACCAGATCCCCGATGTGCGCCTGCACGTGTTCGGCAAGACCGGCCACTGGGCGCAGTGGGAGCGTGCCGAAGAGTTCAACAAGCTCGTGCTCGGATTCTTCGCGGCCAAGGACTGAGCTTCCAGGCGCGCCCCATGCCGGCCGCGTTCGAAGGACGCAGGGTTGTCCTTACCGGGGCAAGCAAGGGCATCGGCAAGGCGGCCGCGCTCGCATTTGCCGCGGCCGGCGCGGATGTCGCGATCTGCGCGCGCGGCGGGGAGGCGCTGCGCGCCGCCGCCGGCGAGATTGCGGCGACGGGGCGCAGTGTGCATGGCGCGCAGTGCGACGTGGGGGATTCCGCGGCGCTGCAGCGCTTCATCGACGAAGCTGCCGCTGCGCTTGGCGGCATTGATGTGCTGGTCAACAATGCTTCTGCGTTCGGCGGCGCTGATACCGACGAGGACTGGCTGCAGCTCGTACAGGTTGACCTGCTCGGTGCCTCGCGCGCGTCGCGCGCGGCGCAGCCGTATCTGGCGCGCTCTGCCGGCAGCATCGTGCATGTCAGTTCCACCGCGGCATACCGGCCTTATGCGCGGCTGCCTGCCTACGGCGCGATCAAGGCGGCGCTGAATCACTACGCTACGAGTCAGGCCATGATGCTCGCACCGCAGCGCATACGCGTGAACGTCGTGGCACCGGGGGCGACCGAGCACGCCGGCGGGCTGTGGGAGCGGCGGCGTAAATCGGATCCCGGTCTGTACGAATCCACCCGCGGCCGGATTCCATTCGGGCGTTTCGGCAGACCGGAGGACGTTGCGGCGGCGATCCTGTTTCTCGCGAGCGATGCAGCGGGCTGGATCACGGGCCAGACGTTGGTTGTCGACGGGGGGCAGTCCCTGAGTCGCTGAGCCGCCCGAAAAGAGGAAGAAAATTGTGGCAACCCTTGGCACATAGTAACGAATATGTTACTATGTGCTATCGCGAATCGCCCTTTTCTTCCGGTGGTTCCGCGTTCAGCGCAGCGAGGGCATCACGCCCTGCGCAAACAGGCGCATCGAGGCCAGGACCCGCTCTTGAGCGAGGCCGCCGAAGTGGTAGACGCCGGCAGCGTGCGTGATGCCCAGAGCATCGCGGATTTCCGCCAGCTTCGCACGGCACTCGGCCGGGTCACCGAAGATGGCGCGTGACTCGCCTGCCATCACGTCCCAGGACAGCCGGCCGATCGCCTGCTGCACGGGAGGCGGCGCCTCGCGCGCCTCGTCCTGTGCCATTGCGCGCCAATTGAGCCAGTGCGGTTCGGCTTCCCTGCGCGCTGCCGCGGGGCTCTCGCCGCAGTAGGTCGGAAACATCGCAAGCACATCATGCTTAGACGGGTCGTGACCGCCCTCGGCGAGCGCATCCCGGTAGATGTCGATCAGCGCGCGTGATCGCGCCAGATTCGGCAGGATCCACGGCAGGGTCATCAGGTTGAAACCCTGCAGTCCGATCCAGCGAAAGTGCGCCTCGCTCACGTTCGCGGTCACCCAGATCGGCGGATGAGGGCGCTGCACCGGCTCGGGCAGCACGTTCACTTCGGCCGGGAAATCATGGAACTTGCCGTGCCAGGAGAAGGGGCGTTCCGTCCACGCTGCGCGCAGTATGGCAATGGATTCTTCCATATGATCCTGGGCGCTCGGCCAGTCGGCCTGGAACATCCGGTACTCGAGGTTCCCCATGCCGCGCCCGATACCCACGTCGACCCGGCCGCCGGAGAGCAGATCGACCATCGCAACTTCTTCCGCGACCTTGACAGGATGGTGCAGCGGCAGGATCACCACCGCGCTGCCCAGGCGGATGCGTCGTGTGCGCTGTGCGACCGCGGCCATCATCATCAGGCTGCTCGGCACCATTCCTCCGAAGCGTCGGAAATGGTGCTCGGTGAACCAGGCGGTGTCGAAACCGCAGGCTTCCGCCACGTCTGTCTGCTCTAGGAACTTCCGGTAGAGTTCGGGCGCCGGACCGTCGAGTTCCGGGTAGTAGGTGTTCAGCTGGTAGTAACCGAATTTCATTGCTTGCTCGTAGCGAGATCGCTGGCTGCCTCAGGCGAGCCGGACCTTCTTGGTGAAATCGTAGTCGAGTGCGGTATCGGACACCCAGCGCCAGTGAACCCGATCCGGAGGAAAGGCACCCTGACGCACACGGTGCAGAAAATCGATGATCAGGCGCCAGGCCTCATCGGTCTGTTTCATGCGGTAGCGGCCGGGCATGGTGCTGTTGAACCATCCGTGCGGCATGTGCGGGAAGAGCGTGAATTCGTAGGTCTTGCGCGCACGCTCCAGTGCATCGCGCAGTCGCTGCACGTCGGGGATGGAGATCACGAAGTCGTCCTCGCCCCAGATGCCCAGGACCGGCGCGCTGATCCGTTCGATCATCGATTCGTAGGTCTCCGTGCGACGCTCGTTGAGTTCCCACATGTCTTTCTGGGCTCCCCCGTACACGACGATGTTGGCCGCGATCTCCGGGCGCACGCTGTTCAGCACCAGCGGATAGTCGCCGCTCTGGCATACGCCCATGGCCGTGATCCACCTGGGATCCACCTGCGGATGGGCGAGCAGAAAGTCCAGGCTGTCGCTCATGTAGGAGCGGATGTCGTCGTCTGACAGGGGCACGATGATGTCGCCGCGGTTGAGTGCAGCTTTGTTCCCGTCCCAGCGCGAGAACAGGTCAGGCGCCACGGCGACGAAGCCGTAGGCCGCGAACTTCGCGCAAAGATCGAGCGTGTGCTGCAGTAGTCCGTAGCGCTCATGTCCGAGGATCACGGCGCCGAACGGAGCGTTGCCGCGGTCGGGTACGGCGAGGAAGGCCTGGACGCGATTGCCGAACGAGACCATGGAGGTCTTCGCGCCTGGATAAGCTGGAGTGTCGTTCATGCTGTGGCTCCTTCTCTGAAACAGGCGCGGGCGCCTGCGGGACTCAGCCGCCCTGCGCGGCCTTCCATCGCCTGAGGTGCGCCTCGATTGCATCGAGCGGCATCACGTCGGCGTACTTTTGATCCATGTCGAACAGATTCATCGCATGGGCCGATTCGTGCCGGTCGAACACGCAGTCCTCCCCGAGCACTACGCGGAACCGGTTCGCGCGGGCATCCACCACGGTGGACCGTACGCAACCGCTCGTGCTCTCGCCACAGATCACCACCGTGTCGACGTCGTGGTAGTTCAGATGCGCGAGGAGCGGTGTACCCGCGAATGCACTGGGCGAGACCTTGCGGATCACGGCCTCGCCTTCGCGCGGAGCGACTTCCGGAATGATCTCGTGGAGATCCGTGCGCCCCCGCAGCGAGGCGGGGACCTGTCCGGGCGGCGCGCCGCGCGGCACGAACCATCCGGGCACGCCGCTGTCGGTGAGCATCGTCACGTGCACGATCGGCATGGAAAGCTCGCGGCACAGTGCGAGCAGACGCTGGATGCGGGGCAGAGCATCCCAGCCGGCGAGTCCGCAGCTCGATGGAAAGGTCTTGATCGATTCGAGCAGCGGCTCCGGGCGGTCACCAAACGCGGCCCGGTAGAGGTCGATGAGCAGCAGAGCCGGGCGCGTCCCGAAGCCGGCAGGTTTGTGCGGACTTAGGCGCAGATGCGCCTTGTCCTGCTCCGTCAGAAAACGGTCCCAGATCCTCTCCGCCATGGCTCCCCCGCCGGAATACGCCGGGGTATCCCGGCAGGTGATTATTGCACGCACTGTGCCGCCGCTTGCCGGGGTCGGTTCGCCGGTCTAGCATCGGCGCGGACACGGGTGAACCGGATGCGGAGAAATGGAGGCAGGGATGTCTTTCAGTCAGGCGAAGGTGGCGTTTGCCATGGAGAGCGAGTTGCCCTGGCTCGCATTGAAGGACACCCCGGGATTCGGCGGTGCGGATATTCCCGGCGTGTACTGCAAGTATTTCGGTCGCGGCGATCAGGGCCCGTGGTTCTATCTCGTGAAGCACGACGCGGGTGTGGTGGTCGAGCGCCACAGTCACGATGGCGACGTCTTCCACTACATCCTGGAAGGCGAATGGCGCATCTGCACGAGCAGCAAGCGTTTCGGTCCAGGCTTCATGCAGTTCGAGCAGAAAGGCTTGAACTACGGTCCGCTCCTGTCAGAGCGCGGATCGCTGTTCCTCGCGATCTACGACCATGCACCGAACTTCATTCCCGCGAAAGGTGCCGCGGCGCTCGATGCGCCGGAGCGCGACTACGAGCCTGGCGAGGGTTGAGATGACACGCGTGCTTCAAGGCCGGCCCGCTTCAGACCGCCACGGCGTTTTGCACTGAGGCGTGGGTGCCGATGCGGATTTTCTGGTTATCGGCGGCGGCGCTGCCGGTGCGGTGCTCGCATCGCGTCTTTCCGAGGACCCTGACCGACGGGTGATCCTCGTGGAAGCAGGAGCGGACACGCCGCCCGGTGCGGTGCCCGCGGATATCTCCGACATATTCCCGCGCTCCTATTCGAATCCCGCGTACGGATGGTCGGGCCTCTCGGCGACTGGCGTGCGCGGCGGCCCCCCGCGTGCATTCTCGCAGGGTCGAATCATGGGCGGAGGGACAAGCGTGATGGGCATGTGGGCCATGCGCGGGCTTGCTGCCGATTATGACGGCTGGCTGGAGCGTGGCGCCTCGGGCTGGGGATGGTCGGATGTCGAGCCCTATTTTCACCGTCTGCAAGGCTTCGCAAAGGATCCGCTCCCGGGGACGTTCCTGGTGAGACGGATTCCACGTGAAGACTGGCCGGGATACATACGTCGCCTCGAACGGGCTGCGGCACGAGCCGGGCTGGAGTATGGCGCCGACATCAACGCTACGGAGAGCGACGGTTTCTTCCAGATTCCTCTGAGCCAGGATGCCGGCGTTCGGGCGTCCGCTGCGCACTCTTTTCTCACACCGCAGGTGAGACAGCGGGCGAATCTGCGCATCCTCACCGATACCGAAGTCACGGAGCTTGCGTGGCGGGACGGCACGGTGTGCGGTGCACGCGCGCGGCGCGGGAGCGAATCGCTGCAAATCGAGGCGCAGCGGACGATCGTCTGCGCGGGCGCGATCCACTCGCCCGCGCTGTTGATGCGCTCGGGCATCGGCCCGGCGGCGGATCTGGCAGCACTGGGCCTAACCACGCGGATTGACCTTCCGGGCGTCGGGCGCAATCTGCAGAATCATGTCTGCGCGAACCTCGGTCTGACGCTCGCGCCATCGGAACGCCAGGCACCCCTTCTGCGCAATTACGGTGTTGCCTGCGCGCGGCTTTCTTCCGGCGTTGGAGGCGGTCGCGGCGATCTGCTGCTTGCATTCATCGGGCGCACCGGCATGCGCGCCATTGGCCGCAAGATTGCCATTGCAGGCATTTTTCTGTATGCCCCGACATCACGCGGCAGGGTCAGCTTGAGGCGCGAGGGCACGACCTTTTACACTCATGTCGCGTTCAACATGGTCGATACACCGGAGGATGAAGGACGCCTGGCTCATGGATTGAAGGCTGTCCTGGGGCTGCTCTCGGATCCGGCACTCTCGGACGCATACGAGGAAGTATTTCTGTTGCCGGCGGTGCCGCCTTTGCAGCGACTGAACCGGCCAGGGACGTTGGCGTCGGTTCAGGCTTCTCTCGGGAGTCTCCTACTGACGAATCGGTACAGCCGGCGCCGGATGCTGAGCAGTGCGCTTGGATCGGGGCGCCTTTTTCCGGCAAACGCTCTTTCGGAGGCGTTCGCAGAATTCCGGTCGCTCCTGAAGCAGAGCGCTGCCCCGATGTTTCATGTCGCAGGAACCTGCGCGATCGGGCCAGCATCGGATCCGATGGCAGTCGTCTCCCCGGGCTGCGCGGTACATGGGACAGCCGGCCTCTTCGTCGCCGATGCATCGATCATGCCGGTCGTGCCGAGTGCAAACACGTTCCTGCCCGCCGCAATGATTGGTCTGCGAGCTGCTGATCTGCTGTGCACGACCGGTTGAGCGATAGCCGACTTATTTCGGCGGATCTACCACCCAGCGGAACGGCAGCATGGTCACGCTCTGGAACACGCCTGCGACCGCATAGGGCTCTTCCGCATAGATTTTCTTTGCAGTCGCTTCGTCGGGCGCATCGACGATCATGATCGATCCGATGCTCGTCACGTTATCGAGCCCGAGGAGCGGCCCGCCCAGCTTCACTGTGCCCTTGTACTTGTCCAGCCAGTCGCGATGGGCGGGCCGGGCCGCCTGACGCACGTCGGCGGCACCCGGGCGATCGATACACCAGACTACGAAATGCATGGGTCATCCTTTCCAGAGAGTGGCTTAGTGAAATTCACGTTCAGATCTGTGTCGGCTTGCGCGCGACGAAGGTCGCGGTCTCAAGACCGGCTATCGCACGGGCGTAGTCGAGCGCTGCATTGTCCTGCGTAAGCACGAAGTGCTGGGCAGCGGAATTGATGTCGCGCCAGATGCGCTGGATCGGCGACTGATCGTAGATTGATGTGCCGCCCGAAACCTCGTAGAGTGAATTGACCGCATTGCGCGCGGTTTGCACTGCCCACGTCCAGTTGCGCGGCCAGCGCTTGCGGTCTGCAAGGGTGAACTGCGCGGGCGAGGTGGCGCTGTCGATCTCGCGTGCATCGGCAAGGACGAGCGCGATCGCAGCATCGACCTCGGCCGACGCGCGTGCGAGACGCAGCAGGCGTGCGTCAGTATCCGGAGCGGTACCCGCAGTTGCGAGCCCCTTCTTGAGGGCGGTTTCGAAGTTGCGGATCGCGCCAAGCGCCATGCCGAGCGGCGGGCCGACAACGGAGAAGGGTGTCACGTCGTAGAAGCTCATCTTGTACAGCGGGTTTGCATGGAGCTTTGCCCCAGGGGCCGTGCCGTTCAGCATTTCCGCAATGCGCGCTGTGCGGTGCTCGGGTATGAATGCCTCGGCGATCCGGATCGATTTGCTGCCGGTGCCGCGCATGCCCATGGTGTGCCAGTCGTCGATCACCTCGACTTCCGAGCGCGGCAGCAGGAAGAAGCGCTGTTCCGGAGGCTGGCCCTCGCGGATGACCTGGTTGCCGATGAGGATCCAGGACGCGTGATCGACACCGCTGCAGAATCGGCCGATGCCATTCGTCAATTGGTAGCCGCCCTCAACGGGAACGACCTCGCCGCCCAGGCGGAACACGGTCGCAATCAGTGCGCGAGCGTTCGCAGCAACCTCAGCCTGCGCCTTCTCCGGAAACAGGTTGATCATGATGCTGTGGCCGGCGAGCACGCCGTAGACCCAGCCTGTCGAGCCGCAAGCCGCGCCGATTCGGATGGAAGCGCGTACCAGTGCCTCGATGCCAAGTTCCAGACCGCCGTGAGAGCGGGCACCGACGACGCCGAAAAGGCCGGCATCGAGCATTTCATCGATCGAGCGCTTCGCGACGCATCGGTCTGCTTCCGTATCGGCGGCGCGGCCGGCGATACCGCTGCCGAGCGCTGCTGCCGCCTCATCGAGCGCGCGAGGTGAATCGGGCCGGTTGGTTGGTTTGCTGGCGACGGCGTTCATTCCTTGCTCCTGGATACGGACTCTATCTGTATGCGCATTATGCACACGATGCGACGCGCAAGCTTCGGACAAGGGCTGCGCGAAATCGCGACGCGGGCGATAATCGCGGTCGACCGCAGTCGCGCCGGCAGGCGCCGAAAGGAGAAGGGGATCACATGAGCAAGTATCTGGTCATAGGAGGTAATGGCATCATCGGGCATTTTGTGACACGCCGACTGGTCGCGCAGGGGCACCGGCCGGTCGTGATGTCGCGCGCGGCCGATCCAGCGTTGATCAGGGACATTCGGGATAAATGCGATCTGGTTGCAGGCGACGTGACCGATCCGGCGGTGACGGACCACGTCGTGCGCGCGCACGGCATCACGCATCTCGCCCACCTCGGCGCGGTCCTGCCTTCTGCTGCGGAAGAAGATCCCGCGCTCGGCATACGGATCAACGTCGAGGGTGTCGCGAACATCCTTTCCGCATCGGTGAAGAACAAGGTGAGCAGGGTGATACTTGCGAGCAGCAAGGGTGCTTATGGCCGGCCTCCGGGCAGGCACGCCGGCCCCGAGTATCTGCCGATGCCGGAAGACATCCGTCCGTATCCGTTCACGGTATACGGCATTGCAAAGGTGGCCGCCGAGCAGCTCGGCACCTGGTACATGAAGAAGCACGGCATTGAAGTTGCGTCGCTGCGTTTCGCCACGACCGTCGGGCCGGGCAAGATATCGCGCCACGGCGGGCATTTCAGCCGATCCAGCCTGATCGTCGAGAGTGCAATGGCGGGAAAATTGCTCACGGTCGATGAGGGCGGTGATTCACGCTCGGACACGATCTACAACGACGACGCGGCGCGCGGCATCGTGTCGGCGCTCCAGGCAACGACGCTGAAGTACGACCTCTACAACATTGGCACCGGGTCGGGTATCACGCTGAAGGAATATGCGGCGGCCGCAATGCGCGCCTTCCCCGGTTCGAAGATCGTGATTGGCGATGGCGAAGACCGGAGCGGCGCGCAGAACTTCGTCATGGATATTTCGCGCGCCAAGGAGAACTTCGGATTCACGGCCGATCCGAGCCCGGACCATATCGTGAAGTCCTATGTGGACACCATGAAGCTTCTGGGTCTTAAGCCCGAAGTCTGAGACCCGGACGCCGAAGTCCGTCCGACTCCGGCCCTCCAGTCCCCAAATCGGTTATTCGGGCTTGATGCCTGCTCGCGCGACCACCTTCTGCCATTTTGCGAGGTCGCGCTTGAGCAGGGCGGCGAGTTCTTCCGGCCCGGCGGGGTCGACGATCACGCCCTGCTTGAGCACCGTGTCACGCAACTCCGGCTGCGAGATGATGGACAGCGTTTCTTCGCTCAGGCGCCGGACGATATCGGACGGCGTCTTCGCCGGGACAAACAGCGCGGCCCAGCCGTCCGAGTCAACGCCTGCGATACCTTCCTCGGCCATAGTCGGGACATCCGGAAACCAGGGGACGCGCTTGTTCGACGCGATGCTCAGCACGCGAAGCGTGCCCGCGCCGACCTGGGGCAGCACGGAATGCACCGTGGTGAACATGGCCTGGACCTGGCCCGACATCAGTCCAGTCACCGCGCCCGCGACGCCCTTGTACGGAACGTGCGTGATTTCGACCCCTACCGTCTGGTTGAAGAGTTCGAGCAGCAGGCGCTGCGGCGTCAGCGCGCCGGAAGAGGCCGCATTGAGTTTTCCAGGATCCTTCTTCGCAAGCGCAACGAGTTCGCTCGTGCGCTTCGCCTCGACGGCGGGATTCACCACGAGTCCGAACTTCGTCACGTTCAGCTTGGCGACCGGCACGAGATCGATCACAGGATCGTATTCGAGATCCTTGTAGAGCCAGGGTGCAGTGGAAATCGTATTGGCGGCGACGAGCACCGTATAGCCGTCGGCGGGCGCCTTCACGACACGCATCACGCCGATATTGCCGCTCGCACCCTCGCGGTTCTCCACAACTACGGGCTGACCGTGGCGTCGCGTAAGCACCGGACCGATCTGGCGCGCCATGATGTCCATGGAGGATCCGGTGGACGCTGGAACGACGAATGTTATCGGCCTTGTCGGATACGACTGTGCGGGGGCGTGCCCTGCGAACGCCAGAGCGAGTATGGTGCCTGGTAAGGCGAGGCTGATGGTGTTTCGCATTGCTATTTTCTCCCGGGCAGGCGCGTGGCGAATTCGCCGGGAATCATAGCATTCGCGAGGTGCGCGCATGCTCGGTGCGTCTCAGCCCTACAGGAACCGGTCCGCGAGTTCCGCCATGATTGATCCACTCGGAAACGCTGCATCCTTGTCGGCTCCGGCGCGGCGCCACATTTCGTTATAGCAGTGCAGGAACCTGCTTTCATCGGGCAACCGGGCGCCCGGTTCCAGAAGATGACGAGGACATTCCCAGTACGGAACCGGATTGGCGAAGTCCGGCGCCTGTATCTTGAAGGCAATCCGAGGGTAGGTAGCCGCGAGCGAGTTCAGCAGTCGCGGGCCGCAATCGCCCCATCGCTGCTTCTCTACAGGAAATCGCTCGCTGAACGCGAACGCGAGATCGATGATGTCGCCGCGTGTTGGAGAAGGGTCGAATATGACGCTGTTGGTCACACTGATGCCGGGACCGCGTGGCGTTCGCTCGCTCACCAGAAATGGCGTCGCACCCAATTCGGATGCCGGTGTCAGGCACACGACATCCATATCGGCATACAGGCCGCCGAACCGGCTCAAGACCGCGTAGCGGAAAAGATTGGAGAAGCCAGCGTACGATCCATTTCTGTATTTGAACACCCGCGATTCAGGCAGGATATCGCGCGCATTCCTGACTTCCACCGTTGCGGGCGTGTTACCGATGTCGCCATAGGTCCAGAGCACGGTCCGGTATCCCTGCGACGCGAAGCTGCGACAGGCCATCCTCTCCAGCGTGCTCAGGTCACCATACGCCCAGAACAAATGAACAACAGTCGGTTGCATTCAGCGGGCTCCAGGGGGGGGGGCTAGTCGGCGACTCCGCTCACGTTTGGGGAAGTAACAGGAGACCCCGCCTCATTACATAAATTGACAGACAAATAATACCCCTCTCTCCCTTGCACACACGACTGCTGTTCCACGAGCGTCGTGCGCGGTTTTTGCACAGAGTTTTGTTCGTCAAACCTATGAATTTAGACCGTAAAATTGGCAGCTTAGCATTCGGAAATAATTTGTTCGCGTGTAGACTGTGGACTATGCAAAGACTGCTGTTCAGGACCTGGGAAAAGGCTCTTCTTTTACCTCTCCTGGTCGCCGCCGGGCTTGTGTCGGCAGCCGCTCCAGATATCGGGACCACCCTAGATTCCCTGAGGCCCTCGCGAGAGGCGCCGCGCATCGCTCCTGAAGGCGCTCTGCCGCAGGCGCCGCGACCTGCACAACCGCTGGATAGCCCCATCAAAGTAGGTGTACGGGGGTTTCGCGTTACCGGAGTGACGGTATTCCCGGATGCGGAGTTGCAGGGCGTGTTGCAGTCTTTTGTCGGGCGCGATCTCTCGTTTGGCGAATTGAATCAGGCGGCGGGCTTGATTACGGATTACTACCGTGCCCGTGGCTACTCCCTCGCCTATGCCTACCTGCCGCTGCAGGCAATCGCAAACGGCGTAGTCGAGATTGTCGTGCTTGAAGGGCGCATCGGTAAGATTCAGATCAATTTGAGTCCCGATGCCCCGGTGACCGAGGTGCGTGTCCTTGACTATGTTGCTTCGCTGCAGTCAGGCGTTATCGTCGAGCAACGGCTTCTTGAGCGCGCGCTCTTGTTGCTCAATGACTTGCCCGGGGTGGTCGTCCAGTCGACACTAAGGCCCGGTGATTCCGTCGGCGAGACGGATCTGGTCCTCGACGTAACCGCGGGTCAGATGGCTCAGGGGACGCTCGAGGGAGACAACTGGGGCGGCAGATTCAGCGGTGAAAATCGTCTCAGCGCGAGCCTGACTCTGAATAGCGCGACGCGGATGAATGAGCGTATCTTGTTTCGCACGGTCTATTCCGAAGAGGGTGCGACCCAGCTGAACACGCTGACGTATCTGGTTCCGTTGAATTCGATCGGCACCAAGCTCTCGCTGACCTATTCCAAGGTCGATTACAACCTGATCAACGATTTTGCTGCGCTTCAGTCGCATGGCTCGGGTCTAGTAAGCAGCGTGCAGGTGCTGCATCCCTTCGTGCGTTCACGTGATCTGAACCTCTATGGCAGTCTGACTGGCGACGACAAGCGTCTCCACGACCGGAACGACTCGGTTGGGACGGTGGATGATCGGCGTATTCGGCTGTTCGGGGTGGGACTCTCTGGGGACCTTCGCGACAGCGTTGCAGGAGGAGGGGTGACCTCCTTCTCTGTCGCCAGCACGAGCGGCCGACATACTCTTGAGACGCCTGCCGTTGCATTGATTGACGCAAGCCCGGCCGGGCTGCACACGGCAGGTGCGTTTCGGAAAATCAGCTTCGATGTACGCCGAATTCAGGCGTTGACACCGGCGACGTCCCTGTATTTTTCACTTTTGGGCCAGGAAGCTTCCCGCAATCTTCCTTCCGCCGAGCGCGTCGGATTCGGTGGGCCGAATGCGGTGCGGGCCTACCCTGGCGGCGAGGCAAGCAGCGATTCCGGGTATGTGGCGTCGGCCGAACTCCGCTTGGCGCTTCCCAGAATTGATTTTCTCGGGGGGGATGCTTCCCTGTCAGCGTTCTACGACTGGTCGCGGAGTACCGTTAACACGAACGCGAGACCCATCGACACCCAGAACAGGCGCGGTCTGTCGGGCTACGGTCTCGGATTGAATATCGGTCGGGCGAACGATTTTGTCGTGAAAGCGATAGTGGCCTGGCGAGGCGACGACAAGCAGCCGGTTGCAGATCCGGTGAATAGAACGCCTCGCGTCTGGCTTAACGCGATCAAGTATTTCTGAGATTTTGTGTGTCCAGGGTGCAGCGCTCGTCCGGAACAGTCAGCGGGCAGGCGAGAGTTTGGCTGGACCTTCATGCGTTTCAAGGGGTAACAGATGAGTAAAGCCCGGCGTCTTTCCTACAATGGACGGCGGATCCAGAGACGCAGTCACCGCGGGAATCCCGGCGCGATACCTGCGTCTGAATTCCGCCTGACGCGGATTGCCGCGCTGCTCGCCGCAGCGATGCAGGTGGGTTATTCATCGAGCCCGTACGCGATGCCGACGGATGGTGTCGTGACGGCGGGGAGCGTGACGATTTCCGCACCCGATCCGCGTACGCTGCAGGTGATTCAGGGTACGGCGAGGGCTGCGATCAACTGGCAGAGCTTCAGTATCGGTTCCGGCGAACTGGTGCGGTTCGTGCAACCGAGTGCTTCCTCGGTCATTCTGAATCGGGTAATCGGTAACGACCCGTCGGCCATCTACGGGCAACTCAGCGCCAACGGGCAGGTCTTCCTGATCAACCCCAGCGGCGTGCTTTTCAGCCCCACCGCGAGCGTCAACGTCGGGGGCCTCGTCGCGTCGACGCTGAACCTTAGCAACGAAGATTTTCTGGATGGACGATTCAGGTTTTCGACCCCTGGCAACACCGCTTCGGTGATCAACCAGGGCACGATAACGGTCAGTGACGGCGGTTACGTGGCCCTGCTGGGCAACAAGGTTTCCAACAGCGGGGTGATCTCGGCGCGGATCGGCACGGTCGCGCTTGCCGCGGGCGAAGCCGTAACCCTCGATTTCTTCGGCGACGGATTGATCAAGGTCGCCGTGGATGCGGCGGCTGTGGGTTCGCTCGTCAGCAATCAGGGTCTCGTCGAGGCGGCGGGTGGTCAGGTACTGATGTCCGCGAGGTCGGCTGATGCGCTGCTGAACACAGTTATCAATATGAACGGTGTTGTGCGCGCCACGGGGTTTGCCGAGCGCAATGGTGTCATCGTTCTGGATGGCGGATCGTCCGGAGTGGTGAGCGTGAGCGGCATGCTGGACGCATCGGGCGCGGGCAGCGGCCAGCGCGGCGGGGTGGTCAAGGTCCTGGGCGAGAAGGTCGGCCTGTTCGACGGTGCCTTGATTGATGTATCCGGGAACGCGGCCGGGGGTACTGCGCTGATTGGCGGCAACTATCAGGGTCTGGGGCCGGAGCGCAATGCAGGCATGACGTTGGTTGAAGCCGGGGCAAGAGTCGTGGCAGACGCTCTTGAAACCGGTGATGGTGGCAAGATTGTTGTTTGGAGCGACGACTACACAAGATTTTCCGGAACGCTCAGCGCGCGCGGGGGGTCATTGTCCGGCAATGGCGGGTTGATCGAAACCTCAGCCAAGGGCTACCTGGAGCTTTCTGGCGGCAGCGTGGATGCCAGTGCAAGGAACGGCGTTGCGGGTACGTGGCTGCTTGATCCGTACAACGTGACCATCGCCAACGTGACGGCGAACAACACCAGCAATTCATCGAATACCTGGATCCCGACGGGCAACAATTCGATCGTAAACAATTTCACCATTCAGAGCAGTCTGAACGGCGGAACCAGTGTCACCGTTACAACTGCCAACGCAAGCGGTACACAGGCGGGCGATATCCTGCTCAATGCCTCGATCAGCAAGACCGCCGGAGGCGCCGCAACGCTCGCCTTGAATGCCAATGGCAGCATCGCGATCAACAGCACGATCAGTTCGACTGCAGGAGCCCTCGGTGTCACGCTGAATTCATCCAACCCAGGGGGGAACATCAGCATCAACAGCAATATCACGACGCTGGGTGGTGCGATCAATGTCAATGCGGCGAGCGGGTCGATCACCGGTTCCGGCAATCTGAACACCACGGGTGTCAGTGCCGTTGCGGCGCCAGGAGCAGGTGGCAGCGTCGTACTGACCGCAGCGTCAAATATCAGCACCGGGAACATCACGACAGCGGGTGGTGCTCCTGGAACTGGAGGCCAACAGGGCAACGGTACGTTTGGTGGGAACGTAACGATCGATACTTTGAATGCTGGAACCGTCAGTGTCGGCACGGTCAATACTCGAGGCAGCACGTCTACCGTTGTGGGCAACGGGACAGGTGGTTCGGGTGGTTCAGTCTTCATCAACAACACGGGCGTCGCGGGAACTGTTGCATATACATCGATCGACGCCCGTGGCGGCAACGCGAATGGCTCCGCCGCCAGTGGGGCAGGTGGAATCGTAGGCATCGTGGCGAACGGTTCGATCACGGTGAATGCGATCGCCGCGTCGGGGGGCACGATCGGCACGGTCGGAGCCGGCGGCCTGATCAACGTGACTACTGCCGCGGGAAATATCGCGCTCAACGGAAATGTCGCAACGACAGACAATGTGTTGCTGACAGCGAGCGCGGGGAACATCACGCGCACGGGGGGCACGGTCTCAGGCAATCTGGTGACGCTCACTGCGCTCGGCGCTAACGTGGCGATCGGTGCGACGGGTGCGGTGCTGACGAACGCAACGACCGTGGCGTTCACCGGAAGCGGGACGGGCGTTGTAGCGATCACGGAGTCGAACGGAGCGAGCTTCTCGGGCACGACAGGTAGCGGGAACGTCACG
>CAILKO010000062.1 GCA_903834835.1 uncultured Pseudomonadota bacterium | reverse complement strand
GCTTCAGGAATCCGATGATCTGTTCTTCGCTGTACCTGCTCTTCTTCATGTCCGTCATTCTCCATAGTTCGACGGACTTCTCTACTTTAAGCTGGTACGGCTGGTGGGGGGCAGGTCAGAATTGCAATCTATATTCGAGATAGACACTGATCCCCGGTAGGACGCCATATAGGGTCTGCGGCCTAGGCACCTTCCCACCCCCAAAATCCGGCAAAATCCCCCCCACTCCCACCCCGAGACCCGCCCCATGAAATACCGCCGCGTACCAGGCACCGACATCGACCTGTCCGAAATCAGCATGGGTACGGGCGACAACGCGGGCTTGTTCGTCTGGGGCGAGTACGGCGCGTTGCGCGGGGCGGTCGCGCGGGCGCTCGAGAACGGCGTGAATCATTTCGACACGGCGCCCGAGTACGGCCGCGGGCGGGCGGAGACGAACCTCGGCAGCGTGCTGCGCGATCTCGGCGCGAAGCCCTTCATCACGACCAAGGTCGAGGTCGCCGACGAGCACCTGGGGGATATCGCGAAGCGCGTGGTGCATACCGTCGAGGAAAGTCTGATCCGGCTGGGTGTCGACGCGGTGCACTTCGTGCAGATTCACAACCCGCCGGGCAAGCTCTACGGCCGGATCTCAACGCGCCGCGCAACGATGGAGGTCGAGCACTATCTGGGCCCGAAGGGAGCGATGGAGGGCATCGCGCGCCTGCAGAAGGACGGCAAGACGCTGCACACGGGCATGTCCTGCGAATATGCCGAGTCGGCGCAGGTGAAGGAGATTCTTCAGACCGGGCTGATGCGCTGGATCAACGTGCGCTACAACCTCGTGAACCCTACCGCCGGCGTGGACGGGCTCGATGCGCTCGAAGTCGACTACCGCTACGACGGCGTCATGGCCGAGGCGCGCCGCTACAAGGTGGGGACGGGCATCGTGCGGCCACTCGCGGGCGGCGCGCTCACCGACACGAGCCTGCAGTCGGATGCCATCGTGCGCCATCCGCTCGCGGGTGGCGCGCTCAGTTCGAACGAGAAACTCATGAATCAGATGAAGGCCGAGGTCGCGCGCGCGCGGCAGCTATCCTTCCTGTGCCGGGAAACCGGCGACAGC
This sequence comes from uncultured Pseudomonadota bacterium, assembly GCA_903834835.1. Classification (GTDB taxonomy): domain Bacteria; phylum Pseudomonadota; class Gammaproteobacteria; order Burkholderiales; family SG8-39; genus CAILKO01. The sequence continues at coordinate 2,670 of CAILKO010000062.1, read as the reverse complement.
ATGGCGGTTGCGGCCTACCGTTTCATCCTCAGCCACCCGGATGCAACCTCGATCATCACCGGCATCTCGGACGGCAGCCATCTCGACGACGCACTTGAAGCGGTGCGCAAGGGGCCGCTCGATGCGGCGCTGCTCAAGCGGCTGCAGCCGATCTGGAAGAGCAACTTCGCGCAGGGCGCGTCCGTCTAGCGCCAGTCGGTGCGGTTTTCGAGCCGTCCCTGCGTATCCGTCGCGATGCTGAGTAGCGCCCCGCCCGCCGGACCGATCTCTTCGCCCGGCGTTCCCTGACGCGCGGCCGAGGTGATGAAGAGCGTGCGCATGTCCGCGCCGCCGAAAGCGACGCTCGTGGGTTTGCGCGCAGCCAGGCGGATCCGCTGCCGCAGCCGGCCGTCCGGCGCATAACGCGCCACCGTCCAGGCCTCCGTCATCGCGATCCACATGTCGCCCTGCGCATCGAGCGTGAGGCCGTCCGGATAGCCTTCTTCGGCAGCGAGATCGATGAACACGCGCGGCGTCGTCGCAGCGCCGGTATGCGGGTCGTAGTCGAGCACCAGGATCTGCTTCGCCCAGGTGTCCGCGAGATAGAGCTGGCGTTCGTCCGCCGAGAGCGCCATGCCGTTCGGCAGACGCAGGCCATCGAGCAGGCGCGTTGCCTTGCGATCGGGCGTCAGGCTGTAGAGCACGCCCGAGCCGTCCTGGGCGGGATCGAGAAGCCCGCCGAGCACCCGGCCCGCGCGATCGACGAGGACGTCGTTGAAGCGCTTCGTCTCTTCGCCACGCAGGCCGTCGAGCACGCTTGAAACAGCGCCATCACGCGCAAGCGCGACGCGTGCCTCGGACAGGAAAAGCAGCAGAGAGCCATCCTGTTGCAGCGCAAAGGCGTAGGCCTGTGACCCGTCGACCAGCGTTTCCACGCCGCCGTCAGGGGGCCGGTACGCGTAGACCCGCTTGGAACGGTTGTCGGTCCAGATGAGACCCTTGCGCACCGCATCCCATACCGGACATTCGCCCACCTGGTCCGGATGTCGCACCAGAATTTTCGCCGCGTCTTCCATGTCGTGTGCCTCACGCCAGGTACGGGTCTGTCCTGACTCGGCGCGAACCCTAGCAGGATCGACGGAACTGCGCACCCCTGCCTTGTGAAACGGTGGCGCGCATGAGCGCAGCTCGACGATCCCCGCTGCTCGCCTTGAAGTACCATCCGATGCGAACACTGCCCCCGGTAATCTCTTGTCCGACAAACGACTGCGCAGCGCGCTGTTCCTCAACACCGCGCTGAACGTCCTCACCTTCACCTGCTTCTTCGGCGCGCGTCTGATCCTGCCGCTCTATGCGCTCGAGCGCGGGGCGCCCGTCTACGCGATCGGCGTCCTTGCGGCGCTGCTCTGGGTCTTTCCGCTGCTGATGGCCTGGCCGGTGGGCAAGCTCGCCGACCGTCACGGACCGCACCGGCTGCTCGCGCTCGGCTTTGCTTCGAGCGCGACCGGCGCGCTCGTGCCGTTTCTCGTCGATGCGATGCCCGCGCTCTACTGCTCGGCACTGCTCTTCGGCCTCTCTATCGCATTCTCTGACGGCGTCCAGCAGGGCGTACTCGCGCAACTCAGCACCCCTGAGACGCGTTCGCGCAACGTCGCCCACTACACGCTGTTCGGCGGTGCCACCACCTTCACCGGACCGCTGCTCGGCGGCTTCGCAATCGACCAGGCCGGTCACGCGCTCGCGTGCCTGATGCTCGTCGTGCTGCCGGTCTCCGGCGCACTGCTGCTCTTCACATTCGGCCGTCTGCTGCCCGGCCCGAAATCCGGGTCCGCCACCGCGGCCCGCGCGCCGATGCTGCGCGGGCCCGGCGTCTGGCGTCTGCTGTGGCTGTCGGGCCTCGCTCAGCTCGGACAGGACATGTTCCAGTTCTTTCTCCCGGTCTACGGGCACAGCATCGGTCTATCGGCGAGCGCAAGCGGTTCGGCGCTCGCGCTGCTCGCGGCCGCGGCCTTCGCGATCCGCAGCCTGCTCATGCGACTGGTCGCGCGTTTCGGCGATGCGCGGCTGCTCGCGGGCGCGCTGATGCTGGAAGCGCTGTGCTTCGGCCTGCTGCCCTGCATGGAGAGCGCGGGCGCAATCATGCTTGTCTGCTTTATGTTCGGGTTGGGCTCGGGGTGTGCGAGCCCGCTCACGCTGCTCCTCACGATGAACCGTGCGCCGGAAGGAAGAATGAGCGAGACCGTGGGCCTGCGCCTGACGTTCAACAATCTCGTCAAGCTGATCGGCCCGGCCGCCCTAGGCGCTGTCGCATCCGCGGCCGGCTTCCCCATGATGTTCGGTCTGAACGCGGCGGTGATGTTCTACGCAAGCGTCCTCAGCCGCAGAAGTTCAGAACGCTAGCCGGATGCGGCTGTAACGTGTTCTCCGGTTACCGATTACCATCCGGCCTCACCGGCCGCGGACCGAGGAGGCCCCGATGATCGAGCGAAACCTGGACATCCCCACACCCGACGGCGCAATGAACACCTTCGTCGTCCATCCCGAGGAAGACGGGCCGTTTCCCGTGGTGCTGTTCTACATGGACGCGTTCGGCAAGCGCGAGGAACTGCACGACATGGCGCGACGCATCGCCTGCGTCGGCTATTACGTGATGCTGCCGAACCTCTACTACCGTGCGGCGCGCGAGGTCAG
>CAILKO010000061.1 GCA_903834835.1 uncultured Pseudomonadota bacterium | reverse complement strand
CAACGTCGAGGAGTACTGCGTGAGCGAGGGCTGGATCCGCGTGCCGCAGGGCCGTGCGGTGGATCGCAAGGGCAACCCGATCACGCTGAAGCTGAACGGAGCGGTGGAGCCTTACTTCAAGGATGGGGCGCAGCCGGAGGGCTGAGTCGCGGACGACGCGGCGGAAACGAGGAGTTCAGGATGACGCGGGATCGTGCAGCCGCGACATCGCTATGTCGTACACCGCGTTCCGGTCACGTTTCCCGACGGCGATAACGGTTACGGTGATTGTCTGGTCTTCGACGGAATAGACGAGCCGATAGCCAGCCTGACGCAATTTGATTTTGTAAAGGTTTGTGGCCCCAGACAGAGCGGCGGCGGGGACGTGGGGGTCCTTCAGGCGTTCAGCGAGTTTCCGCTTGAACTGCTCCCGCAGAGTGTGACCCAGCTTGTTCCATTCCTTCAGCGCGGAGACCTTGAAGGCAAGCTCATAGCTCATCGAGCGAAACCGTGACTGTCTCCTCTTGCTGGCGCGCCTTCACCAATGCGAGCAGCGCCAGATCATCGACCATTTCCATCATGGCCTCGTAAGCACTGGCCGGCACGCAGTAGAAGGCCGGTTCGTTGCGATTGAGCACCACCACCGGCATGCCTTTGCCACTGGCCACGACCTTCATCGGGTTGGCCTTGAGCTCGGAAATGCTGGCGGCAGTTTCGGCAAGTAGCTGATGGGGCATCGGGTTGCGCTTGGCCGGAGAATCAGAGACCTGATGCTAGGTCTCTGTATTGGTCTTTTGCAAGGCGTGTCTGCGTGAATGCAGCGAACTGGCCGCCGGCTACATGCCATTGCCGGCTGGCAAGGCCCGTCTTGCGGGGGCGTCGCCACACAAGCCCTCCGCAGCCGCCTGAATCGCCGCATCGTCAGCACCCTCCGCCACCAGGCGTCGCAGCCCGGCCTGCCGCTCGGGACTTGCGCGCATCAAGCCCCGGAAGTCCACGCCGGCTTCCACGATGCGGCGCGCCAGTTGCGCCCGCTCCGCTTCGCGGGCATAGGCCCCGAAACCCTTCGCTGCGGATCGGCCGAGCCAGGTGTTCGCCAGCCAGTCCGAGGTGTCCTCATCGAAGGGGGTGATTCCCAGTTCTTCGCGCACATCGTCAAGGGGGCGCGGCAGCAGTTCCTCCCAGTACACGAACATCGGGGACAGGCGCTCGCGTGCTGCAGTGCCGCGCGCATACGCCTCGCGCAAGAGCGTGCGCCAGCGCTGCTGGCCGACGCGGGGGCGCAGGAAGAGCAGCGGACCGAGCCCTTGGGCCGAGATCGCGGCCCGCGTGAACCCGATGGCCTGCCGGTAGGCGTTCTGGAAATAGATCAGCATCCCCTCGCCCGCCAGATCGGTTCCGTATCCCGTGAGCACATGGAACAGGTCGTGGAGACAACGCGTGCGCTCGATGGCGTAGCGCACGTCGTCGGGCATGTCGTAACTGTCGAAGAAGCCGTCGCGGTAGATCAACCCCGCGAGCATGTAGCCGGGGATTCCGCCCGGCACGCTCATGGCGTCATGGAGCGCACGCCCCAGGCTACCGGGCGGATGACTCGCGAGCGCAGAAGACGTGGAGAGCGTCGCCGCCAGATCGGGCCGGTCCGCGAGGATGCGCCGGCCTGTCGGGTGTGCGCGCATCTGCTGTACTTCGGCCAGCATCTCGGGACCGGTGGTGTAAAGCTGAATACGGGGTACTTGCTTGGCGCCGCCCTCGGACACAGGGTTAGCGAGCCAGCGCGCACCCGCAACAAAAGCACGCAGAGGATAGCGTCGGGTGATGGTCGGGGCGTTCATGCTGCTCGCTCGGATTCGTTCGCATGGACGTTGGGGCGGACCATGCCCGTGACCCGCCGCGCCTCACCCGCTCCCGGGCAACTCTGCCAACCCTCACGCCGCCTTCGCCGCCTTCGCCCGAATCCGCCCGTTCCGCAGCAACGCCCCCGAATACACATGCGTGGGCGCGTCGTCCTGCACCGTGACCTCGCCGTTCACCAGCACGTAGCGGTAACCGCTGCCGCGGTTCATTGCGCGGTACTCGTCGCCCGGGAGATCGCGCACGAACTCGGGGAAGGTGTAAGCGAGACCCTCGTAGTCATACACGATGATGTCGGCCGCAGCGCCCTCACGCAGCACGCCGCGATCGCGGAAACCCGCGCAGAACGCGGGCAGCGCGCTCAGGCGCCAGTGCGCTTCT
>CAILKO010000060.1 GCA_903834835.1 uncultured Pseudomonadota bacterium | reverse complement strand
GTGGCGCCGAAAGTGACCATGATCCCGTCGCCCAGGTAGGTGGTTATGCTGCCGCCGTTCCTGCGGATCACCGGCACCGCGATGCGCTGGTACTCCCCCAGCAAGGCGATCAACTCCTGCGGCGGGAGGGTGGATGCAAGCCGCGTGAATCCGCGCATGTCCACGAACATCGCCGCGGCCTCGGCCTGCCGGCCCTGCCCGGGCTGGAGGATCTCGTCGGAGCCGACGATCGTCGCGGCGATCTCCGGGGAGAAGAAGCGCGACAGTTGCGCGGCGGCGGCCTGCTCCGCGACCGAGCGATGCAGCAGAGACCGGGCGCGGGCCGCGGCGATGGCGAGCAGGGCCGAGACCATGAGTATGGAAATGATCTTGTCCACTTCGCCGCCGATCAGAATGTGGAGTGACGTCATGTAGGCGACGTAGTCGCGTGTGATCAGTTCACGGCCGCCCGGCGCCATGATGGCAATCGCCACCAGGATGATCCAGCCGGCGGCGGCCGAGACGCCGGCGAACAGCACGTAGATCGGCGCGAGGCTGAGGGCCCTCAGCGCGATGAAGATGAACACGTACAGCACTGTAGGGGCCTTGAGGTAGAAGGCGGCAGGCTGGCCGTACTGGATATGGAAACTCCAGATGGTCACCATCAGCACCGACACATCCACTACCACCGAGCACATCAGCATCGGATGGCCCAGCTTGTTGCGGTAGGCTAGGTAGAGGCGCCAGGCAGTGAACGCGGCATAGATGCCGAGCGCCCAGGGCACCGGGCGCAGGATCGTGTCTTCGGAAAAGGTCTTGCGCGAAAGGGTGTAGAACACCGCAAAGACGAAAACCAGGCTCGCCTGGATCCATCCGGCGAGGATCTCGTTGCGCTGGCGATGCCGGTCCAGGTCGCGCTGCACGTGGCTGGGCAGGTCGCCGAGCTCGGCCCCGGTCAGCCAGTCGCGCGCCCGGCTCCAGGGGCCGGGCAGCGCCCCTGACAGCCGGACCGGTGGATTTGCAATCATTCGTCAACCTCCGTTTCACCGGGTAGTCGGGACTGCGGCCGCATTCCTTACACCCGGGCCGGTGTGCGCGGCGCGCAAATCTGCTATATCTCGCACCGGTCGATGAGGGGAAATTCCCATGCGCGCGGTGCCGGCGCGTTTCAACAGGATGGGGGAGCATCAGTCATGCCGAAAGCACTCTGGAACGAGAAGGTCATCGCGCAATCCGAGCGTGTCGAGACCGTCGAGGGAAATACCTATTTCCCGCCGGGCGCGATCCGCAAGGAGCACCTCGGGCCGAGCGACGCGCACACGACCTGCCACTGGAAGGGCATTGCCAGCTATTACGACGTCATCGTCGACGGCAAGGTGAACAAGGACGCCGCCTGGTACTACCCCGATCCCAAGTCCGAGGCAATGCACATCAAGGACCACATCGCGTTCTGGCGCGGTGTCAAAGTAGAGGAGTAAGCACGCATGAAACCCAGGATCGAAATGCACACCGCGGCCCCGGCCGCTTACGCCGCGATGCGAGCGCTGTCAGCGTTCACAGGCACCTGCGGGCTGGAGCCTTCTCTGCTCGAACTCGTCAAGACGCGCGCCTCGCAGATCAACGGCTGCGCCTACTGCATCCAGATGCACACCCGCGATGCGCGCAAGGCCGGTGAGTCGGACGAGCGGCTGCACCTCCTTGCAGTGTGGCGGGAGACTGTAATCTACACGCCTCGCGAGCGGGCCGCCCTCGCCTGGACCGAGTCGCTCACGCTGCTCACGGAGGGGCACGCGCCGGACGCCGTGTATGCCGAGGTTCGCGCGCAGTTCAGCGAGGAGGAATTGACGAACCTGTCGCTTGCCATCGCCACAATCAACGCCTGGAACCGCCTCGCCGTGGGACTGCGTTTCGTGCCCAAGCCCTAACGTGGGTGCAAAGACCGTCGCGATCCTCGAGTCCCGCTCAGGCGCGCAACTGGCTCCAGACCGGCGTCGGCACGCGGGCGCTGTTCGAAGCCACCGACGCACTCGGCCGCGCAGGCCTATTCCGCCTTCAGGCCGGAGGCTTTCACCACGCGCGTCCATTTGGCGAGTTCGTCCTTGACGTAAGCCGAGAACTGCTCCGGGGTGTTGGTGACCGCCTCGGCGCCCTGGCTCGCAAGCCGCTCGCGCAAGTCCTGAGCGCG
>CAILKO010000059.1 GCA_903834835.1 uncultured Pseudomonadota bacterium | reverse complement strand
CGCCATGACCGCCTGCACGATCAGGTCCGCACGCAGGAACAGCGCAATGAGGGAGAAATCCTCGGTTGCTACGAGCGCTTCGGGCAAGGCTTCGGGCATTCAGTCCTCTCAAAACACGTCGGGCGCGGTAACAGGCTTATGCGGATGCCCCTTAACACAAGCCTTTAGAAGCGTTTCTGGTCACGAAATTAGGCGAGATGAAGGTCAATACCGGCGATTCCCCGGGGCTTCAGGGGCTATTCAGCGGGGGTCGTGCGTAGGGCGCCCAGTGCGCCAATTCCGCAACGGAAGGTTTACGCGCCCGCCCGTCCGCATGAATCGCAACCGCCACAACCTCCGCCTCGACCAGAAGCAGACCGTCGCGTTCGATTCGCTGCCGGAAAATCAGGCGCGGCCCCTTCATGCCGGCAAATGCGGTCCGCACCAGCAGGGAGTCGTGGATGCGGGCGGGCGCGCGATAGTCCATAACAACGCGCGTTACCGCGAAAATCCCGTGGTCCGGCTGGCCCGGCGGCACGCCCATCACCCGCAACATTTCGGATCGTCCACGCTCGCAATAGCGCAGGTAGGTCGCGTGATAGACCACGCCGGTGAAGTCCGTGTCTTCGTAATAGACCCGCACCGGCAGAAGGTGCTCGCGGTCAACGGTACGGCCGATCGAGGGCAGGTCGCTCATCAGTCCCCGATAGTGCAGTCACGTGACGGGCTCCACCCGGGTCACGAAATTTTGCCCCCTGATGCACTGCTGCATCACTGCCCGGAAAAAACCTGACGGCTCGGCGCCCGGGCGGCGTTGACCGGGCGTCGGGCAGAATCAGCTGGGCGAAAGCCGCCCGCGGAAAGCAGGCTAATGCCACTGGTCGGGGGCGTTGCGTTAAACGATCGTATCGAGGGCGTACGGGTGGTGCGCTGGCGCTGGCTTACGGCGCCGTTCTCGCTGCGCGGACTTTCAGGCTTCGCCCTCTGGGGCTTCGTCCTCCTATCCGTGCTGGCCACTGGACTTGGCTTCGCCGACTTGCGCGCTGCAGGCACGGACACCGGCGAACTCTCCATCCTCGAACTGGCCATCACCATCGCCCTTACGCTGTTCGTGGTCAGCGCCATGGTCGTGGCGTTGCACAACATGGTCGAGCCCGGCCGCGCCTGGTGGACGCGCATCGTCGCCTTCGTGTTCTACCTCATCTTCGCGATCTGGAGCGCTGGCTTCGGCTACGGCTTCTTCGCCTCGATCGCCGTTGACCTCGGCATCGTCTTTCTCACCCGGATGCGGGTGGTAGGGCAGGGTGGCGGACGCAGCGGCCCGGCGCGCGGACTCGAAAAGCCAACACCGCCACGCCTCGCCAGCATCTTCGAGGAACGCTGAGCTCAGCCCTTCGGGAACATGTCGAAGTAGGGTGCAGCCTCTTCCAGAACGCGCGCGAAGGACGGACGTGCGATCAGCCGGTCGAGATAGCGCGCAGCGCCCGGATGGTCATCGCCGAACGGCGCCACCTGGTTGGCGTAGTAGAGCGCCGGCGCCGCCGCACAATCGGCCATGGTGAAGGTGAGGCCCGTGGCCCATCCGCCGGCGCCCATGTCGCGGTCCACCAGCGCGAGCGCGATCTCCAGCTCGCTGCGATATCGCGCGACGCCGAACGGATCCTTCTCGCCCTCCGGCCGGATCCGGTCACCGACGATCCGCTGCATTTTGTCATGCACATAGAGATCATAGAACCGGTCCGACAGCCGCACCCGCAGCGCAAGGTCCTTGTCCGCGGGCAGCAGCTTCGCCGCGGCCGGATGCTTCATCGCCAGATACTCGATGATGATGCTGGGTTCCGGAAAAGCCTTGTTGGCTTCCTCATCGACCAGCACGGGGAACTTGCCCAGCGGCGTCATCCGCACGAAGCGCTCGCGCGCGTCGGGGTCCTGCAGGTCGACAATCTCCTGCTCGAACGGAACACCGGTCTCGTAAAGCGCGATCAGCGCCTTCCAGCAGTATGACGACAGCGGATGCATGTAGAGACGCAAAGCCATCCGCTGGTCCTCCTGCCGGTACAGAATCCGCGCGAGTGCGAGTCCAGCCAACCGGCCATCTGCCGGAAATGGCTCTGCCGTCCGGATTGTGTGGGTTCATATGAAGCGATTGCAGCCGATGAGAAAGAGGGTGCTGGCGGGCCAAGCCAGTCTCATGCCATCCTGCGCGCTTCTAGAACGGGGATGATGGATGTTTCGGTCAACGCTTGTGGCGGCTGTCGTTATGGTCGCCGGTGTGCCTGCCCATGCGCAGACGAGTGATGAACTGACCAGCGCCGCCTGGTCCTGCCGGATGACATCACTGCTCGATGAGCCGGGGATGGATGCAAATCTTGCCTTCAATGCCGACGGTTCGCTGGAGGG
>CAILKO010000058.1 GCA_903834835.1 uncultured Pseudomonadota bacterium | reverse complement strand
TATCGTTCGATACGGGTGAGATGTCTGTAGGCCATTTGGGCAACTTTGACTGTGGTGGTTGAGGCGGCTCGGATGCTATGGCATCTCGCCCACCCCCTCCACGGTTCATCAAACGTTGCACTTAGAAGTTGAATTCACCCTTCTCCGGGCCGCTCAGGATCAGTGGTAGGTGCCGCCGCCGTCGATCGAGATGATCTCGCCCGAGACGAACCCTGCATCCTCGCTCGCAAAGTAAACCACGGTTCCGACGATATCTTCAGGGTAGCCATGCCGCTTCACCGGGCGGCGCTGCAGCGTGATCGCCGAGACCTTGGCGCTCATGTCGGCGTTGGCGACATTGCTGTCGGTCAGGATGTAGCCCGGTGCCACCGCGTTCACGAGAATGTTGTCCCCGCCGAGTTCATTGGCGAGCGCGCGGGTCATTGCGATCACCGCGCCCTTGCTTGCCACGTAGTGCATCATGAAGGGCGCGCCACGGATCGCGGTAGAGGAGGTGAGGTTGATGATGCGCCCGGCCTTCTGCGCGCGCATATGCGGCGAAACGGCGCGGCAGCACAGCCACAGCCCCACGGTATTGACGTCCAGAATCGCGCGCCATTGCTTTACCGTGAGCTCCTCGAAGGGCTGGGGCATGACGGTCGACGCGATGCCTGCATTGTTGACCAGGATGTCCACCGTGCCGCAGGTCTTCACCGTTTTCTCGACCATCGCAGCGACACTTTCCTCGGAGGAAACATCGGCCTGGATGGCGAGGGCCTTGTAGCCCTGCTTCACGAGGTCGGCAGCGACTTCGTCGGCGCCGGAGAGGTCGGCGATCACGACCGAAGCGCCTTCCTTCGCGAACCGGGTCGAAATTGCGAGGCCCAGACCTCTGGCGCCGCCCGTGACGATTGCTACCTTGCCTGCCAATCTCATCTTGATCTCCCTCCCCGTTCGGGGCTGCGTTGGTGAGCCGGATCGACCCGGCCGTTTCAAAATCCGGAACTCCGCGCCACGCTCAGGCGAGCGCGTCGCGGGCTTGCTCCAGCCGTGCGATGTGCTGGTCCGCTGATGTGAAGCCGGCGTCCATCGTATTCAGGGCGATGGCCACCGCGCCGATCGACCGCCACGCATCACGCGTACGCCGCCAGTGTTCGGGAGTGCCATGTGCAATGTCCAGACGGCCCTCGAGCGGCACCGCGGCCGGGTCCCTGCCGGCCTCGCGTACATAGGAGCGAAAGCGCTCCATGACCGCTGCGGGGTCTGGGGCGGGCAGCGGATGGCCGGTCTTCACCGGCGGCGCATACCAGAGCCAGCCGTCCGACACGCGCGCGATGCGGCGCATGGCCGCGTCGCTCGCATAGCTGCCGCCGAACCAGAGCGGAATCGGGCGCTGCACCGGCAGCGGATTGATGCCGCTCCCGGCGATGTCCCAGTCCGCGCCCTTGAGGGTTACGGATCGCCGAGTCCAAAGCGCGCGCAGCAGAGCTGCCTAGTCCTCGATCCGACGGCCACGGGTGCCGAAATCGGCGCCCATGGCACGATATTCGAGATCGTAGCGGCCCAGGCCCACACCCAGACGGAGGCGCCCGCCGCTGAGAATGTCGACCTCGGCGGCCTGTTTGGCGACCAGCACCGTCTGGCGCATCGGCAATACCAGCACCGCGCTCGTGAAACCGATGCGAGTCGTGCAGGCGGCGAGAAAGCCGAACAGCGTCAGGGGCTCATGGAAGGGCGTGTCGACGGTATAGGGCTTGTCGAAGTCCGGGTGCTCGACGGGATCGGCCCCGATCAGATGATCGTAGGCGGAGATGTGGCTGTAGCCGAGCGCCTCCGCCGCCTGAGCATAGGCCCGTATGGCGGCGGGATCGGTGCCGATCTCGTGGGTCGGGAAGGTGACGCCGATCCTCATGCCCGCCCCGGCGCGCTCAGAGATGCGGCGCCTTGCTGCCTCGTGCGAAGAGCGTCTGCGGCAGGATGCGCACCAGCTGCTCGAGGTTCCACGGACCTTCTTCGATATCGTGGAACACCGTGGCGAACTCTTCCGGATGCGCAAACCGGCCGATCTTGTCGCCGCCCACGCGGAACACGCAGCCATTCACCTGGGCCGCGTGCTTCGAGGCGAGATACACGATCATCGGCGGCACCATCGACGGGTCGGTCCTCGGCTCGAACGAGGCAAGGCGGCGTTCGCTGATCTCGCCCGAACTGCGCAGCGACTGATTGCGTGCCTCGTGATGCTCGGTCATGCGCGTGCTCGCGAAGGGCGCGATGGCATTCGCGGTCACGCCATGTTTGTCGAGCTCGAAGGCAAGCTCCCAGGTGAGGCTGACGATGCCGCCCTTCGCCGCAGCATAGGCGAGCTGTCCGCTGGGCGCGCGCCACTGGTTGGAGGCCGTATTGATGATGCGTCCGTGCTTCTGCTTCTTCATGACCGGCACCGCATGGCGGCAGGTGTTGAAGGTGCCCTTGAGGTGGACCTGGACGATCTGGTCGAAGTCCTCTTCGCTATGCTCCTCGATCATGCCGATGCGCAGGTTGCCGGCATTGTTCACGAGGATGTCCAGCTGTCCGAAACTGTCCAGCGCCTGCTGGACGATGCGCGCGGCGCCTGCGTAGCTCGCCACCGACTCGGCATTCGCGACCGCCTCGCCGCCGCGCTTGCGAATTTCCGCGACGGTCTCTTCGGCCGGCGTCGCCGAGCCGCCCGTGCCTTCAAGCGCGCCGCCGAGGTCGTTCACCACGACGCGGGCGCCTGCTGCGGCAAGCGCCAGTGCCTCGGCACGGCCGATGCCGCGCCCGGCGCCGGTGACGATCGCGACCTGTCCTTCGAGAAAGCTGCTCACCTGCAGATCAATCCACGCCGTAGAGAATGGCAGAGTTGCCCGCGAGGATCTCGCGGCGCTCCTTCTTGCTCAGCACATCGTGCTCGGCGATCTCCATGAGCTCGTGCTTGCAGCGCTCGCGGTTGGTTTCGTGTGGGAAGTCCGACGAGAAGAACGCCGGGTTCGCGCCGAGCGCCTTGATGAGATCCGGAACGAAAGGCTCGTCTCCCTCGCAGCCGACGAAGAAGCGCTTCTGGCGCGCCAGTTTCTTGATGTGATCGCCGATGGTGTCGCCCTTGGCGACCTGCGCCGACTGCTTGCGCGGATCGACCGGAATATGGGTCGCCCAGGCGCGCTCCATGCGCTCTATCACCATCATGAGCCAGGTGAGTCCGCCTTCGAGGAAGCCGAAGCGGATCTTCGGATAGCGGTCGAACACGCCGTTGGTCAGCAGACTCGTGAACTGGATCATCTGACCGAAGGGGTGGCCCAGCGCGTTTACCACCGAATAGGTCTCCATGAAGTCGAGGCCCATGCGCGAATGCGCGCCGCCGTGATAGCTGATCGAACAGCCGAGACGGTTGGCTTCCTCGTAGATCGGCCAGTAGGCGGCCGAGCCGAGCGGCACGGGCAGCCCTGTGGAGCACATGATCGCGCCCTTGAAGCCCATTTTCTTCACGACACGACGCAGTTCCTCGACCGCAGCCTGCGGCTCCTGCAGCGGCAGGTGAGCGATGCCGATGAAGCGCCCGGGGTATTTCTGCAGGTAGGTCTCGTACAGCCAGTCGTTGTAGGCGCGCGCCGCACCGACCGCCCAGTCGCGGTTCACCGTGTAGCCGAAGCTGAGCGACCAGGTCGGGTAGAGCGCGGACTTCTCGATGCCGACATCGTCGAGGAAATTGATCCAGCCCTCCGGGCCGACGCGTTCAAAGGCGCCGTCCAGCATCTTCACGGGCTGCGCCGCGTGCATGTGATCTCCGGGCGGGAACAGGGTGTGGAGGATGGTCGGATGCGCCGGGATGAAGCCCTTCGGCATGCGCTTGGCGATTGCCGCCATGTCCTCGAGCAGGTGCCCGTCGCCGTCGATTACGCGTCCTGGTCCTTTAGCCATCTCGATCGCTCCTTGAATGATTCGATTGATTGTGGAATATACAGGCCGGCGCATGTGCACCGGCGCAGAGTGGTGCCGGGTCCGCCGCTATCGGGAGGCGCGCCCTGATTCCGGTGGCAGGGCTCCTCGCCCGGCGGTGCCGGATCGACGACGAACTGATGGCGGTCGTCTGTTCGGGGCGCATGGTAGCGTTTTCCGAGCGCGGCTGGCAACGCGCGGGCAGTCGGCCTGCGAAACGGCACACTCGCCTTGGCACCGTGTCATTCGGCCTTGATCCCGGCAATTTTGATGACGCGCTGATAACGGGCGTAGGCGGCGCGGACATTCTCCGCGAACTGTGCGGCCGGCAGGTACGCGACCTCGGTGCCGAGTTGGACTTCGCGCGCAAGGAATTCGGGTGATTGCACGGCACGCGCGAGCGCCGCAGCAAGCTTGTCCATGACCGGCCTGGGCGTTCCGACGGGCAGGAAATAGCCCGTAGTCGAAGGGAAGTCGAGATCGGGACTGCCGAAGTCGGCTGCGGGCGGGACCGTCGGAGCGAGCTTGTCGCGTGTCTTGCCGCTCGTTGCCAGCGCGTGGATCTTGCCTTCGTTGATGAACTGCTGCGTCGTGGTCACGCCGCAGATGCAGATCGAAATGTCGCCGTTCAGCATCGCCGGCACGGTTTGCGACGAGCCTTTGTACGGCACGTGGAACATGTCCAGGCCATAGGCTGCCTTCACCGCTTCCATGAACAGGTGGTGCGGGGTGCCAACGCCCGCCGAACCGTAGCTGTATTGACCGGGCCGCGCCCGGATGAACGCGATGAATTCGGCCATCGTTTTCACGGGGATCCTGTTGGTCACCATGACGAAAATCGAGTTCGTGGTGGCCTGGCCGATCGTCTGCATATCCTTGACCGGGTCGTAGGACCCGGGCCGCAGGGCGGGAAGGATGGCGTACTGTCCCACGTCGGCAATCAGCAGCGTGTAGCCGTCCGGTGCCGAGCGGATCAGTTCCTGGACGGCGGGCAGTCCCCCGGCGCCGGGGCGATTCTCGACGTTCATCGGCTGGCCGAGCGTGGCACTCATCTGCTGACCGAGAAAGCGCGCGGTCACGTCCGGCGTGCCGGATGTTGCATAGGGCACAAGCACGCGCATCGGTTTGACCGGGAATTCCTGGGACAGGCCTGTCGTGGCATGGCCCGCGAGCATCGCGACGAGCGCGATTCCCGCTGCCCAGCGTAGCGGCATCTCCATGTTCTCTCTCCTCGTCCTCGGGGTGAGGGGCCACTTTACTCCAGGTGATGCCGGAGCGCGGGTGTCAGTTGCGGATGTTCTGCAGCAGGATTCCGGTGGGCAGTTCGGTGCCTGCGCCGGCCGCAAGTGCGGCGCGGTAGAGCAGGGCGCCGACCGCGGCAAACTGCAATCCGCTGCCGGGGATATTGTGGAAGTAGGTGACCTGCGATGCGGAGGTCCGGCCCTCGGCCTGACCGGCGACGAGTTCCGCAAGAATCGGCAGTTCGGGTTGCTCGGTTTCGAGACGGTTACCGGCGCGCGTGAAACCGGCCGTCCCCTTTTCGACGCCGATTTCCGATGCGCGCGCACGTTCTTCGACGATGCCCCCGCGCAGGTGCAGGATGGTGTGGTCCGCGCGCTGCGGTGCGTCGCCGACTTCGCCCGGGACGACGCAGCTGAAGTGCACGCCCGGGCGCAGCCAGCTTGCATCGGGCAGGACCGGGAGGAGCGAGTCGGTGCAGAAGGCGACGATGTCCGCTTCGCGCACCGCGGCGAGCGCGCTATCGCAGGCAGTAACCGGAATTCCGAGCTGCGCACTTACCTCATGGGCGAAGCGTTCCCGATACGCCTGCGTCGGGCTGTAAACGGTGATCGCTTCGATCGGTCGCACGGCGGCGAGGGCCTCGGCGTGGCTGCGCGCCATGCCGCCCGAGCCGATGATGGCGAGCCGGCGCGAATCCTCGCGCGCGAGATGACGCGCGGCGACCGCGGCGGTCGCCGCGACACGGACATGCTGGAACACGCCGTCGTTGATGATTGCGAGCGGCTCGGCATTTCGGGTACTGGCAAGCGTGATGAAGCCGCAATAGGTGCCGGGCTCGATGCAGTGCTTGTTCAGCGTGAGCCCGCCGCCGGCCTCCTGCTCGTAATAATGGATGTCGTACTTCTGCCGCAGCGCGAAGATTTCGTGCCGGGGGAGCACACCTGCCATCGCCCCCCAGATGAAGCGACGGTTGAGCTCGGGGCCAGGGGAGGGTGCGGTGAGATCCATGCGCCCCGATGGCGGCAGCTGCGCGGCCTCGCCGAGCGCGCAATCGCGGTAGGCCTCCTCGATCGCGTCGATGCAGTCTTCGGTGCGGATGAGGCGCGCGACGTCGTCGTTGTTCAGGATAAGCATGATGACTCCGTCGTTGCGCCCGCGACGCCGGCCCTGCGACCGGCGTCGTTCGGATCAGTCCTTGTTTGGCGTGATCACCGCGATCATGGCTTCCAGCGTCTCGTGGGCGCGGAACGCCTCGTTCACCTTTGCGAGCGGAAACTTGTGGGTGATCAGCTTCTCCACCGGGTAAGGCACGACGCTCTGCATCGCCTTCATCGAACGGATGATGCCCTCGGGCGCGCCGCCCGCAACGCCGAACACGCGCAGCGCCTTGCTCACCAGATAGGACGGGTTCACGCTCATGTGCCCGAAGTCGTAGAACGAACCGACCAATAGCACGCTGCCCGCCTTGCGCGCCATCTGCAGCGCTTCCTGTGCTGCAGTCTTCGAGCCGGCGGCCTCGATGACCACATCCGCACCGCGACCGCCCGTGAGTTCCATGATCTTGCCCACGCGCGCTTCCGGTGTCGGATAGTCGTCCAGACTCAGGATGACATCCGCCCCCATTTCCTTCGCGAGCTCGAGTCGGTACTTCGGCGCACCGATCATGATCACACGCTCGGCACCCGCGATCTTCGACTGGATCAGGCCGCCGATGCCCATCGGTCCGGAACCCTGCACCACCACGGTGTCGGACAGCTGCACCCCGCCCATGCGCTGGATACCGCGGTGCATCGTATGGTTGCCGATCACGCTGACGAGTGCGCGTTCGGTCGACATGTCATCCGGCACGCGCAGCAGCCAGGGGCGCGCGGGATGGATGTGCACGTACTGGCTGAGGCCGCCGGTCAGGACGACAGGGTCCCCGAGCGGGATATAGCCGTACTGATAGGTGTAGTTGCAGTTCTCCCCGATCGCGCAGCCGTAGCACTTGCCGCAGGGCGCCGCGCGGAACAGCACGCGATCGCCTTCTTTCAGCGGGTTGCCGAGCACGTCCCGGTTGATGCCCTTCGTGGCCTTGTAGAGCACCCCGATATTTTCATGGCCGAAGATCACCGGCACTTCGGTGCTCGGCAGGTGCGTAGAGTGGACGTCCGAACCGCAGACCCCGGCCATCTCCATCTTGACGAGGGCACCGCCCGGTTCGGGATCGTGCACCGGCAGTTCACGGATTTCGAGCGGTTTTCCTACCTGGGTGAAAACGGCGGCTTTGCAGGTCAGCATCGGGTGCACTCCATTCGGCAGGGGGGCGAAAGCGCGGACCTTACTTGAGCGCCGCACCGTGCGCAAACACCGGTTCGCAGGAACGGGCGGCTGCGTCCGGTCCGGTGTGATAATCGCGGCGCATGAACCCGATCAACCTTGATGGTGCGGCGCAATGAATGCGACGGCCATACCTTTGCGTAGCATGACCCTGCTCGGTCGCTGGGCGATGCTCGCCCAGCGTTTCGGCGCGAACTGCAACTGTTGCGATCTCAGCCCCGAGCTGCATGCGATCGAGAAGCGGATTCTGGCCGTGCTGCGCGGTCGTTACGGGGAGGGCGCGCTGCTCGGCCGCATGCTTGCCCAGACGGTCCAGAGCGATCCCTTCGAGCGTCCGGACGGACTGGCCGACGTGCTGCGCGGGGTGTCCCTGCTGCGTCCTCTAGCGGATTCCGATGACTACCGGGTGCTCCTCGCGCTCTTCGATGAACTCGATCTCGCCATCGGCGAGGCCGAGCGGGCGCGCGATGCGAGTGCGCCCGCGCCAGGCTAGACGCATGGCCGATCTCCGGGTATTCGAAGCGGATCTCGCTGATCCGGGGCAGGCCGAGGTGGTCGTGCGTCTGCTGGACGCCTATGCGCGCGACGAGATGGGCGGTGGCAGGCCACTCTCGGCCTATGCTAAGGCGAACCTTGTTCCCGAACTGGGCAAACGGCCGGGCGCCTGCGTGATTCTGGCGGACCTTGGCACGGAAACAGTCGGGCTGATGATCTGTCTCGAGGGCTTCTCCACGTTCGCCTGCCGGCCGCTGCTGAACATTCACGACGTCGTCGTCCTGGGATCGTTTCGAGGACGGGGTATCGCGAAGCGCATGCTCGCGCAGGCGGAAGCCGTTGCGCGCCGGCGGGGCTGCTGCAAGCTGACGCTCGAAGTGCTGGACGGCAATGCTCCGGCGATCGGTCTGTACCGCGCCTTCGGTTTCGAGGGCTACGCGCTCGATCCGGCGAAGGGCGAGGCGCGCTTCTGGCAGAAGCTGCTCGACTGAGCGACCCGCAGAGGAAGGAAAAGGGTGCAGCGTGAAATAAATAGTAATATAAACGTTACTATTTATTTCGAGGCGGCGCTCAGGCCGGGTCTCCGTCCTGGGGCGGGAGGCCCGCGTGATATGCGCGAAACCAGTCGGCGAAGCGTTGCAGACCGTCGGTGAGAGGCGTGGACGGCGCGAAGCCGGTCGCCGCGCGCAGACGCTCGGTATCCGCATAGGTGGAGCGCACGTCGCCGGGCTGCATCGGCTGCAGGTCGAGTTTGGCCCGTGCGCCGAGCGCCTGTTCGAGCATGCCGATGTATTCCAGCAGGGCCACCGGCTGGTGGTTGCCGATGTTGAAGATGTCGCAGGGCGGCATGCTGCCGGGTTGCCGGTCGAGCACGCGCAATGTGCCCTCTGCGATGTCTTCCACATAGGTGAAGTCGCGCTGCATGTCGCCGTGGTTGAACACCTGGATGGGGCGTCCGGCCAGTATCGCGTCGGCGAACAGCATCGGCGACATGTCGGGCCGGCCCCAGGGACCGTAGACGGTGAAATAGCGCAACCCGGTTGTCGCAAGACCGAACAGATGGCTGTAGGAGTGCGCCATCAGTTCATTCGATTTCTTGGTCGCGGCATAGAAGCTGATCGGATGATCGACATTGTCGCTTTCCGACCAGGGCTGCTTCGGGTTGTTCCCATAGACGCTGGAACTCGAGGCATACACCAGGTGCGCCGGGCGGTGCCTGCGGCAGCATTCGAGCACGTTCGCGAAGCCGACGAGGTTCGCCTGCACATAGGACTGCGGATTGACGAGCGAGTAGCGCACGCCGGCCTGGGCAGCGAGATGCAGCACCCGCTCGGGCCGGGCGCTCGCAAAGACCGCGTCCAGCTGCGGCGCATCGGCAATGTCGATCTCATGAAAGCGGAAACCGGGCCGGTCCGCCAGGCGGGCGAGGCGCGCGCGCTTCAGCGCGACCGGGTAGTAGGGGGAGAGGTTGTCGACGCCGATCACTTCGTCGCCGCGCGCAAGCAGCCGTTCCGCGCAGTACATGCCGATGAAGCCGGCGCAGCCCGTGACGAGGACGCGCATGGCCTAGTCTCTCCGGGGTGGGTGGCGGTTCATGGCGCGCGTGCCGTGCGCTGCAGTTCCAGCAGCTTCGCGTACTTGAGATAGCTGTTCATGCAGCCGATCGAGATATGCACCAGCCCGGGCAGCCCGTCCAGGAAACCGAGGCGCAGGAGGTAGAACTTCAGAAAGCGGACGATCGGCGAGAGCACCAACCGGCTCGCGCTCGCGGATTCACCGCGCGCGTGGAGCTGGCGAGCGGCAAGCGTTGTGTAGGCGTTCTGCTTGTCGAGGTAACGCGCCAGGGTGTCGGCCGATTCGTGTGCGAGATCGCCGGCGAGCGTTCCGGGCGTTACCGCGTAGAGCAGCTTCTCGTGCACCTCGTCTTCGCTCCAGCGCGCCGCCGTCCGATTGAACAGGCGCGTGCTCCAGTCGGGGTAGCCTTCTCCATGCGCGAGCCAGCGTCCCAGGAAGCGGTTGCGCCGGGCCATGCGGTAGACCGGGGCAGACGGGTTCGCGAGCGCCGCTTCGATGCTTGTGCGCAGCTCCGGTGTCACGCGCTCGTCTGCATCCAGGCACAGTACCCAGTCGTGTGTCGCCTGTTCTACCGCAAACTGTTTCTGGCGGCCGAAACCGGCCCAGTCGCGATGCAGGACGCGCGCGCCCAGGCCGCGCGCCAGTGCGCAGGTGTCGTCGTCGCTGCCCGCGTCGACCACCACGATCTCGTCGGCGAACGCTGCGCTCTGCAGGCAGGCTTCGATGTGGGGCGCCGCATTGCGCGTGATGAGTACGACGGAGAACGGAACTCTGGGCGCTGGTTCCAAGGGCTTTCCGCGCGGTTATTCCCGTAGAATCGGGCCGCCGTATTCTAGCCGACCCCTGTGCGCATCCTCCTCGTGAAAACGTCGTCGCTCGGCGATGTCGTGCACCAGTGCCCGGCGGTCAGCGACATCGCGCGTCACTATCCCGCAGCGCACATCGACTGGGTGGTCGAGGAGGCGTTCGCCGACATCGCGCGCATGCATCGCGACATCTCGGAAGTGATTCCCGTGGCGCTGCGTCGCTGGCGGAAAACGCCGTTGCGCTCCTCGGTCTGGCGCGAGATCCGCGCGTTCCGGAGGCGCATGGCGCGCGAGCGCTACGATCTTGTCATCGACAGCCAGGGTCTCATCAAAAGCGCGCTCATCGCGCGACTTGCGCGCGGCCCCCGTCACGGACTCGATTCGACGAGCGCGCGCGAGCCGCTCGCATCGCGCTTCTACGATTTTGTTCACCGCGTCCCGCGCGAACTGCATCCCGTGGCGCGCAATCGCCTGCTTGCCGCCGCGGTGCTGGGGGGGGAGCCGGGGTCCCTGATCGACTACGGCCTTTCCGCAGGCACGGTTCCTGCGCGCGACGGGCCTTACGTGGTTCTGCTCTCGATGACGAGCCGTCCCGAGAAACTCTGGCCGACCGAGCGCTGGACCGCGCTGGCGCGTGCGCTGGTCGGGCGCGGGTTCCGTGTAATCCTGCCTCACGGGACGCCCGAGGAGCGCCGACGCAGCGAGGCGATCGTCGCTGGCTCCCCTGACGGAGAAGTGCCGCCGCACATGCAAGTCCCGGAACTGGCAGCGCTGATGAAGGGCGCACGCGCGGTGATCGGCCTGGATACCGGACTGCTGCACCTTGCCGCGGGCCTGGGCGTGCCGGCGGTCGGGATCTACGGCGGCACAGACCCCGCGCGCTTCGGCCTGTACCCCGGGTCGGATGCGGCCGGACGCACGCGCGATGTCGGTTCGCCTGCAGCAATGCCGGCGACCGAGGAAGTGCTCGGCGCCTTCGGGGAAGTCGATTGCGCCTAGGCGCGCACGTCGCTCGGATGGCCTATCGGCTTGCCTGGGCATTCGCCCTGCCGGCGGCACTCATTCGCATCTGGTGGCGCGGCGGCCGCGAACCGGGCTACCGGCGGCATGTCGCCGAGCGACTCGGGCGCTATGGCCCCATGCAGGACGGGCGGGTGGTCTGGCTGCATGCGGTGTCGGTCGGCGAGGCGCGCGCCGCTTTCCCGCTGATCGACGCCCTGCGGGCCGCACTGCCTGACCATGTATTCCGGCTTACCTGCACCACGCCGGCCGGGCGGGACACGCTGGCCGAGCGCTACGGTGACGTGGCCCGGATCAGCTACCTTCCCTATGACACGCCATCGCTCGTGCACAGGTTTCTCGATCACGCGCATCCCGAAATCGGCATCATCATGGAAACGGAGATCTGGCCGACGCTCGTCACCGCGTGCAAGGCGCGGGACATTCCACTCGTGCTCGCGAATGCGCGCATGTCGCGTGCCTCGGCGCGCGCCTATGCGCGCGCCGCCTCGCTGACCGGCCCGGCAATCGCGGCGCTCGACGCGGTCTGCGCGCAGAGCAGGGCGGATGCGCGCCGCCTGCGTTGCCTGGGAGCGGAGGGGGTAGTGGTCGCGGGCAATCTGAAATTCGACGTGTTGCCCGATCGCGCACAGCGCGAGGCGGGCCGGGCACTGCGCGCGCGACTTGCGGGCCGTCAGGTGCTGCTCGCGGCGAGCACCCGCGAAGGGGAGGAGGCGATGCTGCTCGATGCGCTCTCAGGCGCGGGACAGGCGCTCGTTGTCATCGTACCGCGGCATCGCCAGCGCTTCGATGAGGTTGCGCGTTTGATCGCGGCCACCGGGCGAAGGCTTGCACGTCGCAGCCGGGGCGACGACCCGGCCGTGCCCGGCGTCCAGGTTTATCTGGGCGACACGCTGGGGGAAATGGCATTCCACTATGGCCTGGCGGATGTTGCCCTGATCGGCGGAAGCTTCAGGCCGCTGGGGGGGCAGAATCTGATCGAGGCCTGCGCCGCCGGGGTTCCGGTGGTGACCGGTCCGCATATGTTCAATTTCGCCGATGCGACGCGCCAGGCAGTGAGGGCAGGGGCAGCGATACAGGCGGCGTCGACGGAGGAAGCGGTTGTGCGGGCACAGGCGCTGCTCGCTGATCCTGAGGCACGCAAGATAATGGGCGAGGCGGGTGCCGTTTTTGCCGCGCGCCATCGGGGCGCGACCGCGCGCCATGTAGAAGCCTGCCTCAGGCTGCTGCGCGCTCGGGTGTAATCAGGGCGCCAGTGCCCGGTTGACTTCCTCGAGGTCTTCCGCCTTCAGGCTGCCCGCAGCCGCTTTCAGCCGCAGATGGTTGGTGATCGTGTTGTAGCGCGCGAGCGCCAGATCGCGCCGCGTGGAGAACAGCTGCTGCTGGGCGTTCAGCACGTCGATGTTGATCCGCACCCCGACTTCATAACCGAGCCGGTTCGACTCCACGGCGCTCTGGCTCGAAACGAGCGCCTGTTCGAAGGCGCGTACCTGGGCGATGCCGTTTACGACCGAAACATAGGACTGGCGCGCCGCCAGCGCCGCGCTGCGACGCGCATTCTCGAGATCCTGTTTTGCCTTCTCGTTATTCGCCGATGCTTCGCGCACCCGGGATTCGACGGCGCCTCCCTGGTACAGCGGCAGCGCGGCCTGGATGCCGAGCGTGCCGACACGGCTGTCCGAGCCGAGTGCGGTGGTCGCGGTGCCGCTCTGTGCATTGAAAGCGTAGGAGGCCACCAGGTCGACCGTGGGTAGGTGGCCCGTGCGCTGGCGCTGTACTTCCAGCGCAGCGATCGCGGACACGGCCTGCTGCACCTGGACCCCATAGCTCTGCTTCTCGGCGAGGTCCACCCAGGTCTGCATGACGGTCGGATTCGGCGGCGAGAGCCGGACATCGCCGCGCAGCGGAGTGAGCCGTGCGTACTCCTTGCCCGTGACCTGCTGCAGTGCGCGACGCTTGTTCTCGAGATCGTTCCGGGCAGCGATTTCCTGGGCGATGCTGAGGTCGTAGCGGGACTGGGCTTCGTGGGTGTCGGTGATGGTTGCCGTGCCCACCTCGAAATTGCGCTTCGCCTGTTCCAGCTGTTCGCTGATTGCAGCTTTTTGTGCAGTAACGAGCTCGAGGCTGTTCTCCGCAGACAGCACATCGAAGTAGGCCTGGGATACCCGCACGATCAGATCCTGGCCGGCCTGGCCGAGGACTGCGTCGGCCTGGCGCACCTGGAGCTCGGCCTGATCATAGGAAATCATGTTCTGTGGCCGGTAGAGCGGCTGCGACAACGACAGCGTCGAGCCGTAGCTGCGCGTGTCACGCGAGAAGCTCGGCGAAATCGTGGGCGAGCGCGAGTCCACATCAATGCTCGAGCGGCTGTTGGTGGCCGAAAGGTTGATGGTCGGCAGGATCAGTGCCCTGCCCTGCGGCAGCTTCTCCCTGCCGGCCTCGGCGGCAAAGCGCGCAGCGGCGTATTGGGCGTCGTAGGAGAGCGCGTCCCGGTAGACCTGAACCAGATCCTGTGCGAGGGCGATGCCGGGCGTGACGCCGAGCAGGACTATCATTACGTGCCGCTTCATAACTCCCCTTCTTCGCTCTTCTGAGCAGGTCGCTCGTGAGGCGCCCTGCCGTTCAATAAATCGCCATTTCGCGGTCGGCGCTGCGCGCCCAGGCATCGACGCCGCCGGCGAGATTCCACACGCGCGTCAGGCCGTTCTGCTCCAGATACCACGCCGCCTGCATGCTGCGCGCGCCGTGATGGCAGATGACCACCGTATCGCGCTCCGGATCAAGATCCTGCAGTGCGCCCGGAATCTGTCCGAGTGACACATGGTGCACCCCGGGCAACGCACACACTTCAAGCTCCCAGGCCTCGCGGACGTCAAGCAGAAGTGGCGCGGCGCGTGCCGCGTCATCCAGCCAGGCGCGCAGCTCGAGAGGGGTGATCTGTTTCATCGAGGGCCGCGATCAGAACCGGAATCGCACGGGATGCTCGCAGTTCGCAAGCGGGGCGATCACGGTCTCGAACAGGATACTGTTCGATGTGCCGCCACCCGGCTCGCGCCGGATCAGGGTGGCATTCATGATCGGGCGCTCTCCGATCACCGCGAACAGCCGGCCGCTCGGGCTCAGCTGATCGAGCAGCCCGTGCGGCAACACCGGGATCGAACCGGTAAGCACGATGACGTCATAGGGAGCGTTTCCCGGGCAGCCGCGCGAGCCGTCCCCGCGCTCGAGCGTGACGTTGGCTGCGCCGTGGCGCGCCAAGTTGGCGCGGCCGAGCGCGGCCAGATCCTCGTTGATCTCGATCGAGTGAACATGCGCTGAACGGTGGGCAAGCAAGGCGCAGAAATAGCCGCTTCCGGTGCCGACTTCGAGCACCCGGTCGGACTTGCGCAGGCCGAGGTCCTGCAGCACCCGCGCTTCCATTTTGGGCGTCCACATGCGCGCGCCCCCGCCGATCGGCAGTTCGAGGTCGGCGAAGGCAAACGAGCGGCGTGCAGCAGGCACGAACTCCTCGCGTGGCACGGTATAAAGGAGTTCGAGGATGTCGTTGTCGAGCACATCCCAGGTCCGGATCTGCTGTTCGACCATGTTGAAGCGAGCTTGTTCGAGGTTCATCATCGCAAGTTCCAGGCGGGCGGAGGTGGCGCTAGTCGGGCAGGTTTCCGGGCGCCGCGCGCTCCGGGGGCGCGGTGTCGTCCGGAGCAGGTGACCGGGAGCGGCTAAGTCTACCAAAGCGCCCGAACCATACCGTGAGGTCGTCGAGGTAGGTGTAGATCACCGGCACCACGATCAGGGTGAGCAGGCTGGAGGTCAGAACGCCGCCGATCACCGCCTGGCCCATCGGCGCGCGCTGTTCGCCGCCCTCGCCCAGGCCCATTGCGAGCGGAATCATGCCGAAGATCATCGCAAGGGTCGTCATCAGGATAGGTCGCAGCCGGATCCTGCCTGCCGAGAGCAGGGCGGTGCGCCGGTCAGCACCGGCGCGTCGCGCCTGGTTGACGAAGTCGATGAGCAGAATCGCGTTTTTTGTCACGAGCCCCATGAGCATGATGAAGCCGATGATCGAGAAGATGTTCAGCGTCGAGCGCGAAACGAGCAGCGCGAGCACCACCCCGATCAGCGCGAGCGGCAGCGAGGCCATGATCGCGACCGGCTGCAGGAAGCTTGCGAACTGCGAGGCGAGGATGAGGTAGATGAAGATCACCGCGAGCGCGAGCGCCTGCGAAGCGAAGGACAGCGATTCCTGGATGTCCTTGGACGAGCCGCCGGTGCGGAACCGGTAGCCCGAGGGCAGTTGCACCGCGTCGAGCTTGTTTCTTACTTCGGTGGCGACATCGCCCGCAGCACGGCCGAAGGTATTGCCCGTGATCAGCACTTCGCGCACCTGCTCCTTGCGATTGATCTGCTGCGCGCCCGAGGCGGCGCGCACGGTGGCGACTTCGCGCAGCGTAACCATGCGTGGATTGCCGTTCGGGTCAAGTCTGGAAGAGGCGAGCGGAATCCGCTCGAGGTCGGTCGCATAGGTGCGTTCGCCGCGCGGCAGCCTGACCTGCACATCGTAGAACCCGCCGTCGGAGGCACGCCAGTTTCCAACCGCCTGACCGGCGAGCAGCGGGCGCAGCGTCTGGGCGAGCTGGCCGACGCCGACCCCGAGGTCGCTCGCGAGGTCGCGCTTCACATCGATCGAGTACTGCGGTTTCGCGGCTTCGTCACTTGATTCCACGTCCACCGCGCCCGGAACGGAGCGCATGATC
Organism: uncultured Pseudomonadota bacterium; assembly: GCA_903834835.1. Lineage (GTDB taxonomy): Bacteria > Pseudomonadota > Gammaproteobacteria > Burkholderiales > SG8-39 > CAILKO01. The sequence goes on along the minus strand of CAILKO010000058.1, from coordinate 7,200 downwards.
TCCATGACCTGCCTGGAAAGCGCCTCCAGGACCGCACGGTCCTGACCGAGGATCGAGAGCTGGAGCGGCTTGCCGCTTGAGACCGACTTGTAGGCGCCGACATCCTGAACCTGTATTCCCGCGATGCGCGCGAGGCGTTCCCGCACCGGCTTGGTGAGGGCCATCTGCGAGCGAGCGCGTTCCGCCCGCGGAGCAAGCTGGCAGAAGATGTTTACCCGGTGCTTGCCCTGGGCGATGCCGGTGTTGATCGTGGCATAGGTGTGGCGGATCTCCGGGAATTCCCTGAGCGCTGCTTCGACCTGCTGCACCTTGAGCTGGGTGAGTTCGAGTGAAGAGCCGACCGGGGTCTTGAACTGCACCATCAGTTCCGAGAGATCCGCCTCCGGTACGAACTCGCTGCCCACCATGCGCATCAGCGGAAAGCTCGCAAAAAAGCTCACGAAGGCGATCGCGAGCACGGTTTTGCGACGGCCGAGACTCCAGGCGAGCAGTCGTTCGTAGCTGACCGATAGCCGTTCCATTGCATGGTGAAACCAGGCGAGCAGCCTGCCGAGCGGACCGCGGCCGAATTTGCCCTCCGCCTGGGGGTCGTGCCACAGCGAGGAGAGCATCGGGTCGAGCGTGAAGGATACGAACATCGAGATCAGCACGGCGGCGACCACCGTGATGCCGAACTGATGGAAGAACCGGCCGATGATTCCGCCCATGAAGCCCACCGGCAGGAACACCGCGACGATGGAGAAGGTTGTTGCGAGCACCGCGAGACCGATCTCTGCGGTACCCTCCAGCGCCGCCTTGCGGTGGTCCGAGCCGAGCGCGACATGGCGCACGATGTTCTCGCGCACGACGATCGCGTCGTCGATGAGCAGGCCCACCGAGAGCGAAAGCGCCATCAGGGTCAGCACGTTCAGGCTGAAGCCGAAGGCGTAGATGAACAGAAAGCTTCCGATCAGCGCGATGGGAAGCGTGAGCCCCGTGATCACGGTGCTGCGCCAGGAGGAGAGGAACAGGAACACGATCGCGATGGTGAGCAGGGCGCCTTCGAGCAGGGTCTTCTTCACGTCGCTCACCGAGTTGCGAATGCCGATCGAGGCATCGCGCACCACATTCACCTCGACGTCGGCCGGCAGCTGGCCGCGCAACTCCTTCACCGCCTGGAACACGCCGTCGACCACCGCGATGGTGTTCTCGCCCTGGGCCTTGACGACGTCGATGGATAGCGCGCGCCGGCCGTTGACCAGGGCGGCCGTTTCCTCTTCCTGCTGGCCGTCCTCGATGTCGGCGACCTGATCCAGCGTCACCGCGCGTCCGCCGCGTCGCGCCACGATCAGATTGCGGAAATCCTGCGGGGTCTCCAGCCGCGCGCGCACCTGAACGATCCGTTCCTGGGTCGCGCCCGTGACCGCGCCCGCGGGCAGTTCCTGATTCTCGTTGCGCAGCGCCTGGATCACCTGGTCGGTTCCGATCTTCTGCGCGGCGAGTTCGTCGATCCGGAGGTAGGCCTTGATTTCCCGTTTGACGCCGCCGACAAGGTTGGCCTGGCCAACGCCGCCGACGTTTTCGATGCGCTTCTTGATCACCTGATCAGCGAGCGTGGTGAGTTCGCGCAGCGGCCGCTCTGCAGACGATACCGCGATCGAAATGATCGGGAAATCGTCCGGATTGAAGCGGCTGATCTTCGGCTCCTTCACTTCGGCGCGCAGCAGCGGCCGGATGATCGCCACCTTCTCGCGCACGTCCTGGGCCGCGAGTTTGGGGTCCACCGCGAGATCGAACTCGATGATCACGATCGAGCGGCTTTCGTAGGAGCGCGAGGAAAGCGTCTTGATGCCGCTGACCGTATTCACCGATTCCTCGACGCGCCGCGTCACCTCCTCCTCGACACTCTCCGGGGATGCGCCCGGGTACTCCGTATCCACGAGCACAACCGGGAAGCTCACGTCCGGAAACTGCTCGACTGACAGTCGCGAGTACGAAAACAGCCCCAGTACCAGCAGCGCGGCCATCATCATCGTCGCGAAGACCGGGTTCTGGATGCTGATGCGGGTAAACCACATGGTGTTCCGCCTAGCGCTTGGCGCCGGCCACGGACACGACCCGCATCTGCGAGCCCTCCCGCAGCGTGCCCAGGTTCGCGCGCACGACGCGTTCGCCATCAGCGAGGCCCGCGAGCACGGGCACCATGGCGGCGCTGTCCGCGGGACCGGTGCGCACGGTGCGTTTCTTCAGCACACTGCCTTCGATGACATAGACGTAGGTGGTGCCGAGTTCGTCGCGCACCGCGCTCGCGGGAATTGCGGCCACGGGAGCGTCGCTCGCGAGGCTGACCGCACCGCGTACGAAGGTGCCCGCGCGCAGCGAGCCGTCGGGGTTGGCGATTACCGCATAGATGTTGACGGCGCGGGAGCCGGCCACGGTGCCGGGGTTGATGCGCTCGATGCGCCCGCCGAACTCGCGTTGGTCGAATCCGTCGGCGCGCAGCGAAAGCGACTGGCCGACACGCAAGAGCGGGATGTCGGCCGCCGGCACTGCAGCTTCCAGTTCGAGCTGCGAGATGTCGACGATGCGCAGCACGCGGGCGTCGATCGCCACGCGCTCCCCGGGCTGTGCCAGGCGTTCCGCGACGATGCCGGAAATCGGCGCCTCGAGGCGCGTGTCCCCGAGGCTCTTGCGCGCGAGCGCGAGTTCCGCATCGGCCGAAGCCTGGCGCGCAATGGCGACGTCGTAGCTGCTCTGGGTCGTGTCGAAGGCGTTCTGCGATATGAAGCGGCGCTCGAGCAGAGCGAGCTGGGTGGCGCGGTTCTTCTGCGCGAGCACCACCTGCGCCTTTGCGGCTTCAAGGTCCGCCGCGCGCGCATTGACCCGGGCCTGGGTGTCCTGGGCGTCGATACGGCCGATCGACTGACCCTGGCGCACCGGCTGGCCCTCACGCACGGGGAGTTCCGCGATCTCGCCCGCGACGCGCGCTTTGACGGTGGCTTCTGCCCGCGGCATCAGCGTGCCCGTGATCGCGAGCGTACGCTCGAGACGACGCGGCGCCACCGCATAGAGGTCATCCGGCAGGAACTCGAGCGTCGGTGCGGCCGCGGGCGCGGAGGCGGGGTCCGCGGGGCGCTCGCGCAGCTTGTAGGCTGCCGCTGCCGCGAGCACCGCGACAAGCAGCACAAGCGCGAGCGCGGAACTGCGGCTGATGCCGCGCTGCCGATGTGAGGGGGAGGTAGGTGCGGAAGTCTTATTCATGGCCGGATTTGCCGGCGGCGAGCGCCGACTGGAGTAGATCGAGGTGGGTGTCAAGGAGTTGCTCGGGATTCATCGTGCCCGGTCGCCCGGCGCCAAGGGAGCTGCGCCACAGGCTGATGATCAGCATCGGCGCCATCACGATCTGAGCCAGAGCTTCGGGATCGGTCGCGCGGAATTCGCCTTCTGCGATACCGCGTTCGACGATCCGGCGAAACAGCGTGGTACCGGGTTGCACGACTTCCGAATAATAGAACTCCGCGATCTCGGGGAAATTGCGCGCCTCGGCGATCACGAGCTTGGGAATTCCGGCGAGCTGGGTTGAGCCGATCTGTGTCCACCAGCCGCGCAACAGCAGACGCAGGAGCTCCATCATGGGACCGCGGTAGCCGGAAAGCATGTCATTGACCTGGGCGAGCGGCGAGACGATGCCGCGCCGGACCACGGACTTGAAGAGCTCGTGCTTGTTGGCGAAGTAAAGGTACACCGTGCCTTTCGAGACACCCGCGCGCGCGGCGACATCTTCCAGCCGCGTGGCCGCGTAGCCGCGCTCGACGAAAAGCTCTAGGGCGGCCGCGATGATCTCTCCCGGGCGGTCCTGTTTGCGCCGCTCCCAGCGAGGCTCGCTGCGTCCGGCCAGAGCGGTCGCGCTCGTCGAGTCGGGTATCAGTTCTGGATTGGCCAACGTGGGGTAGTATCTAATAAATAACTGACCGGTCAGTAATTATAAGGAAGGGGATCGGACGTGCAAGGGGAGGGATCCGAGCACGGCGCTGCCGACGCTTGCCTTGGCAGGCGCAATGCAGTAGCTTGCAAGCTGCGCAGGGGTCCTGTGGCCGGAGCGTTGAACGGTTCATTACGGAAGTGCTTACTTACGTAAAAACTGTTTTAATTCGGTGCGGGTGAGAAATACCCTTAGAACCTGATGCGGGTAATGCCGCCGTAGGGAAGCGATCTCCGGGTTTCTTCCCTCAGGCCGTATCCCAAGCGTACGCCGGACTCAGCCCAAGGAGATTCCATGAATGCGAACCCGAAATTCCTCGCCGTCTCGGCCGAAGTGGACGCCGCAGCGGTGCAGCCGCTGCCTAACTCGAGCAAGGTCTACATCGCCGGGTCGCGACCCGATATCCGCGTTCCGATGCGCGCCATCAGTCAGGCGCCGACGGCAAGCCATGGCCCTAACGGACCGGTAACCGAAGCCAACCCGCCGCTCTACGTGTATGACACCTCGGGCGCCTATACAGACCCCGCCGCGAAGATCGACATCCGGAGCGGGCTGGCCGCCCTGCGCGAGGCCTGGATCGCCGAGCGCGGCGATACCGAGCGCCTCGACGGGCCGAGCTCTGCCTATGGGCGCTCGCGCCTTGCGGATCCGAAGCTTGGCGAACTGCGCTTTCATCTGACGCGCACGCCGCGCCGGGCGCAAGCCGGTCGATGCGTCACGCAGATGCACTATGCACGCCGGGGCCTGATCACGCCGGAGATGGAGTTCATTGCCATCCGGGAGAATCTGCTGCGCGCGGAGCTTGTGGAGAAATTCCCTGCGATGGTCCGGCGCCAGCACCCGGGCAAGGCGCTTGGGGCTGCGCTCCCGGCCGAGATCACTCCGGAATTCGTGCGCGACGAGGTCGCGCGCGGACGCGCGATCATTCCGGCGAATATCAACCATCCCGAGTCCGAGCCGATGATCATCGGCCGGAACTTCCTGGTGAAAATCAATTGCAATATCGGCAACTCGGCCGTGAGTTCCTCCATCGGCGAGGAAGTCGACAAGATGACCTGGTCGATCCGCTGGGGCGGCGATACGGTGATGGATCTTTCCACCGGCAAGCACATCCATGAAACGCGCGAATGGATCGTGCGCAATTCGCCGGTCCCGATCGGTACGGTTCCGATCTACCAGGCGCTCGAGAAGGTGGACGGCCGCGCTGAGGCGCTCACCTGGGAGATCTTCCGGGATACGCTGATCGAGCAGGCCGAGCAGGGCGTCGACTACTTCACGATACATGCGGGCGTGCGCCTCGCCTACATCCCGATGACCGCCGAGCGGATGACGGGCATCGTTTCGCGCGGCGGCTCGATCATGGCCAAGTGGTGTCTCGCCCACCACGAAGAGAACTTCCTCTACACCCACTTCGAGGAAATCTGCGAAATCATGGCCGCCTACGACGTGTCGTTCTCGCTCGGCGACGGCCTGCGTCCGGGCTCGATACACGATGCGAACGACGAAGCGCAGCTCGCCGAGCTGAAGACCCTGGGCGAGCTGACGAAGATTGCGTGGAAGCACGATGTCCAGGTGATGATCGAAGGCCCGGGGCATGTGCCGATGCACATGATCAAGGAGAACATGGATCTGCAGCTCGAGTACTGCGACGAAGCGCCGTTCTACACGCTCGGGCCGCTCACCACCGATATCGCGCCGGGCTACGATCACATCACCAGCGCGATCGGCGCGGCGATGATCGGCTGGTACGGGACGGCCATGCTCTGTTACGTCACGCCCAAGGAGCACCTCGGGTTGCCGAACAAGAAGGATGTGAAGGACGGGATCATGGCCTACAAGATCGCCGCTCATGCGGCGGATCTCGCCAAGGGGCATCCGGGCGCACAGCTGCGCGACAACGCGCTTTCCAAGGCGCGCTTCGAGTTCCGCTGGGGCGATCAGTTCGGGCTCGGGCTCGATCCCGATACCGCCAAGGAATTCCACGATGAGACCCTGCCGCAGGAAGGCGCGAAGCTCGCGCATTTCTGCTCGATGTGCGGTCCGCACTTCTGCTCGATGAAGATTACCCAGGACGTGCGCGAGTACGCTGCCCAGCAGGGCGTCGCGACGGCCGAGGCGCTGAAACAGGGCATGCGCGAGAAGGCCGTGCAGTTCGTGCGCGAGGGGGGAGAGCTCTACCGCAAGAAGTAGCCGGACGCCGCGTCCAGGCCGCCCACGGGCGGCGGACCGTCGCCGGGTGCTACCATCCGCGCCCCATGGAACCCGTGCTGATCATCAAGGCGCTCATCCTCGGTGTGGTCGAGGGCATTACCGAGTTCCTGCCGGTCTCCAGCACCGGGCATCTCATCCTGGCGGGCGCACTGCTCGATTTCAACGACGCGCGCGGCAAGATCTTCGAGATCGTCATCCAGAGCGGCGCAATGGCGGCGGTGCTGTGGGAGTATCGTGCACGGTTTCTCGGTGCGCTGGCCGGGCTTCCCGCGAGCCACGCGGCGCGCCGGTTCTGGCTCCGGCTGGCGGTCGCCTTTGTGCCTGCGGCTGTCGTCGGACTCGCTTTCGGAAGCGCGATCAAGGCGCATCTGTTCGGCCCGGTTCCGGTCGCACTCGCATTCATTGCCGGCGGCGTGGTGATTCTTTGGGTGGAGCGTCGTGCGCCGCGCCCGCCGCGTATCCGTGCAACCGAGGAGATGAGCCTGGTCGACGCATTCAAGGTCGGTGTGGCGCAGTGCTTCGCGATGATTCCGGGGATGTCACGGTCCGGCGCCACGATCATCGGCGGCATGCTGTTCGGTCTGTCACGCCCCGCAGCCACGGAATTCTCGTTCTTTCTGGCGGTGCCGACCCTCATCGCGGCGGGCGGCTACGATCTCGTCAGGAACCGCGCGTTGCTGCAGGGCGCGGATTTCGGACTGATCGCGATTGGTGCTGCGGCCGCCTTCGTTTCTGCCTTCGCAGTGATCCGCTGGCTGATCCGCTATGTGGCGACCCACGACTTTCAGCCCTTTGCCTGGTACCGGATCGCCTTCGGTCTGCTGATACTCGCCACGGCATGGAGCGGCGCGGTGAACTGGGGCGCCTGAGCCGGCGCCCCAGGCATGCGCTAGCTGTGATGTTTCAATAGGTTGTTCAACCGGAGGTATCTGGAAAACTGGAGTTCTCGAGGCTTCAGATTCTCAGGAGAACCCACCGGATGAACAGCCATAAGAATGCCAGAACTACCTACCAAGGGCGCAAAGCAT
>CAILKO010000057.1 GCA_903834835.1 uncultured Pseudomonadota bacterium | reverse complement strand
CCGTCCCCCCCACGATCGTGAACGTCGCCGGGTTCGTCCCCACCGTGTCCACATCCGTCGAGGCCAGCGCCACGCTGAACGCACTGTTCTCCGCAACCGTCTGCGCCGCACCCGTGGTCACCACCGGCGCGTTGTCGTTCACGTCCGTCACGTTGATCGTGAAAGTCTGGTCCTTCGTCAATCCACCAGCATCCGTCGCACGCACCGTGATCGTGTGGCTCGTCGCCGCTTCATAGTTCAGCAGCGTCCCATCCGCTACCGTCACCACCCCCGTCGACGCGTTGATCGCAAACCGACCACCCGCGTTGTCAAACAACGAGTACGTGAACGTGTCCCCAGCATCCGGATCGGAGGCCAGCGCCGTCACCCCCACCACCGTCCCGTTCGAGGCGTTCTCCGCTACCGTGTTCGTGCCCGCATTGCTGTCCGCAATCGCCGTCGGTGCATCGTTCGTTGCAACAACCGTAATGCTCGTGCTTGCCGTATTGCTTGCCGTACCGGAATCGTCCCGAACGACAACAGTTACCGTACGCGTACTGGTGCTCGGATTGTCACTGGAATTATTGAACCGGATCGACGCGAGTGCCGTCTGATAGTTCGCCTTGGTCGCAGTTCCTGAAAGTGTCAGCACACCGGTACCGGCATTGAAAGATCCGGTAATTCCACTCTGATTCGTGAATTCCAGCTTGTCGGACCCACTCTGATAGTTACCGGAAATGGTGATGGTCGCGCCGGACATGTTGGCACTGTTTGCGTCCGCGATCGAGACATCGGTATCCCCGATGGACACTCCGCCGGTACCGGCAACATAAGTAACGGCCTCGGTGAAAGTATTGCTCCACCCTGTCGGCTGACTGGTAATCGAGACGTCGTCGATCGTGATCGTCTCGTTGTTAGCCATATTATTACCAGCACGAAATCGAATCAGCGTGTTCGCGGACTCATAGCCCGAAAGACTCTGCGTGATCGTCGATGCGGAGTTCGAACCATTGATTGTTCGAATCGTGGTCCAACTACCGCCTCCGTTGGTGGATACATCGATCAGCAACGTGTCGCTCGACTCCAGATTTGCGCCGGCATAGCTGAAGCTCAGCTGCGGATTTAATGCCGCACTGAGATTGGCACCGCGATAAAGGTTGCCATCCGTTGAATTGTTATTAAGGGGATCCCCGAGGACCAATGCAGACCCGCTGACCTGAATAACGTTAGTGCCCGCGGATGTGGTCCAGCTACTACTCGTCCAACCCGAGCCCCCACTCAGATTGTTGCTGCTGAAGTTGTCACTTGCGACCGTCGTCGCGGAATCGGATGCGTCGAGATCCAGCGTCGGCGCATTCGCCGCACCCGCAACGGCGGCAACGCTTACCGTTGATGTGACCGTATTCGAATTCGCAGCACTGTCGTTCACGACAAAGCTGACGGTACGCGCCGAGGTGTTCGGATCAGTCGAACTGTTTGAATACTGAACCGCACGCAACGCAGCCTGCCACTCCGCAACGGTAGCCGAGTTTCCCGCCGATGAAAGGCTCATCACACCAGTCGCGGAGTCGTAGGTCCCCTGAATATTCCCCATGCCGGACGAATTGGTGAACCAGAGCAAATCCTGGCCGGACTGGAAACCACCGGATATTGAAACTGTCGCCGTCGATAAGGTCGTGTTGTCCGTGTCGGTAACTTTAATGCCTGTGTTGATCGCAGCGGCGGCACCATTCTCCGTGTAACTCAGCGTGGATGAATTCTCCAGAAGCGGAGCGTCATTTCCTGGAGCGTCGAACGATATGTCATGCACGCTAATCCGCTGCGCGGAAGGATCAGCAAGCTGGCCAGACTGATAGACGATCGTGAGCGATGTAATCCCGCTCTGCCCACTGAACGAGAACGTCGCGTTTCCGGTATTAGTTGAGGAACTCTTAAGTCCGACTACAGTATTTGCACTGGCAACCTGAACCGTCGTTGAATCAACGACCGTTATTGCAGTTGGATTTATTGTTGCCCCATTATTGGCTGTGACGATAATTCGATCGACAAAGCCGGACGAGTCGATATCGAAAATGGAAAAACTGATATTCGAAACACCACCTGAATAACCGGTGAAACTAACCGTCATGGTGATCGCCTCGTCCCCGATCACGGTAGACGCATTGAAGTTCGCGAACATCTCGAACGCGTTTTCAACCGGCGAGAGACCTCCAGAATTCGAGGTTCCGATTGTTGGGTTACCCGCCTGCAATCGGGCCGTGTCTCCAGTGAGGGCTATGCTGACTGTTCCACCCGCCACCGAATTCGAACCTGTCAGGTTCCCTGCGGTCCAACTGGCCGTGTCCCAGTTAAGCGTGGCGAGCACGTGCTGGAACGAAGTCTTCACGGCATCCGTGAATGCTATAGAGGTTTCAATATGGCCGAACACTTGCTCCAGATCCCAGTCCCCCCCCAGCGCGGCCGCGCCGGTCAGGTCGTCCGACGAAGCGACATCGGCCCCCGTCAGCAGGCCGAGTTCGACCGTCGCCGAACGTCCGATGTCGCCCTTACCAAAGTCGCAACCGTAGACGAGGATGTCCGCATCCTTCGACAGGTGTTTGCCAATTTCCACGAGTTCCTGCGCATAGACCTTCGCCATGCTGAGCTCGGTTACCTTGGCGGTACCCAGTTCCAGCATGCCTTCAGCACCGTGCGACACGATGTGGATCGCATCCACATTGGTCTCGTCCCGCAGCGCGGCGACGATCTGTTCAATACCGTCCTTGGCCGGGTCGAGCAGCACAATGCGCGCGCCAGGATTGACGTCTGCAATCAGGGTCTGATAGTCCTCGACCGAGGTGTCGATGAAGACAATTTCATTGCGCGCCGCAACCGCGGTGCCGTCAGACGGAAGCTCCAGCGCGCGATCCTGCGCTGGCTTCGCATTCGTTGAATCCGCGGCAGGCTTGTCCGCCGCAGCTTGTGCCCCTGCTTTCGCTTCAACTGCAGTGGCCGGTGCCTGGACAGCAGGCGCTGCAAGCTTCGCATCGATGCCCGCTGCCGGGACCGCAGCATCCTGATGCGCCGTGTCCGCATGGACCACATGTTCGACGATATCGGCACCGAGGGCCGCATCGAATACGACGCGTGGCTCGAGTGCCAGGGAGCGGTTGCGACGCCTTGATGTGGGCGATTTCCGGACGGCCTTTTTCTTGTCGCTGCCGGTGGCGCTGGCCTTGGTATCGTCTTTCTTGGACACGGTCGTCTTCCTTTGATTCGCTACGCTGGCACGAAAAATCTTTAATTACCTGAATTATAGGGAAATACTTGTGTTGCCCCGGGGACTTTCCGAAACAATCTGATAAATCGCCCCGTCCATGTGCAAATCTACCTTCCCTACCTTAAGAAAGATAAGGAAAAACCACGCAAAAACCATTGAGAATTCGCAAACAAATGTTCGAAACACAGCCCTGTGCCGAAGCACCTGCACAACGCGTTCGGCCCCTGAACAGTGTTATCGGCGCGATTCATCGCTTAATGACGGCAAAAACAATGGCCGAACGGCCCGATTGCCGACCGGCGCCCCCCGCCACATGATGGCAAGGTGCCAGCACCGATCGCGGCTCAGATGCCGCTCTCCCTGACGAAGATCGACATCGCACGGAAGAAGATATTTTCAACGACAACAACAAGATCGGTATAGATCCGGACCGTGCCGCGCGACACGCTCGTTACATGCAGCCCGTCCTGCTCCGGCCGGATCACGACCCGATACATGGCGTCCTTGGCGGTAGCAACCCCGTGCTTGTCGTTTACGGCCTGGATGTCCCCGCCATGGGCTGCCAGCAGCAACGGCTGCGACATCTGCTTGACCCCGGTTTCATCGACACTGACGACTTCTCCAGAGACGACGGGAATGCCGGCCACACCGGGATAGAACCGCACGGCCTGCCCTGGTACTACCGAACGTATCTGGGTATCGTTCAGGTAGGCTTCAATTAGCGAGGTTTCGCTCGCGACTATGCGCATCATCGCTTCACGCGGATTGATCCAGCGCCCGACGATCATGTCGCTCTTCAAGTCGCGCACGGTGCCCGAGATACGCGCCCGGACCTCCAGCTTCGCCTGTTCTTCCTCCACGGCCTTGAGGCCCGCGGCGGCTTCATAGACTTGTGACGCCAGCACCTCGGACTGCTCCTGGCTGCGACTCGTGGCGACGCCGCGCAGATATTCCGTCTTCGCCACCTCGAGCCGGCTATGCGCCTGCGCCGCACGCAACTCGAGTTCCGGGGATTGCATCCGGATCAGCACGTCCCCCTCCTGTACACGCTGCAAGGGCTTCACCGCCACTTCCAGTATGCGGGCGGGAGCGGGGGCGTATACGGGCTGCTCGCGCTCGGCGATAAGCACCGCAGGCGCGCTGACCTGACTGGTGATCGGAACGGCCCAGACCAGCGCAAAGAGAAGCACTGCCGCAATGGCAAAGGCATCCCATGCCAGCCGGATCGCGCCCTTCTGCGAAAGAAGGTAGCGCACCTCCCTGACGACCGGCATCAGCACGAACCACCAGACCTCCAGCAGCATGAGCAGGACGCCTAGCGGCTTGTAGAACGTGTGGTACACGAGGAGCGCGATCCCCAGAAACACCACCAGCCGGTATAGCCAGGTGACGAGGGCGAAGGTGACCAGCGCTCTGCGCTGGCCCGCACCGAATGTGGACTCCGGGACCGCCTGCCGCAGATTGAAGAAACGCCACCGGATCCACCAGCGCGCGCAAGCGGAGGCACGCTCGTGCAGGTTCGGGAAGTCCAGTGCGTCCGAGAGCAGGAAATAGCCGTCGAAACGCATGAACGGACTCGCGTTGAGCGCAAGTGTAATCAGCCAGGTCGTGGATGCCAGGATGAAGAAAATGTTCTTCATCGCGCCCTCCGGCGTCAGCACCCACAGCAAGGTCGCAAAGCAGGCCAGCACGAGTTCCGAAACGATCCCTGCGGAGGCAATCGCGAACTGCTTGTTCTTGTCCGCGAGCTTCCACGTCTCGCTGGTATCCGTGTAGAGCACGGGCCACATCACGAGAAAAGCAATTCCCATGGCTGGAACGCGCACACCATAGCGCTTTGCGGTATAGGCGTGGCCTAGCTCGTGGATGACCTTCGAAAACGTGGCCGCAATCAGAAAATAGACGCCCCCCTGAAGATTGAAGAAATAGGCGAAGGTCCGCCTCACTTCGTCCAGCTGACGGGTGACAAGGTAAAGGTCCGCCATCAGAACAACGAGCACGATGGCTGCGAATGCGCGGCTGTAGAAAACCGCCGTCAGCGGCAGCGTCGCATCGAGGAACCTGTCCGGACGGAACAGCGGCACCCGGAAGAACAGGTACTTGTGGAAGATCTCCTCGTACCAGGGCTTGGAACCCGCGCGCCAGGATTTGCGCAACCGGCCCAGAGTCTCTTGACTCTGAGGCACGATCAGCTGGTTATTGACGAGGAACTCGACAAAGGCCTCGACCTCTTCCGGCGTCGGACGGACTGGCGCATCGTCGGGTACGCGCTCGATGAGATCCTCGGCCGAAATGCTTTCCGACCAGTGGGTGAGCAGCTGGAACTCCAGCCAGCCGATCTCGAAGAACCGGTTGCGTACCGGATCCAGAATGCGCCAACTCGGCGATCCGTCGTGATGTTGCGGACCCGGATAGAGTTTCAGATCCTGCCGGATTCTCGGCAAGCGCGGTGCCGATGCGGCGGCGGGCGTCTGAGGGCCTTGCTGCTGGAGTTGCGGCGTCATATGCCTGCGATTGTAAGGAATTACCTGTTTGTCCGGGTATGCATCACCAAGTTTGACACGCAGGGACCGCGCAAGTGCGACGAGGAATCGGTAACCATGGCCGGTATTCGTTGCACCAACGTGACAGCGAATTGTCAGGGAGGCGCTGCGTCCGCATGGCCGACCGACTACCCCGGTCCCTTGCCTTCGAAGTGGGTATCATCGCCGCTGCTTCCATCCTTGGAAAACCCCATGCTCGTCAAGCAGATCTGGACCGCCAACGCGCTGCGCAACTACAACTATCTCATCGCCTGCCCGGAGACCGGAGAGGCGCTGGCCATCGACCCGCTCGATCATGCACGCTGCCTCGCCACGGCGCGCGACGAGGGCTGGGAAATCACCCAGATACTGAATACCCACGAGCACCGCGATCACACCGGCGGCAACGAGGCGCTCGTCGCGGCCACCGGCGCGCAGGTCCTCGCCCACCACGCGGCAAGGGACCGCATCCCCGGGCTTACGAAAGGTCTTGCGGCCGGCGACGTGATCCGCGTGGGCAAGACCGTGGAACTCGAATGTCTCGACACGCCGGGCCACACCATGTGTCACCTGTGTCTGCTCGGTCATGCGGATCACCCCGCCCTTTTCTGCGGCGATACGCTGTTCAATGCAGGCGCCGGCAACTGCCACAACGGCGGGCACCCGGAAGCGCTTTACCGGACCTTCGCCGACCAGCTCTCGCGCCTGCCGGACGACACGCTCGTCTACCCCGGGCACGACTACATGGTCAACAACCTGCGTTTCACGCTCAGCCGCGAGCCTGATAACCGGCACGCGACAGAATTGCTGGATCAGGTCGCCGATCAGGATCCTGCCCACGCCTTCGTCACGACCCTCGGCCTTGAAAAGGAAATCAGCACCTTCTTCCGGCTGAACAGCGCTACGCTCATCGCGAAGCTGAAATCGGAGTTTCCGGACCTGCCCGAGAACCCCGATGCGAAAACGGTGTTCCTGAAGCTGCGCGAGCTGCGCAATAGCTGGTAGGCCCTTTGCCCGACTGACGGGCCTAGTGGAAATCGTGCGAGCGGGTGGCGAGCCTCCCGAGCAGGGCACTGTCATCGAACAATCGCCTTGCAACCAGATGGACCACCTCGCCGGAACGCTCGACGACACCCTCGGCGCGCATCAGGCGTGCGCCCAGCAACGCATTGCGGAACTGCTCCGCCACATCGCGCCAGACCACCAGATTCACGTTCCCGGTCTCGTCTTCCAGCGTCACGAAGACCACGCCTGAAGCGGTCCCCGGACGCTGACGCGTCGTGACGATGCCCGAGGCGCGGACAAAGGTTCCGTGCGCCAGTCCAAGCACTTCCTGCGCAGTGCGCGTCTTCAGTTTGCGCAGACGCGGGCGCAGCAGCGCGAGCGGGTGGCGCCCGAGCGTAAGGCCGAGGCTGCGATAATCCGCAATCAGCGTCTCACCTTCCCCCGGCAGTTCCATCTGCACCGGGGATTCCCGCACCGGCGCACCACGCATCAGCCCGGCCTCCTGCTCCACCCCCAGCACCGACCACAGCGCCTCCCTGCGATTGGATGACAGACCGGCTAGCGCCCCGGCCGAGGCAAGAAGTCGCAGTTCGCGCTCCCCGATCCCGGCACGGTCCGCGAGATCCTGTGCGGAAGAGAACACTGCCCCCCCTCTCGCCTCGATGATCCGCAGCGCGCTTTCCCTGGCGAGCCCCTTCACCATCAGCAGCCCCAGCCTGAGCGCAGGCGACGCAGGCGGCGCACCTGCCACCCGGACATCAGTCCCCACCCCCTGTTCCAGCGTACATTCCCAGTCGCTCCGCATGACGTCCACCGGTCTGAACTCGACGCCGTGACGGCGTGCGTCCTGCACCAGCTGGGACGGCCCGTAGAACCCCATGGGCTGGCTGTTCAGCAATCCAGCACAGAACGCCGCCGGGTGGTGGTACTTCAGCCAGGACGAGATATAGACCAGCAGGGCGAAGCTCGCCGAATGCGATTCCGGGAAACCATATTCGCCGAACCCCAGAATCTGCCGGTACAGGCGTCCCGCGAAATCATCGCTGTAACCACGCTTGCGCATGCCCGCCAGCAGCCGCGCCTCGAAGCGCGCGAGATCGCCGCTGCGTCGCCATGCGGCCATCGCACGGCGCAACTGGTCGGCCTCGCCAGGCGAGAAACCGGCCGCAACCACCGCAAGCTGCATCACCTGCTCCTGAAAGATCGGCACCCCGAGCGTACGCCCGAGCACCTGCTCCACTTCCGGGCTCTCGTAGGTGACCGGCTCCAGCCCCATGCGACGTTTCAGAAAGGGATGCACCATCCCGCCCTGTATGGGACCCGGCCGCACGATCGCGACCTCGATCACCAGGTCGTAGAACGAAGTCGGCCTCAGGCGCGGCAGCATCGCCATCTGCGCCCGCGATTCGATCTGGAACACGCCGACGGTATCCGCGCGCTGGATCATGCCGTAGACCTCGGGATCGTCAACCGGTACGTCCGCCATCGTGAGCGTGCGCCCTGTCGCTTCCGAAACGAGCCCGAGCGCGCGCCGGATCGCCGACAGCATGCCGAGCGCCAGCACGTCCACCTTGAGCAGCCCGAGCGCATCCAGATCGTCCTTGTCCCACTGGATCACGCTGCGCTCCGGCATGGCCGCGTTCTCCACCGGCACCAGCCGGGCGAGCGGACCGCGCGAGATCACGAAACCGCCCACATGCTGGGAAAGATGACGCGGGAATCCGGTCAGCGCCTGCGCGAGCGAGATCAAGCGCTGCGTCCCGGTCCCTGCGATATCCAGGCCTGCCTCCTGCAGTCGCCGCGCCAGCGTATCGCCTCTGTCCCACCAGGTGACAGCCCTTGCGATCCGCCCGGTTTCCTCAGGATCCAGACCGAGCGCCCTGCCTGCATCGCGCAACGCGCTCTTCAGCCGGTAGCAGATCACCGTGGCGGCCAGCGCCGCGCGCTCGCGGCCGTACTTGTCGTAGATGTACTGGATCACTTCCTCGCGGCGCTGGTGCTCGAAATCGACGTCGATGTCCGGCGGCTCGTTGCGTTCCTTCGATACAAACCGCTCGAACAGGAGCGACGCGTTGTAAGGATCGACTTCGGTAATTCCGAGCGCGAAACAGACCGCGGAGTTCGCCGCGGATCCCCGCCCCTGACAGAGGATGCCGCGCGAGCGCGCGAAGCGCACGATATCCTCCACGGTGAGAAAAAAGGATTCGTAGCCGAGGGTCGCGATGAGCGCGAGTTCGCGCTCGATCTGCTGACCTACTTCCGGTGGCACGCCTGCCGGAGCAGGATAGCGCCGCCGCAGCCCCTGCTCGGTCAGTGCGCGCAACCAGCTCGTGGCAGTGTGCCCATCCGGCACCAGTTCGCGCGGATACTCGTAGCGCAGCGTATCGAGCGAAAAGGCGCAGCGCTCTGCGATCACGAGCGTCTCGCGCAGCAGCTCGGGCGGATAGTGCTGTGCCAGGCGCAGCCGCGATCGCAGATGGCGCTCGGCATTCGGAAACAGCGCATGCCCGCACTCGCGCACCTGCTGTCCCAGCCTGATTGCGGTGAGCGTGTCCTGCAACCGGCGCCGGGAACGCAGGTGCATGTGCACATCGCCCGTCGCAACCAGTCTCAGCCCGCTCGTCGCACCGATCTCCTGCAACTGCGCAAGCCGCCTGCGGTCATTCGGTCCGTGATGCAGTTCGACCGCGATCCAGACCCTGCCCGGCAGGGTCTGCGCCAGCCAGTGCGCCTCGCCAAGGGAGGGCACGCTCCCGGGAAGCCAGAGCGCAAGACACCCTGGCAGGCCCTCCTCGGCAATATCCTCGCGCCGCAGGTGATAGCCGCCCTTCTGCGCACGGCGCCTGCCCCGCGTGATGAAGGCGCAGAGCCGCCCGTAGGAACGCCTGTCCGTCGCAAGCAGCACGAGGCGCAGTGAATTTCCTCCCGGCTGCCCGATCGAAAACTCGCTGCCGATGATGAGACGCATGCCTAGCGCCTTCGCCTTGACGTGGGCGCGCACCACGCCCGCCACCGAACATTCATCGGTCAGCGCGAGCGCCGCATAGCCGAGCGCCGCTGCGCGCTCGACCAGTTCCTCGGGATGCGAAGCGCCACGCAGGAAGGTGAAATTGGACAGGCAATGCAGTTCGGCATAGGCCGGCAGCCCCTCGGACATGACAGCTCCCGCCGGTCAGGCAAACAAGCCGTGCAGGTACCAGCGCCCGCCGTCAAGCGCACGGTGCTCGCGGTAGACCCAGACGAGCGCCTCGTCCCCGGTACGCGCGATGAAGTAATCACGGCCGATATCGCCCTCGTCCCACCAGCCTGTTTCGATCCGCTCCGGCCCGGCGACCAGTTCGAGCGGCCCGTCGTAGTGCGGCATCGCGTTGCGCTCGTCGAGCGGCTTCGGCCTGTCCAGCAGCCAGAACGGGCGAGCGCCGAAATCAAGCTGCGCCTGCCCGGGCTGCCGCCCGCCCGGGGCAAGCGCGCAGCTCGCACGCTCCGGGCGGTGCTCGGCCACGACCGCTAGCCCCTGCACCGCATCCGTGCCCAGGCGCGCGCGCAAGCGCTCCACCAGCTTCGTCCAGTCGCCCGGCCCGCGCGTTTCCTCCGGGAGCAGCCCCGGTGTCTGCGCATCACAAGGAAGAATCTCCCCTGCCGTAAGCTCGATCGTGCGCGCAGGTTCCGGCAGCCGGCTGCCGGCAAGCCGCTCCCGCAGCAGCAGCGTGAAGTGATGCAGATCGCGCGAGGGCTCGAGCAGCCCGATCACGAGCTCCGTCGACCGGCTCCCGCGATGGAGAAAACGGAACGTGAAGCGCTGCACCCCGCTGCTCAGGCCCGCCAGCCAGGCTGCCATCTGCGCAAGCAGCCGGCGGCTTGCAAACAACAGTGCTTCGCTCTGCAGTACGCCGACAGGCAGTTCCAGCCGCGCACAGAACTGCAAGGGCGGCAGGTAATAGCTGCGCGGATCCGGCAGGCGTCCGTACGCCTGATCGAGTTCATCCAGCAAACCCTGGCCGAAACGGCGCGCAAGTCCGTCCCTCGGCAATGCCAGCAACCGGCCCAGCGTCTCGATACCGAGCAGCGCGCAGGCCTCCAGCATCTGCTCCGGACAGCGCATCACTTCGAACGGCAGGCTGTTCAGCGCTTCCGCCCATGCCGAATGCACGGAAGGCCGGTCCTCCGCACTCCCGGGATGGCGGGCGCGCGCCAGCCAGGCCGCCGCTTTTGCCGTGGGTGCCACGGCGATATCCGCGCCATAGCCGAGATCCTGCAGACCGTCACGCAGCGCTGCCCGCAGGGCCGGCAATCCGCCGAAGAGCTTGAGACTGCCCTCCACTTCGAGCGCCAGACCGTCCGGAAAATCGATGGCGACCGAAGGCGTGAAGCGACTCGCCCAGGCTGCAATGCCGAGCAGTGCTTCGGTTTCATCCGCAGGATCGCGCTCGCGCGTGCGCAGCATGGGGGCCATGGCCTGCGCGGAAGCAAGCGCCATCTGCGGACGCAGACCGCGGGCGAGCGCCTTCTCGTCGCAGGCAAAGAGCCGATGCCGCTCGACGATGGCGAAGGGTTCAGGCCAGGACCCGCTGCGCGAAAAGGCTTCGAGCGGCAGATTCCTGAAATGCAGTGCGATCCACAGCATGGGGTGCATGGCCGGGCAGGGCCGGCAGAAGTATCGGTTTGAGCAACGGCGCACCGCGGCGCTTCAGCAGCCTCAGCGCCAGCCCGCCGTCCTGCGTATCGAGCGCGATGCGCAGCACTGCGGGCGAGGTGGCGCTCGCCACCCGCGGATCCCTGAACATCAGCGCCAGCGCACGACCCGCCTCGGCCGCAAGTTGCAGGCGACGCAACAGCGTGAAGCTCGCCTCCGGCAGCCAGGCGAGCACGGCACCGCAGGCATTCGAGGCGAGCGCCTGTTCCGCGGCCCAGAGCGTGTCGCGCGCAACGCGGGTACGCACGATCACGATGCTGGCAGGACGGATCCCGGCGGCCTCGAGCGCCGGCCCGTAGGGCTGATGCGGCGGTGCAATCCAGGCAAGCTGCTTGCCGCGCGCGGCAAGCGTGGCGAGGGCGTGCCCCAGCACGCGCAGTTCGCCTATCCCCTCATGTGCGGACAGGAGTTCGGTCAGCGCCCCGACCGGCCACCCGCCTCCCGGCAGTGCTGCATCCAGCGCATGAAACCCGGAAGCGATGCAGGGACCGGCCGCACGCGCGAGATCGCTCCCGCGCCACAGTGCGGGGTGAACAGGAAGCGATTTGTGCAGTTCGGCGGGCAGCATGCAGTATCCGTGACCGGCCCCGGCAGTCGGCGGACATGACCGCTCCGACCAGGGCGTGTGGCGACAAGAATACTGTATTTTTATACATGTATCAGGCTAATTTCAAATACCGGTCCGCGACGAGCACGCCCTCTCCCGCTGAGCGGCCGGGAACGGCTCAGACCGTCCCGCTCAGACCATCCGCTCAGACCATCCCATTGGGCGCGATCAGGATCTTCCCGCCCGGACGGGTACGTTCGGCGTGCACCAGCGCGGCGCCGATTTCCTCGATCGGATAGACGCGTTCCACCGGGACATGGAGCAGCCCGGCATGCACCTTGGCCGCAATCTCCGCATACAGCGCGAGCACTTCCGTGCGGCTGCGCTGCGCAAGCGCCCGGCCCAGCATGAAACCGACGAAGTTCACCCCGCGGTAGACCAGCTCGCCCCTGAAAATCACGGGCTCCTCGCCGCTCATAGAACCGTACAGGCAGACCGTCCCGCCGTTCGCGGCAATGGCCGACATCCGCGCGGTGGCCGCCCCGCCGACCGCATCGATCGACAGGCGGATCGCCGCGCCCGCGGTCGCCGCACTGACCCGTGCGGGCAGATCCGGGCCATCCACCAGGCAGATATCAGCGCCGAGCGCACCGAGTTCATCGACGAGCTCCTGGCGCCTGACGATATTCACCGTCCGTAATCCGCGCTCCCGCGCCTGGGCGATCAGCATCCTGCCCACCCCGGAATTCGCCACATTCTGGGCGACCCAGTCGCCCGGAGCGAGATCCACGAAATCCCGCAGCATCAGATTCGCCGTTGCCGGATTCACACGCAGCATCGCCGCCTGCCGGATATCGATTCCCGCCGGCAAGGGGATCAGGTCCTCCGCGGCCAGCCGCCGCTTCTGCACCCAGTTGTCCCGCTGCATGGTGACGACCAGATCCCCCGGAACAAGGTTAGATACCCCCGCGCCAACCGCAATCACCCGCCCGACGCATTCCGCTCCGGGCGTCGCAGGGAGCGGCGGTCTCAGCGCATAGGCCCCGCGGGCGAAGATGAGGTCTGCGGGATTGATCGGCGAGGCAAGCACTTCGAACACCGCTTCCCCGGCTTGCGGTGCTCCTACGTCGGGCACATCCACGCAGCGTGCAACATCCCGCGGTTCGCCGTAGGCGATAAGGTCGATGCGTTTCATGATGCGCCCTGTCCCTTCATATACGTTGATGTCCGCGGATATCCGTTCAAGAAAATCCTGTTGCGCTAGCCGCCTGCGCCCTGCCGTCGGAACGCGCCCCGGACGGCCCGCAGGATCTCGGCCTTGCCGGGCACGAAAAACCTGTCGAGCGCCGAGCTGGCAGGAATCGGACTGAACGGTGCAGCCAGCCTGAGTATCGGCCCGTCCAGATCATAGAACGCCGCCTGCTGCACGCGCATCGCGATCTCCGCTCCGATGCCGCCCTCCGAGACGGCCTCGTGCACGACCAGCAGGCGCCCTGTCTTTCTCACGGACTCGACGAGCGTGTCCATGTCGAGCGGCTGCAGCGAACGCAGATCGATCACCTCGGCCGAAATGCCCTGCGGGGCAAGTTCGGCCGCCGCCTCGAGCGCCGCTGCCACCTGACGACCGAAGGTCGCGATCGTGATGTGCTCGCCCTCGCGCAGCACCGCCGCCTCGCCAATCGGGGTCACGGCAGCCCCCGCACCGGCCGCCTCACCTCTGGCCCAGTACAGCCCGCGATGCTCGATGAATACGACCGGGTTGTCGTCCCGTATCGCCGCCTTGATGAGGCCCTTCGCGTCCGCCGGGCATGAGGGTGTGACCACCTTCAGGCCCGGCACATGCGCAAGCCAGGCCTCCAGACTCTGCGAATGCTGGGCGCCCATGTTGCCGCTGATGCCGCATTGAACGCGCACCGTCAGCGGGATTTTCAGCTGTCCGCCCGACATGTAGTGCAGCTTCGCAGCATGGTTCACCAGCTGATCCATCGCAAGCGTGATGAAGTCGATGAACATGATTTCGATCACAGGCCGCAGGCCGACTGCCGCAGCGCCGATCGCCAGTCCCATCACCGCGCCTTCGCTGATCGGCGTATTCACCACGCGCTGCGTGCCGAACGCCTCGGCGAGACCTGCGGTGACGCCGAACGGACCGCCCAGCGCCACATCCTCGCCCAGCATGTAGAC
The DNA here is from genome assembly GCA_903834835.1 of uncultured Pseudomonadota bacterium. Lineage (GTDB taxonomy): Bacteria > Pseudomonadota > Gammaproteobacteria > Burkholderiales > SG8-39 > CAILKO01. Next base: position 202,537 of record CAILKO010000057.1, on the reverse strand, counting down.
CGCGGGATCGCGCGCCATCTCCTCGTGCAGCCCTTCGCGTATCGCTTCGAGCAAGCTCTGTTCAGCCATGTCCGGCGCTCACTTGTGTATCGGCTTCGTCGGCATCCGGCCAGGGCGAGGCAATCGCAAACTGCGCCGCGTCCTCGATGCGCGCGCGCGCGTCCGCCTCGATCGCGCCGTGCTCGGCTGCGGTGAGTCCAGACCGCGTTTCGATCATGCGGGCGAAACGCGCGATCGGATCCTTTTCCTTCCATTCGGCCAGCTGCGAGAGTTCACGATACTTCGCCGGATCGCCCTCGTAATGGCCGCGCATGCGGTGCGTCAGGCACTCGACGAACACCGGGCCCTTGCCCGCGCGCGCCTGGGAGACCGCCTTGCCCATCGCGTCGTGCACCGCCAGAAGGTCGTTGCCATCGAGCGTATGCGCAGGCATGCCGTAGGTCTCGGCGTGACGCGCGAGCCGCTCCACCAGCGTATGCGCGGAGAGCGGCGTGAACTCCGCATAGCCATTGTTCTCGCAGACGAACACGAGCGGCAGTCTCCACAGGCTCGCAATATTGAGCGATTCGTGAAACGCACCGGACTGGCCGGCCCCGTCACCGAAGAACACCACGGCCACCTGCTGCCGCCCGCCTTCCTTCGCCGCAAAGGCGGCGCCGAGCGCAAGCGGGATCTGCCCGCCGACCACCCCGGTCGCCGTGACAAACCCCGCATCCATCGCGACCAGGTGCATCGAGCCGCCCTTGCCCCCGCAGTAACCGGTCGCGCGGCCTGCAATTTCAGCCATCAGACGCTTCACGTCCGCACCTTTCGCGACCGCGTGGCCGTGCGAGCGGTGTCCGCCCAGCACCCAGTCGTCGGTACGCAGATGGCTGCAGGCACCGACCGCCACCGCCTCCTGCCCGATCGCAAGATGCAGCAATCCGGTGATAACGCGGCTGGCATAGAGCTCAGAGACCTTCTCCTCGAACGCGCGATTGAGCCACATCCTTGCAAGCAGTTCGCGATGCAGGGCCGCCTCCGGCATGTGATCCCCCTGGCTCACAGGCTCTTCTCCGGCCGAGCGAGCGCTTCGGCCAGGTCCGCGAGAAACAGCGCCGCGGTTCGTCCGCCGCCCACCCGGTGATCCAGCGCCAGCGTCACGTTCATCATCGGACACACTTCCGGCCGCCCGTCGAGCGCGACCACCGCATCGCGCACCCGTCCGACCGCGAGAATCGCAACCTGGGGCGGCACGATGATCGCGGTAAAGCTGTCGACGCCGAACATGCCGAGGTTGCTTACCGTGAACGTGCCGCCCGAAATATCCGCAGGCTGCAAGCGGCCCGCCTGCGCGCGTTCCGCGAGTTCCCTGCGCCGTGCGGCAATCGCCCCCGGGTCGAGCCGGTCCGCCTGACGCACGATGCCGGCCACCACCGCGTCACCGACCGCGATCGCGATCGCGACATCAATATCCGGATTGTGATGAATGCTGCCGTTCACCCAGCGCGCATTCACCCTGGGATGCGTACGCAGCACGCGCGCCACCAGCGCAACGAGCAGATCGTTCAGGCTGGGCTTCACGCCGCCCGCCTGCACGATCTCCGGCGCAAGGCGATCCCGCAAGGCAAGCAGCGGCCTCGCGTCGAGATCACGGCTCACGAAGAAATGCGGGATGCTGCGCCAACCCTGCGCAGTGCGCTCCGCCGCGATGCGCGCGGCCGCCCCCAGCGGCTCCACCGTACCGCCGGTGGGCTGCACGGCATCCGCGGCGGCACGTACATCCGCCGCCTGGATCTCGCCGTCGGGACCCGACCCGTGCACCCCATCCAGATCGACCCCGAGCTCCTGCGCCAGTCTGCGCGCCTTCGGCGAAGCGCGCATGCGCCCGTGCGCGCCGGATGCCGGCAGTGCCACGCGCATCTCCGCGCCCTCGGGCCGAATTTCCTCGCGGTACTCCGGCGCAAGCTTCACCGACGCCTGCGCCTCGGGTACGGCCTCCCCTTCCTGCACGAGCCAGGCAATCGTGTCACCGAAGGGGACCACGGCGCCTTCCTCGGCCCGGATGCCGGCGAGTATCCCGTCGCCCGGTGCCTCCACCTCGACGATCGCCTTGTCGGTCTCGATCTCGAGTATTGCCTCGCCCTTCGACACACGCTCGCCTGCGCGCTTTTTCCACCCAAGGAGCTTGCCGCTTTCCTGTGTGACATCGAGCGCCGGCATGATCACTGCGATCGCCATGAATTCTCCGAGATATAGCCCTGCAGGCAGGCTGGCATGTTACCGGTCCGGGCGCGCGAGTCCGATGTTGCTATGCGAACCAGCGACGGCGAGGACGCTTCTGTGCAGCACCCGTTTCGAACTGCGATGCACCGCCTCGATCTCCACGTGCTAACTTCGCCGCAGCTTCTCCCGGCTACAGAAACGAACTCCTGACTCCCACACATGGGCACACTCGACGGAACACGCGTCATTCAACTCGGCGGCATCGGCCCGGTGCCATTCGCCGCCATGTTGTTTGCCGACATGGGCGCGGACGTACTGCGCATCGACCCGCCCGGCACGCCGCCCGAACGCGCGCTGGGCGCGAACGCCCGCGGCGTGCAAAGCCTGGTGCTGGATCTGAAAAAGCCGGGGGCAGCCGAAGTACTGCTGCGTCTCGCGGCAGCCGCCGATGTGCTGATCGAAGGTAATCGTCCTGGTGTCGCCGAACGGCTCGGCATCGGACCGGATGCCTGCTTCGCACGCAATCCGAAGCTCGTGTATGGCCGCATGACCGCCTTCGGTCAGGACGGCCCCTACTCGAGGTCGGCAGCCCACGACATCAATGTCATTGCGGTGGCAGGTGTGCTCGAGCCGCTCGGTCCGCCCGAGCGCCCGCCGGTGCCGCCGCAGGCGCTCGTCGGCGATTTCGGCGGCGGCGGCATGCTGCTCGCGGTGGGCGTGCTTGGTGCACTGCTCGAGGCCGGCCGCTCCGGTCTCGGCCAGGTCGTAGACGCCTCGATGGCCGAGGGCTCCGCCCTCATCGGCACCTACATGTACGAGATGCAGGCCCAGGGCATGCTGCAAGGCGGTCGCGGCAGCACGCTCCTTGACGGTGCTGCACCGTTCTACGGAACCTACGAGACCGCCGACGGCAAGTACGTTGCAGTCGGCGCGATCGAGCCGCAGTTCTACGCGGAATTCATGGCCGAGATGGGCATCGACATCACCGGCATGCCGTCCAATCGCGATACGCGCAACTGGCCTGAGCTGAAGATGCGGCTCGCCGAAATTTTCAAGACGCGGACCCGCGACGAATGGTGTGCGCGCATGGCGAAACGCAGCACCTGCTTCACGCCCGTGCTGAGTCCGCTGGAAGCGCCCCAGGATGCGCACAACCGTGCGCGCGCGGCCTTCGTGGAGCGCAAGGGCATTACCCAACCCGCCCCCGCGCCGCGTTTCAGCCGCACCCCGAGCAAGGCCGGCGAAATTCCGGCAGCACTTGGCGCGCATACCGATGCAGCCCTCGCACGGGCCGGCTATACGACTGACGAAGTCGCAGCTCTGCGCACAGCGGGCATCGTTCACTGAACCTAAACTGACGCATAACCCGAACTGAGGAGCAGCTCATGGCAACAGTCATCCCGCACGGAAAATTCATCGATGGCGACGGCCACGTGATCGATTCCAACATCAAGGACTTTCTGCCCGCCCCGTACACGGGTCGCGGCAAGCAGGGCGTCGGCGTGCGCGGGGCCTTCCCGGCACCCGATGTGCTGCATAACGAACCGGTGCACCTGCTGCCCGGTGCGCACAACCAGTCCGGTCCCGTGGAATGGGCCGAGTTCCTGAAGGACGTCGGCATCGAAACGACCGTCCTCTACCCTTCGCTCGGCCTCGCAATCGGCAACGTGTCCAACCGCGACTGGGCGATCGGACTGTGCCGCGGCTACAACGACTGGCTGGACGCGACCTACCTGAAGATCGGCAAGCAGTTCCAGGGCATGGCGCTGCTGCCGATGCAGGATCCGGAGGAGGCGGCCCGCGAACTGCGCCGCTGTGTAAGCGAACTCGGCATGCGTGGCGGCATGATGCCGGCGAACGGCCTGGCCGCGAACCTGGGCGCCAAGCAGTTCTGGCCGGTCTATGCAGAGGCCGAGCGCCTCGGCTGCGCGCTCGCAGTGCATGGCGGCGGCCACCAGAAACTGGGACTGGATACGCTCGAGAGCTATCCGCCGGTACACGCGCTCGGCCATCCCTTCGGTCAGATGATTTCCTGTGCCGGCATGATCTTCAACGGCGTGTTCGACCGCTTCCCCGGTCTGCGCGTCGCCTATCTGGAAGGCGGGGTGGCCTGGCTGCTGCTCGCGCTGGAACGCTTCGACCGGTCCTACGAAACCCATGTGCCCTACAACCCGCGCGGCGAGATGCTGAAGCTCGCCGAGGGCCAGCGCGTGAGCGGCTACATCAAGTCGCTCGTCGACCAGGGCCGCTTCGTCGTTGGCTGCGAAGGCGACGAGCCGATGATCGGCGAGGCGATCCGCCAGCTCGGCGCGCAAGCATTTTTCTTCTCGTCAGACTACCCGCACGAAGTGAATGCGGAAAAGTGCAAGCATGAGATCGGCGAGATTCTGGAGCACGAGACGCTCTCGCCGGACCAGAAGAACCTGGTGCTGCGCGATACGGCGCAGCGCTTCTATCGACTGTAGCCACGGGCAGCCGGACGTGCCGCGAACGATAGCGAAGCCGTAGACCAGGTTTTCAGTCGTGTCCTCCGATAGATGGTAACGTTTATGTTACCATCTATCGGAGCCTTGCCCGGATTTTCTCCTCCCCGGGCACCCGCCAGGCCTCCTCCCGCCTGCCCGGACTACCTCGCCATGCCGGCAAAGGTTTCGCTCACCCAGTCGGCGATGTAATCGCGCGCGTTCGCGACGCAATCCAGGTGGCAGTGTTCGATGCCGCCTTCGGCCGGGGTGAAGATCTTCAGTTCCCGCTTCGGGCTGTTCACGAGCTGCGCGTAGGTCCGGCGCGCGAACTCGAGCGGAATCTGGCGATCGTTCTCGCCATGGGTCACGAGCACCGGCACGCGGATGCGATCGAGTATCCCCTCGAGCGTGATGCGCTTGGAGAGTTCCATGAACGCGTCCTGATCGGCGGCATTCCAGACCCAGCACACGTGCTCCCAGTAGTGCGGCACCGGACGGTCGCCCTCGCGCGCCTTGCGCCGGACGTTGATCTCGCCGAAGTCGTGGTTCGCACCCCAGGCGACGCACAGCTTGAAGCGGGGTTCGAAGGCCGTCGCCCGCGGCGCGTAGTAGCCGCCAAGCGACCAGCCCATCATGCCGACGCGATCGGCCTGCACCTCCGAGCGCTTCTCCAGATAATCCACCGCCGCAGCCGCCCAGCGCTCGGCTTCCACCACCGCTGTCAGACCGCCCAGACGCAGCGCACCGCCCGTGCCCGGCTGATCCACGATCAGCGAAGAAATGCCGCGCCGGCGCAGCGCTTCCGGCATGCCCACGCCGTAAATCATCTCCTTGGTGCTGTCCAGACCGTTCGCGAGCACCACGCAGGGCGCCTGCCTGCCGGGCTCTGCCGCATTCACGAACAGCGCCGGAAAACTCGTATTGCCGTAGGGCACGGTCACGATCTCGCAGGGCGCGCCGGAGAGCGCGATCTCGCGCCCGAAGCAATCGAGCATGCTCGCGTAAGCGGCCTTGCGCGGCGGATAGTCGGCGGCCTGCATGCGTTCGCAGGTCAGCAGGTAGACCCAGGCGCGACGATACTTGGCCGCCGCGCTCAGCCTGCGGCCGGCGGCTTCGTCTGCGCGCGCCAGCGCGATCAGGCGATCCGCGATCGCCGACCAGCCGGAAAAGAAAGCCTGGGTCGCCTCGTGCTCGGTCTGGTTCTTTGCCGCTTCGAGCGGCCGGCTGGCTTCGTCGATCTCGCCCATCTGGCCGCCCATGCTGAGCGCGATATTGGTCGACAGATTCCAGACGTAGCGATTCTCGAAATACTCGAACATCTTGCGCTCCCTCTCCAGACTTGAATGACGGCGTCGTCCTGCGCCGCGGGGTCGGGGCACAGGCCCGGCGATTCAATCCGGAGTTCGTGCGGCGGTCAACCCGCGATTGAGCGAGGCATTGCGCGCGCAGGATGCTCAGCGCGCCTCGGGAGACTCGGCGGGCGCATCGGCAAAGATGCGCGCGCGCACCGCCCGGATATGCCCCTGCATCAGCGCGGCCGCGCGCTCCGCATCGCGCACGACAAGCGCCTCGTAGAGCGCTTCGTGCTGCTCGCCCACCTCCTTCATGCGCTCCGGGCTGAGCACCGCGTCGCGCAGCCGTCCCCAGACCTCGCGCTCACGGCTGGCGTGGATCGCATCGAACATCGCGAGCATCAGGCGATTGCCCGCGGCCTCCGCGATCGCCCGGTGAAACTGCCGGTCCCACAGCAGCCAGGCCGCCGGCCCCTCGGCCGCGAGCATACGATCCAGACACTCGCGCATGGCCTGAAAATCCCTGCCCGTGGCGCGCTGGGTCGCCATGCGCGCCAACTCGGGTTCTACCGCGATACGCGCCTCGATCACCTCGCGCGGGTTGGTCAGGTCGGCGAAGGCGAGATGCACCGGCGCGTCCTTCACTGCATCCGGCCGCGGGCCGAAGAAGGTGCCCTTGCCGACATGGCGCCAGATCATGCCCTCGGCGGCAAGCTTGCGCAGGCACACGCGGATGCGCGCCCGCGTCATGCCGAGTTCGGCCGCAAGCTCCCGCTCGGGCGGGATCCGGTCCCGTTCGCTGTAGCCCACGCGCTCGAAATACGCCCGGACGCGCTTCAGCTGTTCATGTCGGGCAGCCACGCCGGATACCTTGTTTCATTTTTTGACCCAATCGTTTCGGACCCGAATATTAAGCTAGCCCAATCGCCCAAATGGGTTGACTGCGCGCAAATGCCCCTCGTAACATTTTCCGCATGACTACCTCTACCTCCCCCAATCAGCCGTTTCGCTACAGCAAGCTTGGCTACCTTGCACTGAACGTCACGGATCTGGAACGCTCGATCGCGTTCTACCGTGACATGGTCGGCATGGAACTGGTCGAGTCGCGCGCCGGAGAGTACGCCTTCCTGCGCTGTACGGACCAGCACCACGAACTCGTGCTGTATCCGTCGGCCGTCGCGGGCGTGAAGCGCGTGGCCTTCGAAATGGAAAGCGCCGGCGATCTGGACCGGGCGATCGATGGCATCCAGGCCCTGGGCGTGAAAATCGAACGCGTATCGGATGCCGACGCGCGTGCGATGCACGTGAAGCGCGCCGCGCGCTTTCGCGTGCCGGGCGCGGAACTGCCCTTCGAGATCTACGAGGGCATGGACCAGGGCTCGAGCTGGAAACCCACGGTCGCCAAGCTGACGCGCATGGGCCATGTAGTTTTCCAGATCAAGAACTGGGAAACCTCGGTGCCCTGGCTGCTCGACAAGGCCAACTTCCGCACGTCCGACCTGATCACCGGGTGGATCGCGTTCCTGCGCTGCTTCCCGAATCCGCTGCACCATTCGCTCGGCCTCGGGCGCTCGGAGAAGACCCACCTGCACCACTTCATGTTCATGGTTTCCGACATCGACGACATCGGCAAGGCGATCAACCGCTTCCGCAAGGGCGGCGTGCCGGTCACCTTCGGCCCGGGCCGCCATGTGGCCTCGACCAGCATCTTTCTCTATTTCACCGACCCTGACGGCATGACCATCGAGTACAGCTTCGGCATGGAGCGCTTCGACGAGCACGCCCCGCGCGCCGCGCGCGACCTCAAGCCCGGCCTGGAAACCGTCGACGAATGGGGCGGCGCGCCGAGCCCCGGCTACGCGCAGCATGGCGCAGTGGAAGGCGCAGCCTGATGGCGGCCGCACCGCTGCGCTTCGTCGACGCTGACGCGACCGAATCCGTGCTCGAGTGGGCACCGGTGATCGCACGACTGCGCGACGCCTACGCCCAACCGCTGAAACCCGAGAACACGCCGCCGCGCACACTCGCGCGCGGCGCGGGCGGCGTCTGGCTGCGTTCGCTCGCCGCCGTGCCGCCCTCCACGCGCCACATGGGCACCAAGTCCTTCGGGCTTTCGCGCGCGAAGACCGTGAACTACCTCATCACGCTCGTGGACCAGGAGACCGGCCTCATCACCGCACTGGTGGACGGCTATCACATCACGGCGCTGCGTACTGCCGCGACCACCGCAGTCGGCCTCGACCTGCTGATCGGCAGGGACAAGCCGGTGTCGGTCGCGGTGCTCGGCAGCGGTGCCGAGGCACGCGGCCATGTGCAGGCGCTCGCCGCGATCCGCAAGATCGGCTCGCTGCGCGTCTACAGCCCGACACCGGCACGACGCGAGGCCTTCGCCGCGGATTTCGCGAAACTGCTCGGCGCGCAATGCTCGGCCACCGGCGACGCCCGGGTGGCAGTGGAAGGCGCGGATGTAGTCATCGCTGCCGCGCGCTCCAAGGACGAGACGCCGATCCTTTACGGCGACTGGCTCGCGCCGCGCGCCGTGGTCGCCTCGATCGGCTCGACGCTCAAGGAACAGCGCGAAATCGACATCAGCGTCGTAGAAGCCTGTGACCTCATCGTCTGCGATCACGTGCATGAAGTGGCGGAGGAAACAGGCGACATGCTCGCCGCGAAGGCCGCGGGCATCGAGTTCGAATCCAAGCTCCTGTCCTTGAACGACGCCCTCTCGGGCGCGGGCGCGGCTAAGCTCGCTGCGGCACGGCGGCCGATGTTCAAGTCGGTCGGCTCGGCACTGCAGGACGTGGTGGTGGCGGAATTCGCCTTCGAGCGCGCCCTCGCCGCAGGCAAGACCATCGACCTGCCGGCGCAATTCCGCGTCAAGCAGGTCTAGCAATCAGCAACACTCCCCAGACACCTCACGCAGAAAATCGAAAGGCAAAGCCATGGCCAGCTACCGCAAGAACGAAGCCCGCGACTGGGCGAAGGAACACCTGCGCGGCGTCGCGAACGTCGTCATCCCCTCCTACACCCGCGACCTGAAGGGCATGAGTGAGAAGGGCATCCGCCACGACATCCGGCTTGAAATCGAATACGGATTCGCCGGCACGCTGATGGTTTCCGAAGTCGCGATCACGCTCGACGAATACCGCCAGTTCTTCCAGTGGGCGAACGACGAATCGAAGGGCCGTCTGAAACTCATCCACCACGCAAGCTTCAATACCTTCGAGGAGAACATCGAAGCGGTCAGGATCGCCGAGCAGAACGGCGCCGAACTCGTGCTGCTCTCCTACCCGGCGAACTTCTACGCCGAGAGCGAGCAGGACATCTACAACTACACCAAGGCCTACTGCGACGCGACCAACCTCGCAGTGATGCTGTTCCCGGTGCCGCTGTGGGGCTTCGATCGCGTCCATCCTTCCGATATTCCGGCGAGCCTGATCCGGCGCCTGCTGAACGACTGCCCGAACATCGTCGCCATCAAGGCCGAGGGCGGCATGCCCAGCATCAACGGCTTCGTCGAGTGCTACAACCTGTTCGGCAAGGAAGTGATCGTCACCAGTCCGCTCGAGTACGACATGGTGCCCCTTGCCCAGCTCGTGCCGATGCAGTTCAGCGGCACCAGCAACACCGAGTACTACGGCCCGATCATGCCGCGCATCTTCGCCCATCTGCAGAAAGGCGAGTACGAGGCCGCCAACAAGCTTTACTGGCAGATCAACCCCGGCCGTCGCGCGAATGCCGCAGGCAGCGCCTACATGGCACAGACGCTGTTCATCCATCGCATGCAGTGGAAGTTCCAGGGCTGGCTGAACGGCTTCAACGGCGGACCGATGCGTCAACCGGTGATGCGCATGAACGACGGCCAGATGAACGCGCTGCGTCAGGCGCTGGTGAAGTCGGGCATCACCCCGACCGATTCCCCGAACAAGGATTTCTTCATCGGCCGCAACGCCTAGCCGATCCGCCGGGATACAAAAAGAGAGGAAGACCAGCATGGCATCGTATTTCGTCGGCGTCGACATCGGCGGCACCTTCACCGATTGCGTCGTGATCGACGATCAGGGGCGCGTCACCACCGCGAAATCCTCGAGCACGCCCGGCGACTTCGCGCAGGGCATGATCGATGCGATCGCCTACGGAGCGCAAAAGCTCGGCCTCACGCCCGAGGCGCTGTACGAACGCATCTCGATCCTGTCGCACGGCACCACCGTCGGCACGAACGCGATCGTGCAGAAGCGCGGCGCGAAAGTCGGCCTGATCACCACCAAGGGCCACAACGACGTCATCCACATCATGCGCGGCTCGCGCGGTGTAACCGGGCGCGACGTGCGGCAGGTCACCCATTTCCCGGAGAGCCAGAAGCCGATTCCGATCGTTCCGAAGCGCCTGATCCGTGGCGTTTCGGAAAGGGTGGATTGCTTCGGCAACACGGTGGTCGAACTGAACGAGACGGAGGCGCGCGCGGCCATCCAGTCGCTCATCGACGAGGGCGTGGAAGCGCTGGCGATCTGCTTTCTCTGGTCATTCCTGAATCCCGCGCACGAGCGCCGTGTGCGCGACATGGCGCGCGAGATGGCGCCCAACCTCTATGTCACCTGCTCGGCCGACCTCGTGCCGAAATGGGGCGAATACGAGCGCACCACTGCGACCGTTCTGAACGCCTACATCGGCCCGATCACGGCGGGTTATCTGAGCAAGCTCGATGCCAAGCTGCAGTCGCTCGGCTATCGCAGGCCGCTGCAGATCACCCAGTGCGGCGGCGGCACGATCTCGGTGCAGGAGGCGATGAAGGCCCCGCTGCTTACGCTCGACTCCGGTCCGGTGTCCGGCGTGACGGGCTCGGCCTACCTCGGCCGCGCGATGAAGACGCCGAACATCATCACCACGGACATGGGAGGGACCTCGTTCGACGTCGGCATCATTTCGGGCGGCGAACCGGCGTTCTCCTTCATTTCCAACGTGAACCAGTACGAGTACTTCATCCCGAAGGTCGACATCCAGGCGATCGGCGCGGGGGGCGGCAGCCTGGTACGCGTGGACGAGAAGACGCGCAGCCTGCGCGTCGGCCCGGAAAGCGCGGGCGCGCGCCCGGGCCCGGTCTGTTACAGCCGCGGCGGCAAGATACCCACCGTGACTGACGCTGACGTGGTGCTCGGCTATCTCGATCCGGACAACTTCGCCGGCGGCCGCATCAAGCTCGACAAGCCTGCGGCCGAGGCCGCGATCGGCGAAATCGCCCAGCGGCTCGGCATGACCTTGCACGAGTGCGCAAGCGGCATCGCCAAGATCGCCGAGTTCCAGATGGCGGACATCATCCGCAAGATGACCGTCGGCAAGGGCTTCGACCCGCGCGACTTCGTGCTCTACGCCTTCGGCGGCGCCGGTCCTCTGCATGCGGGCGTGTTTTCGCGCGAACTCGGCGTGCAGAAGGTGATCGTGCCGCAGCGCGAGACCGCCTCGACCTGGTGCGCCTTCGGTGCGGCTTCGGCGGACGTGCTGCACATTCTTGATCGGGTCGACATCATGGTCACGCCCTGGAACCCGGATCGCGTGCAGAGCAACATCGCGCAGATGGTCAAGGAAGCGCGCGAACGCATGCAGCAGGATGGCATCGACGACAAGCGCCAGCTGCTGCAACTCTCGGTGGACATGCGCCACCGCGGCCAGATCAACGAGGTGGAAGTCTCGCTCGACGGGCTGGACCTCAAGGGCGATTTCGAAGCCCCGTTGCGCGAGCGTTTCTACGCGCGCTACGAGCAGCTCTACGGCCGCGGCTCGGCCTTCCGCGGCGCGCGCCTGGAGATGGTGACTTTCCGCGTGCGTTCGAGCGCCGAGACGCCGCGCCCCGGATTGAAACCTTCCGACACGCTCTCCGACGCGCTGCCCGCTGCCGCGAACCGCGGCAAGCGTCGCGTCTACTGGGACGAGCTGAAGGACTTCGCCGACAGCACGATCTACGACGGCACGAAATTTCTGCCCGGCAACCGCATCACCGGCCCCGCGATCGTGGACACCCCGGACACCAGCGTCGTGGTCCGACCCGGCCAGACGCTGAGCCTGGATGCCTACGGCAACTTCGAACTCCTGCTGGGCGAGTAAGGAAATCCCATGACCAAGATGAATGACCTGCAGGGCGTGATTTTCGACGGCGTGAACCAGCCTTATGTGCCGCCGAAGCATCTTCGCATCTCGCCCAAGCTGAAACTGCACCGCGACGCGGTGACCGACATCGACCCGGTGACCTTCGAGGTGATCCGCCACAATCTGTGGAACGTAAACGAGGAGCACGGCGCGACAATCCAGCGCATCTCCGGTTCGCCGGTGGCGATGTATGCGCTTGACCTGAACCCGTCGATCCTCACTGAGGATGCGGAGTTCGTGTATTTCGGGCCCTATATGCAGTACATGTCGGGCGTGACCGATACGCAGGTGAAGTGGATCCTTGAGAACCGCTCCGACAACCCGGGCATCAAGCCGGGCGACATGTTCCTCGCGAACGATCCCTGGGTGGGCGCCGCCCACCAGATGGACGTGATGCTGATCTGCCCCGTGTTCTGGGAAGGCGAACTCTTCTGCTGGGTGACCAACTGCCTGCACCAGTACGACATCGGCGGCATCACGCCGGGCAGCTTCTGCCCGTCCGCGACCTCGGCCTTCGACGAGGGCATCCTGATTCCGCCCGTGAAGATCATCGAGAACGACGAGATCCGGCGCGACATCGAGGAGCTCTACCTGCGCTCCTCGCGCAAACCGGACATGGTGGCGCTCGATTTCCGCGCCCAGCTCGCCGGCAACACCGCCGCGCGCGAGCGCATCCTGCAGCTCATCCGGCGCTACGGCGCATCGGTGGTGAAGGGCGTGATGCGCCGCATTCTGGACAACGGCGAGCAGATGTTCATCGACAAGCTCTCCCGCCTGCCGGAAGGTACCTGGCGCGACCGCACCTATATCGAATGCTGCCGTCCGGGCGACCGCGGCACCTATCCGGTGGTGGTCACGCTGCACAAGCGCGGCAACACGCTGATCTTCGAGAACGAGGGTACGGCGCCGCAGCAGGGTGCCATGAACGCCACCTACTCCGGCTGGCGCGGCTCGATCATGGTCGCGATCAACCAGCTGCTGTGCTGGGATCAGTACTTCGCCGTCGGCGGCGCGCTGCGCCATGTGGAATTCAACCCGACGCCCGGCACGCTCAACTGCGCGAGCTTCCCCGCTTCGGTCTCGACCGCCCCCACCCAGGCCATGGAGATCTCGCTCTATCCCGCCTACAACGTGCTCTCGAAGATGATGTATGCCGATCCGGAAATGCGCGGCGACGTGATGTGCATCGGCGGCACGAGCCAGTGGCCGACTACCATCTTCCGCGGCATCGACCAGTGGGGCGAGCGCTACGGCTATCTGCTGATCGATCCGATCGGCGGTGCGATCGGCGCGTTCTCCGGCGCGGACGGCATCTCCACCGGCGGGCAGTCGCGCACGCCGATCTGCCGCCTGCCGAACATCGAGCACACGGAACAGAGCTTTCCGCTGCTGTTCCTCTATCGCAAGGAAGTCACGGACAGCGGCGGCCCGGGCAAGTTCCGCGGCGGTCTTTCGGCGGAGAGCTGCTTCATCCCGCACAACACGGACCGCATCGTCCAGGACACGCTGTCTTCCGGCAACGCGGTGCCGACCTCCACGGGCATGATGGGCGGCTATCCGGGATCGGTGAACGTCTACCGCTTCCGGCGCGCGACCGACATCCTGAAGCGGCTGAAATCCTCGGACATGATCGAGGCGATCGCCGATGTCAAGGGTACCGACGTCACGCTCGGTCTGCGTCAGGAGAATTTCGAGCAGAACCCGGATGACGTCTACTCGGTGATCTGGTCCGCCGCGGGCGGCTTCGGCGACCCGATGGAACGCGCGCCGCAATCGGTATTCGACGACTGGCAGAACCTCGCAGTATCGGTCGAGGCTGCGCGCGATATCTACGGCGTGGCGATCGATGCCAGGACGGGCGCGCTCGATGAAGCCGCCACCGCGAAACTGCGGGCGGCGAAGCGCGAGGCGCGCGTGAAGAAAGCCGGCCGCAAGGTCAGCACACTGAAAGGCGAACTTGCCTTTCTCGCGACGGAAAATCTCGGTGTGCGGCGCGAGGCCGGCACCATGCACTACTGCTGTGCGAAATGCGCCACCGATCTCGGCGCAGTCGCCGGCAACTACAAGGAGAATTGCTTGCGCGAAGACAACACCATCCTGCATGCGGTCCCGCTCTCGGGCGACCCGCAGCGTTATATCGATGCGCACCCGGAGTTCCGGCAGTTCTTCTGCCCGGGCTGCGGCACCCTGATCGAAAACGAAGTCGCGCTGACCGGCGAACCGCTGTTGCGCGATCTCGAGGTGACGGGCGATGCGCTTGCCGCCGTCGGGAGGGCATCATGAGCGCCGCGCCGAACAGCCTGCGCCTCGGCACCCTGGGCGGTGCGGCGACCTTCGCCGGCGAAGCGACCCGCAGCATGCGCGCGCGCTATCCTGAGTTCGGCGAGGCCGCCTACTTCCCGTCCATGGACGCGGTCTGGGACGCGCTCAAGGCGCGCAAGGTGGACGTGATCATCCTCGGCTCCGAGCGTACCGGCCAGCCGCACCACGGCCACCAGATCATCCTGAACAACTGGACGGTGATCGGCGAGATCACCCAGCCTCTGGGCTGCAATCTCTACTTCACGCACGGTGCCAGCAAGAACCAGATCCGCAAGATCACCGGGCACGGCTCCACGCTGCAATGCGTGGCCTGGCTGGAACGCGAGTTCCCCGGCATCGCGCGTGACCTGCACAGCCTGAACTCGCTCGCCGCGGCAAAGGAAGCGATCGCCGGCGACGGCACGACGGCCGTGGTCGGAACCCAGTCCCTGCCCGATTCGGTCCCAGGACTTCAGACCCACGCGCGCCAGATCGATGCCGGCGCACTCTCCAGCTGGTGGGCGATCACCGATCGCGAAATTCTCTCCGACACGCCGCGCACGCTCATCGTTACCGCGCGCCTGCGCGGCGACGGCAGTCTGGGGAAGTTCATTGCTGCAGTGTCCGCCTGCGGCTTCGGACTGGCGGTATCCGCTGCTTTCCCGGTGGACGAGGGCTGTTCGGTCTACGACTACCTGCTCGAATTCACCGGCGAGGGCAAGCTCGCCGAAATCCGGCGTGCCATCGCTCCGTACGCGGGCGCGCGCATCGCGGGTGCCTTCGAACCCCGCTTCGACCGCATTCGCTAGGAACCACAATGACGTATTCAATCGAAACCGTCGGCAAGGACCTCTATATCGACGGCGGCTGGCGACCGGGCTCGGACGGTCGGCGGATCGAGATTTTCGACCCGGCAACCGAGCAGCCGATTGCGAGCGTCGCCGATGCGAGCGTCGCCGACGGCATCGCTGCAATCGAAGCCGCGCATCGCGCGGGTCCGGCCTGGGCCGCCATTGCACCGCGCGAGCGTGCCGAGGTGCTGCGCCGCGCCTTCGACCTGATGCACAAGCACAAGGAATCGCTCGCCCGCCTGATCACGCTGGAGAACGGCAAGGCGCTCGGCGAGGCGCGCGGCGAAGTCGCCTATGCGGCGGAGTTCCTGCGCTGGTTCTCCGAAGAAGCGGTGCGCATCCTCGGCGAGATCGGCACCGCGCCCTCCGGTACCAATCGCATGCTGGTGATCCGCCAGCCGGTGGGGGTATCGCTCTTCATCACGCCCTGGAACTTTCCGGCGGCGATGGCCACCCGCAAGATCGGCCCGGCGCTCGCGGCCGGCTGCAGCGTCGTGCTGAAGCCCGCGCCGGAAACGCCGCTGACCGCGCTCGCGATGGCCGCCCTCTTTACCGAGGCGGGCGTCCCGGCGGGTGTCGTGAACGTGATCCCGACCAGTCGCGCAGGTGAAGTCACCTCCGCCATGCTGAAGGATCCTCGCGTGCGCAAGCTCTCTTTCACAGGCTCGACGCGCACCGGACGCATCCTGCTCGCCCAGGCGGCGGAGAATGTCATCAAGTGCTCGATGGAACTCGGCGGCAATGCCCCGTTCATCGTCTGCGAGGATGCCGATCTCGATGTCGCGGTGGCGAGCGCGATGGTCGCCAAGCTGCGCAACGGCGGTCAGTCCTGCACCGCCGCGAACCGCTTCTATGCGCACAAGGCAGTGGCCGCGGAATTTGCCAAGCGCTTTGCCGGCGCGATGCGCGAAGTCAAGGTCGGGCCGGGTATGCAGGATGGCACCGAACTCGGCCCGCTGATTCACGGCGGGGCACGCAACAATGTTGCGCGCCTGGTGGACCAGGCGCTCGCCGGCGGCGCGCGTGCGCTGTCCGGTGGCAAGGCGCCAGCGGGCAAGGGTTCCTTCTACGAACCGACCGTATTGTTCGAAACCCGGGACGACATGCCGGTCATGCGCGAGGAAATCTTCGGCCCGGTTGCGCCAATCGCCAGCTTCGAATCCGAAGATGAAGCCATCGAGCTCGCGAACCGCACCGAGATGGGCCTCGTGTCCTACATCCACACGCGGGATATCGGGCGCGGGCTGCGCATCTCCGAGCGCCTCGAAGCCGGCATGGTGGGCCTCAATCGCGGCCTCGTCTCCGATCCCGCCGCGCCCTTCGGCGGCTGGAAGCAGAGCGGCATCGGACGCGAAGGGGCGCACGAAGGCATCCTGGAATTCCTCGAAACCAAGTACATCGCGACCAGCTGGTAGAGTGATTCAGACGAGGGGCCGGCGGCCATCTGCCGCCCCCGTCGCCACGGCGACGATCGCCTTCGGCTGCTTCGGCGTGCGATGCGCCCGCCAGGCTACGTGCAGATCCGGGCGCACGAGAAATGCGTTGAACCCGCCGTATACCTCGAAGGCCGGTTCGTCGGCATCGAGATTCAGGGTCTTGTACGGCGCGCCCGCTTCGCGCAAGGCCTGTTCGAGGCCCGAGGTATCCGGCGCCTCGCCAAAGCGCATCACCGTGTACCAGGGCCCCATCAGATCGAGCAGCGCGGCGCCGTTCCTGCACCACATGTGCGGCAGACGGGCGCCCGTCCAGGCGGTGGGCAGGTATTCGATGTTGTCCGGGTCGGGCCCCTCGCCGGGCTCCGGCCAGAGCAGGCTGGAATCCACATACCGATAGCCGCGCTCGATGCCGGCGATGACCGTGGTCTTGCCCGCTTCCAGCACCGCCAGACGCCTCACCGTCTCGCGCGCCTCGCGCCCGCGCGCGCTGTCCTCCCGTATCCAGGGCCGGTAGTGATCCTCACGCCGCTCACGCCGGCCGTCGGTCGCCGCGCCGGAGGCGCGCACGTTGCGCACGCCGATCTGGCGCCGCTCGTCCTCGTAGGCGCCAAGGAGGTTCGCGCCGCCCCAGCCCTGCACCAGCGCCGCCAGCTTCCACGACAGATCGATCGCGTCACCGATCCCCGTGTTGAGACCCAGCCCGCCGGTCGGGATGACCAGATGCACCGCATCGCCCGCGAGCACCACGCGACCGTCCACATAACGATCCGCAAGCAGCAGGTTGTGACGCCAGCGCCCGGCGTAGAGCGTCTCGAACTCGAGCGGCGTGCCGACCATCTGTGCGAAGATCGCCGGCATGTCCGCTTCGGTGCAGTTCTCCGCGTGGATCAGGAAATGCCGGCAGGAATCCTGGCAGACCACCTGGGACTTGTAGGCGTCGCTCACCTTGTAATGCCGCCCGCGGCCGATCGGCACCACGTCGTACAGCCGGTCGCAGCGGAACAGCGCCTGCACCTGCTCGCGGATGTTGGCCTTGCCCTGCAGCGGGATGTCGAGCGCCTTGCGCACCGTGCTCGTGCCGCCATCGCAGCCCGCCAGGTACAGCGCGCGAACGGTCGACTCCTCGCCCGCTGTCGAGCGTAGCCGCGCGGTGACGCCGGTCGCATCCTGCTCGAAGGAAACCAGCTCATGCCCGAAGCGGATATCGAGCAGCGGGTTCTCCTCCGCAATCCCCTTCAGCAGCGGTTCGAGCGTGTACTGCGAAATCAGCTGATAGGGTTCGAGCGGCATGACGCCGTCATTGCGGCGCGCGGTCTCCGCACGCAGTTCGTCCACCGACGCATAGGGCACGCGCGCGAGCGGCGGATCCATCATCGTGATGATGTGGTAGACGTCCATCGGGTAGGCGCTCGGATAGCCTGCCGCGCGCACCCGGTCCGCGATGCCCATGCGCCGGAAGATCTCCAGCGTACGTGCATTGCAGCGCTCCATCTTCGGCAGGAACGCGGGCTCGTCCTTGCGCTCGACCAGCACGCAGCGCACACCACGCGCCCCGAGGTCGATCGCAAGCGTCAGCCCGACCGGGCCGCCGCCGACGATCAGAACCTGGGTCTGCAGCTGACCGGTCAATCTGCCGCGCTCCGTACGCGCTCAGGTATCGCGCACGGCTTCCGCGATCAACGGGTCGATGTCCAGCGCCTTCGGAATCATCCCGTCGATCACAAGCTGCTCGATGATCAGCTCCAGTGCTCGACGATTCGCCCGGAGCCCGAACTTGAAAGGATCGTCTCCGAACCACTCCCGCTGGCGTGCGGGATCGAGCTGCGGAAACACCAGACGCGAGCGCGGCTCGCGCTGATAGGCAGCTTCCTTCGAACGCAGGAAGGCGTCGTAGATGTCCCGGGGCAGCCCTTGGCGGTCCGCCAGGAATTTCTTCTGGATGACCATCCCGTGGTTTACGGGCAGGACGCCGGTCTTCTGCTGCAGCGCGTGAAAGGCCTCCATGCCGCGCTCCTGCCCGAACAGGCGGATCCCGGGCGCCTCCTTCAGATCCGTCCCTGCGGCGCTGATCGCGATGTCGAAATCACCGCGCTCCATCATCAGCTGCGGGTCTTCACCCTTGTCGTTGTTGATCAGCGGTATGCCCGACCCGGTCTCGTGATCGACGCCCATCGCATGCATCTGGCGCCGCTCGGGGGGCCGTACGTTGGTCCAGGTAATGTCCTTGCCTTCGATCCCGTATACCGTACGCAGGATGATGCGGAACCAGATCCCGGCTGTCATGCTGAAATCCGGAATGCCGAAGCGTTTGCCCTTCAGATCGGCCAGACTCCGGATACCGGAGTCTTCACGTACGTAAAGATCCCTGAACATGAAGATCGGCTTGGTCGTGAAGATCGGCATCAACGTCCAGCCCGCATAGGCGGGATTGGGCAGATTGCGCGTGCAGAAGTAGTGCGACAGAGAAAATTCGAAGGCGTCGAATTCGTTCTTCGACAGGTGGCGCACGAACATGCCGCCCGGTTCGCTGAAGTCCCAGTCGAATTCGACATCCTTGCCCTTGACCGACCCGTCGATCAGCGGTTCCAGACGCAGGTTCCGCTCGAAGGCGGTACTCAGTTTCAATGACGCAGCCATGGCTTCCTCACTCCCCTTTATTGAAATCCACACAAAAACACGAGGATCCCCCTGCGGGGACCCCCGTCAAGCCTGACCCGGCGCTCCTACCAGTTCATCTTCACCGGCTGCTTCGCGGGCGCCGCGGCCGGCGCGGGCGCGGGCGTCTCGGCCACCGCAAGCGGACCGGCCTGCCAGCCGGAGACGACGTCGGCCACCCGCTTCGCATCGGCAGGCGGCTGATTGCCGCGCCAGCAGACATGCAGATCCGGGCGCAGCAGCAGCAGATCGCGACCGTAGACATCGCGCAGGCCCGGGTCGTCGAGCGCCATCACCTCCAGCGGCACGCCGCGCGCGCGCAGTGCAGCCTCCAGCGCGGAGGTGTCCGCCTTGCTGCCCGCCAGCTTGAGCAAGGTATAGCCGATGCCGATGCGGTCCTGGATGGCGCTGCCATCCTTCAGCCACATGTGCGGCAGACGCGCGCCGGGGCGTGTGGTCGGGATGTAGAACTCCTTCACATCCGGTGGCCACGGGCCATCCGACTGGTCATCCGGAAAGATGACCGGCGAGGTGTCGTAGCGATAACCCATCTCGGTACCGACCTGCTCGTGCGTCTTGCGCTGCTCGACATAGCCGAGATGCGCGACCGCCGCGCGCGCGCCGCGACCCTCGGGCGTATCCGCCTCGATATAGGGTCGCACCGCAGAGCGCCACGAGATCTGGCCCATCGCCGCATAGCGCGAGCCTTCGATATTGCGCTTGCCCACGGCACGACGCTCCTGCGCATAGGACGGCAGCAGTTCCGGCCCGCCCCAGCCCTGCAGCGTCCCCGCGAGCTTCCAGCCCAGGTCCACGGCATCCGCGATGCCGGTGTTCAGGCCCAGGCCCCCCGTCGGGATCACCAGATGGCAGGCATCGCCCGCGATCAGGATGCGCTTCTCCATGTAGCGCTCGGCGAGCAGCAGATGCAGCGTCCAGCCGGCCTTGGACAGAATCTCGAATTCCACATCGAGCCTCAGCGTGTCCTTGATCGTCTGCCGGATTTCCTCCTCGCTGCCCCAGCAGCTGGTGTGGAACACGAAGTGCTCCAGCGAATCCTGCAGGCTGAATACGCTCTGGTCGGCGTTGGTGAAGAAGATCATGCGTGCCTGCGGGAACTTGTAGGCCTCCCAGATCTTCGGGCAGTGCACGAACACCTGGTTCTTCTTCGCCAGATCGCCATCGCCCTGGAGCGGAATGCCGAGCCCTTTCCTCACCGTGCTGCGTCCGCCGTCGGTACCGACCAGGTAGTCCGCGCGTACAGTCTCCGTGCCGCCACCTGCGAGTTCCACCTGCGCGGTCACGCCGCTGTCATCCTGCGAGAAACTGCGCAATGCAACGCCCGTCCGTACCGTGACGTTCGGCGTCTTGCGCGCGACGTCCATCAGCAGCGGCTCCAGCGTGTACTGCGATACGAGGTGCGCAGGCTCCGCCGGCATCGTGCCGTCCCGACAGGCTGCAATCTGCTTCTTCGCTTCGCCCGAGGGCGGATATTCCAGCCGCACGAGCGGCGCCTCGGCCATGCTCACCGCGATGCAGGAATCCATGCGCGCGGTCTCGGGCGCGCCCGCCTTGCGTATCGCATCCGCGAGCCCCATGCGGCGATACATCTCCATGCTGCGCATGTTCACCCGCTCCATCTTCGGGAGCTTGCGCGGATCCACCTGCTCTTCGATGAGCAGGCAGCGCACGCCGCGCCGTCCGAGGTCGATGGCAAGGGTGAGCCCTACCGGCCCCGCGCCGGCAATAAGTACCTGGGGATTCGAATTCGCGTTGCCGCTCGTGGCCATGATGATCTCCGTCCTTCCTTCTGCCGTATTGTCTGGTGTTGCAATGCACTTCCGGAGTGTCTAGTTAGCACATCAGAATCGAATTGGGAAGGCGCGACAGCGACCCGGTCTGCCATAGCACAAACCGGCGTTGAATCGGGGGCGAAGAATTTCGCATGGATCACAATAATAGTAACGTAAGTGTTACCATTTTTCAGACTCACTCCTGATTTCCTCCTCCATGTCAGCAGGCCGCGGGCAGGGAGTAAGATCGCGGCACAGACGAGGGAGGGGAACCCATGCTGCAACCGCTATCCGGCATTACCGTCATCGAGGCGGGTGCGTACATCACCGTTCCCTATGCCGCGATGATGCTCGCGGACATGGGCGCCACTGTCATCAAGGTGGAACGACCGGGCGGCGGAGACCCCTTCCGCCGTTTCGACGGCGACACCTACCGCCCCTATTTCCGCTCGGCGAACCGCAGCAAGAAGAGTGTGGTGGTCGACATCACCAAACCCGAAGGCAAGGACATCTTCCGACGGCTCGCCGCGCGCGCGGACATGGTGATCGAGAACAACCGCCCCGGCGTGATGGACCGGCTGGGCCTGGGCTGGGACAAACTGAGCAAACTGAATGAAAAGCTGGTGTATTGCTCGGTCACCGGGTACGGGACGACGGGCCCCTACCGCAACCGTCCGGCCTTCGACACGGTCGGCCAGGCGATCAGCGGACTGCTCAGCCTGTACGTCGATCCGGAGAATCCGCGCCTCACGGGCGCAGCCGTCGGAGATGGCGTCACGGGCCTGTATGCCTGCTACGCCGCGCTCTCGGGGCTCATGCAGCGCGAGCGCACCGGCAAGGGCTGCCGCGTCGAGACCAGCATGCTGACGGCGACGATGTCCTTCCTGGAATTCTGGTTCGTCGACTACTACGCGAACAAGGTCCTGCCGGACATGTACCGAAAATCGCAGATCAACCTGTCCTTCGCGCTGCGCGGCTCGGACAACAAGATGCTGGTCATACACCTGTCCTCGCTGCCGAAGTTCTGGGAAGCGCTGCTGAAGGCGATTGACGCGCCGCAGTTCGCCACCGACCCGCGCTTCGACACCCGCCCCAAGCGTATCGAGAACTACGAACTGATGCGCGCTGAACTGATGGCCATCTTCTCGCGCAAGCCGCGCGCCTGGTGGCTGGAGCGCCTGACCGCGCATGACATCCCGAACGGACCGATCTATACCTTTGACGAGCCCGCCACGGACCCCCAGGTGCAGCACCTGGGTCTCTTCTACGAACTGCGCCACAAGAATCCGAAAGCAGACCCGACCATGATGCTGAAACGCGCCGTGCTGGTGGACGGCGAGACCGGATTCGAGGAAACCGTTGCGCCACCGCTGCTCGGCGAACACACGCTCGACGTATTGAAGGAGCACGGCTACGACGACGCGACGCTGGAGCGCCTGCTCGCCGCGTCCGTGATCGAGCGCTACGCCGGCTGAATCCCTGGATGCGGAATTCCCGCATTCCAGCGGATTAAACGAAACCGAAACAATCGCCGCCTAATCTGGGCGCCTGTCAGCATTTTGTCAGGCATCCGGTCAGCGCGCGGCGTCCCAGCTTGTTGCCTAGGGCACGCAGGCACGGACCATACCTGCCGCAATGCAGATCCGATCCACCCGCCTGCTTCACACCCTGGAGAGCCGCTGCATGTCTCTGTCGACCACCCCGTCCAATGACCTGACCTTCAACCTGCAGGCAACCCTTTCCCTGACCGGTGCCGAGATTTCGGCCTTTGACCCCTCGAGCGACCGGTTGTTCGTCACCTGCAACGCAGGCCTCCAGGTAGTCGATCTCTCCAATCCCGCCGCACCCTCGCTCATTACGACGGTGAACTTCACTTCTCTCGGGTTCGCCACCACGGATGTGACCAGCGTCGCGGTGAAGGACGGCATCGTCGCGGTCGCATTGCCGGATGCGGACAAGTCCTTGCCCGGCAAGGTCGTATTTCTGAATGCCGCCGATGCGAGCCTGCTCGGTTCGGTCACCGTAGGTGCCCTGCCCGACATGCTCACCTTCACACCCGACGGCCACAAGGTGCTGGTGGCGAACGAGGGTGAAGTCGTCAGCGACGCGAACTTCGGCGGCCAGGGGACGGTATCCATCATCGACATCTCCGGCGGCGTCCCATCCGCAACGGTACAGACCGCCAGCTTCACGGCCTTCAACGGACAGGAAGCCACCCTGCGCGCAGCCGGCGTGCGCATCTTCGCCGGAAAGACCGTGTCCGAAGATGTCGAACCGGAATACATCGCCATCTCGGCAGACGGCACCAAGGCGATGGTGACCCTGCAGGAGGCCAACGCAGTCGCGATCCTGGATATCGCCACTGCCACGTTCACCAGCATCGTGCCGCTCGGCGAGAAGAGCTTCAACGGCCTGCAGATCGATACCAGCGACCGGGACGGCCCGAGCAACGCAACACTACTCAATCTTCAGAGCGATCAGCCGGTGTTCGGCCTTTACATGCCGGATGCGATCGACAGCTTCAAGTCCGGCGCGAACACCTACTACGTGATCGCCAACGAAGGCGATGACCGCGACGACTTCCTCGCGACCGACGAAACCATCCGCGTAGGAAGCTCCAGCTACGATCTGGACAACACCGCATTCCCGAACGAGTCCACGCTCAAGACCAATGCGGAACTCGCACGCCTGACGGTATCGAATGCTCCCGGTCTGCGCGGCGATACCGACAACGACGGCGATATCGACAAGATCCTGATGTACGGCGCGCGTTCCTTCACCATCCTGGACAGCACCGGCGCCAAGGTCTTTGACAGCGCCGACATCATAGAGCGTATCGTCGCGGGGTTCGGCCTGGTCGCGAACAACACCACGCCCGGATTCGACGATACGCGCAGCGACAACAAGGGCCCCGAACCTGAAGGCATCGAGATCGCGAAGTTCGGCGACAAGACCTATGCCTTCGTCGGTCTCGAACGTGCCCATATGACGCTCGCCTTCGACATCACCAACCCGGCCGATGTGACCTACACAGGTGCGCTACGACACAGCGGCGACCTTAATCCGGAGGGCGGACTGTTCATCCCGGCCGTCGATTCGCCGACCGGCCAGCCGCTTTTCGTCGCAAGCAACGAAGTCAGCAACAACATCACGGTGTTCGGCATCCACCAGACGCCGGATTTCACCCTGCAGCTGCTCCACTACTACGGGGAAAGCGGCCTGCTCGGCACGACGACGGCACCCATCATGGGCGCCATGATCGACAGATTTGACGACCAGTACGCCAACACGCTGGTGCTCGCCGAGGGCGACAGCTTCATCCCCGGCCCCTGGCTGGTAGGTGGTGCCGATCCATCGCTGAGCGCGGTATCGGGTATCGGCTCGACCGCACTCGGGCGCCCCGATGTCGCCATCATGAATGCCTTCGGCACCGACGCCTCCGCACTCGGCAACCATGAGTTCGATCTGGGCTCTCCCGTGTTCCAGTCGGCGATCACGGGTTCCGGCGCCTGGGTGGGTGCGCAGTTCCCATTCATCACCTCCAATCTGAACTTTGCGGCCGACAGCTCCCTGCGCGGACTCGCGGATGCGACCCTCGGCGGAACCGGCACCAATGCCTTTGCAGGTCAGGAAGCGTCGGCGATCAAAGCCAAGATCGCGCCCTACGCCGTGGTGACGCTGAACGGCGAAAAGATCGGCCTGGTCGGCGCGACCACCTACGACCTGCTGACCAAGACCTCGCCGAACGGAACGGTCCCAAAGGACGATGCGAACGGCGCCACCAGCGATCTGCAGGAGGTGGCAGCCTATATCCAGTCTGCCGTGGACGCCCTTGCGGGTCTGGGCGTGGACAAGATCATCATGC
This sequence comes from uncultured Pseudomonadota bacterium, assembly GCA_903834835.1. Classification (GTDB taxonomy): domain Bacteria; phylum Pseudomonadota; class Gammaproteobacteria; order Burkholderiales; family SG8-39; genus CAILKO01. Next base: position 177,533 of record CAILKO010000057.1, on the reverse strand, counting down.
TCGACCAACTTGACACCATCGAGCGCAACCAGCTTCTCGCGCCCATGGTTCATGGCATCGACGTCATGGTCGCCGGAGGCGGACACGAGCGCCTCGGCGATGACGATGACACCGCAGCGGGATTCAACGGTCACAGCGCCAGCTTTGCCGATACCTACCCGATCGTCACAGCCGGCTCCGACGGCAAGGCAACGCTGATTGTCACGACCGATACGGAGTACAGCTACCTCGGCAGGCTGGTGGTCGATTTCGACAGCAATGGCGAACTCATCCTGCCCAACCTCGATCCCGCGATCAATGGCGCCTACGCTTCCACGGAAGCGAACCTCCAGGCCGCCTATGGCACCACCGACAGCGCTGCGAGCATCATTGCCGGAAGCGTGATCGGATCGAAGGTAGCCGCGATCACCGAGGCCATCGACAGCGTGATATCGGCCAAGGACGGCACGATCTGGGGCTACACGAACGTGTATCTGGAAGGCGACCGGGCGTTCGGCCGCGCCCAGGAAGTCAACCTCGGCGACATCACCGCCGATGCCAACCTGCGCGCAGCGCAGGAAGCGCTTGAAACAGGCTACTTCGTGTCGTTGAAGAACGGCGGCGGCATTCGCGCCTCCATCGGATCGATCGACGAGGACGGCGCCAAGATCGCGACCGTCGCGAACCCCGACGTCGACAAGCCCGCCGGCGCGATCTCCACACTGGATATCGAGAACGCGCTCCGCTTCGACAACAAGCTGATGGTGTTCGACGTCACGCCGGAAGGCCTGAAGAATATCCTGGAGTTCGCTGCCGGCCTCTCGCCGAACGGCATCACGCAATCGGGCGGATTCATGCAGATCGGCGGCCTGCACGTGGCCTTCGATCCCGACAATACGCTGGGCAGCCGGGTCACGAGCATCGCGCTCGTCGATCTCGCGGGTGATGTAATCGCCGGTGTCGTCCGGGATGGCGCAGTCCTTCCGGACGCGCCGACACTCATCCACATGGTGAGTCTGAATTTCACCGCGAACGGCGGCGACGGCTATCCGATCAAGGCGAATGCGGAAAACTTCCGCTACCTGCTTGCCGATGGCACGCTCAGTTCGGCGGTGGACGAATCGCTCGACTTCACTGCCGGGACCACATTCACCGCGGTCGGGCAGACCACCAACAGCATTCTCGGGGAGCAGCAGGCGTTCAAGGAGTATCTGACCGAGTTCCACGGCACGCCGGAAAAGGCCTACGGCGAAGCCGACACGACCGCGCCGCTCGACGATCGGATTCAGAACCTGAACCTGGCGTCCACCGATACCGTGTACGAAGGCAGGATCCAGGCCGGCGGCGCGAGAAACGATCTCATGACCGGCACAGCCGGCGACGATGCATTCGATGGCGGCACGGGCAATGATCGCCTGTCCGGTGGTGCCGGCGACGACACGCTTTCCGGGGGAGCCGGCAGAGACACCGTTTCAGGCGGAGACGGCGATGACCTGGTCGATGGCGGCGCCGGGCGCGACCTGCTCACCGGCGGAAAGGGGAATGACGATCTGATCGGCGGAGACGGCTACGACTATCTTGCCGGCGGTGACGGAGACGATGACCTGATGGGCGGGCTCGACACCGACCGTATGTTCGGCGATTCGGGCTCGGACACCCTGAACGGCGGCGCCGGAAATGACCGCCTGACAGGCGGATCCGGTGAGGACACATTCGTCTTTGATGGGGTCAACTTTGGCGTGGACCGCATCGTCGACTTCACCGCGGGCGAGGACCTGCTGGACCTGAGCGCGTTGTCCATCGCCTCCGGAGGCTTTGCGGCGCTGGACACTAACGGCGACGATCTCCTCGACCGAAACGACGACAGTATCGACGGCGGTGGCAGAACGATGCATCTGGTTCTTGCGGAAGGAAGCATACTGCTGATGGGCGTATCCGCCCTGGAAGCCACGGACTTCGTCTTCTGAGCAGGCCTAGATGCCGTAGAAGGCCTTCGCGTTGTCATAGATGATGCGATCGACGGCGCGCCGGGAGATCTCCCCGCGCGCCACGCGCTCGCCGAGCCGCTGCACGAAGCCCGCTTCGCGCGAGGCATCCGAGTGGCTGTAGTCCGAGCCCGTGATAAGGCTGTCTTCGCCCAGCGTTTCGATCAGGTAGGGCAGATCCTCGTCCACCTGGCAGGTGACGTACATGCGGTTCGACTTGAGAAAGTTTCCCGCGACGCTGAAGTCGGAATAGGAGAGCGCATTGTTCTTCGCGATCTTCTCCTCGCGCCGCTTCAGGTTGTTGATGATGTACGGCACCCAGGCGGCGCCCGCTTCGACGAAGCCGAAGCGCAGCTTCGGAAACTTCGTGCTCAGACCGAACAGCACGACCGAATGCATCGCGCCCAGCACCGGCATGATGTTGCGCTGCACCCGGCCAAAGAGGAAATGCTCGCGCTTGATGCGCTCCACCATGCCCGTGCCGATGTGAAAACAGAGTGGCATGTCGAGCCGTTCTGCCTCCTCGTATAGCGGGAAGAAATACGGATCGTTCGGCCAGCGCCCGGCCTCCAGACCACCGATCTTCTGCACCCCGCAGGCGCCGTGATCCTTCGCGAAACGCAGTTCCTTCACGGCTTCGTCGATGTCCAGCATCGGCGGCACGCAGATCCAGCGCAGCCTCCCTTTCGATTGCTCGCAGCGATCCGCCAGCCAGCGGTTGTAGCCGCGGCGCAGCGCGAGGTCCGCGCGCGGATCGTCCGTCAGCCCCTGCAGGAACAGGGTGCCGTAGACGATGTGCACGTCGATTCCGAGTTCATCCATATGCCGCAGGCGTGCCGGCACGTCCAGCAGCTCGCGTGTGGCGACGGTTGAACTGGTGGTCTCGTCATCGCCGATGAAGCGCGGGAAGCGCATCCCGCCGATTACCCAGTATTGGGTCGGGCGTGTCGGATCCGGGTTCGGGGGCACGTGCAGCGAAGGCCGGTAGGCCGCATCGGCCCCGCGCATGAACTCCCATGTGGCCTCGGTTTCAATGACGTGTGTATCGGCGTCGATGACCGGCATGACTTCCTCCTCCCCCGCACGATACCGGGACGCTAGGTGCTTCCGGGCCTCTGGTGAGATCCGTGCGCCGCGTGATGAGCGTGCGCGGCCGCATGGTGCGCCGGCGCACGCGGAATATAGGAACCTGCGAGCATCCCGAACAGCGACGCGATCAGTCCGACCAGCTGCGGCGGCACGGTCGCATCCGCCGCCACGGCCTCCGCGACTAGCCAGCTCGCAAGGCCCAGCACCACCGAAATCAGTGCGCCTGTCGCAGTAGCGCGCTTCCAGTAGATGCCGAAAGCGAGCGGCACGATGCACGATACCAGCGTCACCTTGTAGGCATTCTGGATCATCTCGTACATGGTCTTCTCGGAGTTCAGCGCAAACAGCAGCGCGGCCAGCGTAAAGGTAACGAGCACGACTCGCACCATCATCATGAACTGGCGGTCCGACATGCGCGGCGCGAAAGGCTTCAGCACGTTTTCGGTCGCAATCGCAGCCGGTGCGAGCAGTGCACCGCTCGCCGTGGAAAGGATCGCGGACAGCAGGGCGCCGAAGAACAGCACCTGCGCCCAGAGCGGCGTCTTGTTGAGGATCAGTTCCGGGAGGATGCGCTGGACCTCGCGTGCGTCCGCGGACGCAAAGAGCTTCTGCATGTCCGGATCGATAACGAGCGCGGAATATGCAATGAAGATCGGCACGAAAGCGAAAACGAAGTAGGCAACGCCCCCGTAGAGCGTTCCGCGGACTGCCGTCTTCTCATCCTTCGCCGATGTCACGCGCTGGAACACGTCCTGCTGCGGGATCGACCCAAGAGAAAGGGTGAGCCAGGCCGCGACGAAGGCGAGCCATTCCTTCGTATCGCCTTTCGGCCAGAACTCGAACTTGCCCGCTTCGGCCGCCGCTGCGATCACCCTGTCCGCGCCGCCCGCCATGTCACCGACCAGCCAGGCGACCGCCCAGAGCCCGACAATGATCACCACCGTCTGGAAGAGATCGGTGACCGCAACCGACCACATGCCACCCCATATCGTGTAGAAAAGAACGATCGCTGCGCCGATCACGATACCGGTGCCGAGCGATAGTGCGCCCCCGGACAGAACCGAGAAGACGAGACCCAGCGCAGTGAGCTGCGCAGAAGTCCAGCCAAGGTAGGACAGCGTGATCGCAATACCGGTGATGACCTCGACGCGCTTGTCGTAGCGCTTGCGATAGAAATCGCCGATGGTGAGCAGGTCCATGCGATAGAACGCCCGGGCGAAGAACAGCGCCACGAACACGAGACAGAACGTGGAACCGAAGGGATCGGCGACAATCCCGCCCAGACCGTCCTTCGCGAACGTCGCGGAAACCGACAGCACCGTCTCGGCACCGAACCAGGTTGCAAAAACGGTGGCCATGCTCATGTAGAGCGGCAGGCTGCGGCCCGCGATCAGAAAATCCTTGGAGCCATGCACCCGGGTTGCCGCCCACAGGCCGAGGGCAATCGTGAATGCGAGATAGAGGAGGACGAAAAATACGAGCACGGTGGATTCCGGAAGGCGTATTGGTGCGGCGATTATCTCCCGCGCCCCGGCTTACGCAAAATTTCGTGCCTGCGGCTCAGACCGGTGCGGCGGCCCCGCCGCGCAGCACGCGCCCGGGCAGGGGGCCGTCCGCCGCGAGCAGATCCCGGTTGTCGCTGCGCAGCGGCACGCCGTTCACGATCACCATGTGGATGCCGCTGGCGTCCACCACGAGCCGCTCCTGTCCGGCAGGGAAATCGCGCACGCGGCGCGGCTTGCCCGCACCGACGGTCTGCGGGTCGAACACCACCACGTCGGCCGCATGACCGGTCTGCAGACGGCCGCGATCGGTGATGCCGAAGACTTCCGCCGGTCGACCGGTAAGCATGCGGATCGCCTGCTCCATCGGTATCGCCCCCTTCTCTCGCACCCATCGCCCGAGCAGGTAGGTCGCCTGGCAGGCATCGCAAAGCACGTTCGCATGCGCGCCGGCATCCGACAGGCCCAGCACCGTGTTCGGCGCCTTGAGAAAGACCTCGACCTGATCCTCGATGTCGTTCAGGAGCGGCATGCGGAAACTCATCTCCAGATCCGATTCGATTGCGAGATCGAGGGCGAGGTCTTCCGCATTGGTGCCGCGCTCGGTCGCGATGTCCGACAGCCTGCGTTCCTCCAGTGCCGGCTGGCGATCGGACCGCGACACGACCGCGAGATCCCAGCGCAGCGTGATCGCGCGATCCGTCGCCCTGCACGCCGCCCGGAAGCGCTCACGGAAACCCGTATCTGCGAACAACTGCTTGCGCGCCTCGCGGTCCAGGCCGAGTGCGGGCTTGAACGCCTCCAGACTGGAGAGCGCGAGACTCGGCGCCAGGAAACTGAACTCGACCATGAAGGGCCGGGGTGTGACCTGGGGAATGACTTCCAGCCCTTCCTTCGCGAGCGCCGCACAGGCCGCCAGCGCGCTCGCCGGCTCCACACCGGCGATCCGCAGCTTGGCAAGCAGCGACGTCCAGGTGAGCTTGCGACCGGTGCGCCGAACGAGCTCCGCGAACTCCTCGACAAAGAATCGACTGCCGGCGGTCACCTGGATCACGCCGCGCTGCATGTCCCCGAGGACCCCTGCGAGGGCATGGATTTCCTCCAGCTCCGCCATCCTGCTCGGCACCGGGCCGCCGTCGGGGCCGACATGGTTCTCGAACTTGGAGGTCGCAAACCCGAGTGCGCCGGCCTGCATGGCCTCGCGCACGATAGCGCGCATGCTCGCCACCTCGTCCGCGCTTGCAGCGCGCTCGCTTGCCGCCTCCCCCATCGTGTAGAGACGCACCGGCGTGTGGCCGATCAGCATGCCGATATTGATCGCCGTGCCGCGTTGCTCGATCGCATCGAGGTACTGCGGAAAGGTCTCGAACGGCCAGTGGGTGCCCAGACCCGCGCGCAGCGCATCCAGACTCATGCCCTCCACGGTCTGCAGGGTGCGCATGATGAGGTCGCGATGCGCGGCCCGGGTGGGCGCCACGCCGAAGCCGCAGTTTCCGAGTACCGCCGTGGTGACGCCGTGCCAGGGCGAGATCGTCATCATGCGATCCCACATGACCTGGGCGTCGTAGTGCGTATGGGTGTCGACGAATCCGGGTGCCACCACCATGCCGCGTGCGTCGATCGTGCGCGCCGCGCTGCCCTTCGCCTCACCGACCGCGACGATGCGGCCGTTCCTGAGTCCAAGGTCGCCGATGCGTCCGGGGTTGCCGAGTCCGTCGTGCAGCGTTCCGCCCGCGATCCGGATGTCGTAGTCGTATGTGCTCATTGCGCGCCTCCTCGGCCGGCAGACAGTCTGTCCGCGGGGAGGCGCAGTATACGGCGCGAGGGCTGGCCCCGCCCGCGCCCGGCGGGCGGCGAACCTCCGGTTGGCGCGCGCTCAGCGCGTGAGGTCGATACGCGCCATCAGCGCGTGAGGTGATAGTGGCTGCGATCCAGATAGCTCACGAGCGCCTCGATTTCCTCGCTGGTATAGCGCTTCCCGGTTTCGCCTGCCCAGCGGATGACCTGGCTGCGCAGCTCGGCTTCGGACTTCACGAGCGAACGCTCGCGCGCACGCTCATGCAGTCGCACATAGTGGCAGCCGCCGCAACGCGTTTCATAGACCGCGCGCCCGAGCGCCACGCGGTCCGCAGCCGGATCCTGGGCGCCGGACGGCAGCGAAGCAAGGAGACCGGCAAAGGCAAGCAGGCAAGGCCCGAGGCGGCTAACCATGATCCCCTCCGCGTCGCCCTTCGAGCAGACAGGTGAAGGTGCTCGAGGCCGCGGTGATAGCCCAGAATGCGAAGAATCCCAGGGTGTAGGCGCCCAGCCGGCTAAGTTCCAGCGGCTGCCCGAAGAGAGACAGGTCCTCGGGATCGATCACCGAGAAAAACAGCCCCTCTGCGACGGTCGCGACGAGAAAGGACGGCCATAACACCCGCATCGCGGCGTGCATGCGGCGCTCGTGCAGGTCCGCACCCGGGTCGCGCGTCGCGCCGCTCATGACGCCGGCCTCCAGTCGCCGCTCAGGCGCCATTCGGCGCGCGGGTCCTCGACGACATAGCGCCATTTGCCCGCCGGCAGACGCCCGAGTTCGCCCTCGTAGCGCCCGGGGGCGACGCGCGCGAGCCGCAGACGCCGGTCGAGGTCCCCGAGCGTCGCATGCGCGAGCCGGACAAAGACCACCTCCGGCGCGTTCGCGCCCTCGAGATGCACGCGCAGCATCCCGCCTGCAAGGCCGATTTCCGCCTTCAGACCACGCGCCTCCGCGACACGTTCACGCGCGAGATCGCGATTGATCGCGAGGCCCTGTTTGTAATAGTCGTCCGCCACCATCGGATCCCGGCCGCTTACCGCGATCCAGGTGGTGATCACACCGGCCACCACGACGATCGCCGGCCCGGCCATGAGCAGCCAAGGCCAGGGCTCCCGGTACCACTTTCCACCCGGGTGCATCGTTGTCCCGTTCTGAGTCGTCATCGTTGTTCTCCTGTTCGGATCCAAGGTGCCGTTCAGCGCACCATGAATACCGCCTTCTCCGTTACCGTCTCTGCGGGGGTGTCGAGCGCACTTACCGTGAACTCGACCTTGCGGCTGCCTTTTGCAAGGTGTTCCTGCTCCGCATGCACGCGCACCTTGAGCGGCACCGCCCTGCCATGTTCGGCCGCCACTTCGACCAGCTCCGGACCGGCAAGATGGATGTCGTGCAGACCCGAGACGCTGATGCGGTAGGTGCGCGGATGCTCGGTGGTGTTCATGATCTGCAGCCGGTAGACGTTTTCGATCTGGCCATCGTCGACCTCGCGCGCAATCGCGGCGCGGTCACGCAAAACATCCACCTTGAGCGGCACGCGCAGGTAGAGCCCGATCATCGCCGCGCCCGCGATCAGCACGAGCAGCGCGCCATAGACCAGCACACGCGGACGCAGCGCGCGCCTGAACATCTGCGCGCGCGTGAGCTTCTCGTCCATCGCTCGCACGGTGGCATAACGGATCAGCCCCTGCGGATAGTTCATCTTCTCCATCACCTGACCGCAGGCATCCACGCAGGCCGCGCAACCGATGCACTCGTACTGCAGCCCCTTGCGGATGTCGATACCGGTCGGACAGACCTGCACGCACAGCCCGCAGTCCACACAGTCGCCGAGGCCAAGCGCACGCGCATCGACGCTCCGTGAGCGCCCGCCGCGCGGCTCGCCACGGTCGTGGTCGTAGGTGATGATCAGCGTGTCGCGGTCGAACATCGCGCTCTGAAAGCGAGCATAGGGGCACATGTACTTGCACACCTGCTCGCGCATCCAGCCGGCGTTGCCGTAGGTGGCAAAGCCGTAGAAGAGCATCCAGAAACTCTCCCAGGGGCCGGCCGAGAAGCTGATCACCTGCCCCGCGAGATCGCGGATCGGCGTGAAATAGCCCACGAAGGTGAATCCCGTCCACAGCCCGAACGCAATCCACGCGGCGTGTTTCGCGGCCTTCAAGCCGAGCTTGCGCGCGCCGAAGCCGGCGTTGTCGAGTTTCATGCGCGCCGCGCGATCGCCTTCGATACGACGCTCGATCCACAGAAATATTTCGGTGTAGACGGTCTGTGGGCAGGCATAGCCGCACCAGAGGCGCCCGGCGACCGTCGTGAACAGAAACAGCGACAGCGCCGACAGAATCAGCAGGATCGTCAGGTAGAAGATGTCCTGCGGCCAGAACACGAGGCCGAAGATGTAGAACTTGCGCGAGGCGATATCGAACAGCACGGCCTGACGGCCGTTCCACGACATCCAGGCGGTGCCGTAGAACGCAAGCTGCGTCGCCCAGACCAGCACCCAGCGCCAGGCGGCGAACCAGCCGTGCACCGCACGCGGATAGACCTTGTGGCGGACTTCGAACAGCGCCTGATCGAGCGCCTCCTTTGCATCCTGCCCGGGCCGCACCACGACCACCGGCTGCGCGACGGGCGGGGTATCGCTCACTGCCGGACCGGCCCCGCCCTCGAACTCATTTCTGTCCGCCCGACTGGGCCGCGGACAGCGAATACACGTATGCGGCAAGCAGATGAATCTTCGCAGGCGTAAGCAGATCCTTGTGGGCGGGCATCACGTTGTTCCGGCCCTTCGTCACCGTCTCGATGATGCCCTCCTCGCCCGAGCCGTGCAGCCAGGTCTTGTCGGTCAGATTGGGGGCACCGATTGCGGTATTGCCCTTGCCGTCCGCGCCATGACAGGCCGCGCAGTTGTTCTTGAACAAGGCCTCGCCGCGCGCCCGGCGCAGGCTGTCGTTCGCACCGCCCGAGAGCGACATCACATAGTGCGCCACATCCTTGGTGCCCTCGCTGCCGAGGGCGGTGCCGAGCGGCGGCATCACGCCGTTGCGGCCCTGCGCGATGGACTCCTTGATTTTTTCCGGCTCCCCGCCGTAGAGCCAGTCGCGGTCGGTGAGATTCGGAAAGCCGCGCGAGCCACCGCCGTCCGAGGCATGGCACTGCGCGCAGGTATTCAGAAAGAGCTTCTGTCCGACAGCGAGCGCTGAGGGGTCCCTGGCGAGCGTCGCAACTTCCTGGGCGGCGAACTTTTCGTACAGCGGACCATAGCGCCCGTCGGCCTGCTCGACTTCCTCCTTGAGTTGCCCGATCTGGGTCCAGCCCAACATGCCCTTCCAGCTGCCGAGTCCCGGGTAGAGCGCGAGATATACGAACGCGAAGACGATCGTCAGATAGAACAGCCAGCGCCACCAGGCGGGCGCGGGATTGTTCAATTCGACGAGGTCTCCGTCCCAGACGTGACCGGTGGTCGACACCTCGCCCGGCGCGCGCCGCGTGGTCTGCACGCGCAGCAGGACCGCGCAGGCGACGAGGCCGACCAGCGTTGCCACGCCGATGTAGAAGTCCCAGAAGCTGCTGGTGAATTCGCTCATGAGCAGACCGGGGCGCGGCCCCGTCCCGTGTGAAGAGTGTGATGGGAACGGCCCGATGTCAGGCGCCGCACGGAATATCCGGAGTTCATGGCGCGCCGTCGTCCTCGAAGGGCAGCATCGCGTCGCGCTCGAAACGCTCGCGGCGAGACGGGGCATAGGCCCACCAGGCGATGCCGAGGAAGGATGCGAAGGCGATCACGCCGAGCAGGCTGCGGATCAGATTCAGGTCCATGCGCGTCGCTCCCTAGGGTTTCTTGAGCGCGGTGCCGAGCACCTGGAGGTAGGCGATCAGCGCGTCCTGTTCCGACTTGCCCTTCAGCTCGTCGGGCGCCGCGGCAATCTGCTCGTCCGTATAGGGCACACCGACGCGGCGCAGGGCGCGCATGTGGGCCGCGACATCGTGGTCCGCGGCCTTCGTCTTCGCGAGCCAGGGATAGCCCGGCATGTTCGATTCAGGCACCAGATCGCGCGGATTGTTCAGATGCAGCCGGTGCCAGTCATCCGAATAGCGGCCGCCTACGCGCGCGAGGTCCGGCCCCGTCCGCTTGGAGCCCCACTGGAAGGGATGGTCGTAGACGAATTCGCCCGCCACCGAGTAGTGGCCGTAGCGCTCGACCTCCGCCCGGAACGGCCTGATCATCTGCGAATGGCAGTTGTAGCAGCCCTCGCGGATGTAGATATCGCGCCCGATCACCTGGGTCGCGGTATAGGGCTTGAGGCCCTCCACCGGCTCGGTCACCGAGCGCTGGAACCAAAGCGGCACGATCTCGACCAGACCGCCCACCGCCACCACCAGAATCACCAGAACGATCAGCAATGCCTGGTTGCGCTCGATCATGTCATGCGTGAGTTTCATGTTCTTGTTCCTCGCTCGGCTCGGGCTTCAGGCATGCGCCATCGCAGGCGCCGGGATGCTCGCGTCGGCCGGCTGCCCGCCCGCGACCGTCTTCCAGGTGTTCCAGGCCATCACCAGCATTCCGGAAAAGTAGAGCAGCCCGCCCAGCAGCCGCACGGCGTAGAACGGATAGGTCGCCTTCACGCTCTCCACGAAGGTGTAGGTCAGCGTGCCGTCCTCGCCCACCGCGCGCCACATGAGCCCCTGCATGACGCCCGCGATCCACATCGCTGCGATATAGAGCACGATGCCGATGGTCGCGATCCAGAAGTGCAGGTTGATCGCGGGCACGCTGTGCATCTCGGTGCGCCCGGAGAGCCTCGGAATCAGGTAGTAGAGCGAGCCCATGCTGACCAGCCCCACCCAGCCGAGCGCGCCGCTATGCACATGGCCGATGGTCCAGTCGGTGTAGTGCGACAGCGCGTTCACCGTCTTGATCGACATCATCGGACCTTCGAAGGTCGACATGCCGTAGAAGGACAGCGACACGACCATGAATTTGAGGATCGGATCGGTGCGCAGTTTGTGCCAGGCGCCCGAGAGCGTCATGATGCCGTTGATCATCCCGCCCCAGGAGGGCGCGAGCAGCACGAGCGAGAAGATCATGCCGATCGACTGCGCCCAGTCTGGCAACGCCGTGTAGTGCAGGTGGTGCGGCCCCGCCCACATGTAGGTGAAGATCAGCGCCCAGAAATGCACCACCGAGAGCCTGTAGGAATAGATCGGGCGTCCGGCCTGCTTGGGGATGAAGTAATACATCATCCCGAGGAAGCCGGCCGTGAGGAAGAAGCCCACCGCATTGTGCGCATACCACCATTGCACCATCGCATCCTGCGCGCCGGCGTAGGCCGAATACGACTTCCAGAGTCCCGCGGGAACGGCGGCGCTGTTCGCGATGTGCAGGATCGCCACCGTCAGGATGAAGGCGCCGAAGAACCAGTTCGCCACGTAGATGTGCGAGACCCGCCGCTTGAACACCGTGCCGAAGAACACCACCGCATAGGCCACCCACACCAGCGCGATCAGGATGTCGATCGGCCACTCGAGCTCGGCGTATTCCTTGGAGGTCGTGATACCGAGCGGCAGCGTGATGGCTGCGGCGACGATGACCAGCTGCCAGCCCCAGAAGGTGAAGGCTGCCAGACCGTCGGAGAACAGGCGAGCATGACAGGTGCGCTGCACCACGTAGTAGGACGTCGTGAACAGCGCCGAGCCGCCAAAGGCGAAGATCACCGCGTTCGTGTGCAGCGGCCGCAGGCGCCCGTAGGTCAGCCAGGGAATGTCGAAATTGAGCTGGGGCCAGAGCAGCTGGGCGGCGATGATCACCCCCACCAGCATGCCGACAACGCCCCACACGACCGTCATCACGGCGAACTGCCGGACGACCTTGTAGTTGTACGTATTCTGGATTTCCGGCATGGCCTCTTCCGATGAGAGCGCTTGTTGCAGGCCATGCTAGGCATTCGGGCCGTGCCCGGTTTGATATGCATCAAGTTCCGTGCGTGCAGTGCACAATTCACCTAACGTCAATAAAATTTCCTTTTGAATCATAATGTTTTACACATTTTGACCTGCCAGACCGCAGGCTGCCGCACCATTCCGCGATATCTTCACATCCGATTTTCTCCGGCTCGGTGCCCCTCCGCAGCGCGCAGTCTCCGGCACCGGCCCTTTTCGCAGTACCGACCGGCCCCTACGAGGAAGTGGATGTCCATTCGACGAACTGTCGTCTCCCTGTCGTTTTTCCTGTCCGCTGCGGCCTTTGCCGCCGAGGATCCCCTGGGTGCCGCACAGCGCCTGCTCGCCGAAGGCCGCGCCGCCGAGGCCCACGTGCTGCTGCAGGGGCTGGCCGACACGCGTGCGGGCGAACCTGATTTCGATCTGCTGCTTGGGGCCGCCGCGCTGCATTCCGGCCAGCCGACGCAGGCTGTGTTCGCGCTTGAGCGCGTGCTCGCTCGCCAGCCTAACAATCAGGATGCGCGGGCCCTGATCGGCCAGGCCTACCTGAGCCTCGGCGAGATCGAAGCCTCCCGGCAGGCCCTCACCGAAGCCCGGCGCGGCGACGTTCCGGCCCCGGTGGCCGAACGCATCGCGCGCATGCTCGGCCAGATTGCCGAGATCGAGAAGGACCAGGGCACGCGCGTGTCGGGCTATGTCGAAGCAAGTCTCGGTGCCGACAGTAACGTGAACAGCGCCACCGGCAGTCAGACGGTCGCAGTGCCCGCTCTGGGCGGCGCGATCGCCGTGCTCGCGCCAGGCGCGGTGCGCCAGGACGACGAATTCCTCGGCCTCTCGGCCGGCGTCGCCGTACGCCACCGTCTGGACCCGGAATGGTCGATCGTCGCCCGTGCCGGCGCAGGCATGAAGCTCAATTTCAGCCGCGATGCCTTCGACAATTCCAGCCTCGAAGCGAGCGTCGGTGCGGTGTTCGACCGGGAAGGCAACCAGTACTCGGCATCGCTGCAGACGAACAGCCTCTGGGTGGACAACACGCGGTTCCGCGACTACTTCGGCGTGAACGGCCAATGGCGGCACACCCTCAGCCAATCATCGGAGGCCAGTGCCTATGTCCAGCACGGCCGACTGAGCTATCCCGGTCAGCCGCTGCGTGATGCCGACCGTACCGTGCTCGGCGGCGCCTGGGTGCAGGCGCTACCCACGCAGTGGACTCCGACAGTATTCCTTTCTGCCTACGTAGGAGAGGAACGCGAGATCTCGGCCAACGTCGCGCACCTCGGCCACCGCCTCTTCGGCGCCCGCGCGGGCGGTGAACTGACGCTCGCTCCGAAATTCGTCGCCTTCGGCAGCGCATCCTGGGAGCAACGCGACTACGGCGGTCAGGAACCGCTCTTCCTCACCAGTCGCGACGACCGGCAACTCGATCTGCAGGCCGGGCTGCGCTACACCCTGCCGGGCAACTGGGTACTGCAGGGCGCGCTCTCGCACACCGAAAACCGCTCCAGCGTCGCGCTCTACAAGTTCGAGCGCACCGTCCTCAACGTCGCCCTTCGCTACGAATTCCGCTAGCCATGAGAACCGAACCCATGAAATGCATCCGCATACTCGGCGTCCTGCTGCTCGCGCTCTCCGGCGCATTCGCCTCGGCTGAAGTCCTCGCACAGGCTGCGGCCCGCATCCTGTTCGCCTCCGGCAACGTAAGCATCACCGCTGCGAACGGCACCACCCGCCCCGCCCAGCGCAACGGCGATCTGGCCTCCGGCGATGCAATCGCCACGGGACCGAACAGCTGGGCGCAGCTGCGTTTCTCGGACGGCGCGCTCACCTCGCTGCAGCCGGATACAAACTTTCGCATTGACGACTACCGCTACCAGGGCAGACCGGACGGCAGCGAGCGCGGCTTCTTCAGCCTGCTGAAGGGCGCGATGCGCACCGTGACGGGCGCGATCGGCCACGGCAGCCAGCGCAACAACTATCGCGTCGACACGCCGACCGCGACCATCGGCATCCGCGGCACGGAGTACCTCGCGAGCCTCGCCAACGGCCTCACCGTAAGCGTCGGCAACGGCCGCGTGGCCCTGCTGAATGACGCAGGTGAACTCGTGCTCGGACCGGGTCAGACCGGATTCGTCCGCGACCGGCGCACCCTGCCCAGCGTCGTCATCCGCAAGGCCGCCGTCTCAGCGCCTGCCGCGCAGGAATTCAACCGCTTTGTCGCCGCCGAGCAGCGCAACAGCGAGGGCGGGTCGCTCGCGCTGACCGAGCACGGGGAAGGCGTGAGCGGCGGCCCGGCCTTCGCGGCGGCGCTGCTGAGCAGCACCGGGCTGACCGACCAGGTGCACGGTGCATACTTTCCCGGCGCCACAAGCTCGGAGTTCCAGCTCGTCACCTCGGGGACGACCCTGCAGAGCTTCCGCTACTTCGAGTTCAACGGGAATCTGGGAACCGCGAACGCTGCGCAGCAGGGTTCAGCCGGCGGCATGAGTTACGGCCTGTGGCTCTCGCCCGGCGCGACCGTGGCAGCCTTCAACAGCGCGCCGCCCCACCTCGCGATGACGAACCCCTATATGAGTTATGTGTTCGGCACCGCAGGCGCGCTGGCCACCACCGGATCGGTTGCGCTCGTCCCGATCGGAGGCACCACGCCGATCAATGCCGCGGGCACGACAGGCACCTTCATCACACCGTCCCCCGCAACCTTCAACATCAACTTCACGAACGACACCTACAACTTTTCCCACCTGCAGTTCGCTGTGGGAGGCGCTACCTACACCATGGGTAGCGGCGGGGACCAGACCCTGTTCGGTGAATCACGCATCACGGGAAGCAATGCGCTGGGCTCCTGCACCGGCACCGGCTGCGGCGCGACCACAGGTCTGACGTCGAACTGGACCGGCCTGATCGTGAACGGCGGCAACAACGTCGGCCTGAACTACGCGATCAAGGATCCGCTCAGCTCGAACAAGGCGGTGATCGGCGTGCAGGTGTTCGGCGCGGGTCCGGTCGTCCAATGAGAAGAACTAGCCGCCGTCGCCGACTATGATGAACGGTGCCCAGAAGAGCGGGTGGGCGTAGCTGTAGTCGGCGCTCCAGTGCATCGGCTTGACCGCTGATCTGCGCATGCGCTTCCTAGACCTGCACGGCGGAAGCGATCAGCGCAGTATGTGCGCCACGATGACCTGACTTTTGAAACGTCATCTGGTCCCGTATCGCCCCCCTGAATCATGTACCAAAGAAATCGGTGCTCCCACGTAAAATAGTAACGTTTATGTTACTATTTTATAAAAACCTAATCTGCACCCCGCCCTTCCCCGCTAGCCGCCGTCCCCACTCCATACTTCGACTTCGACTTCGGCTTGTCGTCGTCCGTCAGAATGTCGTGCCCCGGCCGGTCGAGGTCGTCGAACTGGCCGCTCTGCAGCGCGCGCCAGAAGACCCAGCCGATGAGAAACACGAGCACGACCGAAAGCGGCACGAGGAGGTAGAGCGATTCCATCAGCCGGCCTGCGCTGACATCGCCGTGGTCGCTGCAGCCTCCTGCGGCTCGCGCGCACCGCGCAGGGAGTTAAGCGTGACGACGATGGAGCTCGCCGCCATGCCAAGCGCGGCCTGCCAGGGTCCGATGAGGCCGAAGGCGGCCAGCGGCAGCACCGCCAGGTTGTAGGCAAGTGCCCAGGCGAAGTTCTGGCGGATGGTGTGCATCGCGGCGCGCGAGAGCTCGAACGCAGGCCCGACAGCCGCGAGGCTGTCGCCGAGCAGCACGACATCTGCCTGGCGCTGGGCGGCGGCCACACCCGCCGCCATGGCAATGGACACATCCGCGCGCGCGAGCACCGGTGCGTCGTTCAGGCCGTCGCCGATCATGGCTACGATGCGCCCCGCGCGTTGAAGTTCGTCGACATAGGCGAGCTTGTCTTCAGGCAAGGCCTCGGCGCGCAGCCGCGCGATGCCCACGCGCGCGGCAAGTGCCGCCACAACCGGAGCGCGATCGCCCGAAAGCAGATGAATCGTGATTCCCGAAGCCTTGAGTTGCGCGATCAGCGTCTGCGCCTCGGGTCGCAGGCTGTCTTCCAGTTCAAAGCGGGCGAGCACGCCGGATGCAGACGCGAGCCACACGGCACTGCGCTCGTCACCTGGCGACTCTTCGTTCTGTGCAGGGCCCGGACCGGCACAGAAGGCGGCTGAACCCAGGCGCAGGCTCTGTCCGTCAATCCTGGCTTCGATGCCCTGCCCCGGCACGTTGCGCACTTCCTCCACCAGCGGCCGTGATATACCCGGGTGTCCCGGAGTCATCGCAAGGAAGGCACGCGCGATCGGATGGCTGCTGCCCGCCTGCATCGCGCACGCGAGCGCAAGACATTCCTCACGCGAAGCCGATCCGAGCGGCGTCACGGACGCAATCGTCACGCGGCCCGCTGTCAAAGTGCCGGTCTTGTCGAACACGACGTCGGTCGTACGCGTCAGGGTCTCGAGCGCGCGCGCGCGCGTGAAGGCCGCACCGCGCGCCAGCAGCACGCCCTGCGCCTTGGTGAGCACGATGGGCGCCGCGAGCGCGAGCGCGCAGGGACAGCTCGCGACCAGAACCGCCACCGCCACCCACAGCGCGCGCTCGGCGTCGACCGCATACCAGCCCAGGGCGGCAAGCGCCGCGGTCGCCAGCACGACTAGCGTGAGCACGCCGGCCACGCGGTCGGCCGCCTGGATGAGTTGCGGACGGCTCGCACCCGCGCGCTCCACGAGCCGCGCGATCGCCGCCGCGCGTGTCTCGGCGCCGGCCCGATCCACACGCATCACGATGGCCTGGTCGAGATTCACCGAGCCTGCCACGAGCGCCGCGCCCTCCGCCTTCGCCACCGGGCGCGACTCACCGCTCAGCATGGATTCGTCCGCACTCGAGGCACCGATCACGAGTACACCGTCCGCCGGGATACGCCCGCCTGCCGGCACCAGCACATGATCGCCCGGCGCGAGTGCGTACGCAGGGACACTTTCCGCGCAGCTCCAGTCCGCCGGGTCGGCAAGCTTCAGCGCGACATCCGGCATCCAGCGATGCAGCCGATCCAGCGCGCGTCCGGCCCGTTGCCGCGCGCCGGACTCCGCATGACGGGCCGCAAGGAGCAGGAACACGAGCATCGAAATCGAATCGAAATACACCGGGCCGCTCGCCGCGAATACCGACCAGGTACTCGCAAGAAATCCGCCGAGTATGCCGAGCGTGATCGGCGCATCCAGTCCGATCCGTCCCTGACGCAGCTCGCGCAGGGCACCCTGAAAAAAGGGCGCGCAGCTCACGAGAATCACTGGCAGTGTCATCCAGAACCCGGCCCAGCGCATGAGCTGCGCGGCATCCGGCGCGAGCGTGCCCGCGCCTTCATCGATGTAAGCGGGAAACGCGTACATCATGCCCTGCATCGCGCCGAAGCCGGCGACGAACAGGCGCCACAACGCGCGCCGGTCGGCGACGCGATCCGCGTCCGCCTGACGGCGCGGTTCCGCCGGATAGGCGTCATAGCCGATGGCGCGCAGGCCGCTGATTGCCTCCGACAGACGCAGGCGCTTCACATCCCAGCGCAGCACCGCGCGCCGTGTGGCGGTGTTCACATCGGCGCGCGAGACGCCGGGCAGTGCGCGCAGCCGGCTCTCGCACAGCCAGGCACAGGCCGCGCAGCGCAGCCCCTCGAGCACGAGCACCGTCTCGCGCTCATCCTCGGAAACGCGCGCCACGAACTGACGCTGTGCCGCCGCATCGTCGTACTGTGCCGGGGCCATGCGCTCGTCCTCGTCCGCGGCGCGCGCCGGCAGCGCTTCGCGCGTGGCGTAGTAGCTCGCCAGTCCGGCGCCGGCTATGGTGCTCGCCACCGCCTCGCAGCCCGCGCAGCAGAATTCGCGGTCTGCGCCGAGCAGGCTCGCGCGCCAGCGACCGTCCGCAGGAACCGGCAGACCGCAATGGAAGCACGCCGTCATCCGGCCCCGCTCAACTGAAACAGAGCATCGCGCTCTGCAGGGCGTCTGCGACGCCCTGGGCACGCGCGAGTCCCGCCACGCCGAAGCCGAGCACCAGACTCGCCACGCCGTAGCGCACGAGCGGCCGCCCGAGGAAGCCGCGCAGACGCCCGAAGGCGAATCCGGCTGCAAGCAGCGTCGGCAGCGTGCCCAGGCCAAAGGCGAGCATGCCGAGCGCACCGCCGGCCGGACTGCCCGCGAATACCGCCACACCCAGCGCGGCATACACCAGACCGCAGGGCAGCCAGCCCCAGACGAGGCCCGCCAGCAGCCCGTTCCAGACGCCCGGCGCGGTCATCAGGCGCCCGGCAAGCGGTTGCACCCGCCGCCACAAGGGCCGGCCCAGGGCTTCGAGGGGCGCAAGCAGTCGCACGGCCCCAGCGAGATAGAGGCCGATGGCGATCAGCATGAGATTCGCAATCAACATGAGCAGCGTCTGCGCCGCGAGTGCGCCGCTCGCATAGGCGCCCGCGCTACCGAGGCTCCCCGCAATCGCACCGGCCAGCGTGTAAGTCGCAATCCGCCCCGTGTTCATCGCCAGCACCCGGGCAAAACCTGCGCCGCGCGTCGTGGCCGCAGCGTCGGGGCTCGCAGCCCGGATCGGAATGACGCGCTTGTCGGCGGCAAGGCCGGAGAGGCTGGCGATGCCGCCGCACATGCCCAGACAGTGCACGCCCGAGGCGAGGCCGGCCGCCGCCAGCGCCAGCAGACCGCCCGAGCCCATGCGCCGACCGCCTTCCCTGCCTCAGAGCCGCGGTTCGTTCGGCTGGCCGCTGCGCTGTTCCGCCATCCGCTGGCAGGCGATGCAGCGCGGCGCGCCCGGCTCGACCTTCAGGCGCTCGTAGGAAATCTGCTGCTCGCAGTCGGCACATTCGCCGTACTCGCCCTTGGCGATACGCTCGAGCGCCGCTTCGAGTGCGCGCAGCTCGCGCGCGTCGCGCGTCACTTCGGCATTGCCGATGTCGGCGATGAGATCCGCGCTCGCCTCATCCCCGCGATCGACCACGCCTCCGGTCAGCGCGCCATAGGACTCATCGCGCGCGCGCGCGGTCCCTGCGCCGATTTCCTCGCGCAATACCGCGAGACGGGCTGCGATGATCCCCTTCAGGACGACCATGGACTTCTCGTTGAGCGACATGTGTTCCTCTTCTGCTTTCCCGGACGGTTCCGGCGTTGTTATGTCGGTTGCGGTCCGGAACCGGGATCCGGACGGAGCAGACCCACCATAGCAGCGCGACCGGTACGCCGATTGACATGCGTCAATCGCGGGCCGGAAGCCGCTGCTTGCGATCGATCAACCCGGGACGGCCATTCGCACCCACAATACTCGCATGGCAAAACTTACCTTCCTGGGCGCCGCCGGCGAGGTCACCGGCTCGTGCTATCTCGTCGAGATGGCGCTGCCCGGCAGCCCGCGCCCGCTGCGCTTCCTGATCGACCACGGCATGTTCCAGGGCGGCCGCGAGGCCGATCTGAAGAACCGCCGCGCATTGCCCGTTCCCGTGCGGGACATCGACTTCGTGCTGCTCTCGCACGCGCATATCGACCACTCGGGGCTGCTCCCCAGACTGGTGGCCATGGGCTTCCGCGGCCCGATCTACGCCACGCGCGCCACCTGCGAGCTTCTTGAAGTGATGCTGCCCGACAGCGGCTATCTTCAGGAAAAGGACGCGGAACGCGAAGCGCGGCGCAGCTACCGCAGCCGCGGCAAGGGAAGGTTCGAGCCGCTCTACACGGTACAGCAGGCGAAGGACAGCCTGAGAAAGCTGCGCCCGGTCGAATACGAGCGTGAACTGCATCCGCATCCGCATCCGGACGTACCGGTACGCTGCGTGTTCCGCGACGCGGGCCACATCCTCGGCTCGGCGATCCTGGACATTACTCTGAGCGAAGGCGGGCGCCAGACGCGCCTCGTGTTCTCGGGCGATCTCGGCCAGCCCGGTCACCCTATCGTGCGCGATCCGGCCATCGTATCCGGTGCCGACGTGCTGCTCGTCGAATCCACCTACGGCAACCGCGACCACAAGACGCTCGCCCAGACGCTCGACGAGTTCGCCTTTGCGTTGAATGACGCGCTGGCGAGCCGTCAGGGCAATGTCGTCATCCCTGCCTTCGCGGTCGGCCGTACCCAGGACATCCTGCAGATCATCCACCGCCTGTGGCAGGAAGGCCGCCTGGGCGCGATGGATGTCTATGTCGATTCGCCGATGGCCACCGCCGCGACCCGCGTCACCTTCAAGCACCCGGAGCTGCAGAACCAGGAAACCCGCCAGCTCGCGGCGTGGGTAGCGAGCACGCAGCACAGCGGCCCGCGCGTCCACTTCACCGAGGACGTGGAAGATTCCATGCGCATCAACGCGATCCGCTCGGGCGCGGTGATCATCTCGGCGAGCGGCATGTGCGACGGCGGCCGCATCCGGCACCACCTGCAGTACAACCTTCCGCGTCCCGAATGCGCCATCGTGTTCGCGGGCTTCCAGGCCGCGGGAACGCTCGGCCGGCGCATCGTGGACGGCGCGCGGCTGGTGCGCGTGCTCGGCGTGCCGGTGCCGGTGCGCGCCAAGGTCTTCACGATCGGCGGGCTCTCGGCCCATGCCGATCGCAGCGCGCTGCTTGCCTGGACCGGACATTTCAATCCGCCGCCCCCCGCCTGCTACGTGGTGCATGGGGAGGCCATGGCGGCGCTGGCGCTGCGCGATGCGCTAGGCGCGCGACCGGGCTGGAACCCGGTCGTGGCGCAGGCCGGCCAACGCGTGGACATCGGCTAGTGGCCACGCGGCGCCCTCGGAAACGCGCCGCGTGACTCCTCCCGCCACCGCGTTCTGGAGCGTTCCGCTCGCGACGCTGTTATCCGAAGCCGGCACAAGCGCCGACGGTCTCGGTGCAGCAGAGGCCGCGCGGCGCCTCGCCAGCCACGGCCCCAACCTGCTGAAGCCTCACCGGAATACGGGCGCGCTCGTTCTGTTTGCGGCCCAGTTCAAGAGCCCGCTTATCCTGATCCTGTTGTTTGCCACCGGGCTCTCGTTCTTCGTCCGCGATCCGGTCAACGCGCTGATCATCCTCGTCATCCTGCTCGCGAGCAGTGTGCTCGGCTTCTGGCAGGAACACAGCGCCTCGCGCGCCGTGGCCCGTCTGCTCGCCATGGTGCAGGTGCAGGCCACCGTGCTGCGCGACGGCGCAAGCCGGGACATTCCCGTGGAGGGCATCGTGCCGGGGGACATCGTCGTTCTGAACGCCGGCGACATCGTCCCGGGCGATTGCAGGATCGAGCGTTCCAGGGATCTCTTCGTGGACGAAGCGACACTGACCGGCGAAACCTATCCGGTCGAGAAGCAGACGGGCGATCTCGCGGCCGATACACCGCTCGCCCGGCGCAACAATGCGCTCTGGATGGGCACCCACGTCGTGAGCGGCAGCGCACAGGCGCTTGTAGTGCGCACCGGACGGGATACCGAATTCGGCGGCATATCGGGCCGCCTCGCCCTGCGCCCGGCCGAGACCGATTTCGAGCACGGCATCCGGCGCTTCGGGTATTTCCTGATGGAAGTCACGCTCGTGCTGGTGATCGCCATCTTCGCAATCAACGTCTATCTTGCGCGGCCCATGCTCGAGGCCTTCCTGTTCTCGCTCGCGCTTGCGGTCGGACTCACGCCGCAGTTGCTGCCGGCGATCATCAGCGTGAATCTCGCGCGCGGGGCGAAGCGCATGGCACGCGCCCGAGTGATCGTGAAGCGCCTCGTCTCGATCGAAAACTTCGGCAGCATGAACGTCATCTGCTCGGACAAGACCGGCACGCTCACCGAGGGCGTGGTGCGCCTGCATTCCGCGGCCGACGTGACCGGCGCGCCGAGCACGCGGGTCGGGCTGCACGCCTGCCTGAACGCGGCATTCGAAACCGGCTTCACGAATCCGATCGACGAAGCGATCCGCAGCCAGGGTGGCCACGACATTTCGCGTTACAGCAAGGTGGACGAGATCCCCTACGACTTTCTGCGCAAGCGCCTCAGCGTGCTGGTGACAGACGGCCGCACGCATCTCATGGTGACCAAGGGCTCGCTGGAGAACGTGCTGGCCGCCTGCGACTACGCCGACCCGGGCAACGGCACGGTGGTACCGCTGGCTGCGCTGCATGCGCCCATCCTTGCGCGCTTCGAAGCCTACAGCCGTGAGGGATACCGCACGCTCGGCGTTGCGTTGAAGGACACCGGCGCGGTCTCCACGATGACGAAGTCAGACGAACACGGCATGACCTTCCTCGGCTTCCTGGTCCTCTACGACCCTCCCAAGGCGGACATCCGCCAGACCATCGATGCGCTGGCGGGCCTCGGCGTAGCGCTGAAGATGATCACCGGCGACAACCGCCTGGTCGCGGCAAGCGTGGGGCGGCAGATGGGTCTCTCCGAACTGAAGGTCCTCACCGGCGCCGAACTGCGCGTGCTGAGCGACGGCGCGCTGTTGCAGCGGGCCGGCAGTATCGATGTGTTCGCCGAGATCGAGCCGAACCAGAAGGAGCGCATCATCGTCGCGCTGAAGAAGGCCGGCAACGTGGTCGGTTACCTGGGCGACGGGATCAACGACGCTTCGGCGCTGCATGCGGCCGACGTCGGCATTTCCGTGGCGGGCGCAGTCGATGTCGCCAAGGAAGCTGCCGACATCGTGCTGCTCGAGAAGGACCTTGGCGTGCTGGTCCAGGGCGTGCGCGAAGGCCGGATGACCTTTTCCAATACGCTGAAGTACGTGTTCATGGCGACCAGCGCGAATTTCGGCAACATGTTCAGCATGGCCGGGGTGTCGCTCTTCCTGCCGTTCCTCCCGCTGCTGCCCGTCCAGATCCTGCTCACCAATCTGCTCACCGACTTCCCGGAAATGACCATCGCCACCGACCGTGTCGACGACGAACTGGTCGACCATCCACGTCGCTGGGACATTCAGGCGATTCGACGCTTCATGCTCACCTTCGGCCTGGTGAGTTCCGTGTTCGACTGCATCACCTTCGGGGCGCTGCTCTGGCTGCTCGAGGCAGGCGAGCGCGAATTCCGCACCGGCTGGTTCATCGAGTCCGTGGTCTCGGCGGCCCTGGTGGTGATGGTGATCCGCACCCGCCACGCCTTCTTCCGCAGCCGCCCCTCGGCCTGGCTGCTCGCGGCCACCTTGCTCACCGCGCTCGTGACGGTAGCGCTGCCCTACAGCCCGCTTGGCGAGGTGTTCGGTTTCACGCCGCTCCCGCTCACCTGGCTGATCGCGATCGGCCTCATCGTGCTGCTCTACGTGTTGACGGCAGAGTTCGTGAAAGCCGCCTTCTACCGCAGGGTGAAGTTCTAGCCGGTCCGTGCGCAGGACCTGCCGCCGGAACCGTCCGGGGCAGCCCGTACGCGGCACCCCGGTATAAATAGTAACGTTTACGTTACTATCTATCCCGGAAGCCGCCAGTTCCGCCCTCAGCCCGCAGGCTTGTCGTCGAGCAGGCCGTGCTCCATCGCATAACGCACGAGATCGGCCGTGCCGTGCAGGTTCATCTTCTGCAGGATGCGGGTCTTGTGGGTGGAGACCGTCTTCACCGAAAGATGCAGCGCGTCGCCGATTTCGGTCGGTCCGCGCCCCTCGACCAGCAGTTTGAAGATTTCGTACTCCCGGTCGGACAGCGTCCGGTGCGGCGCCACGACATCGGAAGCCGACGCGTTCAGCAGGCCCTCCGCGGCCGCTTCGCTGATATGCACGCCGCCCGCAGCGATCTTGCGGATCGCCCCCAGCAGCAGCGCCGGAGCGCTGTCCTTGGTGAGATAGCCCGAGGCGCCGGCCTTCAGCGCACGGGCCGCGTACTGGCTCTCGCCGTGCATCGACACGACCAGTATCTTCAGCTTCGGTCGCTCGGTTTTGAGACGTTTGACGAGATTGACGCCGGACAGGCCCGGCATGGACATGTCGAGCAAAGCAAGGTCGTATTCGTTCTTCCTGACAAGCGCCAGGGCGTCATCCCCGTTCGAGGCTTCGCCCGCAACGCTCATGCCTGCATCCGCCCCGAGTATCTGCTTGAGTCCCTCGCGCACGAGCTGGTGGTCGTCCACCACGAGGACGCGGATGGCGCTCATGCCACCTCCCCGTCCCCGGCCGGGGACGGCGGCAGCGGAACACTGATGTGGACGCGGGTGCCGCCGCGCGGGGCGCGGGAAATCTCGAGCTCGCCGCCCGCGAAGGAGACGCGCTCGCGCATGCCCTTCAGGCCGAGCGACTTGATCTTGCCCAGGTCGGCGCCGTCGATGCCGCGACCGTTGTCCTCGACTTCCAGGCGCACCACCGCGTCGTCTGCGGCGAGCACCACCCAGGCCTGGCTCGCACCGGCGTGCCGGCCGATGTTGGTGAGCGATTCCTGCAGCGCGCGATAGAGCGTGCTCGCCACCTTCTTGTCGAGATCGGACAGATCGCGTTCGCCGCGCCGTTCGAAACTCACCTCCAGGCCGGAATGGCCGGCGAACTCGTCCACGAGCCAGCTTGCGGCCTCCTCCAGCCCGAGATCGTCCAGCATCAGCGGACGCAGGTCGGCCGAGATCCGGCGCACCGAATGCACCAGGCGGTCGAGCGTCTCGCCCATGCGCAGCGTGCGCTCCCCCGCTGCCACGTTCGCAGCGCTGCCCGGGGCGAGCGCCATGAGCCGCTCGTTCAGCCAGGAGAGATCCATCTTGAGCGCGGTAAGCAGCTGGCCGAGTTCGTCGTGCAGCTCGCGGGCGATGCGGGTCTTTTCTTCCTCGCGGGCCTCATGCACCTGTGCGGAGAGTTCGCGCAGTTCGGCGCGCTGGCGCTCGAGCGCCGTGTCGCGTTCCTTTCTGACCGTGATGTCGCGCAGGATCACGGTGAAGAACCGCTTTCCGCCTTCCGTAGCATGCGAAATGGAGGCCTCGATCGGGAACTCCTCGCTGCCATCGCCACGCATTGCCCAGAGCGTCGTGGTATCGCCCATGCGCCGGCTGGTCTCGCCCGTCGTGCCGAAGCTCCGGATATGGGCGCCGTGGCTGTGGCGAAAGCGCATCGGCAGCAGGCGGTCGAGGGACTGGCCCAGCATGTCCTCGCGCCGGCAGCGGAACACCCGCTCGGCCGCGCGGTTGAACAGCACGATCCTCTGATCCTCGTTCACCGTGATGATGGCGTCCATGGCGGATTCGACGATTGCTGCAAGCCGGGTCTGGCTCGCGGTCAGCGCGCTGTGCATCTGCGCGGTGCGCGCCTCGGCCTGCATCGCGACGCGGACGATGCCGAGCACGCCCGTGGCGATCGCCGTCATGTCGGCCACGAGATCCGCCGCCTTCAGCCAGGGCAACTCGTCGCCGTACAGGGCTGCCGTGAAATTCAACACGACAAGCCCGGCGGCAACGGAGATGCCGACCGCCAGCACGCCGGGCGTCAGCCAGCGCGATCCGGCTGCGGCCGCGAGCGGGTCGCCCTTCCCCGCCTGCGGGTCAGATTGACCGAGGTCAAATTTATCCACTTGTTTCTCGGACATAGTCTCAGCCCAGAGGAATCCTATGGCGCCGTTTCAACTGTTGATCGATCCGATCCTGCTGCGCAGGCACGGCCAGGATGATGCCGGGGGCACACGTTACCCCCGCTACGACGCCTATCCGACCTGCGACTATTTCGTCGGCGCGTTCGGCGAGGAGGAAGTCAGGGACCGCATCAGTTGCGCGGGCCAGACCCTCGCGCTGACCCTGCATCTGCCTTTTTGCGAAACGAACTGCCGCTATTGCGGATGCAGGAAAGTCGTCGCGCGACAGCGCGAACGCGTGCAAAAGTATATCAAGTGCCTCGAGCGCGAAATCGCGCTCGCCGGCGCAGCCTGCGGCGAGAAACGCCGTGCATTGCGCTTCCACTGGCGCTGCGCCATGCCCGAGTCGCTGGCTCTGAAGGAATTCGCCGGCATCGGACGCGCGCTGCGCGAGAACTTCACGACCGACACTGCCGCGACCTGGACGGTCGACATGGAAGCACGCCCTCAGCTTCCCGGCCGCATGGACGCGCTGGTGGAATTCGGGTTCAACGAGATTTCGCTGCTGGTACAGGATCCGGGCGCGCGCGCCGAAGAGTCCATCACCCGATGCATCCGTGAGGCCCGTGCAGCAGGATTCCGCTCCTTGCATGCGGACTTCGTGTACGGCTATCCGAAGCAGCGGCTCGACCGCTTCAGTACCCTGCTGGAGACACTGATCGCCCAGGCGCCGGACCGCGTCACGCTGCTTGCGCATCGGGAGCCGCCCGGCGTGGCCAAGCACGCGGATCCGGACTCGCGTGCGACCATCGCTCCGATGCTTGCGCACGGCGCGGGACTGCTCGTCGCGGCCGGCTACCTGCATCTGGGGAACGCCTGTTTCGTGAAGCCGCTCTCCCCGTTCGCGATGGCCAAGACACTCGGTCGCCTGCAGTACGGTCCGCAAGGCTTCAGCGTCCTGCCCGAGACCGACGTGCTGGGATTCGGACTATCCGGGATCTCGCGGGTCGGCTCCAGCTACTGGCAGAACCTCGCCGGCATCGACGAATATTGCGATGCGGTGGATGCGGGTCGGCTGCCGGTGTGGCGCGGTCTGGAACTCTCGCCGGACGATCTGGTGCGGCGCGCGGTGATCCATTCGCTCATCTGCAATTTCCGTGTGTCGATGGAGGGCATCGAGCGCAGCCATCTGGTCAACTTCCGCAAGTATTTCGCGCGCGAACTCGACGTGCTGCACGGCTACGCGGACGAAGGTCTGGTGGAGCTGGAACCCGACTGGATCGTCGTCACGCCCCAGGGCAAGCTCGTGGTGCAGGCGATCTGCGCGGCCTTCGACCGACAGCGCGTCACCCAGCAGCGCCGCAAGGCCGAAGCGCTGATCTGAGCGCAACGCGGACGGGTATCATCCTGCCCGGATAACCGACCGGGAGAACACGCTTGTCCGCAGACCTGAATACCGCCGCCGGCCGCTACGCCGCGCGCGTCGATGCCGTCATCGAACAACGCACGCGCCTGCGCGGCCTGCCCCCCACGGGCGATGTATTCGCCGGCATACCCGCCGGTCACAATCTGCTGCAGGCCGATCCGGATCGCAAGCTGGAAGCCAATCTCGCTATCGTCGCGGGCTATCTCGAAGCCGGAGACGTCATCATCGACGTCGGCGGCGGTGCGGGCCGCAACTCCCTGCCCTTCGCGAACCGCTGTCGCGAAATCGTGAACGTCGACCCCTCGGCCGTCATGGGCCGCGCCTTTGCCGCGAATGCCGCGAAGAGCGGCATCACGAACGTGCGCTTCATCGAAGGGGACTGGCTGGACGTGACGCCCGTGCCCCAGGGCACGGTCTGCCTCGTGAACCACGTGGCCTATCTCACGCGCGACATCGTGCGCTTCATCGAGAAGCTCGAATCCGCCTGCACGCGCCGCGTGCTGCTTACCGTGAACACGCCGCCCCCGCCGACACGCAACCGGGCGCTCTACGCGCTCGCGCACGGCGAGCCGGAGGCGCTCGTGCCCGACCTGCCCGAACTCGCGAACGTGCTGTGGGAACTCGGCATTCAGCCCGATATCGTCATGCTGCCCAACCCGAGCGGCGGCGGCGCACCGGTGGCGCCCACGCGCGAAGCGGCGATCAAGGGGGCCATCGGGCGCTTCGGCAGCGACCAGTGGACCTTCTGGGACCTCGGCCCGGCACTGGAGAAAAAGCTGCGCGAGGTGCTCGAGACGAACTTCGACCGGCTCTTCGACCGGACCGAGGCCGGCTACCGGCCGAACTGGATCAACTCCGGCCGCGAAGTCCTCGTCACATGGGAGCCGAGACGGCGCGGCTGAACTGCTGGCAGTCGGGGAGACGCGGCTGAACGGCGGCCGCTCAGGCCGCTGCTGCCCGAGCCTTCTCGCCGAGCACATACCAGAGCACCGCAAGTCCGGTCAGCACCACCGGCACCACCGATACGTAGTTCAGCAAGGTCCAGCCCTGCGTGGTGACGAGCGCCCCGGCCGAGAACGACGACAGCATCATGACCGCGAAGACACAGAAGTTGATCGCGCCTTCGACCTTGTCCTTCTCCTCCGGCCGATACACGGTGAGCGACAGCGCGGTGCCTGACGTGAACAGGAAATTCCAGCCCACGCCCAGCAGGAAGCTTGCCAGCACGAAATGCATGACTTCGACACCCGACAGCGCGACGCCGATGCAAACGAGATTCAGCACCACGCCGAGGTTCATGATCTTCACGGGACCGAAGCGCTTGATCAGATTGCCGGTGAAAAAGCCCGGCGCGAACATGCCGATGACATGCCATTCGAGCGCGATTGCCACATCGCCGAAGGTATGGCCGCAGACCTGCATCGCGAGCGGCGTGGCCACCATGAGCACGTTCATGACGCCATAACCCAGGGCCGAAGCTGCAGTGGCGACGATGAATTTCGGCTGGCGCATGATTTCGGAAAGCGGCCGACCGCCGGAAGCGCCTTTCTTCTTGACCGGCGCGGGCGGAAAGCGCACGAGCGACACCACGACCAGCGCCACCAGACCCACGACCAGCAGCACCGCGTAGGCGCCGGCATAGCGTGTTGCAAGCATGTCCTGACTCCAGGTGGCGAGATTGGGCCCGAGCACGCCGCCCACAATGCCGCCCGCGAGCACCAGCGACACCGCACGTTCCCGCCCCGTCGGCCCGGCGATCTCCGCCGCGGCAAAACGATACAACTGCCCGTTCGCGTTGTAATAGCCCGCCACCACCGTGGCCGCAATGAGCAGCCAGAAGTTCCCGCTCATCACCGCGTAGACCGCGAGGAGCGCCGAGGCAAGCGCCACGCCGATACCGATCTGGAAGGACACCCGGCGTCCCCAGCGCGACTGGGTCCAGGCCACCGGCGCCGTGCAGAGCGCACCGCCCACCACATAGGCCATCACCGGCAGCGTCGCCATCCAGGCATAGGGAGCAAGTTTCATCCCCACGAGGCCGTTGATGGCGACGAACATGATGTTGTTGGTGAGAAAGAGGCCCTGCGCGGCGGCCATGAGCCAGAGGTTTCGGTTCACAATGAGATTCCGTTTGGGGAGGGTCGGCCTGGGCGCCGGAACGCCCGATGATAGTTCATTCCCCCATCATCGACCGGAGCTTCCATGCATCGCTTTGCAATCGCGCTCGCCCTGTGCCTGCTCCCCTTGTCCGCCCTGCCCCAGAGCGTTCAGGAGCACGTGCACCACACGGGCCATCAGGTCATGCCCTTCGAACTGAAGAAGACCCTGCACCTGTTCCGCATGACCGAAACGGGCGGCGTGCAGCGCGTCGTCATCCGGAGCATGCGCTGGAAGAACCAGCTGCCGCTCATCCAGAAACATCTGCAGCACGAGGCCGACATGTTCCGCCAGGGAAACTTCGGCGATCCCGCGCGACTGCACGGCGCGGGCATGCCGGGGCTGAAGGAACTTTCCGCCTCAGCGGGAAAGATAGAGATCTCCTACGCCACCCTGCCGAACGGCGCTGAACTCGTGTTCAGAACGGGCGATCCGGCGCTCGTGACTGCGATACACCGGTGGTTCGGTGCGCAGTTGTCCGAGCACGGGCGGGATGCTCGGGCGGAGTGAGGGCCGGAACGTACGAACCGCAGGCTGACAGATCGGTTCCCGTGAACTGACCCGTTTGCCATGCGCATGGCGAGACACATGCTCGATTCCCGGTCCCGGATAGCGACGATCACTCTGCTAGCATTTCGCGGTGAACTTCTTCGCGACAGCCGGGAATGCCGCAACAGACGAGGCATCGCGCGATCACCTGTAAATCCACTCGAACGAGGTATCAGACATGGTCGACAAAACAGAAAAACGCAATGAAGCAGCGGAACGATATCGGCGCCTGACGCAGGTCGGCCCGGGCACGCCGGGCGGCAAGCTGATGCGCGCCTACTGGCTGCCCGCAGGAACCACCGCGTCCATGAAGGAAAAATCCGTGCGGCCGGTGCGGCTGCTCGGCGAGGACCTCGTCCTCTTCCGCGCACCCGATGGCAGCTACGGCCTGATCGCAAAGCGCTGCCCGCACCGCGGCGTATCGCTCGAATACGGCCTGATGGATCCGGACGGACTCGTATGCCCGTATCACGGCTGGAAGTTCGACAATGCCGGTCGCTGCATCGACCAGCCCGGAGAACCTGCCGGCAGTACGCTGAAGGATCGCATCCGCATCAAGGCCTATCCAGTACAGGAGATGGGCGGACTGCTCTGGACCTACATGGGCCCCTCACCCGCGCCGCTGCTGCCGCGCTTCGACGTGTTCGTGCAGGACGGCCGGACACGTGACGTGGGCATCAGCAAGCTTCCCTGCAACTGGCTCCAGACCGTCGAGAACAACATGGACCCGCTGCACGTCGAGTATCTGCACATGGGCTACACCAACCGGCTGCGCAAGGAACAGGGGCTGAAGCCCGTCTCCCAGCGCCATCACGAAAAGGTGGACTACGAGTTCTTCGAGTACGGCATGCTGAAGAAGCGGCTGTGGGAAGGCGATACCGAAGACTCGCCGGAGTGGACCACCGGCCATCCGGTGGTGTTCCCGACGATGCTCGCGATCGTCGTGCAGGACGACTGGTGGCATGCCCAGATCCGCGTGCCGGTCGATGACACGAACACGATCTGGTACTGGTACAACGCCAAGCCCGCACCTGAAGGTTCAGCCCCGCAGACCGAGATACCGGTCTGGGACAATCCCTGGATGTTGCCGGACGGTACGGCCGATCTGGAGGGCGTGAACGGGCAGGACATGGGGCTGATGGTGAGCCAGGGGGCCATCACCGATCATGACGAGGAGAATCTCGCCACTTCGGACCGGGGCGTGGTCATGTTCCGCAGGGCGCTGCTGGAACAGATCGATCGCATCGAGGCGGGCAAGGATCCGATCGGCACGCTGCGCGACCCGGCGAAAAATCACCCGTGGATCGAACTGCCGCGCGAAACCAGCCTTGGATTCAGCTTCGTGGGTGCGCGCTTTTCGGCGATCCACAAGTACTGAAAGTATTTGACCGGCGATCCGGCGATCCGGCGAGCGCGACTGCGCGTCGCGATCGCTGCGTACGGGCCGTCCGGACCGGACGGCCCGTACGCGCGTGATTATTTCTCGCCGACCTTGATGCGCACCAGCTTGCCGCCCTGCTCCCGCAGCATGAACACGGGCAGGCGCGTCTGGTGTTCCGCATCCATCGAGACCTTCGCGCCCGTGACTGACGGGAAGTCCTTCAGATTCGCGAGATAGTTGCGGATCGCATTGCCGTCGGTACCTGCCTTTTCCACCGCCGATGCGACCATGCGCAGCAGGTCGTAGTTAAGGCCGACCGAATACTGCGGGTCTTCGCCGTAACGCGCCCGGAAGCGCGTCAGGAAGTCCTTCGTCACCGGATCGGACTCCTCGAAATCGGGTCCCGCCATCGTCATGCCGGTCACGTAGCTGCCGACCGATTCGCGCCATGACTTGATGCCGTACACGTTGGCGGCCGGATAGATCGGGACCGTGATGCCGATCTCGCGCAACTGCCGGATCAGGTTGCCATCGTCCGCCGTGCCCTGCCCGGTGACGATGATGAAGTCGGGGTTGTACTCCTTGGCGCGCGCCGCATTGCCGCGGTAGTCCGACTGGCCGAACTTGAACCGGGCGTCGGCATACTCGGCACCGGTTGCCTTCAGCGCGGTCGAGAATCGCGGACTCAGCAGTTCTCCGTAGGAGCTGTCCGGGAAGAACGCATAGATGCGCTTCGCCCCGATGAGCTTCATGTGCTGGGAGAGTACCGGCAGGATGTTGGCAAACCCGGCGGAGTGCTGGAAGGTGTACTGACCTCTCGCCGAGAGTCCGGGCGCCTCGACGGTCGATACCAGAGGTATCTTCAGCTGGTCCGACAACGGAATCTGGGCCGTTACGATATTGGTGAAGATCGACTGCACGGAAACGACCTTGTCGACCTCGACGAGTTTGCGGAATGCGGCGATGCCGCCCTCGGGCGTGCTGCGCGAGTCCTCGAGCACGAACTGCACCTTGCGGCCGTTGATGCCCTTCACGTTGATATCGGCTTCCGCCATCGGGAACACGCGCTGGATATCCTTGCCGAACCCGGCCAGCGCTCCCGTCAGCGGCCAGGCCAGGCCGATCTTGATCACTTCCTGCGCCCCGACGGGCACACTCGCCGCGAACAGCACCGCCGCCAGGGCAAGCGCCCCACGCACGCTACGCATCAACATCGGAACCTTCGACATGTCTCTCCCCCTCCTTGTTGAATCGATGTACGAAATGACAGTCCCCCGCCCCGCCGTCTATTGCGAAGCAATCCCCAAGGCTTTCACGATACGCGCCATTTTTCTGAAGTCCGAGCGCATCTGCTCGGCCATCTGCTCCGGCGTGCTGTATCGCGCCTCGAAGCCGAAGCCCTCCATTTTTTCGATCACTTCCGGACTCTGCTCCGCCCTTGCCACGAGCGCAGAGAGTCGATCGATGATCGGGCGCGGCGTCCCCGCGCGCAGCACCCAGCCTGCGACCGCCGGGAACTCGAAGCCCGGGAGCGGCGCCGCTTCGGCGATGGTCGGAACGTTCGGCAAGGCCTTGTGCCGGGGCGGCGTGACCACCGCCAGCGGCCGAAGCTTGCCGGACTGGACGTGCGGCTGAAACTGGCCGATGGACAATACCGAGAAATCCACATCGCCACGCAGCACGGCCTCCATGGCCGGCACGCCGCCCGGGTAGGGCGCATGAAGCAGCTTCAGTCCCAGGTCAGATGCAAACGCTTCGACCGTCAGATGCGCGAGACCGCCCACCCCGTAGGACGAGTAACGCACCTCACCCGGCGCCGCGCGCGCCCGCGCGATCAACTCGCCCAGATCCCTGGCCGGAAAGGATGTGCGCGACACGATGAACTGCACCGCGTACAGGACGAGCGATACCGGCGCGAAATCGCGCTGCGGGTCATAGGCCGCATTGCTGTTCATCGCCGGATAGATGCTCCAGTGCCCCTGATCGGACGCGAAGACGGTGTATCCGTCCGCAGGGGAACGCATCATTTCAAGTATCGCCGGCACACCGCCGCTGCCGGCGCGGTTTTCGACCACCACCGACTGTCCGGTCATCGGTCCGATACGCTGGGCAAGCAGACGCGCGACGAAATCCGGACCGGCGCCCGGTGGATACGGCACCACGACCCGGATCGGTTTCGCGGGGTAGTCCTGCGCGCTCGCGACGGTGGCCAACACTGAAAACGCGAGAACGGCGAACCGTCGCGCAGCCCGACTGAAGCCGGCAAATCCGATCATGCTCCCCCTCCCAAAGTTCGCATTGGATCGGGGCACCTTACGCCTGTCGGGTCCTGAACTCAATCCCGATGTCGAAACAGGCCGGTACGCCGCGACGCCCTCGATGCCGGCCCTACAACTCGCCCAGCGCGGCCACCCCTGCCGGCATCCTGCCCGCGCGCTCCAGCCGCAGAATCTTCTCCGCCACATCCTCCGGCCGCTTCAACCCGCCGTCCGCCTTGACCTTCCTGAACTGGGTGGAATGCGGGAACAGCGCTTCATCCACGCCGCGCAACAGTGCCTGCATGTCGGTATCCACCATGCCCGGGGCGAGGCTCGTGACGACAACGCCGGAGCCGTCCTGCTCGGCTTCGAGCGCGGCGATGGCCGAGGCGGCATCGACGGCGGATTTGGCGCCGCAGTAGGCGGCCCAGCCGTAGTAGGCGCGCTTTGCGGCACCTGAGGAAATGTTGATCACGCGCCGCACGGGGATGGCTTTCGAGCCGACGAGGAAGGCATGCATCAGCGCGAGCACGGCGGTGACATTGAGGCCGATGTTGCGCTCGAGTTCCTCCGGATCGAGCCGCTCGACGGAGGCCACGGGCTCGACCATGCCCGCATTGTTCAGCAGCACGGCTTTCGCCCAGGGACGCTCAAGCAGTTTCGCCTCCACGGCCTGCATCGCCACGCGCCGGCCTTCGGGCGTCGCGAGGTCGGCAAGCACGGATTGCACGCGCGCTTCTCCGGATGCCTTGCGCGAAATGCCGAGCACGACCGCATCGGGTTCGCGCAGGATTTCGCTGACAAGATGCGCGCCGATTCCGCGCGAGGCGCCGGTGACGATATAGAGCTGGTTCATGAGATCTCCGTGGTTGCGCTGCGCTTCATTTCATATCGGTTTCCGCGAACGGCGAATCGGACAGCCGGGACTTCTGCAGCCACAGCATGAGTGCGGCCCAGGCGATGCCTGCCGCCATGACGACTTTGCCGAAGCCACCGAAGAACAGGCCGATCCGCTCTGCCTGCTTCAGCAGACCGAGATCGCCGAAGATGTTCTGCCAGTCGTGACCGTCGCTGTCCGCGCCGGTACGCCCGTCGAGCAGCATCAGTTGCGGATCGAGCGCGTCATACATGTACACCCCCATGTCCGAGATCGAGTACCCGAGCAGCCACAGGAAGAGCGCCGCGCCATAGGGATCCTTGCGCTTCCAGAGCAGCGCCGCTCCGAGCACGACCGGCAGCAGATGCTGCCCCAGCGTGCCCCCGAGAATCATGATGAAGCTTCCGAACCAGCGAAAGATCAGGTAGTGACCGGCCTCGTGAAAAGGCGTGAGCACCAGGTGCAGAAAGCGGCTGCCGGAATCGCCCCCCGGGATATACATGTCGCGCCAGATGAGATACGTCCACACCAGCAGCAGCACGAACCCGGCGATGCGACCGAGCCAGTAGCTGCGGTCCACTTCCTCCGGCACGTGGAAGAAAAAGCGCAGGACCCGGACAAGGACCGGCGGATCGTCGTCGACATCGTAAAGTACGGCCCCTGCGGCGGACGATTCTGGCCGGGTGGCGAGTGTCGCCTCGGTCACGGTCTGCGCAACGGGACGCGGCGGCAGGCTGCCGATCTTGGCGAGGATCACGCCACAGCCCGGGCAGACGGCGGGAAAGGCCTGCTCATCGGGCAGGGGCGTATGCCGGCACTTGGGGCAGGCGCTGTACAGTCGGACAGGTGGCATGGCGGCAGGCAGAATAGCGCAGGTGCATCGAACGAGCCACAGGGAGCCATGCATGCGGTTGAAGGTACATCTCGGCAATACGCCGATGACTGATGCGCTGATCGCGGGAGAGATCCGCGTGCCGGGCGTGGATCCGGAATTCATTACGCGGCTCGATTTCCTGCCGGCGGTACGCGAACTCGCCTGGGACTTCACCGAGCTCTCGCTCGGCACCTTCCTCGTTGCGCGCGCAGCCGGCACGCCGCTGCGCCTGCTGCCCGCCATCCTGACCGCCGCACCCCAGCATTTCAATCTCTATTGCAACGTCGAGCGTCGCCCACTCGCCCCCGGCGAACTCGCGGGCAAGCGCATCGGCATCCGCCACTACACCATGACGCCCGGCCTGTGGATCCGTCACCTGCTCGAAGAGGAGCACGGGGTCGACCCGGCAACGCTCCACTGGGTGACTTTCGGTGACCCGCATGTCAGGGAATTCAGGGTGCCGGAGGGCGTCGAGCGCGTCCATGGTCGCGACATGAACGACATGCTGCTCGCGGGCGAACTCGACGCCATGGTCAGCGAGCCTGTGCCAGCCGATTCCCGGCTGCAACCTGTGTTCCCCGACCCTGCCGGGGCCACGCAGCGCTGGCAGTCGCGCCATCCGGGCGCCGTGCACGCCGTACATATCGCCGCAGCAAAGCGCGACTGCGCCGGGGCCGACGCAATTCTGGATGCATTTTGCGAGAGCCGCCTGCGCGCGCCCGAGTCCGCGCGCCTGCCCTGCGGCATCGAGGCGATCCGTCCGAGCCTGGAACTGGCGCTCGAGTGCGCATCTCACCAGGGCCTGATCCCCCGGCGATTCAGCCTGGAGGAACTGCTAGCCTGACGCGGCGGCGGAATCGGCCAGCGTATAGATGCGCTGCGTGCCGGCGAGGCCCCGCAGATCGAACACCCCCACCTCGCGCAGCGGCCGATTCAGATGCGCCGCGAACTCGGCGGAAAACAGCAGCGGCGTGCCGGTCGACTTCGCGAGCGCCTGGATGCGCGCAGTCTTGTTCACGGCCGGCCCGACAACGTTGAAGGCGAGCCGGTCGGGCGCGCCGACATTCGCGTGCGTGACCGTCCCGACATGCAGACCGAGCCCGAATTCGATCTCCGGCTGCCCGGCACGGCGCCGCCGATGATTGGCGACCGCAATTGCATCGAAGGCATCGACCGCGGCATCGAGCGCCGCGCCGCAGACCGCAGCTTCGTCCTCCGGGCGACGAATTTCAAACACGATGAGTATCGCATCGCCGATGAACTGCAGAATCTCCCCGCCGCGCGAAGCCGCCGCCGCCGCGCAGTGCTCGAAATAGGTATTGAGCAGATCGAGCAAATCATGCGCGGACAAGGTCTCGCTCAGGTCCGTAAAGCGCCGCAGGTCCGAATACCAGAAGGCGGCATCGATGCGATCCCCGTCGCCGCGCTTCACCTGACCTGCGAGTATTCGTTCGCTGATCCGCGGACCGATGAAGACATTCAGCAGGCCGAGCGTGAGCCGCCGGCCGTGGATGATCTCCACGAGCGGCGCGAAGAGATTCGACAGCGCCGCCAGGCGCGCCAGATCGTCATCCGTGAACCCGCCGGGGGTACGCGTGCAGGCCGTCAGGAAGTTCAGATCGCCGGAGCCGAATTCGAGCGGCAGCGCGGCGTAATCGGTCATGCCCTCCGCGCGCAACTCGTGCAGCAGACGATGGTCGTCGGTGTCGCTCAAGGGCTGATCCAGCCGGCGCCGGAACAGCGAGCGGTGCGCGTGAACAAATTCGGCCGGGCTGTTGTAGTAGGCCTCGCTGCGCTCCACACCATGTTGCCCGCTGAAATCCTTCACGCCGAGACCACGCTGCCAGTAGCATCCCCACGCAAGCAACTGCGGGTGGATCGTGCGCACGTTGAAACCGATGCGATCGAATGCGGCGCCCGCAGCGTCCAGTTTTCCTGCCAGCGCCTCGAGCAGCGCGCCGGGCTCGAGCATGCGCCGCCCTTCGGTCACCAGCCAGCGTGCAACCGGGGCAAGCGACCAGCCATTCTCGGGCCCGAGCAGCGGCGCGACGGCTGCAGGGGTGGGGGGACGTGTGCTCATCCAGCGCTTCCCGGCCGTTGATCCGGCAGCACCGATGCCCCCGCCTGCGCGCGCGGCATCACGAGCCAGAATGCCGCATAGAGTGGCAGGCCGAAACCCCAGGCCAGCGTGAGCACCACGAAGCCCACCCGGAACAGCACCGGATCCAGGCTGAAGAACTCGCCCAGTCCGCCGCACACGCCTGCGAGTTTTCGATTCACGATCGAAAGGTGCAGGCGCGCCGGCGCGGCCACCGATACACCCGGCACCGCCGGTATCATGATCCACATGACCAGATAGACGAGCAGTCCGGCACCGCCGAAGAAGAATGCGGCGAGGAACAGCAGCCGCACGAAGGCTGGATCGATCGCGAAGTATTCGCCCAGTCCGGCGCAAACGCCGGCAATCTTGCGGTCGGCAGGCAGGCGGCGCAGCGATTTCATGCGAGGTCCTCGAAAGCGGGTGACGAAGCGCCCAGCATAACCCCTGCGGGGCCGGGATGCAGGATCGTCAGAGCGCGTTCAGCGGTATGCGCAGGTAGGCGATGCCGTTGTCATCCTGCGGCGGGAAGTTGCCGGCCCGGATGTTCACCTGGACAGAAGGCAGGATGAGACGCGGCATGTCCAGCCCCGCATCGCGTTTCGCGCGCATCGCGACGAAGTCCGCCTCGCCGACACCGTCGCGCACATGCATGTTTTTCGCCCGCTCGTCCGCCACCGTGGTGCGGCAGGCGGGCTTGCGCCCGGGCGCCGGATAGTCATGGCACATGTAGAGCACGGTCTCCGGCGGCAGATCGAGCAGGCGGCGTATGGATCGGTACAGCATGCGCGCGTCGCCGCCCGGAAAATCGCAGCGCGCCGTCCCCACGTCCGGCATGAAGATCGTGTCGCCCACGAACACAGCGCCGCCGATTCGATAGGCCATGTCGGCGGGCGTGTGACCAGGCAGATGCAGCGCCTCGGCTTCCAGTTCGCCGATACGGAACTTTTCGCCGTCGCTGAAGAGATGGTCGAACTGCGAGCCATCGGTGGCAAAGCCGGGCTCGAGATTGAATATCTTTCTGAACACGCCCTGCACGGCGCGTATCTCGCTGCCGATCGCGATCCTGCCGCCCAGCTGCGCCTTCAGCCAGGCCGAGGCGGAGAGATGATCGGCATGGGCATGGGTCTCCAGTATCCACTCGGTCTTCAGGTCGTTGTAGCGGATGTACTCGACGAGCTTGTGCGCCGAGACGGTGCTCGTGCGACCGGATTTCTGATCGTAGTCGAGCACCGGGTCGATGATCGCGCAGGCCGTTCCGGGACCCGCATGCACCACATAGGTCCAGGTATCGGTATAGGTATCGAAAAAGGGCTCGATCGTGACGGGTTTGCCGCGCATGGGTGACCTCCGTTGCGCCTGCCTTCCCGCGCGGGGACGCGGGTCTCGGTGGCGCCTGATAAATATTATATTGTTAAATATATTATTTCATAATATATTATAAATCGTGAATATGAATTGAACCCGAACCGACTCCATGCCCGCACAGACCATCGACCCGGAAACCATGCAGCAGGCCGCTGCGGAGGCCTCTCGCCTCATGAAGGCGCTTGCCAATCCGGACCGGCTGCTGATTCTGTGCGAACTCTCCGGCGGCGAGCGATGCGTGAGCGAGCTCGAAGCCGCTCTCGGCATCCTTCAGCCGACGCTCTCGCAGCAACTCTCGGTGCTGCGAGAAGAAGCGCTCGTCGACACACGGCGCGAAGGCCGGCAGATCTACTACCGCGTGCGCAGCCCGCGGGCGCTCGCGGTGCTCAAGGTGCTCTATCAGCAATTCTGCGGCGGCGGCAAGAACCGATAAGGAGGAACGCGCAATGACCATCGACTGGACCCATTTCACCCCCTGGACTTCGCTCGCGGGAGGCGTTCTGATCGGCATCGCCGCGGCCCTGTTCGTGCTGCTGAACGGCCGCATCGCGGGCATCAGCGGCATCCTCGGCGGGCTGCTGAACGGCAGGCGTGAGGACGCATCCTGGCGTGCCGCCTTCATCGCGGGCCTGCTCGTCGCGCCATCGCTCTGGCTGCTCGTCGCGCCGGCGGTACATCCGCGCATCGACGCCTCCACGGGAATGCTGCTCGTCGCGGGACTCGTCGTCGGAATCGGCACGAGCTACGGATCGGGCTGCACCAGCGGTCACGGCGTCTGCGGCCTGTCGAGACTGTCGCCGCGCTCGCTCGTCGCAACGCTTGTCTTCATGGGCGCGGGCTTCGTGACCGTGTATTTCGCGCGCCACGTCCTCGCCTGATTCAAAAGGAGATCACCATGAATGCCATCGCAGCCTTCGCTTCAGGCCTGGTGTTCGGCCTCGGCCTCATTCTTGCCGGCATGACCGACCCGGGAAAGGTCATCGGCTTTCTGGATCTCGCCGGAAACTGGGATCCCTCCCTCGCATTCGTGATGGGGGGTGCCATCGCCGTGGGCCTCGTCGCCTTCACCTTCGCAAAGCGGCGCACGGTGAATCTGCTCGGCGGCGCGATGCACCTGCCGAAAACGAGCCACATCGACCGCCGTCTGGTGCTGGGTAGCCTTGCATTCGGCATCGGCTGGGGACTGGCGGGATTTTGCCCGGGCCCCGCCCTGGTATCGCTCGGAGCAGGTCAGGAACAGGCCGGCGTGTTCACCGTGGCAATGCTCGCCGGCATCCTGATCTACGTCGTGGCGGAGCGTCTCTCGCGCCGGCCGACAAAACACGCCGCCTGAGCACGGGGACAGGACCCCCATGACGAACTGGCTGCCGGTCTGGCTGCGCGAGTATCAGCGGTCAAAGCTTCCTGGCGACCTCGTCGCCGGCCTCATCGTCACCGCCATGCTGGTGCCGCAGAGCCTCGCCTACGCGATGCTCGCCGGCATGCCGCCCGAAACAGGGCTCTATGCGAGCATGCTGCCGCTCCTTGCCTATGCGCTCTTCGGCTCGAGCATGACGCTGGCGGTAGGACCCGTTGCGGTGATTTCCCTCATGACGGCCACGGCGCTCACAGGTCTCGCTGCACCGGGCAGCCCGGAATACGTCGCGCTCGCGGGCCAGCTCGCGCTGATCTCCGGTGTCTTGCTCATCGTCTTCGGGCTGCTGCGCCTGGGCTTCATGGCAAGCCTCCTCAGCCACCCGGTCATCGCTGGATTCATATCGGGCTCGGCAGTGCTGATCACCATCGGGCAGGCAAAGCATCTGCTCGGCGTCGCGGCGCCGGGCAACGGCGCGATCGACATTCTCATGCATGTCATTGGCGCACTGCCCGGCCTTAACCCGACCACGACCGCCATCGGCCTCGCCGCGCTTGCCTTCCTGCTGCTGGCGCGGCGCTACGCCGCCAGCCTGCTCGGGCGCGTCCTGACCCCGCGCGCGGCCGATCTCGGCGCGCGCCTTGCACCGATGCTCGCGATCATCCTGAGCGCCGCCATCGTTCACCTGTTCCGGCTCGACCAGCATGCAGGTGTCGCAGTGGTCGGCCGCGTGCCCCTGGGTTTGCCTGCCCCCGTATTGCCGCTGCCGGATGCGTCCTCGCTGGGCGCATTGTGGGCGCCCGCGCTGCTGATCGCCCTCGTCGGTTTCGTCGAGAGCTATTCCGTCGGCCGCTCGCTTGCCGCGCGCCGCGGCGAGCGCATCCGCGCGAATCAGGAACTCGCCGGACTCGGTGCAGGCAACCTTGCGAGCGCTATCTCGGGCGGGTTTCCGGTCACCGGCGGGTTCGCCCGTTCAGTCGTCAATTTCGCCGCAGGCGCAAACACGCCGCTCGCCGGCATCATTTCCGCGCTGCTGATGGCCCTCGTTGTGCTCGGGCTCACCGGGCTCTTCCGGCCCCTTCCGCAGGCGGTACTCGCCGCCACCATCATCGCGGCCGTACTGCCGCTCGTCGACATCGGCACAATGCGCCGCGCCTGGCGTTACGATCGCGCGGATGCCTGGTCCTGGATTGCTACCGCGTCCGGAGTACTCGCGCTCGGCGTCGAGCAGGGCATCCTGATCGGCGTCGCACTCTCGATCGGCATGCTCATCTGGCGCACCAGCCACCCGCACATGGCGCTGGTCGGCAGGGTGCCTGGCACCGAGCACTTCCGAAACGTGGAGCGCCACGATGTGGAAACACTGCCCGGTCTGATCGCAGTACGCGTCGATGAGAGCCTGTTCTTCGGCAATATCGAAGCGGTGGAGACGCGGATCAGGCAACTGATCGCCGCGAACCCGGGCACGCGCCGCCTGGTGCTCATCTGCTCAGCGGTAAATCACATTGATGCCACCGCGCTGGAGGAGCTGACAGCGCTTGAGCAGGAGCTCTCGAAGCGCGGCATCGAACTCGCGCTTGCCGAAGTGAAGGGGCCGGTGATGGACCGGCTCGAACCGACAGAGCTGGGCGCGCGGCTGAAGGGCCGCGTCTACCTGAGTACCCACGCGGCCGTCGCCGCCCGTGCCGCCTGAAGGAGCCGCAACATGAGTGAAACTACCGACACCGTTCCTGCAGCCGAACTGCTGCAGCAGGAAGCCTTCCACTACCAGATCCGGTTCGACCCGGCCCTGCCCGCGATCGAATCCGACGAACACCCGCCTCTCGGGGGTGGCAAGGGCCCCTCGCCGCTGCAGCTCCTCGCCGCGGCGACCGGCAACTGCCTGTCGGACAGCCTCTATTTCGCGCTGCGCAAGTTCAAGCAGGATCCTTCTCCGATTCGCACCCGGGTGTACCCGACGGTGGGACGGAACCCGGCCGGTCGCATGCGCGTGCTCGGCATGCGCGTGGAGATCGAGATCGGTGTGCCGGGTGCGGGCCTGCAACACCTCGAGCGCGCGCTCGCGCAATTCGAGGATTTCTGCACCGTGGCCAGCAGC
The DNA here is from genome assembly GCA_903834835.1 of uncultured Pseudomonadota bacterium. Classification (GTDB taxonomy): domain Bacteria; phylum Pseudomonadota; class Gammaproteobacteria; order Burkholderiales; family SG8-39; genus CAILKO01. Next base: position 135,326 of record CAILKO010000057.1, on the reverse strand, counting down.
ATCAGCTCTGCCGTGCCGATCGAGGTGCGGATCACCGACAGTCTCGGTGCGCGTCTCAGATAGCGCCAGAGACTGACCGAGGAAATTTCCACCGCCAGAATAACATAGTAACGTTTATGTTACCAATTTATTCTGGAGACCCGTCACGCCTCCTTCCTTGCGCTTGACATGCGTCAAGGACCGCCGGTCCGGCCGGCGTAGTCTGAACCCGCCACCCCGGCCCGGGTTCCCGGCCGGATTCCAGATCACAGAGAAACGGAGGGTTTCAATGTACAAGCACATCCTGGTACCGACCGACGGCTCGCAACTTTCCATGAAGGCGGTGCGCACCGCGGCAGCGCTCGCAAAATCCGTCGGCGCCCGCCTCACGGGTCTGAGCGTGATGCCGGCCAGCGCCGGTTTCTACACCGAGGGCACTGCGGAAGGCCACACCATCGTCGAGAAGCACCTGCGCGAAGCGCACGAAAAGGAGGCGAAGAAGGCGCTCGCCGCCGTCGAGATCGAGGCGACGACGATGGGCGTTCCCTATGACGGGCTGATCGCGGAGAGCGAGGATGCCTGGAAGGAAGTCATACACGCGGCAACTTCGAAGAAGTGCGATCTGATCGTCATGGGTTCGCACGGACGCAAGGGTCTTGAAGGCCTGATCCTGGGAAGCGTGACAGTCAAGGTGCTGACCCACACCAAGATACCGGTACTCGTCTGCCGCTGAGCTTGCGCGGCGCGGATGCCGGATGGCGCGCGCGGCGCCGCAACTGAATCTCTTCAGCATCGGCTTCCCGGTCACGCTGCTGGGCGGGCTCATTCTGCTGTTCCTGATGATCGGCACCATGCAGCCGACCATCATGCAGGCTTTCGATACCGGTCTGCGGGTCTGGCTGCGCTAGCCCGACGGACCTGACCGACGCGCCCTCAGGCAGGTATCCGCGTCGCCAGCACCAGCGCGATACCGCCCCCTGCGATTGCTGCGAAGAAGGTCGGCAGGCAGTGGCCGAAAAGGGCGGGTCCGCCGGTGAAGCGCACGATCGCCAGTTTGAACAGGCTGTTGCTCGTGACCGCAACCAGCGTGGCTGCAACCACCCGCTCCGCCGTCAGTTCATCGAGGCCGAAGCGCCGCAGGTTGGAGAGCGTGATCGCATCGACGTCCGTTACGCCGCTGGCGGCCGACAGGGCATAGAGTCCCACGCTGCCCCAGCGTTCGCCGATCCAGGCGCCGGCGACAAGCACCAAGGCATAGAAGAGCGCAAAACCGATCGCCGCGCGCAACTCTGCAGGGTTGCCATACCGGGGAACTGCGAGCACCGCCTGCGCACCCTCCGGGCGACGTGAAAGCGCCATCGCCGTGAGGCCTGCCCCCATGGCGCCCCCCATTACCGGCGCGAACACGGCCAGCACGCTCGGCGCGACGAGCGCCGCCAGCACGGCGAGACGCGCGAGCAGGGTCAGATTCGCGACGAGGATTACCCGCCGCGCGACCTCCATCGCAACGGTGCCCGACCGCACGTGCCGGGAAAAGGTGAGTGTCGTCGCGGTGCTCGAGACCAGGCCACCCAGCACGCCCAGCAGGCCCGTACCCTGACCCGGGCCCGCAATCTTCATCGCGACATAGCCTGCAAGTGACACACCACTGACGAGCACCACCATGAGCCAGATGTCGCGCGGATTGAGCACCTCGTAGGGACCGAATCCGCGGTCGGGAAGCACCGGAAGGACCACGAATGCGACGACCGCGAACTGCAGGATGGATACCAGATCGCGGCGCTCGAGTCCGCGCGCCGCACCGCCGAGTTCGGACTTGAAGTACAGCAACACGGTCACAATCACGGCGAGGATCACCGCGAGTCGCGCCGAATCCGAAACCGCCAGGCCGGCGATGAGGTAGCAGGCGCCCGCGGCGGCGATCGTGGTGGTGCCGGGATCCGCATCGCGCGCAGACTCCGGGTCGCCCGCGGCATGCGCCGAGAAGCCCGTCGCATAATAGGCGCCGATCATCATCAGCATCACTGCGGCGAGGCCCACTGCGTAGATCGACGGTGCATCGAAGACCTGCGCGAGCACCGCGGCAGTACCGCCGGACAGCGCCACCATGGCGAATGTGCGCAGCCCGGCTTTGGCTGTCGGATTGCGCTCGCGCTCCAGCCCGATCAGGAGGCCGATGCCGAGCGCCGTCAGCAACCGGGGCAGGAGTTCCAGCTCCTGCTCAGCCAGCCAGTCGAAGTTCATGCGCGGGATACCTGCCAGCCAGTGCCCGTGGCCGCCGTCAATCGACTGGCACGAATCGCCCGCCGCGCACCTCCGCCATGCGCAAGGCCGAGGGCGCCAGACCGAGATGGTTCGACGGATGCAGTTGGTAGCGGCCGGTCACCCCGCGGTAGTCCGGGGTGAGTTCGAGAGCGATACGCAGATTGCCGAAGCCGGATCCTTCGATGCGCGACATCGCATTGAACACGAGTCCGATGGCGTCGCGCGCGTAGCCGGCGTTTGCGCAAGGTTCGTCGCCAAAACGTTCCCGGTAAACGCGCGCGAAGGCCTCCATCGGCGCGCGCGCAGGATCGTCCGGCGCGCGTTCCACGGCAAGCGCAAGCGGCGGCACCGGCAGGCGCACCCCGTCGGCGGCGACGCCACTCTCGCGAAGGAAGGCAGGACATGCCGCGGCATGGGTCTGGTAGGCCGGCAGCCCGATTCCCGTCTCGCGGTATGCGCGCGTCACCTGCGATGCAAGCTCACCGGCGGCAATGATCAGCACACCGCGCCCGGGACGCGCCTCAACTCGCTTCAGGCGCGCCGCGACATCCCCGCCATCCGGCGCGAGGGCCAGGGTCTCGATCAGGCGGATGCCGTACTCCCTGTAACCCAGTCCCTGCGGATGCGTGTAAAGCCGCACCTCGTTGCGCGCCGCGCGTCCGAACGCGTCATTGACATAGAGCACCTGAATTTCACGCAATCCGCGCTTGCGCATGTCGCCAAGAACGGCGGCGATCGCCATGCGGTCCGTAGGCGGTGTCTTGAACACAAAGGAGCGCCCGGGTTCGACGATGCGGGCGCTCAGGCCGAGCGCGATGAAGAGCACCCCTGCCTTCTGGGCCGCGCGCGCGATCGCGAGACTCGTGCCGGTCACATTGCCCCCGATGACAACGTCCGTGCGCGAAGGGTTTGCAAGCTCGTTCGCCAGCACCGCTGCGCGGGCGGGGTCGCTCGCATCGTCCCGGATAGTGAGCCGGACTTCGTGCTCGAGCACGCCGCCCGCCGAATTCTCACGCTGCACCTCCAGCTCGAGCACCCTGGCAGCGGGCTGCCCGAGTCCGCTCGCGGAACCTGTCAGCGACAGGATGGCGGCAACGCGCAATGCCCCTCCGCCGTGATGCGCCTGCACCGCCGCCGCACCCAGAAGTGACGCGAGCAGCACGCCGAACTGTGCAATACGTTTCACCATTTGAGCCCTCACACAAATAGAAGCAGAAGCACGCGGAATAGCGCCAAACCGGGCGCCGTCGTGGTGAATGACTTGCATCCATCCTACGCTACGAGAATTCACCAGAATTGATGCGCGTCAACCGTCGCAGGGTGACGAATCGCGGAGCGACTCAGAGGTGCGGCGCGATGAACTGGCGCAGGCTGCGCGTATCGAGCGCACCGGATGCCCGTGCGAGTTCGCGTCCCTCCCGGAATACGATCAGCGTTGGAATCGAGCGGATCGCGAATCGCGCGCCCAGCTGCGCGGCCTCTTCGGTGTTCACCTTGGCGAACCGCGCCTGGGCGCCCAGCTCCGCCGCGATCTGCTCGAAGTTCGGCGCCATGGCACGGCAGGGGCCGCACCAGGGCGCCCAGAAATCCACCACGACAGGCAGCTGGGTGCGTCCCACATAGGCATCGAAACTTGCCTCGGCAAGCGCGAGGGGCGCTGCCGGAAGTACCGGCTGCCTGCAGCGCCCGCATACCGGTGCCTGCGCGAGCCGGGCACGCGGTATCCGGTTCTGTGCGAGGCAAGCGGGGCAGGCTACGATGACGCTGTCGTTGTCGTTGTCAGGCATGGGTCGCATATCGGGGCGGCACCGGACAATTCAAGCGGGACGTCCGTACTTTCAGTCGCGCCATCGACCTGTGGACGACGCGATAAGCCGGGCAGCGCTCGAGCCGCGGCGCTTTCATTGATCGCGGTCAACCGGGTCCGCTGGCGCGGTGGCTAAATGGTGGCGAAGACGATGAGTGCAGATGCGTAATCAGGTCCAGTTCCCTCCGACTACAAAAGCCTCCACACGCCATGAACTCCAGCCCTGCCCACCGCAACGAAAGCCGTCGCAGCCACGATGTTTCCATCCTCTCCGACGGCATCGCACTTCGCGCGCGCCTGCACACGCCGCCCGGCGCGAGCGCCTTGGTCGTGCTGCTTGAGGACGGCGTGCCGGAGGAAGCGCTTGCGCGCGCGCTGGCGGCGGCGGGCTTCGCAACACTGCGCGTCGATCCCGCCCAGCACACATCGGATTTTCAGGATGCCGACGCCCTCGCTGCGACCGACCGCCGCTGCGCGCGCATCTGCGACGTCCTGTGCTGGACCGGAACCCGCGCCGAACTCGCCGGGCGGCCCGTCGTCCTCGTGGCGACCGGCGCGAACGGTGCGGCGGCAGTGATCGAGACCGCACGGCGCCCCGATCTGGTACGCGCGCTCGCGCTCGTCGACAGCACCCCGACGGGGGCCGGCCCCTGGCTGAACCGGCTCCGCGCGCCCGTACTCGCAGCCAACCGCGTCGCCGAGCCCGACGGAATCGGTCGCTGGCTTGCCGAGCAACTGGTACGGCACGAGGAGGCGCCCCGACTGCAGCCTGGGGCAGCGTCTGCAACACACCCTTCCTGCACCCGGTCTGCCCGTCCGGGCAGCCGTCCCCTGCGCCAGGCCGGTCGGCTTGGCTTTTTTGATCAGGAGTAAGGCATGTTCGAATCCGCAGAACTGGGTCACAAGCTGAGCAAGGACGAGTACAAGCGCATCGAGCCGCGCCTGCGTGCCGATCTGCTGGATGCCCAGTTCGATGTCGCCGCGAACGGGAAGTTTCCGGTCGTGGTGCTGATCTCGGGTGTCCGCGGCGCCGGCAAGGGCGAAACCGTCAATCTGCTGAACGAGTGGATGGACCCGCGCCATATCTACACCCACGCGTTCGACACTCCGTCCGACGAGGAAATCGAGCGCCCGCCGATGTGGCGCTACTGGCGCACGCTGCCGCCCAAGGGTCACATCGGCATCCTGTTCGGTTCCTGGTACACCAGCCCCATCATCGAGCGCGTATTCAAGCGCTCCAAGCCGGCGGACCTCTCCATTTCGCTCGACGCGATCAACCGCTTCGAGCGCATGCTCGCCGACGAAGGCGCGCTCATCCTGAAATTCTGGTTCCATCTGTCGAAGGATCGCCAGAAGAAGCGCCTGCGTGCGCTGCAGTCCGACCCCGACACCTCTTGGCGCATCAACGACCGCGACTGGGACTTCTTCAAGTACTACGACCGCTTCTACCGGATCAGCGAAGAGACGCTGCGCAAGACCAGCAACGGTTGGGCGCCCTGGATCGTCGTGGAAGGCTCGGACCCGCAGTATCGCGCAGTGACCGTCGGCAAGACCCTGCTCGAGGCGATGCGCCGGCGCCTGGATACCGCCAAGGCCGCGAAGGCCGCAAAGGAAGCAAAAGCCACGGTAATCGCAGCGCCGAAGGAAGCCCCGCTCTCGCGGCCGGTGGACAACGTCCACATCCTGCACAGGATGGATCTCGCGGCCGCAGTGCCGAAGCCGAAGTACGAAAAGAAGATGGACAAGCTGCAGCGCGAGCTCGCCATCCTGACCCGGCACCCGAAATTCGCCCAGAAGAACGTCGTGCTGCTGTTCGAAGGCATGGATGCGGCCGGCAAGGGCGGCGCGATCCGTCGCGTCACTGCGGCACTCGACGCGCGCCTCTATCACACCATCCCGATCGCCGCGCCCACCGACGAGGAACGCGCCCAGCCCTATCTGTGGCGCTTCTGGCGCCACCTGCCGAGGAAGGGCCGGTTCACGATCTACGACCGCAGCTGGTACGGCCGGGTGCTCGTCGAGCGGATCGAGAAGTTCTGCTCGGACGCCGACTGGATGCGCGCCTATACGGAGATCAACGACTTCGAAAATCAGCTCGCGCAGAACGGCGCCATCGTCGCCAAGTTCTGGCTGCAGATTTCGAAGGAGGAGCAATACAAGCGCTTCAAGCTGCGCGAGCGCACGCGCTTCAAGCGCTTCAAGATCACCGAAGAGGACTGGCGCAACCGCGGCAAGTGGGACGAGTACCAGATCGCGGCCGCGGACATGATCGAGCGCACCAGCACCGACTACGCGCCCTGGGTGCTCGTTGCCGCGAACGACAAGTACCACGCGCGGGTGAAGATCCTCGAGCACATTGTCACGGCGATCCGGCAGGCGCTCGTCTAGGGGGCGTCGGATCAGGCCGCTGTCAGCCGGACCTTGCTGACATTGCCAAGATCCACGCGCTGTCTGGCCTGCCAAAGGTCATGGCTGTACTGCATAGCCAGCCAGCTTTCAGGCGACCGACCGAGCGCTTTGGAAAGGCGCAAAGCCATCTCGGGGCTTACGCCGCTGGCGCCCGTGAGAACGCGATTCAGCGTAGACGCGGCAACGCCGAGCTTCGCAGCCAGTTCGCGGCCGCTTAGCCCGTTCGGCTCAAGATAGACCTCGGTGATGAATTCGCCGGGATGCGGCGGATTGTGCATGGTCATCAGTGATAGTCCTCATAGTGCAATACGAAAGCGTGACCGTCGTTGAACTCGAATGTCAGGCGCCAGTTCCCGTTCACCCATACGGACCAGCGACGGGGTTCAAATCCCTTCAGCGGGTGCAGGCGAAACCCGGCAACGTCCATGTCGTCTATGGATTGAGCGGTATCCAGAGCCGCCAGGAGCATTCGCAGTCTTCTGGCATGGTGTGGCTGGATTCCCGCGGTGCTTCCCGATGCAAAGAACCTGCCGAGGCCTTTGTGACGGAACGATCTGATCATGAGCCGATGATAGCGTGTTGCGCATCGCGCAACAAGAACGGCCGCCTCGCGCCAGCAGCGCCAGACCCCGTCCGTGATCACCGGCTGTCAGGCTCCGCGCCGCAGCACGACGTGCGTGGCCTTCTCCGAGGCGTCGAACTCCCCGCGCAGCGAAATCATCGTCCACCCCCGTCGTGCCGCCGTCCTTGCCGAACAGCGAGCGCTGGAACGCGCGCGTTCGCAGCAGCCACTGGCGCAACGCCGTTCCACCAATGCCGAGGGGGTTGTCGATCCCCTGATCCGGGCCGGCGCCAGCCGCCCAGGAAGATCGTGAAGCTGCAAGCGACCACGACCCTCCGCTCGCGATTCTTATCCAGACCGGTCGCTGATCCGGCTCAGTCACCTAGCAGCGCATCCGCCATCGGTCAGGCCGTCGCGACATGGCCCCTGAGCGGCCCCTTTTTTCGCCGCCGCCATGCCTGCCCTTCCTTGGTGCCCTGGCACACAGACCGCGCGCAAGCATCCGCCCATGATGGCTGCACTGACGGAGACGTGCCGCCACACTGCGCGCCCCTTGAGTCATTGCATTCCATTCCAATTAAGGTGGTACCAAAATGAAAAGGGCCTCACTGTTGAAGTTGCTAGTCGCTGCGGCATTGCCGCTGGCTTGTGGATCGGCGTTTGCCGCCAGCCCGAAGTCCGCCAACATCGCCGTGTCAGCGTCGGTGTCGGCAAACTGCTCGATCTCCACCACCCCCCTGGCATTTGGTGTGTACGATCCGGTGACCGCCAACTTGACCGACGCGCTTACCGGACAGGGTAGCGTAAGCGTCGCCTGCGCCAAGAAGGCCACCGGCATGACCATCGGCATGAGCAACGGCAGCAACTTTTTGGTCCAGCGCCGGATGACCGGCCCCGCATTGGACTTCCTGAAATACGACCTGTTTCAGCCAACCGGGGCCACTCCGGCCACTGCCTGCCCCGGCACAGTGGCCTGGGGCACCACCATAGGCACGGATACGCTTGCTTTGACCGACGCTCCCAGCAAAGACGCTCGGCCGTACCTCGTATGCGGCAGCATTCCCGGAGGGCAGGACATTGCCGTGGACACGTATGCCGACACGGTAGTTGCGACGGTCAATTTCTAGTCATCCCGACCTCGTTCGGCGATCCGGCTTGAGCCCGAGCATTATCGACCGGCTGTGCAGGGCAGCGCGTTGCGCTGCCCTGAGCGCGTTATCGTTGCTGCCCGTCATTGCGGCCGCGTCGGACTTGCAGATCGATCCGATTCGCATCGAACTGTCGCCGCAGCAACAGAGTATGGTGCTCACGATCAAGAATGACTCCGACCAGCCCGCATCGATACAGGTCCAGGTGGTCGCGTGGTCTCAAGTCGACGGCAAAGACGTCTATGCGCCGACCAGGGAACTGCTGGTCGCACCGCCCATTGTCACCATCCCCGCCCGAAGCGAACAGGTACTGCGTGCAGCCCTGCGGCGGCAGGCGGACGCGACCAACGAACTTGCCTATCGCATTTACCTGCAGGAACTGCCGCCGCCTCTGGCTCCGGGATTCAGCGGACTGCAGGTCGCACTGCGCATCGGGCTGCCGGTATTCGTGCAGCCGCGGCATGGAAAGGCGGCCGCAAAGCTGAGTTGGGCCGGATCCAGGGTGTCCGGCGGCAATGTAAAAGTTGAACTGCAAAACCGGGGCAACGCGCATGTCCATGTATCCGATTTCGCCCTCTACCTGCCCGGGAGCGACAACCCGTTGGCACGCGAGACGAGCTCGACCTATGTTCTCGCCGGACAAACGCACGCATGGCTGCTCAAGACCGACCCCACCCAGAACATAAGCGGCGGCAGTCTGCGTCTCAAAGCCTATACGGATGCGGGCGATGTCGATGCAGAACTTCCCCTTGCAGCTCCGTAGATGCGCCGCTTTCCCCCTCCTCTGCGGCTTGCAGTTATGGTGTGCATACGCGGCGGCCGACGACGCTGCTCCGTCCATGGGCCACGTTCGTAGGGACCTGGGGCCGACCCCTTCCGCCGGCACCGAATTCCAGGAGAGGCTGCTGCTGGTCGACATCAACCGCCAGAAGCTCGACCAGACGGTGACAGTGCTCGAAGACGAGCGCGGGATGCTTTACGTTGCCGGGAGCGATTTGCAGCGCTGGCGCCTGCGCCTGCCTGATGCCGGTGCAGCGGTCGACTACCAAGGGCAAACGTATTTTCCGCTCGACGCCTTCGAAGGCGCATCGCATGTATTCGATCCGAAGAAACTAACCTTGATGATCGAATTTCGGCCGGAGAAGTTCACCGGAACCAGCCGCGATGCGCTCGCGCCAAGGATTCCGACGCCAACCCGGTCCGGCCCCGGAGGATTCTTCAACTACGATCTGTTTGCCACGCATACGCCGGATTCGACGCAACGCGCCGGACAGTTCGAACTCGGCTATTTCAATCGCTTCGGCACCGGCACCGCCAATGTGCTGGCGCAGAACCTTGGCGCCCATCCGGGCCTGACGCGGCTCGACACCACCTGGACTATCGACACTCCGGCAAAACTGCAAAGCCTTAACCTGGGCGACGCCGTCAACCGCCCGGGCGCCTGGGGCCGGTCGCTCCGCTTCGGCGGCATCCAGTACGGCACCAACTTCGGCACGCAACCGGGCTTCGTCCCGTTTCCGGCGCAGAGCGCTACCGGCCACGCTGTATTGCCTTCGACCGTGGACGTGTTCGTCAACAACGCGCTGGTATCGCGCCAGAGCGTGCCACCGGGACCGTTCGCGATCAACAATCTGCCTGCCGTCACCGGCACGGGCGAAGTGCAGCTGGTGGTGCGGGATCTGTTCGGGCGCGAGCAGCTGATCACCCGGCCGTTCTACGCCAGCCAGGCGCTGCTGCGTCAAGGCCTGGAAGATTTTTCCTACGAGCTCGGCATGGTGCGCGAGAACTTCGGCATCCATAGCAACGACTATCACGGCTGGCTTGCCACCGGCACATACCGCCGCGGCCTGAGCGAGCGCTTCACCGGTGAAGTGCACGCCGAAGCGCTGCAAGACCACGCGGCCGCCGGCGCAGGTGGTGAGTACCTGATGCCTCGAATCGGCACCATCAGCAGCTACCTTGCCGCCAGCCACAGCGGTGCCGGCAACGGTGCGCTGGCGTTGCTCGGCATCGAGCGCCAGGCGCGGCCGTGGAGCTTCGGCGCCCGTACCCAATGGACCAGCAGCGGCTTCACCCAGGCCGGAATGCTGCCGCAGCAACGGCCGCCGATCCAGCTGAGCAGCGTCACCGCGAGCTACGCCGCGGGCGCCGCCGGCTCGATCGGCATTGCCTATGTCAACCAGCACAGCCGCGACCAGGCCGACGCGCGCGTCGCCACCCTGAGTTACAGTGTCGCCCTCGGCAGCATGGGTTTTTTCAACGTGTCGGCGCTGCGCAGCATGGTTGGCGGGCCGAGCACCACGATATACGCCACGCTGAGCACTCCCCTGGGTGCATCCACCTACGCCAGCCTCAGTACGCAGTGGGTCCGCGCCGGCAGCTCCGGCAACAGCCACGACTTCGCCGCCACGCTGCAGCGCAATGTCCCGATGGGCGAAGGCTATGGCTACAGATTGCTGGCGCGGGAAGACGGCTTCAGGGAAGGTACTTACACGCTGCAGAACAACTTCGGCACTTATACAGCCGCTGCGGCGCAGTCGGCGGGCGCCACGACCACGCGCCTGGAAGCATCCGGTGGCGTGGCGGTGCTCGGCGGCGATGCGTTCCTGAGCCGCCGCATCGACCAGAGTTTCGCCGTTGTGCGCATTCCCGACTACCCCAACGTGCGCATTCTCACCTCCAATCAGCCGGCGGGACGCACCGATTCCAGGGGTAATGCGCTTATCCCTCGGCTGCGCGCCTATGACCAGAACGTGATTTCCGTCGATCAGCGCGACGTACCCATGGATGCGGAAATCGGGACACTCAAGCTCGTCGTGATCCCGTATCTGCGCAGCGGCGTCGACGCGACCTTCCCGATCAAACACTCGCGCGGCGCGACGCTCACCGTCCAACTCGAAGACGGCAAGCCCCTGCCGAGCGGCGCATGGGTGCAGATCGCCGGGGAAGAGGCGGCCTATGCCGTCGGCTACGGAGGCGAGGTCTATGTGGTGGGGCTCGAGCCGGACAATCGGCTGCGCGCGACCTGGCTCGGCCAGAGCTGCGAATTCGATGTTCCCTTCGTTGCGAGCAAAGAACCTTTGCCGGATCTCGGCGTTTTCATTTGCAAAGGAGTTAAGCCGTGATACGCCTGGACCGCCGCGTTGCGATAGTCTCGGGCGGTGCCGGAACGCGCATGTGGCGCACCGCGCGATTGATGCTGCTCGGTGCAATCGCCGCGTGGGCTGGTCTCGTGTCGCAAACCGCGCTGGCCGCGCCTGCCTGTTCGTTCAGCAGCGTAACTTCGGTCATCTTCGGTCCCTACACTGTTTTCGCAACGATCGCGACCAATGGCGTCGGCGGCCTGGGCATACGCTGCCTGGGTGGTAATGGATCTTTTACCGTAGGACTAAGCGCGGGGCAGAGCAACAGCTACGCTAAGCGGGTAATGACCAGCGGCGCAAACGAGTTGAATTACAATCTTTACACCAACACAGCGCGAACCATTATCTGGGGCGACGGCAGCGGCGGCAGCAGCAACATGGCGGCCACCGGGAACCGCACGACGACCCTGAACGTGTTTGGCCAGATTCCCGCCGGGCAGGATGCGGCCGTCGGCAATTACGTCGACAGCATTATTGCAACCGTGACCTTCTGAGCGCCAGGCCGACGCTCTTTCACCGGCTGAAGCACGCGCCCCTCAACAGCAATGGGCACTGATAGCTCCCCGGCTGCACGCCCACCCGAAACGTGAACCGGTAATTCAGCTCGCGCGTCGTGTTGTGCTGCGGCGCGCCGCGCTGCATGATGGTTACCCCGTCAGTGCTGAGGCGGGCGGGGTTGTCCAGACCTTCTATCAGGCAACGCTTCGCCTTCTCCTTGGCTCATCTGATTGGCGCTAATGATCGAGACCGCTGCACACACGGCTTGGGACAAGCGCGTAGCGCTCTATTCGATAAGCTGAATATTCGCGTCCTTCACCACGCGCGCCCATCTGGCCCGCTCATCCTTGATGGCCTTTGCGAACTCGGCGAGAACCTCCACATCTGGGACGCTGCCGAACTTGAGCATTTGCTCCTCGAAGTTCTTGGAACGGGCTATTGCGTCCAGATCGCGAGCAAGTCGCAGAACAATCGGTTCGGGTGTCGCCGCCGGTGCCAGAATCCCCTGCCAGGTTTCGACGACCAGATCCGGATACCCGAGTTCGCGCATAGTGGGAACATCGACCCACGCCGGGTTGCGTTTTGCGCCAAAGCTGGCAAGTACTTTCACGCCTGACTTGACATGCGGAGCAATGGGCGCGAATCCTGTGACCACCAGATCGAGGCGACCGCCGATCATGTCCGTAAAGGCCTGTGCACTGGCCTTGTATGGCACATGAAGCATGTTGGTCCCGGTAGCCAGCTTGAACATCTCTCCGGAAAGATGCGTTGAGCTTCCTATGCCATTGCTCGCGATCGACAACTTTCCCGGATTCGCCTTCGCCAAGGCGACAAGCTCCTTGATACTGGCGGCTTTGAGATTGGGTTGCCCGGCGAGTATTGCCTCAACACGGATGTGCTTGATGATCGGCCGCAGGTCGCGATCCGTGTCGTAGGGCGAGGGTGTGATCGTCGGATAGACGAACCCATCGGACGTCCCGAACAGGAGCGTGTAGCCGTCCGGGGGCGCCGCAATCACGGCTGCCATTCCGATCTTGTTGGAGCTGGAGCCTCCGGGCCGATTTTCTACGGAGACAGCAACACCCAGACGTTTGCTGAGTTCTCCCGCGGTTACGCGGGCCAGCAGATCGGTTACGCCGCCCGACGCCGTTGGCGTGACCAGCTTGACCGGACCGGAGGGATAGGTTTGCGCGGTTTGCGCGAGCACCCCGGGCGCATGGAAAAGAATCGGTTGTGCTACCAGAATACCGGCGACTAAACGACTACAGAAATTGCTCATAGACATGGCCCCTTTGTAGTTCGATGCGGCGCTGTATCGCGTCGAGTAGAAGTGCCCTTGGCTACCCCCCTTTTAACCCAAGAATACCTTGATACTATCCGACACCTTCAGGAGCGCCAACCAGGCATGAACACCATTCAAGGCGTACTCAAGATCGGCATGCTCGGCGTTGGCGTCGGCAGCACGGAGATGCTGCCCGCCATGGACGCGATGCCGGAGGTCGAACTGTTCTCACGATGTCTCACGAGGAAGAAAGTACGGCATTGCGTGAATAGTTAGTAACATTTGCGTTACCATCTATACCCTGCACCCCGAATTTCCTCCTCGAAGCCTTCAGGCCCTCCGCCTCACGACGCCTGCAACGCCCTCAGCTCCGCATTCGTATACCGCAACCTGAACGCGAGGATGTGCGCCAGCCCCTCGAAGAGGTTGATGGCGAGCATGCGATGGCCGGCGCTTAGCGCGTCGAAGCGCGCGCGGGACAGGACGTAGAGTTCGGTGTCGGTTTCCGCGATTGCATCGGCGGAGCGACGGTTGCGATCGAGGAAGGACATTTCGCCGAAGAAATCGCCGCGCCCGAATGTGGCGAGGTGATGCGCCTGCTGTTCGTCCACCGGCAGCATGATCCGCACCGACCCGCGCCGCACGAGGAACAGTTCGTCGCCCGCTTCGCCCACCGCAAAGATGCGTTCGCCGGCCCTGACGCTGCGCTGCTCCATGGCCTTCTTGAGTTCGGCGAGCGTCTCCGGCTTGCGCCCTACGAAGAGGCCGATCTCCGCGAGTTCGAGCAGGGTCTCCTCGGATGGCGCCGCCCTCGCCTGCGCGAGGATGCGGTTTTCGACCCACTCGAGTGCGTCGTCCAGTTCCGCAAATACGGGCGTATGGCGCTCCGGTTTCGCGAGTCCGGTCTGCACGAAGTACTCGGCCATGTTCTGCCCCGTGGGCACGTTGCGCGGCAGCTGGCTGAAGATCAGCGTCGCGCCGCGCTCGCGCAGGATGTCCTCCACCTGCTCCAGCACATGGGCGGCGGTGACATCGACCGACTGCACGCGACGCATGTCGAGGATGACGTGATTCGCCGTCTTCAATTCGGGTTCGAGCGCGCTGTAGAGCTGGTCGGCCGTGCCGAAGAAGAGACTTCCCTGCAGTTCGAAGATCGCGGTCTCCGAACCGCGCGCTTCCAGTATCGCGCGCTCCGCCGGCAGGCGGATCTGCTTCGAGTACACCTGGTTGCCATGCAAAGTGCGCCGCACGGCGGAGCTGCCGACTTTCTCGCGGATGAAGAGCATGGCGGCGAGCCCGATGCCGGTGGCCGATGCAGCGATCAGGCTGACGGTCTCCGCTACCGCGACGACCGACACGATCACCGCAAAATCCAGCACGGTGCTGCGCGCGCGCAGCAGATGCAGGCTCTTCAGATCGAACATGCGCGCGCCGATGACGATCAGGATGGCGGCGAGCGCCGCGATCGGGATCCAGGCGATGAGCGGCGCGAGCAGCAGGAAGGCGGCAAGCGCGAACACGCCTTCCGCGACACCCGAGCGCCGCGTCTGCGCGCCGCTCGAGATGTTCACCAGCGTCGCGCCCATGGTGCCCGCACCGGGCACGCCGCCCGCGAGCGTGGCCGCAAGATTCCCCAGCCCCTGCCCGATCAGCTCGCGATTCGAGTCGTGGCGGCTGCGGGTAAGCGTGTCGAGCACCACGCAGGTCTTCAGCGTATCGATGGACAGCAGCACGGCGAGCGTCAGCGCGGGCACCAGCAGCTCGGCCAGGGATGACCAGCGCATCGCGCCGATCCCCTCCCAGCGCGCCTTGACGGTCTCGAGGAATCCCGCATCGCCGCCCCCGAGCGGCCCGATCACGAGCGCGTTATCCCGCAGGCTGTAGAGCGCCGGATCCGCCAGCGCCAGCAGGAAGTAGCTGCCGATGCCGGCCGCGAGACCCAGGATTGCGGCCGGCACCGCGCGCGTCAACCGCGGCGCGAGGATCATCACGGCTGCAGTTACCGAACCGACGACGAGCGCCTGCACGCTCCAGCCTGCGGGCGTGGACACTGCCTCGACGACCGATACGCCCTTGGCGGTTCCGAGCAGCCTGGGGATCTGGCTCAAAATGATGATGAGTCCCACCCCGCTCAGGTAGCCGCTCACCACCGGATAAGGCATGTACTTGATCAAGCGCCCGACGCCGAGCGCGCCGAAGGCAATCTGCAGCAGACCGCAAAGCAAGCTGATCACCGCCAGCATCAGCAGCACGCCTGTCGCTGGCACATCGTGCTGCACCGCCTGCAGCGCAAAGGCCGAGAGCACCGCGGCCGCCGGCGCGCAGGGTGCGGTGATGAGCCGATTGGTGCCGCCCAGCCCGGAGGCGACGAGGCCGAGCGCGGTCGCGCCCAGGATGCCCGCGAGCGCGCCCTGGGCCGCATGACTTTCGCCGAGCGGCGCAAAGATGGTCACACCGAAGGCGATCGCCGACGGGAGCGCCACCAGCATCGCCGCCGCGCCGCCCCACAGATCCCCCGCCCAGGCAGCACTCCCGCTCGCGGGCGTTTTCAAATCATTCATCGCTGTACGCTTTCCATTGCTGCAACTCCTGTTGCACGAAGGGCCATGCGGCGAACGCGACGCGCGCAGGCCCGATCTGCCTGCCGCAGGTCCAGGGTACCCAGCGTGCCGCATTGACGCTCTCCCTTGTTGATACATGTCAATCGGTCGCGCATGGCCCGACCGTACACTGCGTTCATGCGTGCGTGCACACCAGCGAGCGAGCGATGACCGGCGAACCGGCAAACACGGCCAACACCTCGGCCCGACGGGTCATGCTCGGCATGGACCTGCCCGGCAACCGCATGGAGCGCCTGGCCGAGCTCGCGCACCGTGCGCCCTCGACGCATAACTCCCAGCCCTGGAAATTTGCCATCAGCGGCCGCTCGATCAACCTGTTCGCGGATCTCTCACGCTGGCTGTCGGTCGCCGATGCGGACCAGCGCGAGCTCTACATGAGCCTCGGCTGCGCGCTGGAGACGCTGTTGATCGCAGCCGACTACGAGGCGCTCGGCGTGGACGTCGTCTACTTCCCGAGCACCTCGGACGATACCCACGTGTGCCGGGTCACCGTGGATGAGCAAAAGCCGCGGCGGAACGATTCCGCCCCCACGCTGCTGCATGCCCTGCCGCGTCGCCACACCAGCCACATCGTGTTCGAACGCGATCGCCCTGTCGCGGAACACGAACTGGCCCACCTGAGCGCCGCGGCCGACGGCGAGCATGCCACGATCGAATTCCTTCCCGCCGGGCCGGAGCGCGCGCTGCTGCCACGCCTGCTCGAGGAGATCGAGCGCGAACTCTATGCCGATGACAGTTTTCGCGCCGACATGGCGCGCTGGATCGGTTCGGGTGCGATCGGCGAAGGTTGGCTGCAGGCAAAGTTCTCGCAGTTCAAGTTTGCACACTCGGGTGCCGCGAAACTCGCCCACACTGACGCCGAACTGCTCGAGAGCGCGCCCGCCATCGCGATCCTGTCGACCGCGCACAACCGTCGCTACGACGAGGTGATGGCAGGTCAGGCCTATGCGCGTGCCGCCCTGATTGCGGAGCACTACAACCTGCGCATCCAGCCTTTCAGCGCATTCACTGCAAACAGCAGCGGCCGCAGCACGCTGCGGCAGGCGATGCATCTCGATAGCCGCCATCCGCAGTTGCTGTTCCGAATCGGTCACGGCGCGCCGGCGACCCACCGCGCCCCGCGACGCGCCCTCAAGGACATACTCCTGAAGATGGACTGAAGCCCCCGCAGCAGGTTCACCCGTTGTCCAGCTTGCGCAATCAGGCATTCCCGCCGCTGCGCCGGACGGCCCTGTAGGACGATTCCTACCCCGCCTTGCAGGGGATTCCTACCGTGGCTTTAAGCGCCCGCCGATGGGCTGCCATCCGTGTCGCCGGCACACTGGCGGCCATGGACCAACGCGTACAAAGCGGCTCCGAACCCGGCGACCAGCCCCTGCGGCTCTATCTGGTCGAAGATTCCCCGCGCATCATCGAGCATCTGATCGCGATGTTCGATTCGATCGACGGCGTGCTCACCGTAGGCTGCGCCCGGACGGCCGACGATGCCGTGCGCGGCATCCGCTCGGCGCACCCCCAGGTCGTGGTGCTCGACATCCAGCTCGCGCGCGGCAGTGGCTTCGCCGTGCTCCGGTCGATCCAGGAGATCGCGCCCGAGGCAGAAGTCTTCGTACTCTCCAACTTCGCCGCCGAACCCTATCGCCGCCTCGCCGCCCGTCTGGGCGCGCGCGGCTTCTTCGACAAGAGCACCGAATTCGAAGACATGCGCAGACTCATCACCGCCCGCGCAAGCGCCCGCGCGAATCACGCAGCCACGCAGCATCCGAACTCATCCAGTCCAGGCAATTGAGCAATGAAAGGATCCAGCATGCACGCCACCGCCACCAAGACCAGCGCCCGCATCATTCCCATCGAGCCACGCAGCGCGGCCTCGACGACGACCGCGAGGAAGTTCGAGGTGAAGTGCGCGAGCTGCAACGTGCGCGAACTCTGCCTGCCGGAAGGGCTCACGCCGCAGGATGTGGCGAGCTTCGAGGAAGTGGTCTACACGCGCAAACGCGTGAAGCGCGGCGAAACCCTGTTTGCCGCCGGCAGCAACTTCGGCGCGGTGTACGCGATCCGGAGCGGATTCTTCAAGGTCAGCGTGGTGGATGGCGAAGGCCGCGAACAGGTGACCGGATTCTCGATGGGCGGTGAACTGCTCGGCATGGATGGCATCGGCTCGGGCACCTACAGCGCGACGGCGACGGCGCTCGAGGATGCGGAAGTCTGCGTGCTGCCCTTCGCGCGCCTGGAGGATCTGGCGGCCAGCGTGCGCGCCTTCCGCCGCAGCCTGCACATCGTGCTGTCGCGCGAGATCGTGCGCGACCACGGCGTGATGATGCTGCTCGGCTCGATGCGCGCCGAGGAGCGCCTGGCCGCCTTCCTGCTGAACCTCGCCAAACGCTTCACGCGGCGCGGCTATTCGCCCTCCGAATTTCATCTGCGCATGACGCGCGAGGAAATCGGCAGCTACCTCGGGCTGAAGCTCGAAACCGTGAGTCGGCTGTTCTCGCGCTTCCAGGACAACGGCCTGATCAGCGTGCAGCAGAAGTACGTGCGTATCCTGAACAGCGACGGTCTGGAGGCCATGCTCTCGACAGTGCACTGAGACGCCCACTGAGCGCGACGCCGCTCCCCGCAGCGCCGGCCCCCGGCACGCCTAGCAGAGGGGCGTGCCGCGTTCCGCGTACCATCCGCGTATCAGTTCCCAGGCGTGCTCTGCCGTCTCCGCGAACCTGAAGAGTTGCAGGTCCTGCGGCGAGATCATGCCTTCGGCCGCGAGAAAATCGGCGTCGAACGCTCGCCGCCAGAACGACTCGCCCACCAGCACGATCGGGAACGGCTCCACCCTGCGCGTCTGTACCAGGGTCAGCGCCTCGAAGACCTCGTCGAAGGTGCCGTAACCGCCGGGACAGGCCACGAGCGCCTTGATGCGCTTCAGGAAGTGCATCTTGCGCACCGCGAAGTAGTGGAAGCTGAAGCACAGGTGCGGCGAGATATAGGAATTCGGGAACTGTTCCGTGGGCAGATTGATATTCAGGCCCACCGATTCCGCGCCTGCCTCCCAGGCGCCGCGATTGGCCGCTTCCATGATCCCCGGGCCGCCGCCCGTAAGCACCGCGATGCGATCGCCATCCATCGGCTGCTGGATCGACCCCACCAGACGGCCCAGATCGCGCGCCACGTCGTAGTACCGGCTCGTCTGCACTCTGCGCCCGGCCACGGCTGCCGCGCGCTGGAGTTCCGCATCGGCGGGATTCTTCGCCAGCGCAGCCTCCGCACTGTCCAGGGCGGCGCGCGCAGCCGAGGGTTCCGGCAGGCGCGTGCTGCCCAGGATAACGACGGTCCGGTTGATGCCGCGTTCGGCGAGGCGCACATCGGCCTTCAGGAAATCGAGTTGCAGACGCACCGGGCGTGCCGCGTCGTGTGCGAGAAAGCCGATGTCCTTGTCCGCTTCGCGGTAGGTCGGGCTATTGAGGATCGCGCGCAGGCGCGCCGCGCCTTCGGGGTCGACCCCATCTGGCATCGGCGACAGGCTATCGGTACGATCGGTCGAGGCTGGGCTTGGTGCAGAGTCAGGTTTGCGCATAGTCGTCTATTATGCGTGCGCAGGCGTACACACCCGCCGCCGGCCGAAACGCATTTGACGGAGGTCAATCGCGCAACAGCGAACGGCGTTATGGTGCGTGAGCCGTCCCCCTGCACAGACCACTGAGCGGATTACAGCGAAACACAGAGGAGATACGATGACCTACAGAAAAATTCTGGTGCCTGTCGATGGCAGCACAACTGCGAACATGGGCCTGCGCGAAGGCATCCGGCTCGCCAAGGAACAGGGCGCGGCGATCCAGCTGGTGCATGTGGTGGACCAGCACTACGTGGTGAACAGCGGCATGGAAGCCGGCATGTTCGCCGACAACCTGTTCGACAGCCTGCGCGAAGCCGGGCGAGATATCGTCCGCAAGGCCGAGGCCCTGGTGAAGAAAGCCGGGCTGACGGTGAAATCGGTAGTGGTCGAAACGCTGACCGGACCGGCCGCGGATGCCATCGTGCGCGAGGCAAAGCGCTCGAAGGCGGATGTCATCGTGATCGGCACCCACGGGCGCCGCGGCGTGCGCCGTCTGCTGATGGGCAGCGATGCCGAGCAGGTCGTGCGCCTCAGCCCGGTACCCGTGCTGCTGGTGCGCGGCAAGGAAGCCGCCAGCAAGAAGAAGTAAACCGCACCGGCTTTCAGAGGGCGCCGAAGCGGCGCCAGCCCATGGCCTTGCGCACGCGCGAGGCGGCGAGTACGAGCGCCGCCTCGCGCGGGAGCACGCTGTGCGCCCCTGCCGCCGCGAGCACTGCGCGCGTGTTGGCGCGTACCTTTTCGGCAATCGCCGCAAATGCCGCTTCGCGCGCCGCACCCGAATACTCCATCGCCGCACAGATCACGCCGCCCGCATTGGCGATGAAATCCGGCACCACGGTGATGCCGAGGCCGGCCGCAGCGTGCTCGGCCGCCGCCGTGAACGGAATATTTGCGCCCTGCAGCACCAGCTTCGCCTGCAGGCGCGCCACGTTGTCCTCGCGTATCACATCCGGGCGCGCCGCCGGGATCCAGATGTCGCAGGGCACGTCGATCACGGCATCCGGTCCAAGAATTTCACCGCCGGCGTAGTCGGCGATACGACCGCCCTGCAGCTTGTGCGTGCCGAGCCCGTTCACATCGATCCCGGCCGGATTCACGATGGTGCCGCTGGTGTCCGATGCGGCGACGAGCCTGGTGCCGAGCCGCGCGAGAAAATTCGCGGCATGCCGGCCGACCGCACCGTATCCCTGTATCGCGATCCGTGCGCCGACCAGCGAAATTCCGCAGGCCGGCGCCGCCACCTCGGCGCAGGCCGCGAGGCCCCAGCCGGTTGCCCCGAGATCATCGAGCGGTATCCCGCCCGCCTCTTCCGGCAAGCCGACCGCGCGCCCGATCTCGTCCTTGATCCAGGCCATGCACGCCTCGTTGGTCCCCATGTCCGGGCCGAAGATGTAGTCGGTTTCGTTCCGCAGCGCGTGCGCGAAGGCGCGTATGAGATGCTCCTTGCGTGCCGACTCCATGCGCGGGTCGCCGACCAGGACGGATTTTCCGCCGCCGTGCGGCAGGCCCGCGGCCGCGTTCTTCAGCGTCATCGCGCGCGCGAGGCGCGCACATTCCGAGAGCGTGACGTCCGGCGCCATGCGCAGCCCGCCGATCGCCGGACCCCGTGCGACATTGTCGATCACGAGCGTCGCATGCAGGCCGCAGGAGGGCTCATGCACATGGATGATCTTCGCCGGACCGAGTTCGTCTGCATAGGGAAGTTCTGGTCGTTCGGATTGCATCGTCGCGCTTCCGGATTCCTGAGAGCCTGAACAATTACAGCATGCTCGAAGGCGCATGGGCCTGTTTGATGATTGTCAATTGCGCATGGGCGCCGGCGTAGCCGGATGGGTTTAAGCTAGGAACCGGAACGAGACGGGTGCCTGCAGGCCGCCCGGCAGCCGTCGCAAGGCTATACGCGGCCGAACCGAGACTGAAAGGAAAGGACCACCATGCAGCTTCCGCTACAGATCACGCTACACGGAATCGATCATTCGGACGCACTCGACGAAGCCATCCGCAGCAAGTCCGCCAAGCTGGAACAGCTGCATCCCGGGATCGTGAGTTGCCGCATCGTGGTCGAACAGGTTGCCCGGCACAAGCATCAGGGTAACGATTTTGCGGTGCGTATCGATCTGAAGATGCCGGGCCACGAGATCGCGGTCACCCACCACAAGAACGAAGATGTCTATGTCGCGCTGCGCGACGCCTTCGCAGCCGCGCGGCGCGAACTCGAATCCCATACACGCAGCCATCACAAGCCTGCCGGTAAACGGCTGGGCGCCGAGCTGAACGAAATCCCCGGCACCGCCGAATAAAGGACTGCCGGTCGCAACGCGGCGGGCTGACGCCCGCCGCAGCCTGAACTTCCCCTCGCTTCCCCACTCCCTCCGTACTCGCGCCTGCCCGGCCGGCCGACGTTGCAGGCCGCTGCGTGTTGATTCCGGTCAAGCCCTCCCGTCCCAGGACCACTAGCATGGACTTGTACGATCCCCTCCGGGCACTTGAAACCGGCGTTCCCGAACCCCAGATCCGGGATACAGGCTGATACTTTCCATTGGAGACCATCATGGCAAACATCACGCGTTTCAGTCCGATCGACGAACTGCTTTCCGAATTCAACAAGGGCTACTGGGTGCGCCCGTTCAGCTACCCGGCCGATGCAGAAGTGAAGCTCAAGATCGACGTCAAGGAAGACGAAAGGTCCTACACCGTGCACGCTGAAATGCCGGGCGTGAAGAAGGAGGACATCCACGTCGAAGTCGATGGCAACCAGGTCACGTTGCGCGCGGAACTCAAGCGGGAGACGGAAGAGAAGAAGGGCGAGAAGGTCGTCCACAGTGAACGCGTCTACGGCATGGCGAGCCGCAGCTTCACGCTTCCGGTCGAGGTCGATGCAAGCGGCGTCAAGGCGGAATATAAGGACGGTGTCCTGAATCTGAACCTGCCCAAAAAGCAGGGATCAGCTGCCAAACGCATCGAAGTGACCTGAGCTCATGCGATCCATCAGCCCTGGGGCCAGGCGTTGGTGGATCGCACTTGCCGCTGCCGTCATCCTGCTCGCGGCCTGGGCGGCCTATCGCGAGTATTCAAGTGTGCCAGTGCGCCTCTACGAAGTCGTACGTCGCGACGTCGTCGCGACGATCGTCGCGAGCGGGCGCATCGCCAGCCCGAACCGGGTGGACATCGGCAGCCAGATCATCGGCACGGTCGCCAGGGTGCCGGTTGCAGAGGGCGAAGTCGTGCGCGCCGGGCAGCTTCTGATCGAACTGGAGTCCGGCGAAGCACGCGCGGCCCTGAAGCAGGCGGATGCCTCTGCACTTCAGGCGGAAGCCCGGCTCAGACAGGTGCGCGAACTGCAGCTGCCGATGGCGGACCAGTCGCTGCGCCAGGCCGAGGCCAATCTTGCCAATGCGAAGGCCCAGCTGGAACGTAACCGCAAGCTGAGCGGAGCGGGCTTCGTCGGCCAGGCCGCGCTGGATGAAGCACAGCGCGGCTTCGATGTGGCCCAGACGCAGGTCAACTCGACACGCAAACAGGTGGAATCGGCGCGTCCTGCCGGCAGCGACTATGCGGTCGCGCTGACCGCACTCGAACAGGCGCGTGCGAGCCAGCAGGCTGCGCGTGCGCGACTCTCCTACCTGACGCTGGAGGCGCCGGTCGCCGGCACGCTGATCGCGCGCGACGTGGAGAGCGGCGACGTGGTGCAGCCCGGCAAGGTGCTGATGGTGCTCGCGCCAGCCGGCGAAACCCAGATCGTGCTGCAGATCGACGAGCGCAATCTCTCGAAGCTCGCGCTCGGCCAGCAGGCGCTCGCCTCGGCCGATGCCTACCCCGATCGAAAATTTCCGGCGGAACTCGTCTATATCAATCCGGGCATCGATGCGCAGCGCGGAACCGTCGAGGTGCGCTTGCGCGTGCCGCACTCGCCGCCCTATCTGCGCCAGGACATGACGGTGTCGGTCGATATCGAGATCGCGCGCCGTCCCGCAAGCCTGGCGCTGCCAGCGGAATTCGTGCACGACATCGCCAGCGGTTCGGCCTGGGTGCTGGTGGTCAGGGACGGCATCGCACGCAGGCAGGTCGTCAAGCCCGGGCTCCGGGGCGACCGCACCGTCGAGATCGTCGAAGGCTTGTCGGTAGGCGACCTCGTCGTACCGGGCAGTGCGCCGGTCAAGGCCGGACAGCGCATAACCCGCTTGCGGGATGCGTAAGCCGCAGCGCCATGTCTGAACCTGCGCACGATGTTTGATTGGCTGCCCTTCGAGTGGATCGCAGCGAGCCGCTTTCTGCGCGAAGGCCGGATGCAGACCGCCGCGATCGTGCTCGGCGTGTCGATCGGGGTCGGCGTCATCGTGTTCATGTCGGCGCTCCTTACGGGCATGCAGAAGAACTTCATCAACCGGGTGCTAAGCGCCCAGGCTCATGTCGTCCTGCTGCCCTCGGAGGAAATCGCGCGGCCGCTGCGCGACGCTGACGGAGTCGCGGAAGCAGCCGTCGTCCAGAAACCCTATCAGCGGCTGCGGTCCATCGATCAGTGGCAGAAGATCGAACAGCAGGTCGCGGCGATGCCGCAGGTGAAGGTTGTGTCCCCCATGGCCTCCGGACCGGCGCTCGCGGTTCGGGGCGACGCAGTGCGTTCGATCAATCTTGCCGGAATCGAGCCGGCGAAGTATTTCCGGATCGTTCCCCTCGACGAGAAAATCATCTCCGGCCGCGCACTCCTGGGAACCGAGGACATTCTGATCGGCTCTGAACTGGCGAACGATCTCGGGGTCAAGGTCGGCGACAAGCTGCGCATCACGCCGAGCAGCGGCGAGGGCCTCGCCTTGAAGGTCGGTGGAATTTTCGATCTCGGCAACAAGGGCGCGAACCAGCGCAACACCTTTGTCGCCCTGCACACCGCGCAGTCCCTGCTACGCCTCACGGGCGGCGCATCCAGCATCGATGTCTCGGTGCACGACGTGTATGCCGCGGAAGAGGTGGCAAGCGCCATCCGGGCGGTCGCCGACATCGGCGCGGACAGCTGGATCAGGACCAATGCACAGTTTTTCGCGGCGGTGAATGCCCAGATCCTCGCCAATGTCGCGATCCGGTTCTTCGTCGGACTCTCGGCGGCGTTCGGCGTGGCCGCGGTCCTGGTGGTCTCCGTGGTGCAGAAGTCCAAGGAAATCGGCATCCTCAGGGCCATGGGTGCATCGCGCGGACAGATCATGCGCGTGTTCCTGGTCGAAGGCGCCGCCTACGGCCTCGCCGGGTCGATACTCGGCTCCGGCCTGGGTGCCGCCGCATTGCTGGTCTGGCAGCAGTATGTGCGCAACGCCGACGGCACCCCGCTGATCCCGATCGAACTGGATCCGCAGCTGTTCCTGCTCGCCGCCTTCATCGCCACGCTGACGGGTCTGGCCGCTGCGGTCGCGCCGGCCTTGCGCGGTGCACGACTCGACCCCGTGGTCGCCATTCGTGGATAGCGCCGGCATGCCACCCGGACTGGAGGCGACCGAAGCCGTTCTGCGGCTCGAGGGCATCCGCAAGGCCTACAACGCCGGACGCCCCAACGAGGTCGAGGTGCTGCACGGCATTGATTTCATCATGCAGCGCGGAGAGTTCTGCGCGCTCATGGGTCCTTCGGGCTCCGGCAAGAGCACGCTGCTCAACCTGATCGGTCTGCTCGACCGTCCGAGCGCAGGTCGTCTGGCGATCGGCGGACGCGACACCACCGGGCTGGACGATCGCGAACTCACCCGCATCCGCGGTCACCAGATCGGCTTTGTGTTCCAGTATCACCACCTCCTCCCGGCCTTCACCGCAGAGGAGAACGTGATGATGCCCATGCTGCTCGACCGCGGCCATCCGGACGCTCGGATGCGTGCACGGGCCGCCACGCTGCTGGAGAACATGCAACTCTCGGACTGGAAGGACAATCTCGCGACCAACCTCTCGGGCGGACAGCAGCAGCGCGTGGCCGTGGCCCGTGCGCTCGCCATGAACCCGCCGCTGCTGCTCGCGGACGAGCCGACCGGAAATCTCGATAGCGTCGCGGCGCAGGTCGTGTTCGACCTGATGCGGCGCGTCAACCGCGAACAGGGCACCACGGTTCTCGTCGTCACCCACAACCTTGGACTCGCGCGCCAGTGCGACCGGATCGTGGAGATCGTGGACGGCGTGCTGACCGGCGACGAACGCCTGACCCTGCACAATGAACCAAGGGGGTCGCGAATTTCCAGCCCCCTCCAATAGATAGTAACGTTTTTGTTACTATTGAACTGGATCCGACCACAAAAGGCCCCTCATTGAATACACCCGCCGGCCTCACCCAGACCGCCGCCGCCGCGCAGCTCGCCGCCGACGGCCCGAATGCCCTGGCCGAAGCGGGGACCCGGAGCATCTTCGCGATCGTGCTCGAAGTCCTGCGCGAACCGATGTTCATGCTGCTGGCCGCCGGTGCGGGCATCTATGTGCTGGTGGGGGATCTGCACGAGGCTGCGGTGCTGGCGGCCGCGGTGCTGGTCGTCATGTCGATCACCGTCATCCAGGAGCAGCGCAGCGAGCGCGCGCTGCAGGCGCTGCGCGACCTCTCCAGCCCGCGCGCCCTCGTGTTGCGCGACGGCATCGAGGTCCGCATCCCCGGCGCGCAGGTGGTGCGCGGCGATCTGCTGATCCTCAGCGAGGGCGACCGCGTGCCTGCGGATGCGAAACTGATCGAAGCGAACGATCTGCAGGTGGACGAGTCACTGCTTACCGGAGAATCGCTTCCTATCGAGAAGACGGCAGGAGAGACCGTCTACTCCGGGACCCTGCTCGTCAAGGGTCAGGGCCGCGCAGTGGTTGCTGCGACAGGCAAGGGCACGGAACTCGGCAAGATCGGCGTCTCCCTCTCCTCCATCGAGCCCGAGAAAACCCGGCTGGAGCAGGAAATCCGTCGCGTGGTGCGCTATGCGGCGAGCATCGGATTGCTCGCTTCGGTTGCGGTAACCCTGCTCTATGTCGCCACGCGCGGAGGCTGGCTGCAGGGCCTCCTTTCCGGCATCGCGCTCGCCATGGCGGCGCTGCCCGAAGAATTCCCGCTCGTGCTTACTGTGTTCCTCGCGCTGGGCGCCTGGCGGCTTTCCCGAGAAGGCGTGCTCGCGCGCCGCATGCCGGTCATCGAAACGCTGGGCGCGACCACCGTGCTGTGCGTGGACAAGACCGGCACCCTGACCGAGAACCGCATGTCACTCGCGCAGGCAAACTCGGGAGAGGGATGGATCGTTCCCGGTCCGGATCCTGTCTCTGACGCCCTGCAGCGGCTGCTCGAAGCGGCGGCGCTCGCAAGCGAGCAGCAGGCCTTCGATCCGATGGAGCGGGCGATACTCGAAGGCGCGCTCCGGCATGCCCCGCAGTCGGAAAGACTGCGAGCCGGCTGGCGACTCGAACACGACTATCCCATGAGTCCGGATTTCCCCGCCGTCTGTCACGCTTGGCGCACCCCCGATGGCGAAGCACGGGTCTTCATCAAGGGAGCGCCGGAAACCGTGCTGACGCTCTGCCGCATGGACGCGTCGAGCCGCGCGCAGGCGCAGGCTGAACTCGCCGCTGCAGCGGACCAGGGCATGCGGGTACTTGCGGTGGGAGAGTCCGGCTGGCCCGCGCCGGGCGCGACAGCCTCCGCGGCGGCGGACTGGCCCGCGACGCCGGATGCCTTCGATTTTCGCTGGCTGGGCTACGTCGCGCTGTCCGATCCGCTCCGTGCCGAAGCCCGCAGCGCCGTGGCGGAATGCCAGAGCGCCGGCATCCGCGTGGTGATGATCACCGGAGACCACGCCGGCACGGCTGCGGCGATCGCGGTCCGGGCCGGTATCGCCGAGCAAGGCAGCGTGCGCGTGCTTACCGGCGCGCGTCTGGACGACATGGACGATGGCGCGCTCAGCGCTGCCGCGCGCGATACCGATGTCTTCGCGCGCGTGCGGCCGGAGCAGAAGCTCAGGCTGGTGCGGGCCTACCGAGCATCCGGGGCCGTGGTGGCGATGACGGGAGACGGGGTAAACGATGCGCCCGCGCTGCGCGCGGCGCACATCGGCGTCGCGATGGGCAAGCGCGGCACCGACGTGGCGCGTGAAGCCGCAGGACTGGTCCTCGTGGAGGACGACTTCGGTTCGCTGGTACGCGCCGTGCGTCTCGGCCGCCGCGTCTACGCGAATCTGCGCAACGCCATGCAATACATCGTCGCGGTCCACATACCGACCACAGGCATGGCCCTGCTGCCGCTCGCTTTCGGATGGCCGATCTTCCTCTACCCGGTGCATATCGCATTTCTGGAATTCGTCATCGATCCGGCCTGCTCCATCATCTTCGAAGCAGAGCCGAGCGACGCCGATGCGATGCTGGTTCCGCCCAGAAATCCCGCGGAACGCCTGTTCAGTCTGCGTATGCTCCTGCTCAGCCTCCTGTTGGGGGCCATGCTGCTCGCAGCGGTCGCGGCGCTGTGCGCCTGGTCCATCCATTCGGGTCGCCCCGACGACGAAACCCGCGCCCTCGGCTTTGCCGCGATCGTGTTCGGCAACCTGTTTCTGATCCTCGCGAGCCGCTCGGGCGATCACTCGGCGCTGGACACGATCCGGCGGCGCAATCCCGCATTCTGGTGGGTACTCGGCGGCACACTCACGGCGCTCACGGCATCGCTTTACTTCCCGCCTGCGGCAACGGTGTTCCGCTTCGCCCCGCTCGGCGTGACGGACCTGGCGCTCGCGCTCGCGGCGGCCACCTGCGGCGTGATCTGGATCGAAATCCCGAAATGGCTCTCGCGACGCGCCCGGCTGCGGCGTGCCGTCAGCCCGAGGGTCTGACCCCGCCGAGGCGCTCCAGCGCGGCTGACAACAGGCGGTACTTCACGATATTGACCGTGAGGTCGCGCGACCAGTTGACGAGATCTCCCCAGGGGTCGTTCACCTTGGCGAGCCCGGATATGAATGCGACCACCGTTCCCACCTCCACCCGGCCGGTGACCGCATACCAGCCGCCGATGCCGAGCGCGGCGGCAACCCCCGCGTGATGCGTGAAGTTCATCAGAAAGTTCATGCTGAATTTCAGCCGGTAAATGCCCATCTGCAGCCGGAACACCTCCAGCACGTGGCGTTTGCGGTGGCCCGCCGGGTCGAGCAGTCCGCTGCTTAGTTCGCGCGTCGTCAGGACGCGCGCTTCCACCCTGCGGTTGATCGCGCGCTGGAGCAGCGGAACGAACAGGAACTGCGGCGCGAAGATCATCAGGCTGAAGAGCGCAAGTTCGGGCTGCAGAAACACCATGTAGCCGAACACGCTCGCGAGAATGCCGCCCTGGAGCAGCGGCTCCGAGGCGCTGGATCCGATGAAGCCGCCGACCGGCTCGACCTCGGACAGCACCATGGAGAGTTCCACCCCGGCCCGCTCTCCGCCGACCGCGCCATGCGCGTGGGCGGCTTCGATGGTGGTCATGCGCAGGTGCTGAACCGCACGCTCGCTCACCCAGCTGCGGTAAATGTTCATCGCCAGCTTCAGCGCACCCTCGACGAGCGCGACTGCCACATAGGCAAGCGCAAGCCAGACGATGGCCCCGGCCTCGCCCTTGCCGATGGCGTCGTTCACGATACGCCGCTGCAGTTCGAGCGGCGCGGCGCTGAGCGCAAATACGAGGATGGAAAGGCCGGCGAGCGCCAGCTGATGGCGCCCGGTGTGGCGCCAGATATAACCGAGTAGCGTCCGCGGCAGCATGAGCCGAGGATCGACTATTCCGCCAACGGGCGATTGACCGGCGTCAAGGCCGGTCCGTCCGGCGGGCGGCGCGGGGTTTCCCCCGCTGCCCGCCGGCGGCGGTGAGCCTGTTACTGCGTACCCTTGAGGATCATGTCGTTCTTGACCGACTTCACGCCCTTGACCGCCTTGGCGATTTCAACGGCCTTGTTGATGTCGGCACGCGAGCGCACGAAGCCGGTGAGCTGGACTGTGCCACGCAGCGTTTCCACGTTGATTTCCGCCGACTTCAGCGTCGTCTCCTGCAGAACCGCAGCCTTCACCTTGGTGGTGATCACGGCGTCATCCACATATTCCCCGGTCGATTCCGCTCCGGTCTTGGCGGCGGGAGCGGCCTTGGCTTCCGTCGCCGCCGCAAGCTTCATCGGCGCGCGTGCCGCGGTCTTCGCCCGTGTCTCTTCCTCTTTTGCGTCTTTCAGACAGTTCTTCTTGGCATCGTCTGTCTTGTCGTCGCATTTTTCCCGTGCGATGGCATGCGCAGCCTCAGCCTTGGCGATACCTACGCGGCGCTCGGACTTCGATCCCGGCTCATGACGTTCCTCGAGTTCGGCCTTGGCCACCTTTTCCCGGCCTTTGGCCTCTGCCGCGCAGATGTCTTTTGCATTTCCTGAATGCGTAGAACATGCCGCATGTGCGGCCTTGTATTCCGGTAAGCCGCCTGGATGTTCCCGGCAGTCTGGTGACGCCGTGCCGAGATCACCGTTCTCGGCCGGTGTGTGAAACTGCCCCAGGCCTCCATCAGACAACCCTTCAGCCATCTCGCGCGCCCGGCGATGCGATCCCGGTTCATGGCCCGTCCCCTGTTCGGATTCGCGCCGGCCGGCGCGATGCACCGGACCGGCGCTCGTGAACCCGGATTACTTGAGCCGCATGTCGTTTCTGACGGTGGCGACCCCCTCCACGGCGCGGGCAAGCGCAGCGGCGCGATCGATTTCCGCGCGAGTGCTGACGAAGCCGCTCAGCTGCACGGTTCCCTTGAAGGTCTCCACGTTGATCTCGGATGATTTCAGCGTCGGTTCGTTGAAGATCGCGGCCTTCACCTTGGTCGTGATCACGGAGTCATCGACGTATTCGCCGGTGCCCTCTCTGGTGGTCGTTCCTGCACAACCCATCAGGGCCGCCATCAAGAATGCGGCGGCTGTCATTGCAATGCGCTTGGTTGAATTCACGAAGAACTCCTTCAGTTTGTTTTGCGATTCCCTCGGCTCTCCGCCAGCAGCGGAGGTGGGACAGCGCCGGTACTATGGTGCAGCGCAAGTGTGTCCGTTCCGGGGACGCGACACCGTGCTCTGGCGCACACACCCTGCGCGTCTGAGACGGCGCGTGTCGTTCCGGCAGTCCGCCGGGCACTCGAAAACGTCCCGGAGAAGCCTGGCGATGGTCCCGGTCTATTTAGTAACGTTTTTGTTACTATCTACGGACGACGGCCTCAGATAGATCGCCCAGTACACCAGTCCGACCAGCACGCTGCCGCCGATCAGATTGCCTGCGATGACCGGCCCGAGATTGCCGAACATCGCCCCCACGGTTATTGCATCGGCACCCGCAGGAAGCGGCACACCCGCGCGCTTCAGCAGCAGCGCGAGGGGAAAGTAGTACATGTTGGCGACCGAGTGCTCGAAGCCCGCGGCGACGAATGCAGAGACCGGCATGAGTACGGCAATGAATTTATCCACGACAGTGCGCCCCGCCATCGCCATCCAGACAGCCAGGCAGACCAGCACGTTGCACAGCACGCCCAGATGGAACGCTCGCCAGGGATCCAGCGCCGCCTTGTGCGCCGCGATTTTCAGATACGCCTGGCCGACGGCTCCGCCATTCATTTCCCAGTGCCCGGACAGGTACACGATGAGCGCGAGGCCGGCAGCGCCCGCGAAGTTGGCCAGCGCGACGAGCACCCAGTTGCGCGCGAGCTCGAACGGGCGGATTTTTCCGGCCGCCGCCGCCATCGCAAGCAGATTGTTCCCGGTGAAGAGTTCTGCACCGGCCACGACGACCAGGAAGAGGCCGAGCGAAAAGCACAGCCCCGACCCGATGCGCGCGCCCGCGTAGCCGATCGACGCATCGCTCACCACGATCGTGGAGAACAGCGCGCCGAGCCCGATGAAAGCCCCTGCGAGCAGGCCCAGCATCAGGGTCTGCACCAGCGGCAGCCGTGCCTTGGCGACGCCGACCGCCTCCACCCGGTGCGCAATCTCTGCGGGAGCGTAGGCGTCGAGTCCGTAGATTTCAGGCATGAATGCACGGTAGCAGCCAGCCCCGGGGGCGCGCTTGACACATGTCAAGGCGTGCCAAACCGCCGTTGCCGCACCGGGCAGAGCGAAACTGCGGGTTGTGGGCGTCTCGCCACGGGTCTATCATCCGCCGCGCTTCCCGCACGGCATCCGGTCCGCTCCGCCCCAAAGGGTAGGCGGTACGCGGCGCGCAGCCCGCGTCGCAGCGGCCGCATCCATCCACCCAGGAGGAAACATGAACGCACCCCAGGTAAAGCCGCAGGCCCAGTTCTTTTCGCTGACATCCCCGCTGCTCAAGCAGGGACGCCAGGACAACCCGATGGCGGAAACCGACCTGATGAAGGTCGTGGTCAAGGTCTATGCAGCAGGCGGCGAGAACGCCATGCACATGCATCCGCACGAAGACCACACTTTTGTCGTGATGCAGGGCGAGGCAACCTTTCGCCTGGAGACCGACGACAACCTGCGCGTGGTGAAGAAGAACGAAGGCATCATGCTGCCGCGCGGCGTGTGCTACTGGTTCCAGAGCTCGGCCCCGGAGAACCTCGTGATGCTGCGCGTGGGTGCGGCGACCCAGTGGCCCGCGGACTCCCGCGCCTTCCCGGACGGCCGCCCCTTCGACGGCATGTCGGTCGAAAACAAGGAAGTCGAGCGCATCCCCTTGCAAGGCCAGTTCTTCTCGCTGAAGTAGTCCGCGCGCGGCTCGCGTCGGACCGCATCGGGCCGCCCCGGAACATTCCGGCGCGGCCCGTTTTCATTCCGGTGGATGCTGCGTCAGTGCCCGGCGATCCGCCCGCCATGCGCGTAGCAGGTGAAGCGTCCTTCGCGCGCGAAACCCACGAGCGTCATGCCGCTGCGTTCGGCGAGCCGCACTGCAAGGCCGGTCGGGGCGCTCACCGCCGCCAGCAGCTCGATGCCGGCGAAAGCGGCCTTCTGCACCAGTTCGTAGCTTGCGCGCGAGGTGAGCAGCAGCCAGCCCTCGCGCGCATTCAGGCCGCTGCGCGCGAGATGCCCGAGCAGTTTGTCGAGCGCGCTGTGGCGCGCGGCATCCTCGCGCAGCGCCCGCAGTTCGCCGTCAGTCGTCACCCAGGCCGCCGCGTGCGCGGCGCCGGTGCGCTGGCCGAGCGATTGCCGCGCCGACAGCGCCTCGAGCGCGCGGCGCAGCGCCGCCGGCGCGATACGCAGCGACCGATCGAGCGCCGCGGGCTCGCGCAGCAGGTCCTCCAGCTGCTCCACGCCGCACAACCCGCAGGCTCCGGAGCCCGGCAGGCTGCGCCGCCGCGTGGCAAGCGCGGCCGCGCGCGCTTCGGGAATCCGCATCATGATCGCCACGCCGCGGCGCGAGGGCAGCACGTCGAGCTCTGCGATCTCGGCCACGGAGGCAACGATGCCTTCGGAGAGCGAAAAACCGACCGCGAAATCCTCCAGATCGGTCGGCGTCAGCATCATCACCGCATGCGCGACGCCGTTGTAATTGAGTGCAACCGGTGTTTCCTCGACCAGGATTTCCTCGCGTGCCTGCGGCGCAAGCGCGTCGGCGGCGTAGCGTTCGGCCGGATAGCTCCCGGTGCCCGAGGCGAAGGCCTCCGCATCGGGCATCGCGGGCCCCGGGGAATATTCGGATTGCTGCCGCGCGCTCAATGCGCGGTGCCGGCGGGCGGCGGCGGCGGCGGCGCAAGGCGCCCGACCGCGCGCCGCGCGAGTTCGCCCAGGCCCTCGCCTCCGGATGCGCAGTGCGCGATGATCGCCGCGCGCATGCGCGGCTCCCAGAAGCGCTGCAGGTGGCTCGCGATACCGGCGACTGCCGCCTCGCTGTCCGCTTCGCCGCGAAAGAAGCCTTCGATCTGGTTGGCCATCTTCACCAGCTTGGCGATCTCCATGGTCTGCCGTCCCGATCAGGTGGGGGCGGTGTCGCGCCTGCGCCGTGCGCCGAGCAGCGCGCGCTGCGCCGCGTCCATGCGCCGGTACTTGTGCTGCCATTCCGAGGGCTGGGTCACGCGGGTCGCCTGCACCGCGGTCACCTTGTACTCCGGGCAGTTCGTCGCCCAGTCGGAGTTGTCGGTGGTGATCACGTTCGCGCCCGATTCCGGAAAGTGGAAGGTCGTGTAGATGACGCCCGGCGCGACACGGTCGGTCACGACTGCACGCAGCACCGTCTCGCCCGCCCGGCTCATGATGCCGACCCAGTCGCCCTCGACGATGCCGCGCTGTTCGGCGTCATGCGGATGGATCTCCACCCGGTCCTCGCTGTGCCAGGCGAGATTGTCCGTACGCCGCGTCTGCGCGCCCACGTTGTACTGGCTGAGTATCCGCCCGGTGGTGAGCAGCAGCGGGAAGCGCTCGCTCGTGCGCTCGTCGGTCGGGATGTACTCTGTGATCACGAACTTTCCCTTGCCGCGCACGAACTCGCCCACGTGCATCACCGGCGTGCCCTCGGGCGCCTGCGCATTGCAGGGCCACTGGATGCTGCCCAGACGCTCGAGTTTCTCGTAGCTCACACCCTCGAAGCTCGGCGTGAGGCGCGCGATCTCGTCCATGATTTCGGACGGGTGGCCGTAGCGCATCGGATAGCCCATCGCCTCCGACAGCGCCATCGTGACCTCCCAGTCCTCCTTGCCCGCGAGCGGCGGCATCACCTTGCGCACGCGCGAGATGCGCCGCTCGGCATTGGTGAAGGTGCCGTTCTTCTCGAGGAAGCTCGAGCCCGGGAGGAACACGTGCGCGTACTTGGCCGTCTCGTTCAGGAAGATGTCCTGCACCACGAGACAATCGAGCGCCTCCAGCGCGCGCGCCACTTCGCTCGTATTCGGATCGGACTGCAGCAGATCCTCGCCCTGCACGTAGAGGCCGCGGAAGCTGCCGTCCTGGGCCGCGTCCAGCATGTTCGGGATGCGCAGGCCGGGCTCGTCCTGCAGAGGCACACCCCAGTCGGATTCGAACAGCGCGCGCGTGACCGCGTCCGACAGGTGACGGTAGCCTGGCAGTTCATGCGGAAACGAGCCCATGTCGCAGGCGCCCTGCACGTTGTTCTGGCCGCGCAGCGGATTCACGCCGGTGCCGGGGCGCCCGATGTTGCCGGTGAGCATCGCCAGATGCGCGATGCACATCACCATGGTGGATCCCTGGGCGTGCTCGGAGACCCCCAGACCGTAGTAGATCGCCGCATTGCCGCCGGTCGCGTAGAGCCGCGCCGCGCCGCGCACATCCGCCGCAGGCACCCCGCTCGCGGCCTCGAGTGCCTCGGGTGAATTCTCCGGCTTCGTGATGAAGGCCTTCCAGCGCGCATAGGCTTCCGCCTCGCAGCGCTCGCGCACGAATTCCTCGTTCGCAAGACCCTCGGTGACGATCACATGCGCGAGCGCATTCGCCACCGCCACATTCGTGCCAGGGCGCAGCCGCAGGTGGAAGTCGGCCCCGATATGCGGCGAGCGCACGAGCTCGATGGCGCGCGGATCGATGACGATGAGACGCGCGCCGGCGCGCAGCCTGCGCTTCAACTGCGCGGCGAACACCGGGTGCGCCTGCGTGGGATTCGCACCGATCACGACGATGACATCCGCCTGCTCCACGGAATCGAAGTTCTGCGTGCCGGCCGATTCGCCGAGCGTGGTCTTCAGACCGTAGCCGGTTGGCGAATGGCACACGCGCGCGCAGGTATCCGTATTGTTGTTGCCGAAGGCCGCGCGCACCATCTTCTGCACGAGATAGGTTTCCTCGTTGGTGCAGCGCGAGGACGTGACCCCGCCGATCGCGTTGCGTCCGTACTTGCGCTGGATAGCCCTGAAGCGCTCGGCTGCATGCGCGATCGCCTCATCCCAGGACACTTCCTGCCAGGGATCGCTGATCTTCGCGCGGATCATCGGCTTGGTGATCCGGTCCGGGTGGGTCGCATAGCCCCAGGCGAAGCGTCCCTTCACGCAGGAATGGCCGTGGTTCGCCTGCCCGTCCTTGTTCGGCAGCATGCGCACGACCCGACTGCCCTGGACCTCGGCGCGAAACGAGCAGCCGACGCCGCAGTAGGCGCAGGTCGTGACGACGCTCTTCTGCGGCTGTCCGAAGCGGATGATCGATTTTTCGGTCAGCGTCGCGGTCGGGCAGGCCTGGACGCAGGCGCCGCAGGACACGCACTCGGATTCCAGAAAATTTTCGTTTGCACCCGCGGTGACCCGCGCGCCGAAGCCGCGCCCGGTCAGGGTCAGCGCATGGGTGCCCTGCACTTCGTCGCAGGCGCGCACGCAGCGGCTGCAGACGATGCACTTCGACGGGTCGTAGCTGAAATAGGGATTGCTCTCGTCCTTTTTCGACTCGAAGTGATTCGCCCCTTCGTAGCCATAACGCACTTCGCGCAAGCCCACCGCGCCCGCCATGTCCTGCAGCTCGCAATTGCCGTTCGCCGGGCAGGTGAGGCAATCGAGCGGATGGTCCGAGATATAGAGTTCCATCACGCCGCGGCGCAGACGATCGATGCCCTCGGACCGCGTGCGCACCCGCATGCCGGGCTCCACGGGTGTGGTGCAGGAAGCCGGATAGCCCTTGCGCCCCTCGATTTCCACCAGGCACAGGCGGCAGGATCCGTGCGCTTCCAGGCTGTCGGTCGCGCAGAGCTTCGGAATCTTCGAACCGAGATCCGAGGCCGCGCGCATCACCGAGGTGCCGGCCGGCACCGTGACGCTCACGCCGTCGATCTCGAGCGTGACCGCCGCATCGGTGCTGCGTTCCGGCGTGCCGTGATCAGTATCGAATCGGGACAGCATGTTCGCCTCCGCTCAGGAACCTGCCACAGCGTCGCTCGCGATGCCGAACTCCGCGGGGAATTTGTCCAGCGCGCTCAGCACCGGCAAGGGTGTGAGCCCGCCGAGCGCACAGAGCGAGCCGTGGGTCATCGTATCGCAAAGCTCGCGCAGCAACACCACGTTGCGCGTGCGGTCTTCGACGGCCCGCGCGCCGACGATGCGGTCGATCACCTCCACGCCGCGCGTGGATCCGATGCGGCAGGGCGTGCATTTGCCGCAGGATTCGGCCGCGCAGAAGGCCATCGCGTAACGCGCGAGCTTCGGCATGTCGGCACGATCGTCGAAGACGACAAAGCCGCCATGCCCGAGCAGCGCGCCGCGTGCGGCATAGGCTTCGTAGTCGAGCGGCAGGTCGAAGTCCCGCTCGGTGAGATAGGCGCCGAGCGGACCGCCCGCCTGCACCGCCTTCACCGGCCGGCCGCTCGCGGTGCCGCCGCCGTAGTCCTGTATGAGGGCGCGCAGGCTGATGCCGAAGGGCACCTCCACCAGACCGCCGCGCTTCACATTGCCCGCAAGCTGCAACGGCAGCGTGCCGCGCGAACGCCCGCTGCCGAGCGCCGCATAGGCGGCCGCGCCGTGCTCGAAGATCGCCGGCACGCTCGCCAGCGTCACCACGTTGTTGACGAGCGTCGGCCGGCCGAACAGCCCCGCGATGGCGGGCAGCGGCGGCTTGGCACGCACCACGCCGCGTTTCCCTTCGAGGCTTTCGAGCAGCGCGGTTTCCTCGCCGCAGACATAGGCGCCTGCACCGATACGCAGTCGCAGGTGAAACGCACGTCCGGAGCCGAGCACGCTGTTGCCGAGGTAGCCGCCGCGCACCGCGCCCTCGATCGCCGTTTCCAGCGCGCGTTTCGCATGCGGGTACTCCGAACGCAGGTAGATCCAGCCTTCGCTCGCACCGACCGCGACCCCGGCGATCGTCATGCCTTCGATCAGCGCGCAGGGGTCGCCCTCCATAAGCATGCGGTCGGAATAGGAACCCGAATCGCCTTCATCCGCATTGCAGACCACGTACTTCTGCGTCGCATTCGCGCCGAGTACCGTGCGCCACTTGATGCCGGTCGGGAAGGCGGCGCCGCCGCGACCGCGCAGACCCGAGGCCTCGACCTCGGCCACCATGGCCGCGGGCAGCATGCCGAGTGCGCGCCGCAGGCCGCGATAGCCCCCGTGAGCGAGATAGTCATCGAGCGAAGCCGGATCCACGATGCCCGAACGCGCGAACACCCACCGCTGCTGGTCGCGCAGATACGGATGCGCCTCCGGTGCGCCGATGCGCAGCGCATGCGCCCCGCCCGTGAGCAGGCCCGCATCGAGCAGCCCGGGCACATCGGCCTCCGCAACCTGCCCGTAGGCGATGCGACCCGCGGGCGTGGCGACTTCCAGCATCGGCTCGAGCCACAGCAGGCCGCGCGAGCCGGTGCGCACGATGCGCAGCGCCAGCCCGCGCGCGCCCGCCTCGGCCTGCAGCGCCTGCGCAACGCGATCCGCGCCGACTGCAATTGCAGCCGCATCGCCCGGCACGTAGACGACGGTCTCGCTCATTCCGGAAGATCCGCGACGAAGGTGGCAAGCCGTTCAGGCGTGACACGACCGTGCAGTGCGCCATCGATCACCACCGCCGGTGCGCAGGCGCACAGCCCCAGGCAGTAGACCGGCTCCACCTCGAGCCGGCCGGGAACAGGCGTCACCTGCAGCGCATCCGAGCCCATCGCCTGACAGGCTTCGGCGCGGCAGATGCGCAAGGCATGGCGCGCGGGCGGCTCGCTGCGCAGGTCCGTATAGAAGCTGAGCACGCCCTGCACATCGGCGCGCGAAAGGTTCAGCGCTTCGGCCACCACGGGCACATAGTCCGGCGGCACAAAACCGAGCCGCGCCTGGATGCGCAGCAGCACCGGCAGCAGCGCGCCCGGCTCGCCGATCAGATCGGCGAACAGGACCCGGGGGTCGGCGGGCGATGCGTCCTGGGGAGTCATGATCGCGTGCGGGCCGGCTGGGTCCGTGCCGGTCCTAGAGCATGTCCGAGCCGCCGTTCACCTTGATCAACTGACCGGTGACGAAGGAGGCCTCGTGCGAGCCGTAGAAGGCGATCACCGCCGCGACCTCGGTCGGATGGCAACGGCCGCGGCCCACCGGATTCATGCCCGGGCCGTCATCGCGATCGCCGAGATAGCGTTTGATCTGTTCGGGCGTGGCGTTCGGCACGCCGCTGCGCGGATCGCGACCGCCGGCCATCGAATCCGCCGTGCCATCGTTGTAGGACTCCATGCCCGCCGGGGAGACGCAATTGATGGTGATGCCGAAGGCGCCGAACTCGCCGGCCAGCGTCGTCGTCAGACCGACGACACTGCCCTTGCCCACGCCCGCCAGGAAACTGTGCCAGGGCAGACCGCGCTCGAAGGCAAGCCCGCCCACCGTGATCACGCGCCCGTACTTCTGCTGCATCATCACGGGCAGGATCTCCTGCAGCGGACGCACCAGACTCCAGACATTCGCATCGACCGACTTCTGCTGCTCCGCATCCGGGAACTCCAGGAACGGCAGGCGCGCCTGATAGGCCGCGGAGCCCACGAAGCAGTCGATGCGCCCCCATTTATCCATCGTGCGCTTGACGAGATCCTGCGCAACCTCGCGCTTGGACAGATCGCCCGAGGCATGAATCATCGGCTGCCCGGTCTCTTTCGACAGATCCCGCGCCGTCGCCGCAGCTTTATCTTCCTGCAGATCGGCGATCACCACCCTCGCACCCTCTTCCGCCAGGCGCTTCGCAGTGACGCGGCCGAGCCCCTGCGCGGCGCCGGTGACGATCGCGACGCGATCGACATAGCGCCGGCAATGGTTGGGGACGGCATAGGGGTCGGACGGAAAGGCCTTCTTCGTGGCTTCGGTCATGTCGGTTTCCTGGTTTTCGCGGGTCAGAAGTAGAAACTGAGGCCCCGGCAGCTCGCGCCGGACATCGGCTTGATGCCCTGCTCGTGGGCATCGACCACCCCGTCGAGGAGGATCAGCCAGGCGAGCTGCGACTGCACGATGGCCTCGGCCACGAGCTCCCAGTGGGCATCCTCGACGATGAATTTATCGAGCAGGTTCACCAGCGCGCCGTGGTCTTCGTCGGCCGCATCGTGCCCCGTGAACCAGGCGAGCTGCTTCTTGTTCCAGCCGAGATCGCGCGAGAAGCGCTTCAGTTCGAACTGGAAGAAGCCGGTGTCCTTCAGGATGCGCTCATGGCCGGAGGCGATCGCGAAACCCTCCATCCAGCTCCTGTCGGCGATCCCGTGAAACAGATCGATGGTGATCTGCGTGGTTGCGAGCGGCTTGACCTTCTCGAGGTCCTTCAGCGACTGGCCGGTGGCTTCGCCGAAACTGCGCGCGAGCATCTGCCGGTGATTCATGCCGACACGCGGATCGACGATGTCCTCCTCCTGCACGACTTCGAGCAGCTTCTGGCGCAGCAGCGGGTGCGGGCAGTTCGCATAGGCATGGCCGCGCATCTTGAAGATACTGCGCGTCCAGATCGACATCTGCTGTACCCACAGCTTCGCAAGCCCGGGCGTCATTTTCTCGAGGTTCTGCCACTTGCTCGCGTTCGTGTACTGGACGCAGCGCTCCTTGATCCCGGGATAGACGTCCTTGAACTTGCGTACGCCGCGTCGCGACGCGCCTGCACTCCTGCCTGCGGCCTTCCTTGCCATGCGATCCATCCTCCGGTGACCTGCGCCGCATGCGACCGCCGGACCGGCGCGCCCGCCGGTATCCGGAGGCACGGTAAGTCCATGCGGAATATGCAATTTCGAGGGGCAAAAGTGTATCACCCGCACTGGGGCGACGCGTTTACTTGACCCGACGATTGCATTAAAGTCGGTCGCCTGTTTTACGGGGCGCACCGCGCACCGAGCTACCTTTCCCGGGGAGATCATCATGCTGACAGCGGTTGCAGAATCCGGTGCAGGACCATCCACGGCCAGCGGCAACCTGTTCCGCGGCATCCACCATCTCGCGGTGAACACCGAGGACATGAAGAAGACGGTCGATTTCTATGTCGACGTGCTCGGCATGCCGCTCGTGCACGCGATGCGCGTTCCTGCGGGCCTCGGCACCGGACCGAACAATCGCGGCAATCCCCCCTGGGAGAATCTGCGCCACTACTTCTTCGACATGGGCAACGACAGCCTGCTCGCATTCTTCGAGATCCCGAAGGGCGAACGCGCGAAGGTCGACCCGAACTGCATCGCAGGCATGCAGCACTGCGCGTTTTCTGTCACCTGGGAGAACGCCAAGCGCATCCGCGCGAAGCTCGATGCGCTGGGCGTGTCCTACAACGGGCCGGTCGACGCACTGCCCGGCGTGCAGTCCACCTATTTCATCGACCCGAACGGCATCCGGCTCGAAATGACCACCCAGCTCGCCGATGGCGACACGCCGCAGGTGATCAACGCGGTCAAGCAGACGCGCGAGCAGGCCCTGAGGGAACTGCGCACGCTGTCCGACGACCCGGCGTGGCTGGCGCATGTCGGCGCGCAGTTCGCCGGGAAGTAGGCCGCCATGTCGCTGCTACCCGAATTTCCAATGCAGGAAACCCGCGTCGGCGGGATCCGCCTGAACTATGTCGATGTCGGCCGCGGGGAGCCGCTGCTGCTCCTGCATGGCGCCGGTCCGGCCGCCTCGGGCGTGCATCACTACTGCCGCAATATCGAGGCGCTCGCGCGGCGCTTTCGCGTCATCGTTCCCGATCAGCCTAACTTCGGGCGCTCGGATGTCGTGCCCTTTACCGAAGCGCCCTCGCTCATCAATGCGCGTGCGGCCGACGGTCTGCTTGCAGCCCTCGGCATCGAACGCGCCCACGTCGCGGGTTATTCGATGGGCGGCTCGGCGGCGATACGCCTCGCGGCGACTTTCCCGCAGCGCGTGCACAAGCTGATCCTCATCGGCGGCGGCGGCCCCAGCCTGCCCACGCTCGTCAGCGTGAATCCGACCGAAGGCATACGTTTGATCGGCGCCTACGCGCGGGCGCCCTCACGCGAGAAGTTCGACACGGTCTACCGCCTGTTCGTCGAACGGCAGGAAGAACTGAGCGACGCATTGATCGACGAACTCTGGGCTTTCGAGCAGGACACCGTCGCGAAACGCGCTGGCCCGCCGCCCGCCCCCGCGCTGATACCCGACGATCTCTACTCCTGCCTGAGACAGATCAAGGCGGAGACCCTCGTCATCCGTGGCCGCGACGACCGCTACGCACCGCTCGACCAGGGTCTCGCCACCATCAACGCGGTGGCCGACAGCCGTCTGCACGTGTTCACGCGCTGCGGCCACTGGGTGCAGTTCGAGGTGGCGGCCGAATTCAACCGACTGGTGGAACACTTCCTCACCGGGCCGGCCCAGGCCTGACGCGCTCCCGACGGCCTGCGCCCTCCCCTTCAGCCGCCTTTCAGCAGCCCGCGCAGGAACTCGGTCTTCGGGCCGGGCCCCGTAGCGGGTGTCGCCTTGGGCGGCGTGAGGCCCCGCTCGGCGAGCGTCGCATGCGCCTTGAAGTTGGCGTAGAGCGCGTCGTAGAGCGGGAAGCTGCGCTCGAGGATTTCGTCATCGGTCGCGCAGCGCAGCATCATGCCCTCGGAGACCGCAAGGATTCCCACCGCCATCTGACCGTAGCGATCATCGGCGGGCGGCCGGTACTGGTGCAGCGTGTAGTTCACGCCACCGCGGATGATCTTCGCGATCTCCTCCAGCGCGGTGTCCACGAGCGAATACTTCTTCAGGATCTTGTCGAAGGTCGTGCCCTCGGCGTCATGCGGCCCGAGTTCCACGCCGGTGATGCCGAAGGGGATGGCGTCCTTCGGATACTCCTGCTGCCGGTCCCAGGGCACGAACAGAAAGCTCGCCCCCTCGTCCACAAAGCGCGTGATGAGCCACGGACAGGCGACGCGATCAAGATGCACGTAGTTGCGGGTCACCCACTTCATATCGGACTCCTCGTGGAACTGTTCGCGTGACTCAACCGATGCGCGCGTGCTCGAACCAGGCCAGGCGCAGCTGGCGCCCGTCGGGCGTATAGCCCGCGAGGTGCAGACCGGACTGCGTCCACAGCGGCATTCTTGCGCGCTCGCCGATATCGGCCTCAAGCACAATGCCCAGCCCCTGCACCCGCGCCTCGGGATGCGCGAGCGACCAGTGCTCGATCAGCGTCTTCGCGTTAAGCAGCAAGTCGGTCGCCAGGTGCGAGCGCCGGTGCGCGGGCGCCACCGCGCAGCGGAACATGGCAAAGCGGCTGCGTACCGCCGGCACCTCCTGGATCGCGGCGGTGGAGACGCCCGCCACGGCATCGCCCTGGCGCGCGAGCGTCACGAGCTCCGCCGCGCGTGCGTCCGGATCGACACCCTGCGGCAGGATGGCGAGGTCGCGCCAGAACTGGATGGCAGCCTGTTCGAGCCCGGGATCGCGCAGACCCCAAGCGGGGGTGAGGGTGTAGGGAGTCATGCGGCGAGTTTAGCCGCAAGACACTTCACTCGAGAAAGTTGATCCTCGGTATCGAATATTCCCGCAGACGCTGGGTCGAACCATTCGCAAACGAACACGCTTCGCCAGCAACTGCCGGCTCAGATCCTCATGCGACTCACGATTCAATGATCTTGCTGAATCGAACTTTTCCGTTGATGTCCACGACATCCAGCGTCATTCGCGCCCCATTCGCCGTAGCCTCGACCCTGCCAAATCCGAAGTTAAGCTCGTCCCCAACCAACGGACGACCTGTTCCAGTAAAGAAACGACGATCTCTTGGATTTATCTGGAACTGGGGCCAGGCCGCAAGCGGTCCAACCACCATTTCATCTATGGCACTGGATCGCTTGGACAGATCAATGGCGATATGCCAGTCCGCCGAAATCAGGAATACCCTGTTCAGCCTGTTCTGCGTAACGAACTCGCTGAGTTCATCCCGTTCACGCCGAAAACCTCCCCAGCTATCGCGATCCTCGTTGTTATTGAACGGCGATGGAGACAACAGCACCTTGAGCGGAGCGGCGGATGTTCTAAGCCCTTCCTTGAGCCATGCCTTCTGCTCCTGGCCAAGCATTGTCTTTGTTCCATCATCCGGCGCGCTCGCAGGTGACCTGTACTGCCGTGTATCGAGCATAAAGAACTCGACATTGGG
The DNA here is from genome assembly GCA_903834835.1 of uncultured Pseudomonadota bacterium. Taxonomy (GTDB): domain Bacteria; phylum Pseudomonadota; class Gammaproteobacteria; order Burkholderiales; family SG8-39; genus CAILKO01. The sequence goes on along the minus strand of CAILKO010000057.1, from coordinate 92,087 downwards.
ACCCCAGCTAAACCGCCTGAAAAGTCTGGAGGTTCCTTCCGCTCGCCGCGGCCACCATTCTATAAAGGCCTGACGACCTTCCGGCATCTTGGGATGGTTGCGATCAAAATTGTTCTCGACTTCATGGTCATCCCAAATTGCAAACGTCGGAGTCGCAAGCATGAACTTCTGCAAGTGACGGTCACTCCGGTTCTCCGCGTGCTTTCTGCGATAGAGATCCAGCGATCCGAAGAATGCATTTCTAACCGGATGATCCGCGTACATGGTGTCGCCGATATTCAGAAAAAACTCCGGCTTTCGTGCAAGCATCTGATCGAACACCTTGAACGGCTGATACTCCGCAAGCAGATCAGCGCCAACAACAAATGTGATCGCTCGTGTTGTTTCCGGGGCTGTTCGGAAGCGACCGACTTCACCAAGCACCCTGCCCTCTCCGTCAAAACTCGCCGACCGGTAGAAGTACTGTGTGTCTGGATCGAGACCGCCTAGTTCAACAACGGCAGTGAGGTCGTGATCCATCGAAAGCTTCTTGGATCCTGACATCTCAGAAACCGAAAAGTCTTCAGTCCTCCCCCACTCAATCTGGACCGTCTGCCCTTCCTTAATGCCTCTGAGCCAAACCAGTGCCGATCTAGCCCCTACGTCAAATGTCGCAGGGGAGTGACTGAGTCCGTTCGCCCCTTGAGCGCGCAAGAGCCCCACGCGTGCCAAACATAGCCCCGCGAATGCAGCGACATTGCGCAGAAAGGCTCGCCGTTCAGTCTCCATTCCATCATCGGATCTCCCTACGCAGCCGACTCCACATCGTCAGACTTTACCTCAATCCCCCAGAAACTTCAGCAACACCTCGTTCAGAAACGCCGGCTGCTCTTCAGGGACATAGTGGCCGCAGTCCGCGGCCCGCACGGTGAGGTCCGGAAAATAGCGCGCGTACTGGTCGGCGAGCGGATTGCCCGAGGGCGGCACACCATCGGCGGACTTAGGATAGCGCGCAGCGAACTGCTTGCCGTACACGTAGAGCGCCGGGTTCGGGTAGCGCTTGTGTCGATCTTCAGGACCGAAATCGAAGTACTCGCCTGCGAGCGGATGCTTGTCCCGGCCGCCGGGGAAAAGCCACATCGCCGCAATCTCCGCCTCCGACATCGCCTGATAGCGTTCGCCGCCCGGCGCCGAGGGATCGGGGATCACACGGTGGAAGGGCATCGCGTAGCGGTAGTACTGGATCGCCGCAAACTGGGAATCCGCATCGAAGCTCGATGCATAGTGCTCCACATCCTCCGCGCTGACCCAGGCCGGCCGGCCGCGCGCCTCGGCCGACACCGGATAGGGATTGCCGGGAAGGCCGCCCATCACCTTGCCTGCCGCGCCGCCGATGCGCACCTCGATCAGGTCGCGCGCGTGATCGGCGAAGAAGGCTTCCGCAAGCGGCTCGATCTTGTAGAAATACGGATGCGGGATTTCCGGCGCGGTCACGGTGCACAGCGTGTCGATGAGGGCGAGCTTCGTGAAGCGCTTCGGGTTGTCGATGCCGGCCTTGAAGGCGATCATGCCGCCCCAGTCGTGGCCGATCAGCGCCACCTCTCTCAGGTTCAGCGCGTCACAGAAGGCGAGCACATCGTCGGCCAGCATGGCGCGCGTGATGCGGATGCGCGGCTTGTCGGTGCGCCCGTAACCGCGCGTATCGATCGCGTAGACAGGGTGGCCTGCGGCAGCGAGGACCGGAATCTGGTGCCGCCACTCGTGCGAGGTCTGGGGAAAGCCGTGCACCAGCAGCACCGCCTGTTTCCTGCCCTCCAGACCTGCGGCGAGCGCGTGGAACCGGAGTCCCGGCGTCTGTACACTGATAGAACTGACTTCGGAACTCACCGGTGCCTACCTTCTGCGTTCAGCCTGCGCCGGACTTCGGCAGCAGCGCCGCGATCTCGTCTTCGGCGAACCCGGCCTCCGCGAGCACCTCGCGCGTGTGCTCGCCCTTGCGCGGCGCGTGATGCCGGAGCTGGAAGGGCGCATTGCCGTAGATCACCGGACTCTTCATGACCTTGTAGGCGCCCTCGCTCGGGTGTTCGCCGACGGTGAACATGCCGACCGCCTTCAGATGCGGATCTTCCGGCATGTCGCGCAGGCGCAGCACCGGCATGCAGGGGATGCTGACGCGGTCGCAGAACGCCACCCACTCCGCGTTCGTGCGCAGGGCAGCCTCCTCTTCCAGCATCGCGTAGAGCACGCCGATATGCTGCACGCGCTGGGCGAGCGAGCCGAAGCGCGGGTCGCCGAGGAATTCGCGCCGCCCGGTGAACTCATAGAAATCGAGCCAGTTGCGATCCGAGTACGGCAGGATGCAGGCAAAGCCGTCCTTCGTGCGATAGGGTTTGCGCGAGCGCTGCATCATGCGCTGGAAGCCCGGCTCGCCGAGCGTCGGCTCGAAACCGAAGCCCATCATGTGCTCGATGAAGTTGAACTCCACCAGTGTCTCGAACATCGGCACCTCCACCGCCTGGCCACCGCCGCCGCGCGCGCGCTGCAGCAGCGCGCCGAGGATGCCCTGGGCGATCGCCTGGCCCGCGACCTTGTCGCAGACCACGGTCGGCACATAGCGCGGCTCGCCCCAGATCTCGTCGTACAGCCCGGCCATGCCCGAACCTGCCTGGATCAGATCGTCGTAGGCCGCCTTGTCGCCGTAGGGGCCGCTCGCACCGAAACCCTGCGCGCTGCAGTAGACGATGTCCGGATTGATCTCGCGCACGCGCTCGTAGGCATAGCCCAGACGCGCGATCGCCTTCGGCCGGATGTTGTGCACGAAGACGTCCGCCGTGCGGATCAGCCGGTCGAGCGCTGCGCGCGCTGCAGGCTGCTTCAGGTCGAGCTCGATACCGCGCTTGTTGCGGTGCAGGTTGAGAAAGCTGCCCGACATGCCCGGGCCGCGCAACGGCTTGTAGTTGCGGAAGGAGTCGCCCTCCGGGCCTTCGATCTTGATCACGTCGGCGCCCATGTCCGCGAGAATGTGGGTCGCGTACGGCCCCATGATCACGCTGGTGAGATCGAGTATCCGGATGCCGGCCAGCGGCGCGGCGGGACCTGGTTTCGCTGTATTCACGCTAGGGTCTCGCGTAGTGTCGTATCGGGGAGTGCGGTTCCGCGAGGCGTCATCCTCCTGCCGCCTCCGGGGAGCGAATCTTACCGCGTGCGGCCGCCAAGGATGCGCGCCTCGCCAGTCGCATGCGCTTGCTCTATAGTGCGGCGGCACCCTTCAGGAGGAGGCAGCATGGCACAGCACACGACGCTCGCGGGACGGGTGGCGCTCGTCACGGGCGGCAATCGGGGCATCGGGGCGGGCATCTCGCGCGTGCTGGCGCAACAAGGCTGCGCGGTGGCGATCAACTATCGCGCGGATCAGGCCTCCGCGGAGAAGACGCGCGTCGGCATCGAGACCGCAGGCGGCCAGGCGCGGATCTACGCCTGCGACATCGGCGCCGCCTACGCACCGGTGCGCGACATGGTCGATCGCATTGCCGCGGACTTCGGCAAGCTCGACATTCTCGTCAGCAACGCCGGCGTGAATATTCCGGCGATGAGCACCGCAGAGATGGATCTCGATCAGATGCGCCAGGTCATGGATGCGAACTTCTACGGGGCGCTGTACTCGGTGAAAGCGGCGACCCCGCACCTGCGCCGCGCGGGTCGCGGCGATGCCGTGTTCATATCCTCGATCAGCGCGATCAAACTGCCCGCGCTGCGCATGCCCTACGGTGCATCCAAGGGCGCACTCGAGGCCCTGGCGATCACCTACTCGAAGGAGGAGGTCAGGCACGGCATCCGCGCCAACATCATCCGGCCGGGATTGATCGAGACCGAGATGGGCGAGAAGGTGGTTCAGCGCCGCGGGCTGAAAAATCTGGAGGAAGCCTACCGGATCGCCCCCTACGGGAGACTCTGCCAGCCAGAGGACATCGGCCGTGCGGTGGCCTTCCTGTGCTCGGACGCCGCGTCCTACATGACCGGCACCACACTGACGGTGGACGGCGGCGGACTGGACTGGCTGCCCCCGGTCGCGAAGACCTGAAGGACAAGGCAGGCGCGCCGGCGGCGGCATCGTCAGGCGCATCAACACGATTCCACACGAAGCACGAAGGAGCAGCACATGGCAGACATCACGAAAACCCGGGTCAGGGAGCGCGGTCCGGTTCAGGCCAGCCTGTTCGAGCGCACCATGAAGGCGGGCGAGGACTGGCGCGAGCGCGCCTTCATGCGCCGCATCGTGATCCGCGACGAGGATTGCGACTGGGAGCAGACGCGCCAGGGGCGGCTGAAATACTTCATCAACCGCGACACCGACGACGCCTGCCTCGGCGTGCTGCGCGACTGGCACGTGTTCAAGCACGACATCAAGACCCACTCCGGCGCGCACCGCCATCAGGGCGGCCTCGTGATCTACGTGATCGAGGGCGAGGGTTATACGGAAGTCGACGGGGTGAAGAAGGAGTGGCAAGCGGGGGACATCCTGCTCCTGCCGATGAAGCCCGAGGGCTGCGTGCACAAGCACTACAACAAGCACCCCGGCCGGGAAGCGGTGTGGATCGCGTTCATCTACCTGCCGCTGATGGACGAGGTCGGCAAGTGGACCGAGCAGAAGGAAATCGCCCCGGATTACAAGCCGGGCGGATGAGCAGCCCCGGGCGAGGCTAGATCACCGCAACGCCCTGGATCTCCACCAGCACGTCCGGGTGGCCGAAACCGGCCGCCACGATGAGCGCGCTCGCCGGATAGTTGTCGCCGAAGGTCGCGATGCGGATGCTGCGGAAGGCATCGCCGTTCCGGGGATCGGTGATGAAGACCGTCATCGTGGTCATGTCGCGCACGCTGCCGCCCAGACTGCGCAGCGTGCCGTCGATGCGGCGGAAGACCTCGCGCGTCTGCGCCTCGAAATCGCCTTTCAGCGATCTGCCCGCCGCATCCTCGAGTCCGGTCTCGCCACACAGGTAGACCGTCCGTCCGCCCTGCGTGACCACCGCGCGCGAATAGCCGTGCGCCTTCGATGCTTCGGTTGCGACATGTTCGCGGCTCGCCGCGGATTCCTGGGTCATGGGCTTCGCTCCTGTGTGTCGTGAGGATTCAGTTTCCCGCGCGCCAGCGTCGCTCCGCCTCGTCCCAGGCGGCCAGCGGCTGCAGGTCCGGTACCCATGCGAGTCCGGACAGGCTGTCGGAGGAAGGCGCGTCCTCGGTCACCAGCACGTCCAGCAGCGCCGGCCGTCCCGCTGCCACCGCCTCGAAGGCGCGCGCGACCGCCGCATCGAGATCCGCGGTCTTCTCCACGCGCTCGGCGTGCAGACCGAAGCCGCGCGCCATCGCGGCGTAGTCCGCGCGTTGCAGATAGGTGCCCGCGACGCGGCCATAGGAATCCTGCTGATCGCGCACCTCGATCTGCCAGGCGCCGTTGTTGGCCACCACGATGAGCAGCGGCACCCGGTGACGCGCCGCGGTATCGATTTCCATCGCATTGAAGCCGAAGGCGCCATCGCCGGTCAGCACCACGACCGGCTTGCCCGGAAACGCGAGCGCCGCGGAGATCCCGAATGGCGTGCCCACGCCGATGCAGCCGAGGGACCCGGGGTCCAGGTAACGCGATGCCGGCACGCCGACCCGCGCAAAGGACAGGAAGTCGCCGCCGTCGGCGACGACGACGGAATCCTCGGGGAGGCGCTCGCGGATCGCCGCGAGCACGCGATTCGGATGCGGATAGCCGTCCGGTCCGTCAGGCGCCGCAGCCATGTCGCGCGCGAGCTTCGCCACCCGCGCCTCGTGTTTCGCGCGCAGGGCCTGCAGCCAGGCGCGATCCGAGGCGGGCTTGCGCGCACCGGCAGCATCCACGATGGCGGCGAGTGCGGCTGCCGGATCGGCGAGCAGTTCCACCGCACCGCGCCGGTTGTCGCGCAGTTCAGCCGCGGTATTCGCAATGCGGATGAAACGCGCCTCCGGAAACACCGCAGGCGAGCCGTAACCCAGTTGAAAATCCAGCCTGCGGCCGATCGTCAGCACGCAGTCGGCCTGCCCCATGACCGCACCGCGCATCGCCCCCACGACCGAGGGATGATCCATCGCGACGAGTCCGCGGCTCTCGCCGGTGTCGAGGTAGGCCGCGCCCAGCGCATCCAGCAGCGCCGTGACTTCACGCCCCGCGCCGCGCGCGCCGCGACCGGTGATCACAAGCGGCTTCTTCGCCGACCAGAGGAGTTCAGCGGCCGCAGCCGCGCGTGCGGACTCCGGCTGCGCGGCCGGCAGCGGTCGCGGTTCGTAATGCTCGGCGAGCTGCACCGCCGGCGGCGCGATACCACGCAGCGTATCCACCGGGAAGTCCAGGTACACCGGCCCGGGTTCGCCACCCTCGCCCAGCGCGCGCGACACGGCTTCGTCCAGCTCCTGCAGCACGAGCGCCGGCTCGCGCACCGTGCGCGCATAGCGCGTCAGCGGGCGGACGAACTGGCAGTGATCCAGATCCTGCAGCGCGCCCCGGTTTTCCTGCGGCCGTGGCGGCGTGCCGGACAGAATCAGCACCGGCGCTTTCGCAACATGCGCATTCGCGATCCCGGTCATTGCGTTGGTGATGCCCGGACCGGCCGTGACGAGGGCCACGCCCAGCTCGCCGGTCAGCTCCGCCTGGGCATGCGCCATGTACACCGCGGCACGCTCGTCGCGCACATCGATGATCGGGATCCCCTCCTCGATGATGCGCATCCAGATCGGCATGATGTGCCCGCCGCACAGCGCGAACACGCGGCGCACACCGCGCCGCTTCAGAAAACGCGCGATGATCGCGGCAGCGGAATTCTCGGAAAGCGGGGGGAGCGTCATGACCGGACGTAATGTGGGTTAGGAACGCAGCAGTTTAACGCCGCCCCTGTGTGCCTCCTTACGGTGCCTCGTTGCGGTACCTCATTGCAGCGCATCGATCCAGTCCATGATCCGATGCGCGATTTCATCGCTGTTCGTCTCGTGCATGGGCAGGTGACCATTGCCGTGGATGCCGAGTTCGCCAAGGTAGAGGAAATCCGCGAGCGCACCCTGGGCATTCAGCCAGGCCACCACCTCGGCATCCAGCGCCTTCGGATGGTCGGTATCGTTGGTACCCGTCAGCACTGCGACCCGCTTGCCACGCAGGCGTGTCGTGTCCTCCACACGCAACTGGATCCCGCCGATATTGGTGCGCTCCCAGGTCAGGCGCCCGCCGACGCCCTGCAGCGATTCATAGTGCGCCTCGAATGCCGTGCCGCCGGGGAAGCGCGTGCCGCTGCCGATCTTCTTGGCCCGCGCAAACTCCAGACTCATGCGCATGACGCCGTCGAGCTCGATCGTCGTGGTGCCTGCCGGCATCGCAACCACTTTGCGCAGTGCCGTTTCGCTCACCAGGCGCCCGAGCTCGACACCCATGTTTCCGGGCGGCGCCGGGGCTACGCCGACGAGTCCCAGCAGGCGTTCCGCTTCCAGCTCCAGCAGCTTCCAGCCGTATGCGCCCGACATCGAATGGGTCAGCAGCACAAGCGGCCCGTCGATCTCGCGCATCACACGTGCGAGCCCGCGCACGACCGTGTCGCCGCCTACCGCCTCCGGCGGAAGGTCACCGCTACGGCCGACTCCCGGCCAGTCGCAGAGCAGCACCGGGTGGCCCCGCGCCACGAACGTGTGCGCCCAGCCGGGTCGTCCGTCCGGCGTCACCAGATAACTGGCGCCGCTCTGCGTGCCGCCGGTCACCATCATCACCGGCGGTTTGCCCGTCGGCGCGACCGGCTCCAGCAGCTCGTAGTACGTGGATGGATCCCGCACGAATCCGCTGCGATAGCGCACCGGTGAAATCACGATCGCGTGCTCAGTCGAGCTTGGCGCCGGAAATCTTCACCGCGCGGGCATAGCGAGGAATATCGGCACGGATGATTTCCGCCAGTTCCGCCGGATTGCGATAGGCCGGATCCATACCGAAAGACTCGGCCGCCCGCGTATTGAACTCCGCTGTCTGGGCCACTTTCGCACAGCTCCCTGCGAGCCGGTCCAGCACCGGCTTCGGCAGGCCCGCCGGACCGACGAATCCGATGGTGGCCGCAAAGTGCAGATCCGGGACACCGACCTCGCGCATCGACGGCACGGTCGGTGCGAGCGGCGAGCGCTCAGCGGTGCTGATCGCGATGTAGCGCAGCTTGCCTGCGCGCACCAGCGGACCGGAAGTGATCAACGCAACGGCAGTGACTTCCACATCGCCCGCCGCAAGTGCCTGGCTCATCGCCGGCCCGCCCTTGTACGGAATATGCACGAGGTCGATGCCAAGCGCAGCCTTGAGACTTTCCATGTACAGGTGATGAAATCCCGCCGTGCCGCCCGAGGCATAGCGCAGGCTGCCCGGCTTCGCCTTCGCCATTGCAACGAACTCCTGAAAGTTCTTTGCCGGAAAGTCGCCCTTCACGGAAAGCATCAGCGCATTGAACCCAACCCCGCAGAGCGGCGTGAAAGCGCTCACCGGATCGTAAATGCCCGGCCGCAGCGCAGGCATGATGCCCCAGTCGGTGGCGGACGCCATCAGGAAGGTATAGCCGTCGGGCGCGGACTTGATCACCTCCTGGGCCGCGAGGAGTCCGCCGGCGCCGGGCTTGTTCTCGACGTTGACGGCCTGCCCGAGCAGCGGCGCCATCTGCCCGCCGACGTAGCGCGCGACGACGTCCGGCACACCGCCCGGGGGATAGCCGACCAGTATCCTGAGTGGACGCGCCGGAAATTCCTGCGCCTGTGCGCACGCCAACAGACCCATACCCAATGGAAACGCGACCGCACCAGCTACCAGTGTTCTCAGTTTCATGTCCTCTCCTCCTCATGACCCACAACAGAAAGTCCGCCGAACGGCTCGTCTTTTGAACGCGCGTCCGCCCTGCCTGCACCCTGCTTGCCCGCCTAGCCGGCCGACTCCAGCTTGAACGCAATCGTGACCCGCAGCGCCGCACAGATCCGGCTCGGGGCACGCCCGTAGTGCGGGATGCGCGAATCAAAGAACACTCCGCGATTCGGTACCGGCCGCACCACGGAAGCGAGGTCGCCTTTCCGGTTTACCCAGACTGTCTCGCCCTCCCATTCCGGCTGCCAGTGCTGCATGGGATAGTAGAGCAAGGTCCAGGTCCCAGGGCGCCCATCGTCCTGATGCGCGCTGCCGCCCTGGCCGTAGGTATGACCGTTCGCGTACTGCCTCACCACGCGCAGCGGGCCACCCGCAAGCGCCTCGCAGCGCTGTTTCGCGCACCCCCAGAGCGCGGCGGTCGCCGCATCCTCGTCAAGGTCCATCTTCCAGAACGGCACGTTGGGTCGCTCGCTGACCGAAACATTGCCGTAGTACCAGCCTTTGCCGGTACAGGTCTTCCAGACCGCCTCGTGTATCGCGGCAGGTGCAAGGTCTTCGATGATTCTGGGCGGCGTCAGACGGAGCTCCACCTTCAGGCCTTTCGGGAGTTTTTGCGCTGGATACGCGCGAAAGTGTACGACGGCCGGAGCGCCGCGCGGCCAGGGAAGAAAAAATGGCCTCGGCTGAATTATTAGTAACATTTATGTTACTATATGTTTCCTGACGGCTGCGACGCCTGCCCCCGGGCTGAAGTAAAGTATGCAGCGAAATCGCACACGCTCCTGGAGCAGGAATGGACTTTGGAATTTTCGTACCGCCGCTGGCGGACAGCTGGAAGATGGTGCAGCGCGCCGAGGCGCTCGGCTACAGCCGCGCCTGGTTCTACGACACGCAGATGCTGAACACGGAGATCTTCGTCGCGATGACGGCGGCCGCGCTGAACACGTCGAAGATCCGGCTCGCGACGGGCGTGCTGATTCCATCGAACCGGATCGCGCCGGTTGCAGCGAGTGCCCTGGCAAGCCTGAACGCGCTTGCGCCCGGCCGGATCGACTTCGGCATTTCGACCGGCTTCACGGCCCGGCGTTCGATCGGTCTGGGCCCGGTAAAGCTCGCAGCGATGGAGGAATACATCCGCGTGGTCTGCGGTCTGCTCGCAGGCGAAACGCTCGAATGGGACAACGAGGAAAAGCGCCAGCGCATCCGCTTTCTCGATCCGGAGATCGGCGCGATCAATCTGCGCGACCCGATACCACTGCATATCTCCGCCTTCGGGCCCAAGGGCCGCGCGCTGACGGCGCGCCTGGGCGCGGGCTGGATCAACAGCGCTGCGCACGTCGCCCACGGCAAGGCTGGCATCGAGGCGATGCACGAGAGCTGGCGCGCTGCGGGGCGCAACGCCGCCAGCCTGCAGGCGAGCGTGCTGCTCTCCGGCTGCGTGATGCAGGAGGGCGAGACGCTGGACAGCCCGCGCGTGCGCGAAATCGCGGGACCGCCCGCGATGATCGCGCTGCACAGCCTCGCCGAGCGCGAGGCATTCGGCGACCTTGGCCGGCCGATCGCGCCGGCGCTTGTGCCGATCATCGAGCGCTACCGCCAGGTCTACGAGGCCTATACGCCGGCCGAGGCGCGCTACCTCTCCAACCACCGCGGGCATCTGATGTACCTGCGGCCCGAGGAGGCGCCCGTGTGCAATGCCGAATTGATCGGGATGATGACCTTCACTGCGGGCAAGGCCGAGTTGCGCGACCGCGTGCGCGCGCTCAGGGACGCGGGATACACCCATTTCGGCATCAACGCGGGCTTCGGAAATTCCGGCCACCTGGAGCAGTGGGCCGAGGTGCTCTCGGGCGTCTGATCCGGATGCAGGTGATACCCGCCACCCCGGCGGGTAAACTCCATGGCACCGGCGATTCCGCCGCAACACGCTCCACCCCGACTCGAACCTGGAAGAAGCACGTTTTCGCAATGACCCGAGCCAAACTGCCGATCGTCACCGGCCCCGCGCAGTTCCCGAACAAACCCTTCATATCGCGCGAACTGCGTCTCACTTATGAAGCACTGCGCCGTGCGATCCAGGAGCGGTTCCTGAACACGCACGGCGTCTCCTACCGGCACTGGGCCTACCTGCGCGTACTCTGGGAAACGGATGGCATGACCCAGTCTTCCCTGAGCAAGGCGGCGGCCCGGGTCGGCTCGAATACGGTCGCGATCGTGAACGGCATGGTGAAGGCGGGCTATGTGAAACGAGTACCGAGCGAGAGCGACCGTCGCACGATCCACATTTTTCTCACACCCGAGGGCCGGGCACTGCGCACCCGGCTGCACCCCAAGGGCCGCAGCGTGGAAGAAGTCGCGCTGGCAGACATCCCGCCGAAGCACGTCACGATTCTGCGCGACACGCTGAAGCGGATGCGCGCCAATCTGGGCGAATGATTGCCGCCCGACCGGAGCCCCTGCGACCATGACAGATACCCACCTTCACCTGACCGAGCGCTGCGATCCCGAAGCCACGGATGCGACGCGCGTTGTCGACACCCTGCGGCTTACCTATGCGCAGCGCATGAAGCCCGCCGCCGGCCTGCGCACCGCATCCGGCCAGGACGTCAGCATCGATCTGCCCGAGGGCACAGTCCTGCGCACCGGCGACCTGCTGCGGGCGGTGACCGGAGAATTGATCCAGGTGCTTGCCGAAACGGAGAATCTCGTACAAGTCAGCGCGCGCGAACCCGCAGTGCTGGCGCGCGCCGCCTACCTGCTCGGCACACACCACCTCGTGGTGGAACTCGGAGAGCGGCATGTCCGCGTCCGGCCGGTCCCCGGCATGGAAAAGGCGCTTGAAGCCCTCGGCGCCAGGACACGGCGCGTCATGGCGCCCTTCGAGCCCGAGCCACCCGTCGCCTGAGCGTTTCGCGCGACCGACTCAGGCTTTCTTCAATTCGGTCAGCGAGCCGTCCGCGAGACGCGCGTCCTTGCCGTCTGCAGTGATGTGGGCGCCACCGAATCCTTCCGAACGATTTCCGAACAGAACCAGCGGCGTGGTACCCGTATTCGTAACCTGGTAGTAGTCGCGCGCGCCGATACAGAGCACATCATTCTTGCGAATGTCGCGATCGGGCACGTTTCTGCCCTTCACGATCCCGCTTCCCTCCACCACCAGGAACGTCTCTGGAGATTGATGGAAATGCATGTCCGTTCCGTCGCCCGGTTCGAAATAGAGGATCCAGGAACGAAAATTATCGGTCCCGTAAACATCGACCTTGGCGCTCGATTTCTCCCGCGCCTCTTTCATCTTGTCGGCAAGGTTCACCATATCCATGTTCGATTCTCCGGATTCGTCTGACGATTTACCCCATAGACCGTGAGTGGAGTCTGGATCATTCCAGCACGCCTGACAATACCCGCGGCTTCTCCGTCGTGAAACAAAAAAGGCCCGGTTCGCACCGGGCCTTTTCTTCTACCCTGTATCGCACGGGGCACTGTACCGCTATCGCTTGACGCCCAGCTGGTTCAGGAACCCGCGCATCTTGCTCTTGGTGCCGCGCTTCTCGCATTCCTTCTCGAACAGGTCGAGGATGCGCGGATCCTCGTCCTCGTACTCCACCTGCATGCCGCCATCCTTGTAGGAGACATCGGCGGTTTCCTTCGGCATGCCGCTTTCCTCCAGCACATCCCAGCGACGGCTGCTGAACGGACCGAACACGAGGTAGCGCGCGGGCTCGTTCGAGGTATTGAAGTGCTGGTGAAAGGTCGGGCCGTCCGGTGGCGCGTAGATGCAGCCGCGCTCCCAGTCGACACGCGTCGTGTTGAGCGGATCCTGGCCGTCCTTCCAGAGCAGGCTGTAGCCGTGGCCGCTGACGAGAATGATGTGCGCGCCCGCGTCGTGGCAATGCCCCTTCTTGTAGGTGCCGGACTCGAATTCCGATATGTGCGAGTGCATGCAGTTGTCCGACCAGACGAGCGTGATGCTGTTGCTCGCGCCGGCGCCGCGCTCCTTCCAGACCGGCAGCTCAAGCGAGGCCATGTCAGGCACGAAGTGGGTCTGCCACTGGTGGCGGCCGGGGCGGTACTGCTTGAATTCGCCCTCTCCGTTGAACAGGCTGTCGTCGCCGAAACGCTCCGGGAACTTCGCCGGATTGTTGAAGACGAAGTCCGGGTTACGGTACATGCCGATCACGATCGCCGCGTCGGTGACCGCGACCAGCCGGGCCGGCGTGGTGCTCGAAGTGTTGAAGTGCTGGTGCTTCGCGTTCAGGGGAATCGAGAACGTGCCACCAACGCCCCACTCGAAGGTACGCTTGCGGCCGTCCGGCAGCTCGACCGTGGTCGCGCCGCTTCCCGTGACGACATACATCATCTTGTCGAACAGGTGCTGTTCGACCTTGGATTCGCCCTTCGCGGGAATTTCGTGCACATAGCTGCCGAGGAAGTCGCTGCGCCCCGCGAGATTGATATAGCAGCCCGAGCCCCCAAGCCGCTTCCAGGGCGCCACTTCGATGGTCTTGCAGTCCGCCGCGTAGACCTCGTGTATCGGAATCCCTTCGGTCGCGATGAACTCGCGATAGGGCTTCCTGCCGTGATAGGCCTTGACCGCGTCTTCGGAAAGCCTTTCCGGGTTCTTTTCCGGATTCTTCATTTCAATCCTCCCTCTGGAAATTAATCAAATGAGTCGCTGATTCCACATCGGCATCTCGCAATCAGCCGCGAGCACCTTCAGTTCTGCGCCAGGACTTCGCCACGCGCGCCGCTCGAGGCGGCCGCCGGGAAGACCAGCGATTTGACCACGACCGGCACCACCTGTGCCGGTTTGATGAGCTCCCCGATATCGATGTAGTCGAACTCGGACAGTTCGATGCCGTCAATCGATACCACGTCTGTCACACCGAATTCCTCCCGGATCAGGGTGCCGACGAGCTTGCCGAAGTCATGTTTGAAGACCAGGGCGAGCGGATGTCCGGCATCGATTGCCGGGCGCATCGCGTTGTAGATGCCCAGACCCAGACGATGCACGACCTCATAGCGCGGCACATCGTCCCAGTCGAGCGCAAGCGCGACCATCCGGTCGCCAACCGTCATGTCGAGGCGCACATGCGCGCGCCGGATCGCCTCCGCCAGGTTTTCCGGGGTTAGCTCGCCCTGGGGCGGCATCACGGGGCGGACCACCGGCACGTTGCGGTAGGGCAGCGCTTCCGGATGCGAGATGAGGTTCGTGCTGCCGCTCACCTGCACCGTGAACTGCGAGGCCCCGATCACGGTCGCGCGGATGCGCTCGGGCGTCTCGACGACCATCGCCGGGAACGCCTCGCGCCGCTGATTGATGGCCTTCGCGAGCATCTTCGCCAGATCGCCGAAATCGCGCTCCTCGCGACCGTATATGTACTCGGAGACACCACCGGAAAAAGTGACCCGGTCCACGGCGAGATCGATCGACAGGGGATCGGTCAGCATGAGCGAGCTTGCGAATGCCGAGAGCGCCGCCGGCGGACGCCGGATGGATTCGAGCAGCGCGTCGCTCAGCGTGCCCGCGAGCGTCTCGAATGTCTGCGGCGGCAGCTGGGTCCCGAGTTCGAGCGCTATGCCCGCCTGATCGGCCGCCATGCGGGCCGCGTGTTCGATCCGCACGATCCTGCGGTCCTTGTCCGTCGCCACGAGACGGCCGCCGACATTGATGGCCGCGGTCTCGAGGATTTCACCGTCGCGGATCAGCGCAAGCTTGGTCGTGCCGCCACCGATGTCAACGTTCAGCACCACCGAAGCATTGGTCCGCGACATGGCAACCGCACCCGAGCCATGGGCCGCCAGCACCGATTCGAGGTTGTGACCCGCAGTGGCGCAGACGAATTTGCCGGACTCGCCCGCCAGCTGCTCGGCGAGCGCGCGAGCGTTGTCGCGCTTGACCGCCTCGCCGGTGAGGATGATCGCGCCTGTATCCACATCGTCAGGCTCGAGGTCCGCCCCGACATAGGCCTCGCGCACGAACTTGCCGAGCGCAGCCGCATCGATCATGTGGTCGGCCGTGTAAGGCGTGAGCAGGATCGGCGAACGATGCAGCGTCTCGCGCATCACGACGACGTAGCGGCTGGAAAGACCCTCGCCGAGCCGCTTCAGATGGAGCCTGGAGAACATCAGGTGCGAGGTGGCGGATCCGACGTCGATCCCTACGGTCACGAGCTGAACCAGCTCCCCGGTTGCCAGATCCCGTTCCGTGGAATCCCCGAAATAGTGCTCATGCTCAAGTGCGTCGAAATCGTGCAATGCCTTCCCTCCTGCAAGTCCGCTCTGCTGCGCGTGCCGCACGGCCATGCCCGGCCCGTGCAAAGATAGTTCAGTCCTGAACTATACTTGAAAACCGCCTCCGGCCGCATTGCCCGAGGACCTGAGTGCGGACGCCGGCCGCAGCAGCGCGCCCAACCACCTATCCGGGTCATACCCTCAGCACGGATCCTGCCCATGACTGCATCGACGAACGAATTCCAAGGCCGAACCTATGTCATCACAGGTGGCGCAAGCGGACTTGGCCTGGAATCCGCGAGGCATCTCGCGGCACGCGGCGCGAATCTCGTGCTTGCCGACGTGGATACTGCATTGCTTGCCACGGCGGCCGCCGAGCTGCCTGCAGAGCGCACGAGCACCATCCCGGCGGACGTACGCAAGCCCGCAGACTGCGAGGCGATGATGCAACTCGCGGTGGCGCGCTACGGGGCGCTCGATGGCGCGGTCTGCTCCGCCGGCATCGACGCGGTGACGCCGGCACTGGAAACCCCGGTCGAGGTCTGGCAGCACGTGCTCGATGTGAATCTCACGGGAAGCTTCCTCTCGGCACAGGCGGCGGCGCGCGCCCTGCTCGCAGGCGGCCGCCGCGGCTCGATCGTCACCTTCGCGTCCGGCATTGCCGTGCGCGGGCGGGCGGGCGGCCCGCACTATGCGGCGAGCAAGGCCGGCATCGTCGGCCTCTCCAAGTCGCTCGCACTCGAATTTGCTCGCCACGGCATCCGCGTGAATGCCGTCGCGCCAGGTATCGTGGACACGCCATTCGCCAGGAAATCGATGAACGACGCGCAGCTCGCGGCACGTGCCGGTCAGGTCCCGCTCGGCCGCATCGGCGAGCCGGATGACATCGCCCCGGTCGTCGCATTCCTGCTCTCGGATGCCAGCGGCTGGATGACGGGACAGACGCTGCACGCGAACGGCGGCATGCTGATGGTCTGAAGAACTGCACGCACGCCGCGCGAACCACCCGTAGGCGGCGCGCGGCGTCTGTGGCAACATTCATATTCAACTAAGGGGAGGATTACCCATGGCGCAGGACCTACGCCTGTCGATGATATTCGGCGGCGACTACGATCGCATCCGTCCGCTACGCGACGGTCTAATCAAGCCCGACGGCGTCGATCTGAAGATCAATCTCATCGACGGGCCGAGCAGGGCCTTCGGGATGATCATGGCCTCGAACGAGTACGACGGCGGCGAGATGTCGCTGTCGTTCTACACGACGCTGCTTACCAAGTACGGCAAGGACATGGAGCTGATCGGCTTCCCGGTCTATCCCTCGCGCATGTTCCGGCACGGCAACATCGCCTACAACAGGAACTCGGGCATCAAGTCGATCAAGGATCTCGAGGGCCGTGTCATGGCGCTGCCCGAGTACGGCATGACGATGGCCGTCTGGCTGCGCGGCCTGCTGAAGCACGAATACGGCGTCGACACCAACAAGATCAAGTGGCGCGCCGGCCGCGATCCGGTCGCGCTCAACCCGGAGGCGCTGCGCTACCCCGCAGGGGTCGACATCCAGCGCGGCGCGGACAGCGCGACGCTGGTACCGCTCCTGAACGAGGGAAAGATAGACGCCTATATCGGTCCTCTGCCGCGCGAACTGCCGCCGAACGTGGTGCGTTTCTTCCCGGACTACGCCAAGGCAGAGCAGGACTACTACCGCAAGACCTCGATCTTTCCGATCATGCACGTGCTGGTCGTGCGCAGGAAGATCGTCGAGGCGAACCCCTGGCTTGCGAAGTCGCTCTACCAGGCCTTCCTGAAATCCAAGGAAATGGCAGTCGCCCGGCTGTGGAACTCTGCCGCGCTCGCGGTCAGCCTGCCCTGGCAGGTGCCGTCAGTGGAGGAGCAGACGAAGATCATGGGCGGGGACATCTGGCCCTACGGCGTGAAGAACAATCTGCCGACGCTGAATGCCTACCTCGACTATGTCGTCGAGCAGGATCTGGCCTGGGCGAGGCTAAAGCCTGAAGAATTGTTCGTCGACGTCGGCGAGTAGGCGGGGCGCGACGGTGAGGTTCGGCGTCGTCTTCCCGCAGACCGAGATCGGCGCCGACCCGGCGGCCGTGCGCGATTTCGTGCAGACCGCCGAAGGACTGGGGCTGACGCATCTACTGTGCTTCGATCACGTGATTGGGGCATCGAAGGCGAGCTACAGCCCGGAACGCCTGCAGGGTCCGTATCGCGAGCAGCACATGTTTCACGAGCCGATGGTGCTGTTTGGCTATCTGGCCGGAATCACGCGCACGATAGAACTCGCCACCGGCGTGATCATCCTGCCGCAGCGTCAGACCGCGCTGCTGGCGAAGCAGGCGGCGGAAATCGATCTGCTTTCGAGCGGTCGCCTGCGTCTGGGCGTCGGCATCGGCTGGAACTGGGTTGAGTACGACGTGCTTGGCATGCCGTTTTCCGAGCGCGGCGCGCGTCTGGACGAACAGATCCGCCTGATCCGCGCGCTCTGGGAGCAACCGCTTGTGAATTTCGACGGCCGCTTCCACAAGGTCGTCGACGCCGGCCTCAATCCGCTGCCGGGTCGACGCATCCCGATCTGGTTCGGCGGCATGGCGGAAGCCGTGCTGAAACGAACGGGCGAAATCGGCGATGGCTGGTATCCGATGAACGGCCGCCTCGCGCCCGGCCAGCTGCCGGAGATGATCAGGCGCATCCAGGGATATGCCGAAGCGGCTGGCCGCGGCCCGCGCGCGGTGCAGATCGATGCGCGTATCGCGCACGATGGCGCCACGCCGGCTGCCTGGGCACGCCAGATCGCGCAACTCGAAGCGGACGGCGTGGACTACATTTCCTTCAATACGATGAACAGCGGCCTGGCCGACCCGGCAGCGCATATCGACGCGCTGCACCGGTTTCACGACGTAATTCCAGCCTAGGCGCGCCTGCCCCGCAGCAGGCGCCCCGGCAGCGGACCGGCATGCCTGCCGTTTTGCATCATGACCTCCCCGCCGACGATGGTCGCCTCCAGGCCGGCGCAGCCCTGCACCAGGCGTCGTGCGCCCCCGGGAATGTCGTAGGCGACATCCGGCAAATCAGGCATCAGGCGCCCGAGATCGATGACGTTCAGATCCGCGGCCATGCCTGTACGTACCAGGCCTCGGCCCTCTATGCCGAAGATCGATGCGGGCGCATGGGTAATCAGGCGTACCGCCTCCTCGATGCCGAGCGCCTGCCGCTCGCGCACCCAGTACGCAAGCAGGAAGGTCTGGATCGAGCAGTCCGCGATCTGTCCCACGTGTGCGCCAGAATCGGAAAAGCTCATGACGGTGTTGCGATGCTTCAGGGTGCTGAGCAGCACGTCGTGATTCTGCTCGACCAGGAACTGCAGGAAGAAACAGTCGAAGTCCTTCGCGACTGACATCTCGATCATCAGCGCCACGGGGTCCATCCCCTGCGCCGCCGCGACCTCCGAGACCAGCGGATACGGCGGAAGCGCCCGGTCGTAGACGTGGAGCCTGTCCCACTGCGGCTTTCTTGCCTCGCCGCTGATCGCGCGCGGATAGGGGCCTTCGTTCGCGATGCGCACGAGCCTTGCGCGCAGGGCCGGGTCGGCGAGCAGGCGCTTCTGTTCGGCAAGCGGCTTTGCCCGCAGGTCCTTCCACTCCGGCAGGTTGTCGAAGGGCAGCTGTGACTTGAAGGAGAGCAGCAGACTCGGATCCCGGCTATGAGTCTGACCGATCACGCGACCGCCCGCCTCGGCCGTGGTATCGACGAGATTCAGCCACTCGTTCAGCACGGTATAGGAACCTGCTGTCGCGGGCGTCAGGCCGAAGGTCAGCGGGCGGCCGGTCGTCACGGCGAGTGTGCGCATGCGCGCATAGGACTCTGCGCGCTGTGCCGGATCGGACGTACGTGGCTCGGTTGCAAGCTCGAACACGCCCCGCCCGGACTCTGCCATCACCCCGACCAGACGGCAGACTTCATCCCAGCTCGCCGCACGAGATGCCACCGGCCTGTCATCGGACGTTTCGTGCTGCGGGCTGCGCGAAGTGCTGAAGCCGATCGCGCCGACTTGCATGGCCTCGCGCACCGCCTGCTCCATCACCCGGAGTTCATCCGGTTTCGCCGCGCGCTCGAAGGCTTCTTCGCCCATGGCCCAGGTGCGCAGGGCGCTGTGCCCCATGTACACACCCAGATTGATGCCCTTGGGCAGGGCATCCAGCGCGTCCAGATATTCCGGATACGTCTCCCAGGTCCAGTCGATGCCCTGCTCCATCGCCGCCGCCGAGATGTCCTCGGCACGTTCCAGATTGCGCACCACGAGCTTGCGCGCGTTCGCCCTCGCGGGCGCGAGCGTGAAGCCGCAATTGCCCATCAGTGCCGTCGTGACGCCATGCCAGGACGCGCCGGTCGCGAGCGGATCCCAGTGGATCTGCGCATCGAAATGCGTGTGCACATCGATGAAGCCCGGCGTGACTATCCGCCCTTCGGCGTCTACTTCCCGGGCGCCCTTCCCCCCGATGCGCCCGACCTCGGTGATCAGCCCGCCCTTCACTCCGACATCCGCACGGAACGACGGTGCACCGGATCCGTCCACGACCGTGCCACTGCGTACCACCAGATCGAAACTCATGTGCCTGCTCCAGATATTCCGGCTTGCCCGGAATGCAGTCTATTGCGCGAAGTACAGCTTCTTCGCATTGCCGTAAAGGATCTTTCGCCGCTGCATTTTGGTGAGATTTCGGGTTTCCCTCGCGACGATTTCCTGCGAGTTCGGCCAGGTGCTGTCCGGATGCGGATAGTCTGAGGCCCACATGAACTTGTCCTCGCCGAAGAACCCTTCGAGACGCAGACCGACCTCGTCCTCCTGATAGGTGACCCAGATCTGGTTGCGGAAGAGCTCACTCGGAAGCACGACGTTGCCACCGCCCCCGGGCTTGCGTTCGAGATGCCGCCTGTACCGGAAATCCAGTTCCTGCATGAGCCACGGTATCCAGCCACTGCCCGACTCGGCGAGCACAAGCTTCAGCGCCGGATGCCGGCGCAGGATACCAAAGGTAAACAGGCGCACGAGCGGTTCGTAGAACACCTGCGCCGCCTCGAAGCCAAGGTGGAACTCCGGCGTTCTCCGCGGTCCCCGGGCGTCGTCTTCGCTGTAGGTGTAGAAACTGTGAGCGCCGGCAGCCGCGCCGAAGCCGCCGACGCCACCGATATGGTAGGAGACCAGCACATCTGCATCCGCAGCCGCTGCCCAGAAGCCGTCCCACTCCGGCTCGTACATCTTTGCGTTCACTGTCCCGACGAGAAAACTTACCTGGCGCATGCCGTTCTTCGCCACGCGCAGAAGCTCTGCCGTCGAATCCTCCGCACTGTCCGGAAACAACTGCGCGATCGACAACAGCCGGTCGGGCGCCGCGCGCGCGAATTCCGCAGCCCAGTCGTTGTAGGCGGCGATTACGGCGCGCGCAACCCGGCGATCGGCGGCCTTCATCTGCAGGATCGGCGGGAAATTCACGGCGAACTCGACGTTCTCGAGATCCATGTCTGCGATGCGCAGCTCCGGCGTGGTCGGCCTCAGCATGCCGTCGTGCGCGACCTCGCCACGATCGAGCGCGGTCACGACACGTTTGCCCTTGAGGCGGGAGAACCAGTTCCCGCCGCGCCATTCGCCCCAGCTCCTGCCCTCGCAGATCCAGTGCTCGTCGCCGCCGCCGCGATCGACGACACGCGGTGCGCTGGCCTTCAGGTCCGTCGGGAATCGCGAGGTCCACAGATCGCGCGGCAGGTAGCCGAGATCGATATGGTCATCCGCAGAGATGAGTCGCTCAGTCATGTGGTCCCCTCCCGCGAGTCCGGCGCGACGCGGCCGGAGCTCCTCCCTGGCCGCTGCGATCTAGTTGACCGTGACCTTCCCGGCCTTGATCACGCGCATCCAGCGCTCGACGTCCGCCTTCACAAAGGCCGCCGCCTGCTCGGGCGTGCTCGTTTCGATCTCGGAACCGACCTTGCGCGAGGATTCTCTTACATCTGCGGCGCCCATGACTTCGCGGAACTCGCGGTTCAGTTTCGCCACAACGGGAGCCGGCGTCTTGACGGGCGCGGACAGCAGGTACCAGCCATCCACGTCATCCATGAAGTCGTAGCCGAGATCACGGAAGGTCGGGACGTTGGGTGCGAACACGGACCGCTTGACGCCGGAGTTCGCGAGCAACTTCAGCCGGCCGGACTCCGAGCCCGGGATGACGGAAGCGGAACTGCTGATGATCATGTTCACATGCCCGCCCACCACGCTCTGGATCGCGAGCCCGAGATCCTTGTGCGGCACGTGGACCATATCGAGACCGAGGTTCTGGCGGAACAGTTCGCCCGCCATGTGATGGGGCGACCCCGGCCCCGGGCTGGAGAAGGTGTACTTGCCGGGATTCGCCTTGATCAGCGCCACGAGCTCCTTCACGTTGGACGCGGGAACGGCGCTCGACAATGCCAGCGTGAGCGTGACCTTGATCATTTTCGTGATGTGCACGAAATCATTGACGATGTCGTAGGGCAGATCGTTGCGCAGCGCGGGCAGGATCGCGAAGGAGTTGACCGTCGCGAGCAGCGTGTAGCCGTCCGGCGCAGCCTTGGCGACCGAATTCGCGCCGATGATGCCGCTCGCGCCCACGCGGTTGTCGACCAGCACGTTCTGCTTCAGGCGCTCCCCGAGTCTCGGTGCAATGGCGCGCGCGACGATGTCCATCGAGCTGCCCGCGGCGCTCGTAACGACCAGCGTGACCGGCTTGGTCGGATAGTCGTCCACACTCTGGCCGAGCGCAGCGAATGGAATCATCAGGACGAGCGGAAGCGAGCGGACGACAGCGTTCATGGCGAATACTCCTGCGGACTGGGTCTTGCGGATGATCTGCGGGCGGAGCCCCTCCTCCGTCCGGCCGGGTGCGAAACTGACGGCCCGAGCATGGGGCCGAACGCAGTGTGCAAGATATCATACCGGCTCCGCATCCCCGTCAGGACCGAAAGTGAGCGCACAGAAGTTCTCCCGCGTGGCGAGCGCCGCGGAAATCGAGGAAGGCTGCATGAAATGCGTGCCCGTCGGCGAGAGCGAAGCGGTGCTCGCCCGCGTGGGCGGCACGATCCATGCCTTCGAGGCGATCTGCACGCACCAACTCGCCTACCTGGAGGAAGGTGAACTCGTCGGCCACGAGGTTTTCTGCCCTCTCCACAACGGGTCCTTCGATATTCGGACGGGGGCGCCGGTGAAGCGGCCTGCTGCACGCGCGCTGAAGATCTACGCGGTCAAGGTGGAGGGCGACGACGTGCTGCTCGCCGAGCCCGTGCCGTCCGCAGACTGAACGGAAGCCGACCAGGGAAGAAAGGGGCTGGACCATGGGTGCATACCTGAGATTTGCGGAGAAACGCATCGAGAAGGCGCTACGCAGGACTGCGACGCGCGGCGTGATTCCTCCAGTGCGCGTGGCCCCTCCGGTGCCGGGTACCACGGGTGCGGACCGCAGGCCGATGATTCCTTACCTCGGTCTGCGGGAGTACTGGTACCCCGCGCTTCCGGATTCGAAGGTGCCGGCGAAGAAGCCGCTCTACTGGCGCATGCTGGGTGACGAGATCGCCTTCTTCCGCGCGGCAGACGGCTCCGTCGCAGCGGTGAGCGACATCTGCCCCCATCGCGGCGCAAGCATGGCTCAGGGCGCGTGCTTCTACAAGGGCACGATCTCCTGTCCCTATCACGGTGCGACCTTCGATGCGGCGGGCGAGTGCAAGGCCTTCCTGCCCGAAGGTCCGGATTCCACGATGCCGGGCAACCTGAAGATCCGGTCCTATCCGACGCGGACGTTACGCGGCTGGGTCTTCATCTGGATGGGTGAAGGTACGCCCGCGCCGATCGAGGAGGATGTGCCGCCAGAACTCTTCGACGAGAAGTCCACGGTGTTCTTCACCACCTACACCTACTGGGACTGCAACTGGATGCTCGCGATCGAGAACCAGAACGATTCGCACAACGGCTTCTTTGTCCACCGCAATTCCGTCATGCAGCTCATGATGTACCGCGGACGCGGACGGACGCCGCTCGGTCCGCGCTCGAAGCTCGTGCACGACCGCGCACTGATTCCGCTCATGAAGAATCAGGGCTACTACCGCGACGCGGACGGAAAGGACAGCTACCAGCTCTACTACCCCGGCGTCGACGGCCACTGGCCGATCGGCACCTGGCGCAAGTGGCTCTGGGGACTCTTCAAGCCCTGGTACAAGCTCGTCTACAACCGCTGGCGCATGAGCGAGCCGCGCTACCCCTACAAGTCGCCGAGCGAGGAATGGGCGCAGGATGTCGGTGCGAGCGCCTGGCATCTGCCCTGCATGGTGCGGGTAAATTTCGGTGCCTTCGCCTTTACCCGCTCGGCAGTTCCGGTCACGGAGAATCTGTCGCGCGTCGTGTACTTCCATCACCGCCGGCGCGCGGGATGGAAGGTCGCGCAATGGATCCAGAAGGCGTGGTTCTACGGTTATTTCAACTGGTGGCTCCACTACAACTTCTCCGGCCAGGACCGCGACGTCGCGGCACCCTGCCGATACTGGACGGAGGAGAACCTCTCGCCCACCGACTCCCATCTCGTGATGCTGCGCAAGCTCGTGACCGAGCGCTCGCGCGATGCGAAACGCGCAGCCGCGCTCGCCGAAGAAGGGCGCGCAGCGAAGGAGACGGCGGCTTCGAAGCGTGCCTCCGATGCATCGCTCGATGTGTCGCTCGACGAGGCATCCAGTCTCACCGAGCGTGCACCCGCGCTCGAATTCGTTGTCGGCAGAACCGACAAGCCCTGAGTCTGCGAACGCACGCGCACTCTGCGGGAGATCCCGGATGATCCACTTCGACGTACGCGACCACGTGGCGGTCATCACGATGCAAGGCGAGACCGACCTCAATCTCGGGGTCATCGGACCCGAACTTTTCGAGCGACTGCTCACCTATCAGGACGACCCTGCGCTGCGCTGCGCGATCATCACGGGCGCAGGCAGCAAGGCGTTCTCCGCCGGTGCGGATCTCAAGAAAGCCGCAAAGGAAGGTATCAAGGTTGACTTCTGGACGGGTCGGGACAATGCGTTCATGCGCAGCACCGATTTCCGCAAACCGCTGATCGCCGCCGTCAACGGCCACGCGCTCGGCATGGGCATGATGCTTGCCCTCTATTGCGACATCCGCATCGCCTCGCGCAACGCGTCCTTCGGCCTGCCGGAGGTGAAGTACGGTTTGTCACCCGGACTCGGCGCCACGCAACGGCTGCCGCGCCAGATCGCGCTCGGGCCGGCGCTCGAGCTGCTGCTTACGGGTGATGCGATCGGCGCCGAGCAGGCGGAGCGCTGGGGGCTCGTGAATCGTGTGGTCGAGGCCGACGAACTGTTGCCGGCAGCGCTATCGCTCGCGCAGCGCATTGCGAAGAACCCGCCGCTTGCGGTCCAGTCGGCGCGTGAACTCGCCTGGAAAGCCTCCAGCCTTCCGATCGAGCACGGCATCCGCGCCGAAATGATGATGGGCGAGATCGTCCGCAAGACCGAAGACTCGGTAGAGGGCGTGCGCGCCTTTGCCGAGAAACGACCGCCCGTCTTCAAGGGACGCTAACGCGCCCCTTCCGCGGCCCGGATCGCGCGCCATACCTTTTCCGGCGTTGCGGGCATGTCCATATGCTTTACCCCGTACGGTGACAGGGCATCCACCACGGCATTCATCAGCGCGGCGAGTGCCCCCACATTGCCGGACTCGCCGGCCCCCTTGGCGCCGATCGGATTCTTCTTGGTCGGCACCGGCTGGCTTTCCATTTCGAATTCGCAGGTATCGTCGGCGCGCGGCATCCGGTAGTCCATGAAGGATCCAGTGAGGATCTGCCCGGTCTCCGGATCGTAAATCAGGTGTTCGCCGAACACCTGGCCGATCCCTTGAACAATGCCCCCGTGGATCTGACCCTCCAGCGTCAGATGATTGATGACGGTGCCCACATCGTCCACGACGACGTACTTTTCAAGCCGGATGCTGCCCGTTTCCGGATCGATCTCCAGTTCGCACACGTGGCAACCGTTCGGGAAGGTCGGTACCTCGGGCGCAAAGCTCGCAGTGTCTGCGAGGCCGGTTTCCATGCCTTTGGGCAGCATGGACGGGATATGGGCGGCACGGGCTACCTCCGCGAGGCTCACGCTCCGGTCTGTTCCGGCCACGCGGAAAGCACCCTTCGAGAATTCCACGTCCGAGACTGCCGCCTCCATGATGTGCGCCGCGATGCGCGAACCTTTCTCGATGATCCGGTCCGCAGCGATGATCGCCGCCGATCCGCCGAGCACCGCCGTACGCGATCCGTAGGTGCCACCCCCATCGGGCGAAACGTCCGTGTCATTTCCGAGCGCGACGCGTATGTCGTCCGAATCCAGGCCGAATTTGTCGGACATCAGGATCTTGTACATCGTATCGTGACCCTGGCCCTGAGAGATCGACCCCGGGATGACCGACAGCGTACCGCTCGGGTCGAAGCGCATGTGCACCGTTTCACCGAAGATCGCGGCGGCCTGTTCAATGATGTTCGCCATGCCCAGGCCGCGCAGCATGCCGCGCCGCTTCGCGTCCTCGCGCCGCCGCTCGAAACCCGGATAGTCGGCCATCTCGAGCGCCCGCTCCAGGTTGCGGGGGAAATCGCCGCAGTCGTAGTGAAAGGTCAGCCCGGTCTTGAACGGCATCGCCTCGGCCGGGATGGTGTTGCGCCGCCTGATTTCGGCACGGTCCATGCCGAGGTCCCGGGCGGCATTGTCGATCAGTCGCTCCACGATATACGACGCTTCGGGCCTGCCTGAACCGCGATACGGACCGTTGCCGGCGGTATTCGAAAAATATCCTGCTGTCTCCACATAGATTGCCGGCGTCGTATAGGTTCCCGCCAGACCGCCCAGGTGGGTGGTCGCCGAAGTCAGGCCGGCGGGCGCCAGATAGGCCCCGATATTGGTGGCATTCGCGGCGCGCAGGGCGAGAAACTTCCCCTGGCGATCAAGCGCCAGCGAGGCTTCGACGATGTGGTCCCGGTCCTGATCGTCGGTGATCATGCCCTCGCTGCGCTCCGCAACCCACTTCACGGGACGGCCGACACGCTTCGCCGCCCATACGCAGACCGTATATTCGGGGTAGTGGTCGCCGCGCAGACCGAAGCTGCCGCCCACGTCTCCTGCGACAACCCGCATCTTGGTTTCCGGGATGCGCAGCACATGCTTGGCCATGCCGGTGCGCGCGGCGTGCGGCCGCTGAGTCGCGGTATAGAGGGTGTAGCGATCCTCGCGACCGTCGTAGTCGCCGATGCACCCCCTGGTCTCCATCGTCGCGTGCGTCACGCGGTTGAACACGAGGCGCAGCGAAGTCACATGATCGGCGCGTGCGAATGCCGCATCCACGGCGCTACGGTCGCCCATCTGCTGAAAAAAGGCCTCGTTGTCCTCGCAGCCATCCCACAGGCGAAGTTCGCCCGGCCGGATCGCGGTGGTCGTATCGGTGAGGGCGGGGAGCGGATCGTATTCGACGACGATGCGCTCTGCGGCATCCTTGGCAAGATTCCGGGTTTCAGCGATAACCACTGCGACCGGGTCGCCCACCACCAGGACGCGCCCGTGCGCGAGCGGCGGCCTGGACGGCCGAAAGGCGGGCGAACCGTCGCGCCGGGATTTCTCCCGGAGCGGCGGCACGACACCCAGGCCGTCCGGCGCCAGATCCGCCCCGGTAAAGATGGCCACGACACCCGGCATCCCGACCGCCTCGGTCGTGTCGCAGGAGAGGATGCGGGCATGCGGGTGCGGGGAACGCAGAAAGATCGCGTGACACTGCCCTGGCAGCACAAAATCGTCCAGATACTTGCCGCGCCCGGTGACCAGTCTCGGATCCTCGGTACGCGGAACTGACTGGCCGATCGCAAATTGTCCCAATTTCATCTCCCTTTTCGGACCGGCCGGCGGCATGCCGGACGGATTGATTTTTTGCGAACCTAGCACAAAAGTCCCGCAGAATTTGGCTAACCTTGGGTCTGTTCAAAAACGCCTAACCAAGGAGCGAGGCATGTCCGACGCAAAAGGTCCGATCATCGACGCCGATGGTCACATCATCGAGAACACGAAGGAAATCATCGCGCTGATGCCGCCTGCCTACGCGAAGAAGTTCGCCAAGCAGCCATTCCTGACGCTGTTCCCGCCGCTCGATCACCTGCACTACTGCAACCTGCACGACATTCCCGAAGGTGGCTTCAATTTCAATACCGGCGTCGAGGAGTGGTTTGGGATGCTCGAGGAAATCGGCATCGAGAAAACCGTGCTCTATCCGACGGGCGGACTCGCCATGGGCAAGATCGTGAACCCTGACTGGGCGATCGACGCGACCCGTGCGTACAACGACTGGCTGCACAAGACCTATATGAAGCGCAGCCCGAAATTCAATGCCGTGGCCTTGCTCCCCATGCAGTCGCCCGATGCGGCGGTCGAGGAACTTCGCCGCGCAGTCAAGGAACTCGGCATGCGCGGTGCGATGCTGCCCTCGACCGGGATCCTGTCGCATGTCGGACACGAGCGCTACTGGCCGATCTACGAGGAAGCGAACCGTCTCGGTTGTGCGATTGCCATTCACGGCGGCGCGCACTCCGGCCTGGGCATGGACGATCTCTATCCGTACGCAGGCGTGCACTCGCTCGGTCACCCTTACGGGCAGATGATCGCGTTCGCGTCGGTGATCATGAACGGGCTGCCGGATCGCTTCCCGAACGTGAAGTTCGCGTTCCTCGAGGCGGGCGTCGCTTGGTTGTTCTTGTGCCTCGAGCGATTCGATCGCAGCTACTTCACGCACATCCAGAACGATCCGCGCAACAAGTACATCACGCTGCGTCCCAAGGAGAAGGTGGCGGACTACATCGCACGTCATATCGACGAGGGACGACTTTTCGTGGGCTGCGAGGGCGAGGAACCCGATATTGCCTATGCGATCAAGCGCCTGGGCAACAAGCCCTTCGTGTTCTCGAGCGACTTTCCGCACGAAGTCAACATCGAAGGCTGCAAGCACGAAATCGAGGAACTGCGCGAGAACACCGAGATCACCGCAGCCGACAAGCACGCGGTCCTGTACGAGAACGCGAAGCGCCTCTACAGCTTCTGATTCGAAGGGCGGCGTAGCGGACCGCCGGGCAACACGCCCGGCGGCCTGCATCGGTAGTCCGGGCTGAATACGGCTGGCACTTCAGGCAGGGGGAACATGCATGAGTGAAGACATGGTCAGGGCTGCGGGCGAGGGTTCGTCCGATCGCCTGGACGGCCGGGTCGTAGTTGTCACCGGCGCTGGAAGCGGCATCGGTCGGGCCGCTTCGCTGCTCGCCGCACACCGCGGAGCACGGGTTGCCGCACTCGACATCGACGCGGCAATGCTCGACGAAACAGTCAAACTCGGAAGCGGGAAATCGCTTGCGATCTCGTCCCGTATCACCGACGTAACCGACCCGGGCGCAGTCCGCAACACTGCTGCATGGGTCAGGGATACGCTTGGACCCGCGCAGGGCCTTGTCTGCTCCGCGGGGGTCAGCATCGAGCGGCCATTTCTGGAAATGCCGCTTGAGCTCTGGTCGAAGATCATCACGCTCAATCTCACCGGCACCTTTCTCTGCGCACAGGAGTTCGCGCGCCAGATGGTGGCCTCCGGGCTCGGGGGTTCCGTCGTGACGGTGTCGTCCGCGCATGGGTTCTCCGGCCGCGTCTCCGGATCGCATTACGCGGCCTCGAAGGCAGGTGTGCTCGCGCTCACCAAGTCGATGGCGCTTGAACTCGCAAAGCACCAGATCCGGGTGAACAGCGTTGCTCCCGGGGCTGTCGAAACCCCGCTCATGAAACGCGTCGTGGCGAATGCCGTCGGCGGACGGGAGCGCTCGCTCGGCCGCATTCCCCTTGGCCGCTTCGGTCAGCCTGACGATCTCGCCGACCCCATCTGCTTCCTGTTGTCCGATCGTGCCGGCTGGATAACCGGCCAGACCATGCACATCAACGGCGGTTCGCTGCTGGTATAGGCGCTACCGGCTCCTTGTTGCGGATATTCTCAGAGGTATACCCAT
Source organism: uncultured Pseudomonadota bacterium (assembly GCA_903834835.1). Taxonomy (GTDB): domain Bacteria; phylum Pseudomonadota; class Gammaproteobacteria; order Burkholderiales; family SG8-39; genus CAILKO01. The sequence goes on along the minus strand of CAILKO010000057.1, from coordinate 62,882 downwards.
GCGCATTATCGATTCAGACGCACACGTCATAGAAACCCAGGGCACCTGGCAGTTCATGGAGGGCAAGGACGCGAAATACCGCCCGCTGATGACCTCCTCCCCCGCAGATCCAGGCAAGGCCTTCTGGATCGTCGATGGCGAATCCTGGGGCATCGCCCGCCTGGGCGGTCGCGACTATGAGGAGATGTCCCGACTTTCCGGCCGCGACATGAACGCCCCCGAGGAAGCACGCGAGATGAGTGACGTCGGTCTGCGGCTAAAGCACATGGATGAACTCGGCATCGACCTCCAGGTGCTCTATCCGACGATTTTTCTGATGAATTCAAGCGAAAAGCCCGCCGTGGATATCGCCGTATGCCGCGGGTACAACCGCTGGATGGCGAACATCTGGGCTCAGAGCAACAACCGGCTGCTCTGGTCGATGGTGCCGCCGCTTACCAGCATTCCGGATGCGATCGACGAAATGCGCTGGGCGAAGGAACACGGCGCGGTCGGCGTATTCATGCGCGCGGTTGAAAGCCACCGCGTGCCGCACGACCCGTACTTTTACCCGATCTACGAGGAAGCACAGCGACTGAACATGCCCATCACGGTGCACATCAGCAACGCAAGCCGGGAAATGGCCGCGATCATCAACCAGCACATGAATGGCACGGCGAACTTCTGGCTCCTGCGGCTCAACCTGGTCGGGGCATTCTGGTCGCTCGCGATCAGTCAGGTGCCCAAGCTCTTCCCCAGACTGCGCTTCGGTTTCATCGAGGCGACGGCACAATGGCTGCCGCTGGTGGCAGCCGATCTCAAACGCCGTTCTCCGATCGTAGGTACCGATTCCAAGAGCAACATCCTGGAAGCGAATCGCTTCTACGTCACCTGCCAGACGGATGACGACCTCGCCTACATCACCGGCATCGTCGGCGACGACCACCTGGTCATCGGCACGGACTATGGCCACAACGACCAGGCGAGCGAGATCGGCGCGCTGAAGAACCTGCGTACCGGCGGCAAGATCAGCGAAGCGCAGTACGCGAAGATCGCCAACTCGAACGCTGCCGCCCTCTACGGGCTCTAGTCGATGGATCCCGTATTCGGCCTGCTGGGCAAACGTGCACTGGTGGTCGGCGGAGGTTTAGGCATCGGGCGTGAGTCCGCCCGACTGCTGGCCGCCCAGGGCGCTTCCATAGCCGTGCTGGACCTCGACCCCGCGCGTGCCGAAGTCATGGCGGACGAACTGCGCAAAGCGGGCACGACCGCATGCGCCGTGGGAGCCGACATGAGCGACCCTGCTGCGGCCGACGCGGCGGTACGGGAGGCCGCAGACAAACTCGGCGGTCTGGACATACTGGTGAATATCGTCGGACGCAACAGCATGCGTACGGATCTTGCGGACATTGCGCCCGAGCAGTTCGAACTTCTGCTTTCGCGCAATCTGCGCCACCACCTCTATACCAGCGGCGCCTTCACCCGCCTGCTCCGCGCACAGAAGAAGAGCGGTGCGATCGTGATGGTCGCCTCTGTCGCGGGGCTGGTCGCATCGCCGGGGCTTGGCGGCTATGCGGCGACCAAGGCCGCCCTGATCTCGATGACCAAGACCATGTCCGCCGAGTGGGGGCCGCTCGGTATCCGCGTGAACGCCGTCGCGCCCGGCGTGACCTGGACAGACCGCAATCAATGGGGCGAAGAGGTGCAGGCGCAGGCCCGCAAGTCCGTTCCGCTGGGGCGGATCGGAGACCAAACGGAAATTGCGAGGGTGATCCTGTTTCTTGCCTCGGATCTCGCGAGCTACGTGACCGGCCAGACCGTCGTCGCCGATGGCGGCGCGACGGTAGTCACCGCCTTCGACGCCCCATCCACCTGATCAGCAAGGCGGCGTAGCAAGGCGGCCAAAAAGGCCGCCCTTCCAGTCAGCGCTTGGCAGTATCCTCGTAGGACCTCAGCCCGCCGTCGATCGACAGCGACGCTCCGGTTGTCCAGGCCGACGCATCGGAAGCGAAGTAGACCACCGCCCCCGCCAGATCCTCGGGCTCCCCCGGCCGCTTCATCGCGATCTGACGCTGCAGAATTTCCAGCAGTTCCGGTGAGCGATTGCGCGTGCGCGAGTTGTTCACGGGCCCGGGCATAATGCAGTTCACGCGAATTGTCGGACCGAGCTCTGGCGCAAGGGCCCGCGTCAATGCTATGACTCCCGCCTTTGCGGCAGCGTAGACGCCGAACCCGGCCAGCGGCGGGGTGTTGTCGCGCGCCACGGACGACGAAATATTGATGATCGATCCGCCGCCCTGCTTCTGCATGTGGGGAACTGCGGCCCTGCACATGTAGTACACGCTTTTCAGGTTCAGCGCGATATTGGCGTCGAACTCGTCCGGTCGCAGCTCCAGCACGGGAATTCGACGAAAGCTGGGCGCCTGCGATGCGCCCGCATTGTTCACAATGATATCCACGCGGCCGAGCTGACGCACGGTTTCTGCGATCAGATTGTTGACCTGCTCTTCGTTCGATACATCGGTCGGTACCCCGATCGCGCGGCGTCCCATCGCCTTGATCGCCTCGGTGACCTTGGCCACGCTCTGCGCGGTACGGGCTGCAATCGCCACATCTGCACCCGCATTCGCGAGGCCTAACGCGATGCCTTCGCCTATGCCCTGGCTACCGCCGGTGACGATCGCAACCTTGCCTGTCAGATCAAACGGATTCTTCATCGCCACACCCCTCTCCTCGAAAATTCACACGCGGCCGCGCGGGCCTCGCCGGTGGCGGCGATCTTAGCCGATTTCACCTGCGCTTATCGCACTGCAATCGCTAAATGTACTTCCACATTCAAACCCGGCCCTTGAGAGCATCGCGCCGGCGTGCCAGAATCCCCAGGCGAAGCCCCGTGATTCTCAGCGGCACGCCAATCGGAGGAGCAAGCCCTTGATCGCAATCACCGGAGCAAATGGACGACTCGGACATGCCCTCGCACTGGCGCTGCATAGTCGAGGCCTCGCGGAGGGTATACGCCTCACGACCCGCGACCCGGCGCAGGCGCAGGACCTGACCGCGCTCGGATTCCAGGTCGTCGCTGCCGACTTTTCCTCGCCGGCATCGCTCGATGCAGCCTTCTCCGGCGTCGACAAACTCTTCCTGATTTCCGCGACCGGCGCCACCCCGGTACGCATCCCGCTGCACCGCAACGCGATCGATGCAGCTGTTCGCGCGGGCGTGCGCCGTATCGTCTATACGAGCCGGGTCAACCCGAGCTCGAGCAGTCCCTATTCGTTCGCTGCCATACATGAGGACAGCGAGGCCCGCATCCGGGCGAGCGGTCTCGTCTGGACATTTCTGCGGAACAACGAGTTCTCCGAGAACCTCGACCCGTGGCTCGAAGAGGCCCGTCGCACTGGTGTGCTTGAGTACGGCGCCAAGGGACGTATCGCGTTCGTCTGCCGCCAGGACGTCATCGATGCCTCGATCGCGGCCCTGACCGGCAACGGCCACGAGGGAAAAATCTACGAGTTGTCCGGGCCGGAAGCGCTGGATCGCGACCAGATCGCAGCAGTGCTGTCACAGGCATGCGGCAGGTCCATCCGGTCCTCCGGAGGGTCTGCCGAGGACTTCTCCGCCGTGATGGCAGCACAGGGGCGGCCGGATTTCATTGTGGCGCTCGCTGCCGGCATCTATCGGGCGAGCGAGGCAGGCGAATGGGCACGCCCGTCTGGTGATCCGGAACGACTTACCGGCCGTGCGCCGCTCGGCCTGTCAGCCTATATCCGGAGCAAGTTCGCAGGGCTCGAATGATGAGGCAACACCGGCCCGTCGTTCCTGGGACCAGGAATCCTGAACGTCACTGGCAAATCCGCTAATCTGTATGTGACAGGATCCGTCTGCACCGGCGCAAGCGTGTTAGCCCTGGATCGCCGATCCGTCGAAAACTTGGCCGTTTCAACTCTGGAGGGAGGGATATATGAACAAGATGTCACGCAAGGCATTCCTGAAGCTTGCCGCGGCCGCGACCGCACTTGCCGTTTCGCCGCAACTCGCGTTTGCGCAGGGCGCTTCGAACTGGGAAGCGGAATGGAAGAAGATCGCTGAAGCCGCAAAAAAGGAAGGTGAACTTAATCTCGCGATCAGCTTCGGCCTGGGCGGACTGCCGAAGAACACGCTCGCGGAGTTCGAGAAGCGATTCGGCGTCAAGGTCAACATGCAGCAGTTTGCGAGCGGCAGCCTGATCGTACCGAAGATCCTGCAGGAGCAGCAGGGCAACATCTACAACTACGACATCATCATGACGAGCGGCCCGTTCGGACCGGCCCTGCGTGACGGCAAGGCGCTCGCGCCGATCCGCCCCCAGATCTTCAGGCCTGATGTACTCGATACCAAAGTCTGGGCGAACGGTCTGGAAGCAAGCTTCCGAGACAAGGAGAAACAGTACGGATTCGCACCGGTCTGGGAGGAGATCAGCCACATCTGGATCAATACCAACCTCATCAAGCCCGCCGAAGTGAAGACCGTAAAGGACATGCTCAACCCGAAACTCAAGGGCAAGATGATGTTTGCAGTGCCGACTTCGGGTGCCACGGTCACGCCGGCCATGGCGGTCCGCCTCGCGTACGGTGAAGACATGATGAAGAAGCTCTTTGTCGACCAGGAACCCGCCTACAGCCGCGACACCCGGCAGATCCTCGAGCAAGTCATCAAAGGCCAGCGCATGATCGGCATCGGCGTGATGGAGCCGGTGATGGGCGAGTTCAAGGAGCAGGGCATGATGAACCATGTCCAGCGCATCGTGCTCGAGGACGCCCAGATCACCTCCACCGGCAACGACCTCTGGATCCCGCGCAGCGTTCCGCACCCGAACGCAGCGAAGCTCTGGATCAACTGGCTCCTTTCCAAGGAAGGGCAGACGATCTACGCGCAGGACACCACCAACAACAGCCGCCGCCTCGACGTCCCCGCGGGTGCCCCGACGAAGGCAGCCAGCATGTCGAAGAAATATGTCCACATGCTCGGCAACGAACTTACCGACGTGGAGTACGTCAAGACGACGGAAATTCTCGTGAAGATGGTCGGTGCCGCAGCAAAGTAGCTCTACTTTGCAAACAGAAAAGGCGGCCCGCAGGCCGCCTTTTCTTTTCCACCTGCGCCGCTAGCTCGACCGTACCCCGCGATACCCGAACACGCGCGCAATCACCGCGAGTGTCACGCTGAAGAACATCAGGATCGTCGCGAGTATCGCCGCCACCTCGTACTTGCTCTCGATCATGTATTCGAGCTGCAGCATGGAAAGCGGCCTGATCTTGGAATTGGATAGCAGCGCAACCTGGGAAATATCGCGTGCCGCCGCGATAAAGCTGATCAGACCGATGACCACTAGCGAGGGACTGATCAGGGGAAGCACGACTCGCGTGTAAGTCCGCCACCAGCTTCCGCCCGCGACCCACGACGCCTCCTCGAGTTCGTTCCCGATCTGGATCAGGCTTGCCTTCATCAGCTGCACCGCAAAGGGCATTCCAGCGATGACGAGTGCGATTACCAGCGTCGCCATGGTTCCGTAGATCGGACGCAGTGCAGGCTGGAGAAAGAGGGTCAGGAGCCCCAGGCTCAACAGTATTCCCGGAACCGTAAACGGGAGCCAGGTCAGCAGGTCAAATGCATTCTTCGCGAAGAACTTTCCCCTTACGATGATGTAGGCAATTAGTGAATGCAGGAACACCGCAATCAGCGCCGTGCTGATCGCGAGTACCGCCGTATTCTTCAGAGCCTGGACGATGGCGCGGTCATTGAAGGCGGTCATCCAGTGCTTCGTAGTCCATGGATCGGCAATCGTGAAGAAGCCGAAGAGCTTCATGAAAGTGCCCATCAGCGAAAAGACGAGGGGCACGCCGATGATCACGAGCACCATGAGCAGCAGAAAGCCGAACACCGGCCAGCGCCAGGCCCCGAGCCGAATGAGACGCGACTGAAAATTGCCAGAAAGCGTCGCATGGCTGTTCTTGCGGACGATCAGCCTCTGGATCAGGATCAGGCAGGTGGCAACGACAACGATGAGCACGGCGATCGCGCCGACCGCATCGAATCTCGGCTCCGGCAGGTTGATCGTGTCGTAGATCCAGGTCGAGAACACGAAGAGCCCGATCGGAACGCCAAGTATCTGCTCGATCTCGAAGGCTTCGAGAGAACGCAGCAGCGCGAGCAGCTCGACCGCCAGGATCGCCGGAATCATGAGCGGCAGAAAGATCTTGAAAGTTGTCCGAAGGTTACTTGCCCCGGTGATACGCGATGCGTCCTCCAGAGCGGAATTCATGTTGCGAAAGGTCGGCGTAAGGATCATCACCTTGATGGCGAGATTCGTACCCATCACGTGCACCCAGACGATGCCCCAGAACGAGTAGATGTTGAACGGGCCGGTTCCGGGTTCGAAGCCGCGCAGCAGCTGGTTGAAGAGTCCGAACTGCGGCTCGAGGGCGAGTATCCAGCTGAGCGTTATCGAGAGGCTCGGCAGAAAGAATGCGAGCCAGAACGCAAATTCGAAATATCGCGCACCCGGCACGTCAGTGCGCGCAAGCACCCAGGCGATGAACACGGCACCGATCAGGCTGATGAATTGCCTCGCAAGCGTGAGCTTCACGGTATTCCATGCGGCCTTCTGCAGCCCCACGTTCTCGGCGATTGCCTCCCAGCCGCTGAATCCCCAGACCACCGGCAGCACACCGGGCCGGGTGACCATGAAACTCTGCATCACCACCTGGACGAGCGGATAGATCACGAACAGCGCGACAACCGCGAAAAGCAGCGTGAACATCAGTGTTCGCGGTTCTATCCGCCGCCAGAGCGGCACTGCCCGGACCGCTTCGGCCTCCCCTAGGCCGGCCACAGGAAGGTCCTCCCGACAGGGCACTCCAGCCGAATCGTCTGGCCTGCCGCCCAGCCGCCCGAGCGCGGCGCGTTCAGCAGCACGGCGTCGCCGTTCTGCAGCGTAACCTGCAACTCGATTCGGTCGCCGACGAATACCAGGGACTCGACGAGGCCCAGCACCGAATTCTCCGCGGCCTGGTCGGCGCGCTTCAGCACCACATCCTCCGGCCGGATCGACAGAGACACCGCACTTCCGGTCGTGGTGCCATTCAGCGCGTTGTTGCCGGCGCGGACCACGCAGAGTGCCTCGCCCGCCCCACCTGCAACGACGACGCCCGGGATGCCCGCCTCAGCACCCTCGGCAAGCGTGCCCCGGATCAATACTGTCTGCCCGAGGAAGTCACGCACGAACGGCGACGCGGGATGGTCGTAGATCTCCTGCGGGGTTCCGACCTGCTCGATGCGCCCCGCACTCATCACCGCGATCCGGTCGGAAAGCGTCAGCGCCTCGATCTGGTCGTGGGTGACGAAGAGCACGGAAAAGCCCAGCCTGCGTTGCAGCAGACCGACCTCGATCCGCATCTGCACCCTGAGCTTCGCGTCGAGATTGCTGAAAGGCTCGTCCAGCAGCAGCAGATCGGGTTCATAGACCAGCGCGCGGCACAGGGACACGCGCTGCTGCTGCCCGCCGCTAAGCATCGGGGCCGGCCGGTCCATAAGCGCGGTCATGCCGACCAGATCGAGCACTTTTTCGACGCGCCCGCGGAGTTCGTCGCCCGCGACGCCACGCAGGCGCAACGGATAGGCAATATTCTCGAATACCGTCATGTGCGGCCAGATCGCATACGACTGGAAGACCATGCCCATGCCGCGCTTGTGCGGCGGCACGAAGACCCCGCGCGCCGGGTCGGCCATGACCTTGCCTTCGTAGATGATGCGCCCGCCCGAAGGCGCCTCGAGTCCCGCCACCATCCTGAGCGTGGTCGTCTTGCCACACCCGCTCGGCCCGAGCAGCGTGAAAACCTCCCCCTTGCCGATCGCAAGCGACGAGGATGTCACGACTTCGGTATCCCCGTAGCGCTTGGTCACCGCTTCCAGCTGAAGCACAGCTTCTTGCGTCACCTTCCCCCCCTCCAGGTTTCAGCGTCGCGCCAGCCTGACTCCTGATCGGACAGTCCACGGGCGGGCCGGCGGGCCGCCCATGCAAACCTTATCGCGTATTGCGTGGGCGGGCCTGGTGCCCAGCCCACACGGAACCTACTTGCGGTCCAGGTACGGAACCGGAAAGTCGGTGTCGTAGTCGTCCGGCACGGCGACCTGATGTTTCATCATGATCTCGCGCCGCTCACGACCCGAATCGGTAACAGCGAGTCCGGCCTCCAGCGTCGCAAGCCCCCAGGCGCCGTTGTGGAACAGGCGCTTTCCTTCGACCACGGCTTCGTAGAACTCCTCGAGTTCCGCCTGCCGCATCCCCGCGCTCATGTTGCCCTTGAGATCGACTTCATGCACGCCGTCGTTGTCGTAGATGTACAGCCCGTTCTTGGAATGCCGGATGTCGCCGCGCTCACAGCTCACGACCACCAGCCCGAGATCGACCGGCGACCAGGTGTTCGAGGAGAACCACTCGGTGAACACTCTCCCCTGGTCCTCGCCGCCCAGGCGCATGGTTTGCTTCTCCGCCTCCTCATCGCGCTTGCCGGCCATCTGCGCCTTGCGCACGGCGGCGCGCTCGTCGGGCTTGTAGCGGATGTAGCCCTTGGTCCAGGGAACCAGCTCTTCGGTCACGAAATAGCCATAGCCGTTGTGCATGATCGTGCACGGCGTACCGTCCTCGAATTCCATATAGGCACTGTAGTAGCCCGCAATCGGCCGCTCGGGATGCCACTTGCCGGTGGTGCCACGTACGCTGCGCAGCAGTCCGCCGCCCAGCAGACGTACCGTATCGATCTGGTGGGGCGTCTGTCGGTACGGCACGCCCCCGCCCTGATCCGGATCGAGTTCCTCGGCGGAACGCGGACGCAGCATCCAGTCGCTGTAGGTCCAGAGGTGGATCGCCCGGACCGCGCCGAGCGCGCCGGAGGAGATCACCCGACGCATCGCGCGAACCGGGGTCGAATACGACTGGGTATGTCCGGCCATCAGCAGGACCTTGTTGCGCTCTGCCGTGAGCACCATCTCCTCGGCTTCGCGCATGTTCAGTGCCATGGGCTTTTCCGAGACCACGTGCTTGCCGTGGTTGGCGGCAAGGATCGCCTGCGGTGCATGAAAGCGGTTGGGCGTGGATATCCACACCGCATCCACATTCTTGTCGCGGCATAGTTCGACGTCGGTCTCATAGAGCCGGGCCGACGGATAGCGCTCCTGATACGCCTTGCGCACGATGGGGTCGGGATCCGCACCGGCAACGAGTTCGACATGGTCCAGCGCATCGAAGGCAGGCAGGATCTCTGCCGCGCCCATTCCGATACCGATCATTCCGACCTTGAGTGTTTTCTTGTTCGTGCTCACGAGCTGCTCCCCAGTGACAAATTGTGAAACCCGGACTGTATCCCGGACTGACTAAGCCGGCCGGAACCGCGCGGAGGGAATCGACTGAAGGCCCGACACATAGATGGTAACATATACGTTACCATCTATCCTGAAGGTCCTCGTAGTGCTCCCCTTTCGCGCCGCCCTCGCCTTACTGTCTGTTTCAGACCGGCCTGAACATCGGCACGGGCGGTCCGCCGTCGCTGTCCCGAAAGGCCACGGTAACTGCATCGCCGATGCGCAGCGTATCGAGATCGCAGTCGATGATGTTGGTCATCATCGTCACGCCCTCTTCCAAGGTCACGTAGGCGATTGCATAGGCCTGCGGCCCCGCGCGCCGGGTGACGCTGACGGAGTAGATCGTTGCGCGTCCCGAGGCAGCCACCCATTCCGTGGCATCGCTGCCGCAATGCGGGCAGATCGTGCGCGGATACCAGTGGAACTGCGAACAATCCCGGCAACGCTTGATGAGCAGCCGCGATTCCTTCGCTGCCTCCCAGAAGGGCGCGCTGTCCGGATAAACCATCGGGGCGGTGATCGTTCGATCCTGGTGCATGGTGGGCATGATCAGCTCCTCTCCAGTATCAGGGTTCCGCTGCCGTGGCGCGCACCCATGAGTCCGCCGATGCCCTGCGCCACCGCAAGACGGCAGTCTTTGACCTGTACCGCCGGATGTGCCTCGCCGCGCAGCTGCCTGACCGCCTCGATCACCTTGGTCATGCCGCCGCGGTTAGCGGGATGGTTGTTGCACAGCCCGCCGCCGTCGGTGTTGAACGGCAGCTTCCCCTGCCCCGCAATGAGATTGCCGTCAGCGACGAAGCGACCGCCCTTGCCCTTCTCGCAGAAGCCGAGGTCCTCAAGCTGCATGAGCACCGTGATCGTGAAACTGTCGTAGATCGACGCGTAGTCGATATCGCCGGGTTTCACCCCGGCCTCCTCGAAGGCGATCGGCCCGGATCTCGCCGCCGCGGTATAGCTGAGATCGATGCGGCCGCCGTCCTGCCCCTTGATCGCCTCCCCCGCGCCGCGCACCGTGACCAGCGGCCGCTTCAACTCGCGCGCGATTTCGGGCCGCGTGACGATGAGCGCGCCGCCGCCGTCAGTGACGACGCAGCAATCCAGCCGGTGCAGCGGGTCCGAGATCATCGGTGAATTCACCACATCCTCGACGGTATACACATCGCGCAGCATTGCGTTCTTGTTGTACTGTGCGTGCGTCGATGCCGCGACCTTGATCCAGGCGAGCTGTTCCGACGTCGTGCCGAATTCGTGCATGTGGCGCGCCGCCACAAGCGCGTAGCTGTTCACGGTGACCGTGCCGAACGGCGCCTCGAAAGGCGAATCCGGTATGTTCGGTCCCCAGTTGCGCGGCACCGTGCCACCCTGGGCTTCGGAGCGGGTCCGGCCCGCGAGGGTGATCAGCGCGATGTTGCACTTGCCCGCCGCGATCGCCTGTGCCGCGTGGGAAACGTGCACGATATAGGACGAGCCGCCGGTTTCCGTCGTGTCGACATGCCGCAGATTCAGGCCCAGGTAGTCAACCATGCTGAGCGCACCCAGCCCCGGCGCATCGCTCGCGCAGAAATAGCCATCCACGTCCTTCAGGGAAAGACCGGCGTCAGCCAGAGCGCCGCGCGCGGATTCAGCATGCAACTGTGCAACGGTCTTGTCAGGCGCCTTGCGCGTCGGGTGCTCGTAGGCACCGACGATGCAGGCCTTGCCGCGTATCGTCATGGGTCGTAGCTTTCGTTCAATTCATCGCACGTCCCGGGCGGGTACCCGGGGCCGCCGGATTATGCCGCAAGCCCCGGTCAGTCGGGCCGGATGTTGCCGTCCTTCGCGATCCGGACGTACTTCGCCAGATCGCTGCGGATCACCTCCATGTGCTTTTCCGGCGTGGTGCCGATTGGTTCCAGTCCGATGGTGAACAGACGGTCCTTCGCAATCTGCGGATCGGTGACGATGCGATTCGCTTCCTGATTCAGGCGGTCGATGATCGGACGCGGCGTCCCCGCCGGAGCGTAGAGCCCGAGCCAGCTGGTCGGCAGATCGTAGGCCGGGAGCGACTCCGCGATCGTCGGCACGTTGGGGATGTAGGCGCTGCGGGTCGGCATCGGCACCGCGATCATGCGCAGCTTGCCGCCACCTGCGTGCGGCGTGACAGTGTTCGCACCATTCACGGAGAATCCGACATCGCCCGCGAGCAGCGCCGCAACCACCTGCGCGCCGCCCTTGTAAGGAACATGAACGATGTCGATCTTCGCGATCTGCCTGAGCAGTTCGGAGGCGAAATGCTGGGGCGTACCCGCGCCCACCGATGCATAGGTGAGCTTCCCCGGGTTCGCGCGCGCATAGGCGATGAGTTCATTCAGGTTCGTGGCAGGCACATTCGCGCTCGTCGCGAGCACGAGTATGGTCACGGCAAGCTGCGATATCGGCGCGAAATCCTTGAACGGATCGTAGGGCAGCACCTGCCCGAATACAGCAGATGCGGCCACACTCCCGTGCACCAGAAGCGTGTAGCCGTCCGCGGGCTGCTTGGCCACATAATCGGTCCCGACATTCCCCGCCGCGCCCGGCCGGTTCTCGACCACGAAGCCGGCGGAGGTGCCGATTGCCGCAGGCAGTTTCTCTGCCAGCAGCCTGGCCATCAGGTCCACCGTCCCACCCGGCGTAAACGGGGCCACGACGCGCACCGTGCGCGACGGCCAGGTCTGCCCGATGGCAGCCGTCGCGACAGTCAAGGTTGCCGCAAGCGATACACGCAGAAAGCTGCGCTTCCGGGATTGATCCTTCGCTTTCATGTGCATCTCCTCGTTCATCCGGTCCACCTGCGTACTACTTCAATCTGGGTTTGAGCCAGGCCGCGTAGTCGCGCAGCGCGCCTGCCATGTCGTACTCCGGCGTGTAGCCGAGCACGGACTTCGAGCGCCGCATGTCGAGCGACTTCGCATCCGGAGGGGCACCGACCATGCCCGGCCCGGTCTTCACGCGCGCGTCCACACCCGGGAATGCCTCCTTGAGCGCCTGCACGAAGTTCTCGGGCGTGGTGGTAGCGCCCAGACTGAGGTTGAACACCCGGTCCTTGTCCACCTTCGCATCGTAGGCGAGCACCGTGCCTCGCCCGGCATCGCGTGAGTAGATCCATTCGATCGCGACATTCGGCACTTCGGCCTTGCCGTGGCGCATCGCGCCCTCGACCATCGCCCGGAAAATATTGGTCGGCTCGCCGCCGCCCTGCCCTGTCCAGGGTCCCGCCACCGCAGCGTAGCGCACCATGCGCACATCCACCGCGCGCCAGCGCGCGTAGTTGAGTGCGATGCCCTCCACCGCCTGCTTGGTCGCCGCATAGAAGGTCATCGGCCGCGGGAAGGCTTCTTCCCGGCCAAGATCGCCACCATCGGCCCCGCCTTCCATGCTGTAGGTCAGCACGGCCGAGCTGACCACGACCACCTTCGGAATGCCGAAGGTCGCGGCCGCCTCCAGCACGTTGGTCGTGCCCATGATGTTGACCTCGATCGCATCGTAGGGACGTGCCTGCGCGCCTGCAGTGAGCATCGGATAGGCGGCCGTGTGGATGATGCCCTCGATCTTTTCCCGGCGCAGCACCGCAGCGAGATCCCAGGGCCGCAGAATGTCGCCCTGGACGAGCGTCACCTTGGACAGATCGACGATCTCCCCGAGCGCCCCCGGCTGCGGGGAGCGATCATAAATGATCGGGGCACGACCGCTCTCCACCAGCACCCGCGCGATCTGCGAGCCGATCAGCCCGCCGCCTATCACCAGTATCGCCATCCTGCCTCCTCCGTTTTTCCGCCGATGCGGTAACGCGAATCTCGCGCGTTGGTGATCACTCCGGCTGGATGCCGAACTCTTTCGCCATGTCCTTGAACTGACGTCCGGTGGCGGTCATCTCCGCCGCGCTCGCTGCCGGCGGACGGGTCTCGGGCAACAGACCTGTGCCGGAAACTTTGCTCAGAATTTCCGGCAGTTTCTGGATTTCTGCGACATCCGCCTGGAGCTTCGCAAGCACCTCGCGCGGCACTGCCGAGGGCACCATGAGTCCGAACCAGAGCGGCCATTCGAAATCAATGCCCATCGAGCGGAACGTCGGCACCGCAGGCAGCGCCGCCACCGCCTCGCGACTGGTCACCCCCAGCGCCGTGACTTTGCCGGCCTTGACGAGCTCGTTGATCCGGCCGAGCACCGTGCAGAAGAGCTGCGTGGAATTGCCGAGGACAGCCTGTATGCCCGGCGCCTCGCCGTTGTAGGGCACGGGGGTCATCGAAATACCGCTCAACTTCTGCAGCCCGCGCATGTACAGATGCACTGTCGTCGCCGGATAGTCGACGTAGTTCAGCTTGCCCGGATTCGCCCTGGCATGCGCAACGAGATCCTGCCATGTCTTGAAGCCGGTCTCATTGTTGGTAAAGCAGACCTGCGGAGAAACCATCGTCATCGCAATCGGAGCGAGGTCGCGCGTACCGTCGAACTGTACCTTGCGGAAGATCGATTGCGTCATGGTCGAATCGGTCGTCATCAAGAGCGTGTATCCGTCGGCCGGTGCACGCGCGGTCGCCTCGGCGCCTACGAAGCCGGCGGCGCCGGGACGGTTGTCCACGATCACCGGCTGTTTCCAGCGCTTGTTCAGCTCGCCCGCGTAGAGCCGCGCGATGAAGTCGATCCCGCCCCCGGCGGGCGCGGGCACGATGATGCTTACCGTCTTCGATGGATAGTCCTGTGCGCCCGCCGGAACGGCGCCGGCAATCGCACAGCCCGCAACACAAAGCGCACGCAGGGCCTTGAACCTCAGATCAGACATCTTCCCTCCTCCTATCGTCGAGCTTCGATCAGTTCAGACCGTAGAGTTTCGCGGCGTTGCCGCCGACCATCCCGATACGCGTCTTCAGGTCGAGGTCCTCGAGCTCCTCGATTTCCGCGAGTTCATGCGCGACGCGCTCGGCCGTGCCGTTCTCATGCGGAAAGTCGCTCGCAAAGCACAAACAATCCGCGCCGAGATATTTCTGCATCTCGGCGATCATCGGTTCCTCGCCTTCGAGACTGAAGAACACCCTCCCCTCCCTGATGTGCTCGCGCGGATCAAGCCGTTTCTCCACGCGGTATGCAGGCTCCGCCTCGATGCCGGCAATGCCTACCGTACGAGAGAGTCGGCCAAGCAGATGCGGGACCCAGCTCATCCCCGCCTCGAAGTAGCCGACCCGCATATTGGGGTACTTGTCGATCACGCCAGCCTGAAACATGGAAGCCATCTGCGTCATCTGGGCGATCGGATGATTCAGCACGAACAGGTGCGTGAATTTGGTGAAGATATCCGGCAGCGCCGAGGCCGGCGCACCATGGCACACGAGTGCCGTCTTAAGCCGGTCGGCCTCGGCGTAGAGCGGCTGGAAGAACGATGAACCGAGCGGCTCGGTAAAGCCGGCGCCGCACAGCACACCTCCGACCGCGCCGAGTTCAGTCGTTGCACGGCGCAACTCCTCGGCTGCCGCGGAAGGATCCTGCAGCGGGATCAGCGCCACGAATTTCTGCCGCTTGTCTTCCTTGCAGTAGGTCTCCGACATCCAGGTGTTGTAGGCGCGCGCCAGTGCCACCGACCACTCCGCCTGCCGGATGGACCCGTGCGCCAGCGCAAGTGTCGGATAGAGCACCGTCGCGCTGATGCCCACTTCGTCCATCATCTCGCTTACCGCCTTCGGAGAGGTGTGCAGCGGCGTGTCGATGTCGTACTGGGCCGCCATCGCCGCGCGGTTGAATCCGTCGAGCGAAGGCCAGAGCTGCCCGAGACCGCGGAGCTGCTTCTTGCCCTTGTAGGGCGGCTCGAGAAAATCGAGGATCTCGTCGAAGTTCTCGACAATATGACCATCGCCGTCGATGATCGGGTAGTCGCGCTTGGGCATCTTCCGCTTCTCCAGGAATAGTAGACAGATCTCGCACATGTCGAACTGGACGCACCTTGCCATTGCCGGCGCCAGACCGGCACACATCGAGGAAGGAAATCATGCGCATGGACCCGCTGCGAACCGCGCCTCTCCTCACCCTGTCGGCGAATATTACTCTGCAGCATTGCCTACACCGGCGCCGCCTGCGAAACAGCGTCTGCGGTGCAAGCGCCGCAGCGGATTGTTCCGATCCGCTGCATGCACTAAGATCGGACGCTGAGATCCTGTTTTAGCAAGCACGGCGGGCTATGCAGGGCCTCTAGGAAACGTACGCCGCCGAGGAGCGGCAGTTGACGATTGATTCGCTACGAGACGATCTAGGGGGAGAGCATGACGAGCAAGATCTACGCAACACGCAACACCGGTTTCCAACGTGTCCGGACGGCCTTCCGGCATCTGCCGGCTCTGGCGGCGGGCCTCACCTGCTTTGCAGCGGTGGCACTGGACGCCGCCGCCCAGGCCTTCCCGACCAAGCCGGTCCGGGTATTCATCCCCTACCGATCGGGTGGCATGTCCGAAGCCGGCCCGCGCATGTACTCGGAGAAGATGAGCGCCCTGCTGGGTCAGCCCTTCGTCGTGGAATTCAAGCCGGGAGCGAACGGCATCATCGCGATCAACGAAACGCTCGCTGCGGCGCCCGACGGGCATACCCTGATGGCAGCGGACTCCAGCCACTGGGCGATCCTGCCTGCGATGCAGCAGGTGCCCTATGATTTCATGCGCGATCTGGCGCCGGTGACGAGCCTGTACGAGAACTCGCTGATCTATGTCGCGCCATCGGGCGAGCCGTTCAACAGCTTCAAGGAGTTCGTCGCCCTGGCCAAGGCCAAGCCCGGCGCCTTCAACTATGCATCCCCGGGCATCGGCACGGTCCACCAGCTCATGACCGAATCGATCAAGGCGCAGCTGAAGCTCGACGTCCGCCATATCCCGTACAACGGCGGTGGCGAGGTGGTCGGCGCGCTGTTGCGCGGCGACGTCCAGATCGCCGCTGGCTCCGGCGCCGTCGTCCTGCCCATGGTGAAGGCCGGCAAGCTGAAGATGCTGGGCGTGACCCGCGCGAAGCGTACCGAGTGGATGCAGGAAGTCCCGACGATCGCCGAGCAGACCGGACTTGAATTCGACGTCGGCGGCGTCCAGGGCTTCGTGACCAAGGCCGGCACGCCGCGCGCCGTCATCGAGCGTCTGTCGCAGGTCGCCACCCAGGTCGGCCGCGAGCCGGAATTCCGAGCCAAGATCCAGGAAATCGGATCGTCCTCGACCTCGGCCGGAACGCCGGAGGCATTCGCTGCCGTCATTCGCAATGAAATCCGGATCTACGGTGAGGCAGTCAGGATCTCGGGGGCAAAGGCGCAGTAACGCGGAAGCGGACGATGGAAGATGTGGCGTCGCTTGCTCATCCGCGGCGACGCCACATGACAGCCCGAAGACACCTGCTGGACCGGAAGCTTTGCACGAAATCTTTCGCAGCGACAGCCGGGTGTTTGGCAGCGCCGCCAGAGCCGCCGAACTGACGGACCCAGAAATAGGAATGGCGCCGTAGCCGCACGGGCTCCGACGCCATCCAGGGAAGCCGGAGCGATCCGGCTATTGACTAGCGACTTTGTTGAATGCCTGCCAGCAACCAGCCGCTCGCACCATCGAGCGGCTTCGTCAGGTGCCAGATTTCGTCGACCGCTTCCACCGGCGCATCACCCTCGCGCACCTGCCCGGTGAAACGCACGCTGACGAGATAGCGGTTCGGCTCCTCCAAGACCTCGAGCACGTCCGCATCGAGCGTTACCACATTGGTGAATTGGGCGTCCTTGCCACGCTCGTCGATGTTCATCTTCAGCTCGGCATACATTTCCGGCGTGGTGAATTCGCGCAGATCATCCAGATTGCCCGCATCATTCGCCGCCTGAAGCCGAATGAAGCTCACCTTGGCATTGCGTACGAATCCGGCGGCATCGAAACCTGCAGGGTAAACAGGCTGCTGCGCAGCGTTAGCCGCCGATCCGGCAACAGGCGCTTCGTATGGACGCGCCGCGACAGGCTCGGGAGGGGTAGCGCTGTACTGCTGCGTGGACGCACCGGCCATCGCGGGCTGCGGCCCGGCACGTCGGCGCATCACGTAGCCGATCACCGCCAGCACCACCATGACGAGCAGCGCAATCATCATCATGTTCGCAAGTTCCTGGCCGAAACCGAAGTGGGATGCCAAGGCGGCGAGTCCGATCCCGGCGGCGAGCCCGGCGAGCGGCCCCATCCAGGAGCGTCCCGGCGTTGCCGCTGCGGCAGCAGGCGCTGCGGGGGTCGGGGCCTGTGCCGCCTGAGGCGCCTTGGCCGGCGGCGGTGTCACCTGCCGTTGCATGCCTAGCGACTTACCCCCACCGAGGCGCTTCGCCGCATCGGCCTGCGTCGAGCCTAAGGTCAGGCCGAGCGTTAGAACCAGCGTCAAAACCGATATCAAAAGGGATTTCATCTTTGTTTGCCTTTGCCTTTGTATGAGCTCATCCGACGAGTACCGATTAATAGGGTAACCCTGACGCCAAGTTCGGACCAGCAGAATTATCGGTTGCTTTGCATCGAAAAAATCTGCTGCAGCCCGACGGGCACATCCGCAAGTCGCCTGCGACAGCTTACGCCGACCAGAGAAAGTAATTGAGCTAATTCGCCCCGAGTCAAATTACTGCGCCCGCGTTACGGCGCCCGGGAGGCAGGGCAGCCGATTCCGCATCGCCCCTGCCACCCGAGCTATCAGGCCTTGAAGAAGTCGATAACCATCTTGTTCACGACTTCCGGTCGGTCGGTCTGGCACTGATGGCCTGCGCCTTCGACATAGGTGAACTTTATGTTCGGCAGCAGCGGCTCGATGCTCTTTCCGAGCGACATGGGTGCGAACTTGTCGTCCGCCCCCCAGATGAACATCGAAGGGATGTTCAGCTGCGGGAGTCTCGTCCGCACCTCGAACCGCTGTTTCCAGTTAGCGTCCTTGGACGCCTTCGCGCGGCCTTCCGCGAATGCCTTGACGCTGTCGACCATCCCGGGGCGGTTGGAGACCGCGACACGATCCGCGATCAGTTCATCCGTCACCGTGCTCCGATCAAAGGTGATCGCCTCCAGAAAGGCGCGCATGGCCCTGGGCGTCCCGTCATAGGAGTTCATGAGTCGGAGGCCTTCGGTATCGGGCATCGGAAAGCCCATCGCCGCGCTGATCGTGGCGCTCCCGATCAGGAACAGCTTGCGCACGTTCGCGGGATGATCGAGCGTGTACTTGGCGGCCACGTATGCCCCCTGAGAATTGCCTGCGAGGAGCACATTCTCGAGGCAGAGCGCATCGATGAAAGCCGCCACATGATCCACCAGACTCTGATGGCCGTTTACCGGCCAGGCATGCGGTCGTGTGTCGGTAAGCCCATAGGAAAGCTGATCCGGGGCATAGACCCGGAAACCCGCTTCGGCAAGCGCCGGCAGCATGAATCGCCAGCCTGCCTTGCCCGAGCTTCCAGGGCCGCCGCCATGCAGCAGCACGACCGCTGGGCCTTCATCGCCACACTCGCTGTAGTGGGTCTTCACGCCATTTGCCATGACCCAGCTGGAACGTATCGTCGGTTTTGCCATCACTCCCCCTGATATTTAGGTTGCCAAGCGTTAACTCGTCTCATCTCATGCCCCGGCCTCCGGTCGGCCGTTCAGGGTTCCCCGAAGGCACGCACCGCGTTGTCCCACAGCAGTTTGCGCATCAGGCCCTGGTCGAGTTCTTTCCAGCCGAGCGCCACGTCGACCGAGCCCGGGAAGCGGCTTTCCGGGTGAGGGTAGTCGGAACCGAACATGAGGAGCTGCTCGCCGAGATAGTCGGACACCATCTTCACCATGCGGCCGCCCTCGTGCAGAACGGCGGATGCGAAGAACCGTCCGCTGCTCGCGTATTCGAGCATGCTGTGCTGCAGATTCTCGGCGACAAAGCCCATGTACTCGGCCTGATCCTCCATGCGCACGGCCCAGAACGGAATCCAGCCGAATCCGCACTCGAGTATCGCGAATCGCAGATTGGGATAGCGATCGAACAGGCCGGCGCCGAAAAACGACGACATTGCACGCATCGCGCCCCAGGGGTGCGAGGCTGTGCGCCCGATGAAGGGATTGCGCCACAGGTCCCGGTATCCGGGATAACCCTCGGAGAAACTGTGGTGCACGAAGCAGAGGTTCTTCTCGTTCGCTGCGCTCCAGATCGGGTGCAGATCCGGATGATCAAGCGGATAGTCGAGCGGCAGCGAAATGTAGACGCCTGCGACCCATCGCGCGCTCCCCCAGCGCCGGATTTCCTCGACCGATTCCTCAATATAGAGCGCATTGACGGAAATGAGCGACTTCAGCCGTCGCGGATCGGTCGAGCAATAGGCATCCACGTGCCGATGCTGGGCGCGCATGAATTCGACGTTGACTTCACGATCCGGGTGACCACTGGGGCCGCCAGGATTCACCAGCAGCGCAACATCCACGCCCTCTGCATCCATGTCCTGCAGACGCCCTGCGAAATCCCAGTCGTCGGTATACAGCCGCGGCGGCGTCGCGGACATCAGCTTGCCGACGGTCAGCCCCGAGGAGGGCGGTCGCGCTTCGGCCTCGCCTAGCCGGCGGGGGGGATCGGCTCGCCAGCCGCCGCCACGCGGCCCGAAGCGGAAGCGCTTCGGGTGGGGCTCCGGGTACTTCATGCTCCCATCGTGTATCACCTGCGGCACCTTGGCTGCCTCCAGCTCGACGGCGCGCGCGCGCAGCTTCTCCGAAAAATGTTTCTCCAGCGTTTCGGCAGAAGGTGAGATATGGGTATCACTGTCGTATACGCGAAATCCGCCTCGCATGTCTGCACTCCCCGTGTTTGTCGCGGTGCCGGATTCTAGCGCCCGCTACCGCGTTGCCGACTCCGGACGAGTTCGCGGGCAAGCCTAAAATCCACCTCACGAGCCATGCCGGATCGGTCCCTTGTTTCCACGCAAAGGACTGCTGCCATGTGCGCCGGCGGACCGGAAGGAGCGGAAATGTTTCGGCTATTTGCAGCATCCTCGACGGCCCTGAAGGCCGCCGCGCTTGCGATGGCGCTCGCTACAGCGCAGTTCTCCGCCGCGCAGGAGCGCTATCCGTCCCAGGCGATCCATCTGATTGTTCCGTATGTCCCGGGCGGGAACACCGATGTCATCGCGCGTCTGGTCGGCAACGGGATCACCCGGGTGCTCCGCCAGCCTGTCGTGATCGAGAACCGGGGCGGTGCGGGCGGAAGGATAGGCGTGGCTGCGGCCGCGTCCGCCCAACCCGATGGCTACACCCTGCTCCTCTCCGGAGCGTCTTCGCACATATTCACCACCGTCGTTGCGCCGCCCCTCAGTTTCGATCCGCAGCAGGCCTTTGTCGCCGTGGGCCTGGTCGCAAAGGCGCCGCTCATACTTACGGTGCCCACCGCGTCCGGGTACGCCGATCTGCAGGCGGCTCTATCGGCGTTTCGTGCGCAGCCCGGAAAATTCTCCTACGGCTCCGCCGGTATCGGCACGCTGAACCATGTCGGTCCCGCCCTGCTCTTCCAGCAGGTGGGCGTGGAACTCGTTCACGTCCCCTACAAAGGCAACAGTCCTGCGACCAGCGACCTTCTCGCCGGTCAGCTTGCGCTGGCGATGCTCTCGCCGGCGAATATTCTCGGCCACGTCCGCTCGGGGAAATTGCGAGCTCTTGTTGTCATGGATGGGAAACGACTCAAGGACCTGCCCGATGCCCCCTCGCTCGCCGAGGCCGGTTTTCCAGAGTGGCTGCGCTTTGAATGGGGAACCTGGAATGCCGTTTTCGCACCGGCCGCCACACCGCGTCCGGTGATCGAACAACTGCACGCTGCGATCGCGCGCACCATCGAGGATCCGCAGGTACTCAAGGCACTGGCTGACATCGGCAGCCTGCCCATGCCTGGCAGCCAGGCCGACGCGCAGCAATTTGTGGCGAACCAGTTCAGGAACTGGGTGCCGGAGCTGAGACGCATGAAGCTCGATTAGCGATCCTCGCCATGGCAGGCGCGGTCAGTCCGTATAATCCGCCGCTTTTCCGGATGCACCATGTGGCTGAAGAATCTGCTTGTCTATCGACTGCCCGCTGCCCGCGAGATTGATCCGGACGAACTGGAGCAGCGTCTTGCCCGCGATGCTCTTCAGCCGTGCGGCAGCTTCGAAATGGAAAGCAGGGGCTGGACGTTTCCGGAGGCGGACGGCTCTTTCCTGTATCGCGAGCGTACTCACTGGCTGATCGCGCTGGGAACGGAACAGAAGATCCTGCCCGCCTCCGTCATCAAGGATGAGACGAAGCAGCGCGCAGCCGAGCAGTCGATGAAGCAGACCTATCCCGTCGGCCGCAAGCAGATGCGTGACATCAAGGAACAGGTCACCACCCAGCTCATGGCCCGTGCGCTCAGCCGCCGACGCACCACCTTCGGCTGGATTGATGCGGCGGCAGGCCTGCTCGCGATCGACGCCGCGGGAGAACCCCGGGCCGAGCAGCTCGTGGAGACCTTGCGCAGGACCGAAGACCGGGCTGCCGCAATCAGGCTGGACACGGTGCGTTCTCCCGCGTCGCTGATGACGCAGTGGCTGGTGGCGGAAGAAGCCGACGGTGGCTTCACCATCGACCAGGATCTGGAACTCCGCGCCCCGGATGCGAGCAAGGCGACCGTGCGCTATGCGCGCCACGATCTGCATGGCCGGGATATCCGAGAGCACATCAAGGCGGGCAAGGTCCCGGTGCGGCTGGGCCTGACCTGGAACGACCGGATTTCGTTCGTGCTCACCGAACACATGCACATCAAGCGTATCCAGTTCCTCGACATTCTGAAACGCGAGGGGGACGGCGAAATTCAGGACGAGGCGGAGCAGTTCGCGATCGACTTTACGCTGATGACGGGCGAACTCTCGACGCTGCTGGCCGATCTCACCGCTGCGCTCGGAGGCCCCAAGGAGAAGGACGGCGCAGGCTCGGATACCTAGGTCAGCGGACCGAGTTTCAGACGGATTAGAATCAATGAATTCTATTGATGCATGAATTGCATGAATAGAATTTATTTTAATACCAAGTACTTATGAATATTATCCGCCGCCTTCAACACCGTCCCACCCATGATGACGGACAGTGCCGGAAGAATCCGGACTAGTCCGCCTTGCCAGGCCGAGGCAATGAGGACCATGCACTCCCAAGCAGAAAGAAGCCCACCACGGTGATCGCGAGCGCTCCGTAGTACATGCTGCGCAGTCCGGTCAGATCAGCAAGCGCGCCAGAGATCAGCGCCCCGACGCCAGCACCGAGCTGGAAGGACATGCTGAAAGTCGCCATGCCGCGCCCGCGATGGCGGGGATCGACGAGGTCCATGGCAAGTGCCGTGGCACTCGACCCGATCAGTGCGGTGCCGAGGGACGCAAAGAAGCCTCCGATCAGAATCAGGGAAAGTCCATCGGCGAGGATGATGAGCACCAGCCCGAACAGCTGGGCGCCGAGTCCGAATCCGATCGCCGGCCCCCTGCCCACGGCATCTGAATGGCGTCCGAGTATCGGCCGCACGAGAATGCTCGTCGCCCCGGCAATCACGTAGAACCACTCGATATTGCCGATGCCGAGCGACCTCGCGTAGAGCGGCAGGAAGGCCATCAGCGCCGGCGCCACAAGAGAGGTGCAAAGGTTCAGGCCGGTAGCGAGCAGCACCCCCCGGTCGATGAGCGATCCACCCGTCTCTTCGGCAGCAGCCGGCGCCTGCCTCGCACCGGACTGCATTCTTGCGAGACTGACCGCAAACAGGGGCCCCGCCAGGGCGAACAGCGTGGCGATCAGAAATGCATCGCGGTAGCCTCCGGGCCCTGCAATCAACCACAGGCCGATCGCCGGGAACACGATGGATGCCCCGGTGAGCGCGCTGCTGAAGTAACCCGCGGCCTCGCCCCGCCGATCCGGCGGCGAAACGATCGCGAGGGTGGTATAGGCGCCGGTATTCACACCGGCCCACGAAAGTCCGCGCAATATGTTGCCAATGAAAACCATCGCCAGCATGGGAACCAGGAGGAGCAGAGTCGCGGCGCCGAGCATCGCAAGCCCGATCGCCAGCACCCCGGCTGCGCTCCAGCGATCGGCGATGCGCCCCACCAGCGGTCGTACCGAGAAGCTCGGCACCGCAAAGGCAAGCAGCACGAGTCCGGCGACGAAGGCAGACCCGCCGAGCTCCTGCACGTAGAGCGGTATCACCGGCGTCAGCACCCACTGATTGCCGTAGGCAAGCGTGGTCGCAACGATAAGCAGAATGAACGGCCTGGTCGCCAGGCCGGATCCGGATTGAAGGCTCATGACCTTGCCTCGGTGATCCGGCGATCCGCCGCCGGAAGGATGGATGCGGAGCGTGGATTCTAGGTGTGGCGTCCTGCGCTACTTTCGCAGTTTCGCAAGCGCAAGGGCCATCGCTCCCTGGGGTCGCGGTTCCCGTGGCGCTGCCTGACGTTCCGGACGCCCCCGCGCCCCGGTCCTGGGTTCGTTTTCTCGCTGCGCGTTCCCAGCGCCCGCCTTGGGTCGTGCGACGCCGCCCGGCACATCCTCCAGGCGCATCGTCAGGCCGATGCGTTGCCGCTTCTCGTCCACCTCAAGTACCTTGACCTTCACGATCTGCCCAGGCTTCACCACCGCGTGCGGATCCTTGACGAAGCGATTGGAAAGTGCGGAGACATGCACCAGACCGTCCTGATGGACTCCGACATCGACGAAGGCGCCGAACGCGGCCACATTCGTCACGACACCCTCCAGGAGCATTCCGGGTTTCAGATCGGACAGCTTGTCGACCCCCTCCCGAAAACTCGGCGCCCTGAATTCCGGGCGCGGGTCGCGACCCGGCTTCTCGAGCTCGGCAAGGATATCGCGCACCGTGGGAAGACCGAAGCGTTCGTCGGTCAGACCTGCAGCATCGACGGACCTGAGCAGGCTGGCCTGCCCCATCACCTCGCCCAGTCCCTTGCCAAGTGTCTTGAGCAGCCGTTCGACGATCGGATACGCCTCCGGGTGCACCGCCGAGCGATCGAGCGGGTTTGCTTCGGGGTGCGGGAAATTCGCAATGCGCAGGAATCCTGCGGCCTGCTCGAAGGTCTTGTCGCCCAGGCGCGGGACGCGCTTCAGCATTTCGCGGTTCGGGAACGGGCCGTTGGCATCGCGGAACTCGACGATATTCTTCGCCAGCGCCGCGTTCAGGCCGGAGACCCTGGCAAGAAGCGGGACGGACGCAGTATTGACGTCTACGCCAACCGCGTTCACGCAGTCTTCGACCGTCGCGTCAAGCCTGCGCGCGAGTTCCCTGGGATTCACGTCATGCTGATACTGACCCACGCCGATCGCCTTCGGCTCGACCTTGACGAGTTCCGCCAGCGGATCCTGCAGACGCCTCGCGATCGACACCGCCCCCCTGAGACTTACGTCGAGCTCCGGAAATTCCTTCGCCGCGAACTCGGAGGCGGAGTAGACCGATGCACCCGCCTCGCTCACCACTAGCTTCGCGAGCCGCCGTCCGCCGGATTTCGTCTGCATGCGTGCAATCAGCTCAGCCGCTAGCTTGTCCGTCTCCCGGCTTGCAGTTCCGTTTCCGATCGCGATCAGATCCACCGCGTGCTTCGCAACCAGCGCTTCCAGCGCAGCGAGCGCGCCCTGGGTATCGTTGCGCGGCGCATGCGGGTAAATCGTCGCCGTGTCCAGCAGCTTTCCGGTCGGATCAACGACTGCAAGCTTGCAGCCGGTGCGCAGGCCCGGATCAATGCCGAGCACCGTGTGCGCCCCTGCGGGCGCAGCGAGCAGCAGGTCGTGAAGATTGCGCCCGAATATCCGGATCGCCTCGGCACCCGCCGCCTCCTTGAGTCGCTGCAGCAGTTCGATCGTGAGATTCAGCGAGGCCTTCACTCGCCAGGTCCAGCGACACACGTCCTTCAACCAGCCGTCTGCCGGTCGACCGAGATCGCGGATGCCGAAGTGATGGGCGACCATCGCCGCACAGGGATGCGGCTCGAGCGCTTCCTGCGCCTCGCCCAGCGCAAGCTCCAGATGCAAGACGCCCGCGGTACGTCCGCGGAACAGCGCAAGTGCGCGATGCGAGGGAATCGTCCTGATCGCTTCCGAGTACGCGTAGTAATCGCGGAATTTCTCCTCCTCCGCCATCTCCTTGCCCGCGACAGGCTTCGAACTCAGCAGGCCTTCATCCCAGAGCTTCGCGCGCAAGGCTGCGAGCAGCTCCGCCGTCTCGGCGAAGCGCTCGGAAAGGATGTCCCGCGCGCCGTCCAGCGCAGCCTTCGCATCAGGTACGTTCACCGCCTCGACGCCTTCGGCGGCCTCGACGACTTTCACATATTTTTCCGCCTCGACCCGGGGATCGAGTCCCGGATCAGCGAGCAGACTGTCCGCCAGAGGCTCGAGGCCCGCATCCCGCGCGATCTGCGCCCGGGTGCGCCGCTTTGGTTTGTAGGGGAGGTAGAGATCCTCCAGCGTCTGCTTCGTGCCTGCCTCCTCCAGCGCCTTGCGCAATCCGGGCGTCAGCTTGCCCTGCTCATCGATCGAGGAAAGCACGGTCGCACGGCGTTCTTCAAGCTCGCGCAGATATCCGAGCCGCTCCTCGAGGTTCCTCAACTGCGTATCGTCAAGATTTCCCGTGGCCTCCTTTCTGTAGCGCGCAATGAAGGGCACCGAGGCGCCCTCGTCGAGCAGTGCGACGGCCGCCGCGACCTGACGCGGCTGTGCCCCGATCTCCGAGGCGACCAGACTGTGGATTCTCTGAACAATTGCTGACGGGAAGACAATATTGGGCATGCCTGCTGCGGCCTGGTCGGAAAATTTGACTGAAAGGGTTGACTGAAGAGGCGCCGGAATCCCGGCGCATTTCTGAGACCTGCGGTGCAAGTGTGCCGTGGCGCCGCCACTTGCCACAAGCGGCTCCTTGCGTGTAAGAGCGTCCCGCCGGATAACTGCGTTTCAGCTCAGTTCGCTTCCCGCCCACTTCGCAAGAAAAGCGATCAGCGTTCGCACCTTGCGCGGCACATGCCGGTTGTCGGGAATGAGCACGTAGAGCGGTGAATCCGGCAGTGGGTGCCCCGGAAGTATCCGCACCAGCTGCCTGGCCCGCAGCGCCTCGCTTGCGCAGTAAAGCGGCAGCAGCGCAATGCCGAGCCCGCCGATTGCGGCATCCCGGAGCGCGATGACACTGTCCGTCGAGAAATTGCCCTTGGGCTGGATCGCGCTATGGCGCCTGGAGTCGCCGAACCGCCAGTAGCGATCAGGGTAGTTGCCCGCATGCAGCAGGCAGTTATGTCCGGCGAGATCCTTGGGATGTCTCGGCTCGCCGTGCTTGCGCAGGTAGCCCGGGCTCGCGCATACAGCCCACTGGAGGGATGCGATCTTGCGCGCGACGATCGTGCTGCTCGCAATCGGCGTGAGACGAATTGCAAGATCGAATTCACTCGCGAAATCGAAATCGTTAGCGAAGGAATCTCCCAGAATCAGCGTGACATGAATATCCGGATACGCAGCGGAAAACTTGGCAAGCGCGCTCCCCAGATGCAGCGTCCCGAAGGAGCGCGGCGCGATGATCCTGAGCGACCCGGACGGTTCGCTCTGCAATCGCCCGAGTGCAAGTTCCTGGTCCGCCAGCTCGCGCAGCATACGGGTGCCGAACTCGAAGAACTGGATACCCATCTCGGTAAGAGACACCCGGCGCGTCGTGCGATTGAGCAGACGCACGCCGACCCTGCCTTCGAGCGCGGCAATGTGCTTGGTAATCATCGCGCGCGACAATCCGGTTTCCACCGCGGCGGCGGAGAAACTGCCCGCGCGCGCGACCCTGACAAAACTGTCTATCGCCTTGAAGTAATCCATGGGCCCTGCCCGTCCGCCGACCGGCGATGATTGTTTACCATTGGTAAATTCTACTGCCACGATCTCGTGCTAGGCGCCTGCCGCGGGCGGGACTATATTCACGGCCCTTGGTGCCTCGCCTTCGCGCCCTTCCACGCGCACCGGGCGGACGCCTCAACCCGGAGGGGAATCCGCTTGAGCACACCCACGACCGCACGGCCCGACGCCGAGTTCTTCCATCTGCAATCGCCGCTTCTTTCCCAGGGACGCCTGGACAACATCATGGCGACCACGCCGCTGCTTTCGGTGGTGGTGAAGGTCTACGCCTCGGGCGGGGAAAATGCCATGCATACCCACGCGAACGAGGATCATGCCTTCATCGTTCTCCAGGGCCAGGCAAGCTTCCGCATCAACAGAGACGACAACATCAAGGTGGTGAACCGGAACGAGGGCGTGATGCTGCCTCGCGGAGCGCTCTACTGGTTCCAGAGCAGCGCGGCGGAGAACCTTGTCATGCTGCGGGTCGGCGCATCCGAGCAATGGCTCTCCAACGAGCGCAGCAACCCGTATCGCGGCAAATTCGACGGCACCGATGGCCGGTTGGGCCGCGACGGCAAGCCGCTTCCGGGGGACTCGATCGAGAACAAGCAGGTGGACCCGATCCTGATTCCGGGAAAAATGTTCGGCGCCTGAGCGCGCCGGCGCCCCGAATTCTGCATGCAGCACTACCAACCCTGAACAAGCGAAGAGGAAACCCAACGTGGCAAACCAAGACGTCCTGATTTCAGCTGATTCGCACATCATGGAAAGCCTCGATCTCTGGGTCGAGCGCCTGCCCGCGGCTTTGAAGGACCGCGCCCCGCGCTACGACCACTTGCGCCAGAAGAACGAAACGGCCGCGCACCCCGGGGGCAACGACCCGCACGCGCGCATCAAGGAAATGGCAGTTGACGGCGTGAGCGGCGAGATTCTCTACCCCACGATCCAGATGGACCAGTTCGGCATGTCCGACGTCGCGCTGCAGGAGGCCTGCTTCCGCGCCTACAACGACTGGCTGATCGACTACTGCAGCGTGTCGCCGGCGCGGCTCTACGGCATCGCGGCGATTTCCGTCTACAACATCGACAACGCGATCAAGGAGATGGACCGCTGCAAGAAGGCCGGCATGCGCGGGGTGATGATCTGGCAGATCCCGCCGGCGGAACTCAACTTCGCCACCGATCACTACGACCGCTTCTGGGCGGCGGCCCAGGAAATGGGCATGCCGGTCAGCCTGCACATCCTGACCGGAGCGCCCTTCCCGCCCGGCGAACTCATCCGTTCGTCGCGTACCGCCACCGCCCTGGAAGGCATCCATCGCGCGGTGAACACCAAGCTGCTGTACGTTTCGGACTCGCTGCTCGACATCATCGGTTCCGGCACCTTCGATCGATTCCCCAACCTGAAGATCGTGCTGGTCGAGAACGAAGTGAGCTGGATGCCGTTCGTGGTGAGCCAGTGGGACAAGTACGCCGCGCGCGGCGGCAATTTCCAGCTGAAAGCCAAGATGCTCCCTGGCGAGTACGTGAAGCGCAACGTGTTCGCGACCTTCTTCAACGATCCGCCGATCAACTGGGTGCTCGGGAACAACTGGGGAACGGACAATCTGATGTGGTCGAACGACTTCCCGCATCCGAATTCCACCTGGCCGAAATCGCGCGACGTAATCGCGCGCGACCTCGGGCACCTTTCCGCCGCCGTCCAGCACAAGCTTGTGAACGGCACGGTGTCCAAGCTCTACGATCTGCCCAAGATCGGTCTGCTCGCATCCTGAGCAGGTGACTTCCCGGTCCTCGCGACCGGAACATGAAGGGAGGCTCGTCCACGAGCCTCCCTTTTTTGTTGTCGCACCCGTGCCGCGGCAGGTTCGCACAGGACATCCGATCGGCGGGGCCAACCGTATTACCATTCGGCGCTATCGCGATATCCGTGCGCGACATCCGTGCGCGACATCGGTCCTGACTACGAGGGGAAAACCATGGGGCAATACGGAATCGGCCAGTCGGTGCAGCGCGTCGAGGACGCACGTCTGGTCCAGGGACAGGGCCGCTATACCGCCGATGTGAACCTGGAGGGCCAGCTCCACGCCGTCGTGGTCCGCTCACCGCACCCGCACGCGCGCATCCTGTCCATCGATACCGCGGCAGCGCGCCGGGCACCCGGCGTGCAGCTCGTCCTGACCGGCGCGGACTACGTCGCCGAAGGCCTCGGATTGATGCCGACGATGGTTCCGCCGCAAGCTGCGAACGGGAAAGTGCCGGCCTGGATCCCGCCCTACCGCCCGATCGCGTACGAGCGCGCACGCTTCGTCGGCGACGCCGTCGCACTGGTCGTCGCCGAAACACGTGTGCAGGCTGCGGACGCCGCCGAACTCGTCTCGGTCGAGTACGAGCCCATGCCCGCCCAGATCGCGACCGAAGGATCGACCGAAAAAGGCGCGGTGACAGTCTGGGAGGAGCGCCCCGACAATGTCTGCTTCGTCTACGAAGTGGGCGATGAGCGGGCGACCGAAGCAGCCTTCGCGCGCGCCGCGCATGTCGTGAGCCAGCGCCTGAACATATCGCGCCTCACGGTCAATGCGATGGAGCCGCGCAGTTGCGTGGCCAGCTTCGAGCCGGCCACCCGCCGCCATACGCTCTACACCCCCGTTCAGAACGTGTTCATCGTGCGCGAGTTTCTCGCGAACGGGATTTTTCACGAGCCCGAGCACCTGTTCCGGGTCATCGTCGGAGACGTGGGCGGGAGCTTTGGCACCAAGGGTGGCTTCTACCCCGAGCCGGTGCTCGCGCTATGGGCCTCACGCCATCTTGCGCGCCCGGTGAAATGGGTGGCCGAGCGCAGCGAGTCGCTGCTGGCCGACTTCCATGCCCGCGACAATGTCACCGATGCCTCGCTCGCGCTGGACCAGGACGGTCGCTTTCTCGCATTGCGCGTGAGCACGCTCGTCAATCTCGGCGCCTACGTGACGATGAGCGGAATGGGGCCTGCCACCAGCAATATCGGCTCGCTTGCCGGTGTGTACACGACGCCCGCGGCGCATGTGCGGATGACCGCGGGCTTCTCCCACACCTCGCCGACCGCCACCTACCGCGGTGCGGGCCGGCCCGAAGCCGCCTACGTGATCGAGCGTCTGGTCGACATTGCGGCCCGCACACTCGGCCTCGCCCCTGAGGAGATCCGCCGCCGGAACACCATCCCGAAAGACGCCTTCCCCTGGAAGACTCCGATCACCTTCACCTATGACTGCGGCGACTTCGGTGCGACCCTCTCGATGGCCCTGAAGATGGCTGATCGCGACGGCTTCGAAGCGCGGCGGCTGGCGTCCGCCGCACGCGGCAGGTTGCGCGGATTCGGCGTATCGAACACCATCGAGCGTGCCGTCATCACAGGCCAGATCGAATACGCGGAAGTACGCGTCGACCCCGCCGGCAACGCCAATGTCCGTATCGGCTCCACGGACCAGGGACAGGGCCACCGAACGATCTTTGCCCAGGTTCTGAACGATCGCCTCGGCATACCGATCGAGCAGGTGAGCGTGCTTGAAGGCGATTCGGATGCCACGCCGATCGGCGCGGGCACCGGCGGCTCATCGGTTTCTGCGCGCGGCACTGCGGCCATCGTCCGCGCGGCGGACAAGATCATCGCCAAGGGCAAACGCGTCGCCTCGCGCCTGCTGGAGGCAGCGGAAGCCGATATCGAGTTCTCCGATGGCCGGTTCTCGATCGCTGGCACGGACCGCTCGATGTCCTTGAAGGAAGTCGCCAAAGCGCTCTACAGCACCACGCTCACCGCTGAAATCGAGCCCGGACTGTTCGAGTCCGGAACCTGGCGCGGCGACGTCTTCAACTTTCCCAACGGCTGCCACATCTGCGAACTCGAGATCGATCCGGAGACCGGCACGATTTCGCTTGAGCGTTATTCAGTCGTTGACGATGTCGGAACGGTGCTCAACCCCATGCTGCTGGAAGGCCAGATCCAGGGCGGCATCGTCCAGGGCGCGGGCCAGGCGCTGTTCGAAATCATCGCGACC
The DNA here is from genome assembly GCA_903834835.1 of uncultured Pseudomonadota bacterium. GTDB lineage: Bacteria > Pseudomonadota > Gammaproteobacteria > Burkholderiales > SG8-39 > CAILKO01. Next base: position 31,625 of record CAILKO010000057.1, on the reverse strand, counting down.
GATCCGCAGTCCGGCCAGGTTCTGACCGGCTCCTTCATGGACTACGTGATGCCGCGCGCAGACCATTTCTGCGAAATCGAGATGGAAAGCAATCCTGTCCCGACGAAGACCAATCCGCTCGGCGTAAAGGGCGCTGGCGAGGCCGGCACGGTCGGCGGCCTGTCCGCCGTCATGAACGCGATCAACGACGCGCTCGGCCCGATCGGAATCCTGCATTTGGAAATGCCAGCCACGCCGGAACGGGTCTGGCGAGCGATACGCAAGGCGCGCGCCACGGCTGACTCTGCCTGAGCGCCGGACAGCCCTTTACGGGCTTGCCCCGGGAGGACTGCGACCATACCCGAGCCGGAAGACCTTCAGACGCGCCGTATCGCGATGTACAACGACAATCGTCTGAAGATCGGCCTGTTCGGCGCGAATCCGCCCGGCGCGCTACTTCGGCCGCGAGCTGCTGCTGGGCGGACGCAGCGAGCGCAGGCCGCCATCCACGTCGAGCGAGGCGCCGGTGGTCCATTTCGAGGCGTCCGAGGCGAAGTACACGACCGCGCCTGCAATATCCTCCGGCTCGCCTGCCCGTCCGAGCGCCGTCGCATCCTGGATGACTTTCAGCACATGCGCCGGACGGTTCCGGGTGGCGGGATTGTTGGTCGGCCCGGGAAGTATGCAATTGACGCGAATGGCCGGCCCCAGTTCCATCGCCATGCAGCGCGTGAAGGCAACCACACCGGCCTTCGCCGCGCTGTAGACCGCGGTGCCGAACTGGGGCGGCTCGCCCGAGCGTGCGGCGGTGGACGAGATATTGACGATCGCGCCCCCTCCACGCTCGAGCATCGCAGGCACCGCTGCCTGCGACACCAGAAACACGCTCTTCAGGTTGAGCGCGATATTCGCGTCGAATTCGTCCGCACTGAGCTCCATGAAGGGCAGGCGCCGGAACTCCGGCGTGTACATCGCCCCCGCGTTGTTCACGAGGATGTCCACGCCGCCCAGCTGACGCCGCGTCTCGTCCACCAGATTGCGAATACTCGCCGCATCGGTCACATCGGTCACGATGGCCGCGGCACGGCGCCCGAGCGCCCTCACCTGGTCTGCGACGGCAGCGATCTTGTCCGCGCTGCGCGCGGCGAGCGCAACGTCCGCGCCGGCGCGCGCGAGCCCCAGTGCAATGGCCTCTCCGATGCCCTGTCCGCCGCCTGTCACGATGGCGACCTTCCCCGACAACTGAAACATGCCTTCCCCCCGATTCATATTGGACGCGCGACATGAGCCCGTGCCCCTGTCGCAACCTGAATGGCCGAACTTAACCGCTTCCTGCGGCACAATCCAGCCGGCCGCACCAGACAGGCGGGCATGGTAGCCCACCCGCCGCAAACTTCCACCACCGGGAGCACGACATGACCCAGCAGCACACTTCGAATTCGAACGCCACGTGGCAGAAATCGCTCAATGGCCGCCTGATCATGATCACGGGGGGCGCGAGCGGAATCGGATACGCCGCTGCGCTGATGGCTGCGCGCGATGGCGCGACGGTCTATGCGCTCGATCGCAATGAACAACTGCTGGCCGGCCTCTCTTCCCGTGCGGAAAGCGAAGGTCTCTCCATCCACACCCACGCCTGCGAGGTCACCAATCCGGCATCAGTCGAAGCGGCGACTCAATGGTGCGTGAACGAGCTCGGCCCGATGGACGGACTCGTGTGCTCTGCCGGCATCACCCAGGAGATTCCGTTTCTTGAGCTGCCGCTGTCGCTCTGGAACAAGGTGCTTGATGTGAACCTCACCGGAACCTTCCTCTCCTCGCAGCTCGCCGCGCGCGCGATGGTCGCGTCGGGCAAGCCCGGCGCGATCGTCACGATTTCCTCCTCCTTCGGCGTCACGGCCCGACCGGGCGCAGCCGCCTATTGCGCCTCGAAATCAGGGGTCATCGCGCTGTCCAAGACCATGGCACTGGAACTCGCGCCACATCGGATCCGCGTGAACTGCGTGGCGCCCGGCTCGGTGGATACCCCGCTTTCCCGTGGCGTACGCGCTGCAAGCGGACGCACCGTGTCGGGAAACGAGCAACCGCTTGGCCGTCAGGGCGAGCCGGACGACATCGCGACGATGATCTGCTTCCTGCTCTCCGAAGGCGCCGGGTGGATCACCGGGCAGACCTATCACGTGAACGGCGGAAAACTGCTGGTCTGAACGCGACGCCGCCGGCGATTTATCGGGCGGGCCTGCGGACCAGCGCCCACCAGTAACGCGGTGTGAGGACGATCACCGCAAAGCCGGCCAGTGCCATCGCGGTCGTTGCCAGCACCGGACCGAAGGTATCGGCAAGTACCCCCATCAGCAGGATGCCGAGCGGACTGAAGCCGATGGCCATCGACAACAGGCCCATCGTCCTCGCGCGTGCATGAGCCGGCGAGTAGAGGAAGATCAGGGTGCTCTGCATCACGGCAAATCCTGCCATCGCGAAACCGAGAACGACGAGGGCCGCCCCCGCAAGCCATGCATTGCCGACCAGCGCAAACGGCAGCAACGCGCCGAGTGCCACCAGCACGCCACCGACGAACAGGCGCTCGTACTGGGGCCGTTTGATCAGCACCGACACGGACAATGCCCCCAGCAGCGCCCCGAGACCATCCATGCTGCCGAGTATCCCGATGCGGGCTGCGTCCAGATGCAGGATGTCGGCGCCGATGACGGCCACCATGCTGAGGTAGGGAAAGCAGAACACATTGAATACGACGGTCAGCCACAGTATGCCGATGAGTCTGGGCTCCTCCCGGCAGATGGCCCATCCCTCCCGCAGGCCCCCGATGAGACTCCCGTGGGTCGCGATCGACGTTCGCACGCGCCGCCGGACGCGCATCGCTGCGACGGTCGCCCCGGCATAGAGCACACTCTGGAAAAGGAATACGCTGCCGATGCCTGCCGCCGCGAGCAGCGCACCGCCGATGAACGGACCGACCGTGCGCGTGCCGTGACCGCTGGTGGAGTCGATCGCGAGCGCCGTGACCACCCGATCGCCGCCGACCACCTCGCCGAGCATCAGACGCCGCACCGGAAAGTCCGCAGTGAACGATATGCCGCTCAGAAAACTTGCGAGGACCAGATGCCAGACCTGGAGCATGCCGCTGCGCTCCAGCACCGCCAGCGCGACCGCGCTCGCGAACAGCGCGGAATTGATCAGCACCAGCAGACCGCGGCGATCCACGCGCTCGGCGATCGCGCCGATCACCGCGCCGAACAGGCCCATCGGCACAAACCGGGCAACCGCCACCACGGACACCAGCAGCGCCGACCCGGTGCGCTGGTAGACGTAGACCGATACCGCCAGCATCTCCAGCCAGCGACCGCAGGACAGGATCAGCCCGATCAGCCACAGCTTGCGGAAATCCGGCACTGCCACAACGCGCAACAGCTCGGCGGCGCGCACTAGCGAGCGGAACGAAAAACGGGTGGATGAACATACATAGTAACATATATGTTACTATGTATTATGGCGTTGCACAAATTGCTGCCCTCCGTCGGGTGCGCATCATGGCACGAATCAACGGCGCGACCCGCACGCAGCGAGGCTGCGTTCACCGTGATGCCCGATTCCGCGGCAGCCCTGGGCGCCGGCAGACCGAAGCACCACGAACCTCGCGCATCAACCGCACCGCCTTTGTCGGCAGCACGGATACACGGTACCTTCCGTCTCGGAAGACGCTGGATCGGTACCCGTGAGAATGGCGCGGGCCGCACGGACGAGAATCGGAGGACAACCGCATGACCGGAACACCCGCAATCCCCCTGGGAACGCACGAAGAACCCGACGTGGTGCTCTATGAGCTGATCGACGGGATCGCAGTCATACGCATCAACCGCCCCGCCCAGCGCAATGCGCTCTCCCGCGGCGTGCGAGAAGGCCTGCGCGAGGCATGGAAACGTTTCGACGAGGACCCTGCGGCCAGCGTGGCCATCCTGACCGGAACGGGTGATCGCGCCTTCTGCGCCGGCATGGATCTGAAGGAAGCCTCCGGCACGCAGCTGCGCATTCCGCCCTACGGCTTCATTCCGACCCTCGGCGACGACACGAGTGTGCGTAAACCGACCATCGCGGCGGTAAACGGCGTGGCGATTGCGGGCGGCTGGCTGCTCGCCCAGATGTGCGACCTCTGCGTCGCCACGCCCGAGGCGATGTTCGCGATCAGCGAGGCCAAGGTCGGTCGCGGCACCCCCTGGGCCGCCCCGCTGGTACACATGCTGCCCCAGCGCATCTGCATGGAACTGCTGCTCACGGGCGACGCCATGAGCGCGACACGCCTCCATGAACTCGGCTACGTGAACCGGCTTGCTGCCGGCCCCGATCTCATTCCTGCGGCGATGGAACTCGCGCACCGGATCGCGGACAACGCACCGCTCACCGTGCGCGCCTGCCGGGCCCTCGTCTACCAGAGCACGGAAATGGGCCGCACTGCGGCGCTCCAGGCGGGACACCGCCTGTTCGATCACGTCTATCTGAGCGAGGATGCGCAGGAAGGACCGCGCGCCTTCCAGGAGAAGCGCAGGCCCGCCTGGAAAGCGAGCTAGTGACGGAACGCATCGTACGCATCGGTTGCGGCGCGGGCTTCTGGGGCGACAGCCCGGAAGGCCCGCGTCAGCTGATCGAATCCGGCGGCATCGATTATCTCGTGCTGGACTATCTGGCCGAGGTGACGATGTCCATCCTCGCCCGTGCGAGGCAGCGCAATCCGGACTTGGGCTATGTCACCGACCTCATCCAGCATGTAGTCGCACCCTACGCCGCACGTCTGAAGCGGGACGGAATCCGCGTGGTCGTCAATGCAGGCGGCCTGAACCCCGAAGGATGCAGGCGCGCGATCGAACGCGAGCTTGCACGGCTCGGAATCCCGCTCAGTGTTGCGGCGGTGACGGGCGACGATCTGCTGCCGCGGTTTCAGGCCTTGCGCGAGAGCGGCGTGCGCGAGATGTACACGGGAGAACCTCTGCCCCGCAGCGTGCTGTCGGTAAACGCGTATCTCGGTGCGTGGCCGATCGCAGCGGCGCTTGCCGCCGGTGCGGACATCGTCGTCACCGGACGCTGCGCCGACAGCGCCCTCGTGCTCGGACCGCTGATCCACGAGTTCCAATGGCGGGAAGACCAGCACGATCTGCTTGCCGCCGGCTCGCTCGCCGGTCATGTTCTGGAATGCGGCCCCCAGTGCACCGGCGGCTTCTCCACCGACTGGCAGGTCGCCAGCGAAAGCTGGGAGAACATCGGCTTCCCGATCGCGGAATGCCGCGCCGACGGCAGCTTCGTCGTGACCAAGCCCGAGGGTACGGGAGGCATCGTCAGCACGGGTACCGTCGCAGAGCAGATCACCTATGAAACCGGCGACCCCGCACGCTATGTGCTGCCCGATGTCGTCTGCGATTTCAGCCGCGTCACGGTGCGGAACGTCGGTCGCGATCGCGTCGAGGTCACCGGCGCGCGCGGCCTTCCGCCGACCCCCACATACAAGGTGAGTGCGACCTGGGCCGATGGCTACCGGTGCATGGCCACGCTGCTCGTGAAGGGCATCGATGCCGGTGCGAAAGCACGCGCCGTGGCCGACGCGATCCTGCGGCGCACCACCCGGATACTCGCGCGCGAAGGCCATGCCGGCTACTCGGAAACCTCCGTGGAACTGCTGGGATCGGAACACACCTACGGTCCGCACGCGCGGGCGACAGAGACGCGCGAAGTCATGCTGAAGATCGGCGTGCGGCACGAAAGCGATCAGGCGCTCGCCGTCTTTTCACGCGAGATCTACCCTGCGGCAACTGCCACGGTGCAGGGCATCGGAGGCGTGTTCGGCGGCCGGCCGAAGGTGCAGCCGCTCGTGCGTCTGTTCTCGTTTCTGCTGCCCAAGGAGCGCGTGACGGTGGCACTGCACATGGAGGGCGAGCCACGTCCTGTCGCGAATTCGGCAGGTACCGAGCTGCCGGCCCCGGCCGCGCCACCCATGCCCGAGCCGGCGTTTGCAAAGACTCATGGCGGACCGGCGGGCAGGACCGTACGCGTGCCGCTCGTCAGGCTCGCACTCGCCCGCAGTGGTGACAAGGGTGACACCTCCAATATCGCCGTACTCGCGCGCCGTCCCGAGTATCTGCCATTCATCTGGACGCAACTCACGCCTGCAGCCGTGCACGCCTACATGGCCCACCTGATGACCGGCCATGTGGAGCGCTTTCCCTGGCCCGGGTTGAACGGCATGAATTTTCTGCTGCACGGCGCACTGGGCGGCGGCGGGGTCGCCTCCCTGCGCTACGATCCGCAGGGCAAGGGGCACGCGCAGATGCTGCTCGATTTCATGCTGGATATTCCGAAACACCTGATCGATGATGGGGATGCGCTTTCATGAGTTACGAATACACCGAACAACAGGAAGCCGTACGCGAGGCGGTCGGCAAGATCTGCGAACGCTTCCCTGAGAGCTACTGGCTGAAGCGCGATGCCGAAGGCGGCTTCCCGCAGGATTTCTACGAGGCCTTTGCCGAGGGCGGCTGGCTGGGCATCGCCATTCCGCAGGAATACGGCGGCTCCGGGCTCGGGGTGACAGAAAGCGCCATCATGATGCAGACGGTCGCCGCATCGGGTGCCTGCATGTCCGGCTGCGGCACCTTCCACATCAACATCTTCGGCCTCATGCCCGTGGTCGTGTTCGGAACCGAGGAGCAGAAGCGGCGCATGCTGCCGCCGATGATCCAGGGCAAGGTAAAAACCTGCTTCGGTGTCACCGAACCCAACACCGGTCTGAACACCACCCAATTGCGCACCCGCGCAGTGCGCAAGGGCGACCGCTATGTGGTGCACGGGCAGAAGGTCTGGATCTCGACCGCCCAGGTGGCGGAGAAGATTCTGCTGCTTGCGCGCACCACGCCCATCGAGGAGGTCACTTCGCATAGTGACGGTCTCTCGCTCTTCTACACCGACCTCGATCGCAGCAAGGTCGACGTGCGCTTGATCGACAAGATGGGGCGCAAGGCGGTCGATTCGAACGAGCTGTTCATCGACGGACTGGAAATCCCGGTCGAGAACCGCATCGGCGAGGAAGGCAAGGGCTTTCGCTACATCCTGCACGGGCTCAACCCGGAGCGCATCCTGCTTGCGTCCGAGGCAGTGGGCATCGGTCGTGTCGCGCTGCGCCGTGCCGCTGACTACGCGCGCGAGCGGATCGTCTTCGACCGGCCGATCGGTCAGAACCAGGGCATCCAGCATCCGCTCGCTGAGAACTGGATGGAACTCGAAGCCGCCAACCTGATGATGAACAAGGCAGCCTGGCTCTACGATCAGGGCAAGGACTGCGCCGCCGAGGCGAATGCCGCGAAGTTCCTCTGCGCCGAGGCCGGCTACCGCGCCTGCGAGCGCGCGATCCTCACCCACGGCGGATTCGGGTATGCGAAGGAATTTCATGTCGAGCGCTATCTGCGCGAAGTGATGATCGCAAAGATCGCTCCGGTAAGCGCCGAAATGATCAAGTCCTTCATTGCGGAGCGTGTGCTGAAGCTGCCGAAGTCCTACTAGCGGCAGAAAAAAGGCAGGGCGCACCGGTCTGATCAGCACGCGCGACACGAATGCGGTGTACTTCGCACGCTGCTTGCGTCAGCCTGAAGGTCAGGAGGCGTTCGAACTACGGAGCGGCCGTCTGAAGTCGATCGAAGCGCCCGTCAGTCCCTGGCGAGCGCCCGATCGATCCGATCGATCGAGTCGCTGAACTCCATCAGCATGTCCGCGATGACCTGACGCACCGTCGTCTCTTCGCGCAACCGGTGCACGATCTGGCCGACAGGCGGACTCATGAACGCTTTTGCCCGCCCGCGGTTGATGCGAAGACGGGCCTCCATTGTCGCGATAGTCTGCAGGGGCATCGGCAGCACCGGCGGAGCATCGGGCGCCTCCCACGCGTCCGTCAACCGGCTGCGCAGCACGCGACACTGTTTGCCCGTGCGGCTGAGGGTCTGGACCGCGTCGTCCGCATCCGCCTCGAACAGCGCTTCCTTCTCCTCCGGCAAGAGATCGCTCTCCTTCGTGCCGAGCCAGATCGACCCGCACCACACGCCGCTTGCGCCGATTGCGAGCGCGGCCGCCATCTGACGGCCACTTCCGACCCCGCCCGCAGCCAGCACCGGCGTCGGCGCGACGGCATCCACAACCTGGGGCCAGAGAATCATCGATGAAATGTTGCCGGTATGGCCGCCGCCTTCGGCTCCCACCGCAACGATCACATCCACGCCCGCCTCGCGCTGGCGCAGCGCGTGCTCGACCTTGCCGACGAGCCCGCCCACCCGGATGCCGCGCGCGTGCAGCCGCTCCACCTGCTCCCGGGACGGCACGCCGAGCGCGTTCACCACCATCTTCACGGGATGCCGGAGCGCGACATCGAGCAGCGCCTCGCTCTCCTCGCGGGTCATGTTCACCTTGGCGACTTCCTGCTCGATCATCGCCTCGGCTTCCGCCTGCGGCAGGCCGGGCACGCTCGCTGCATCAAGCAGCTCGCGCAGGAATCGCACCTGCGCCTGGGGAATCGCAGCCGGATCGAGCTTGGCCCGGCCCAGTTCCGCGTGCCGTCCCGGCATCAGGATATCCACGCCCTAGGGCTTGCCGTCGACGTGATCGTCGATCCAGCGCAGTTCCTCTTCCAGCTGCTCCTTCGTGAAGTAGCCGCAACCCAGGCAACCGAAGCCGCCTGCGCGCGACACTGCAGCGACCACGTCACGGCAGTGTGAAAACGCGAATATCGGCAGCTCGATGCCGAGCAGCTCGGTGACTGCGGTCCGCATGCCGCCTCCGCGGGGTCAGGCCGCCTGCGCCGGGCGTGCCTTGCGGATCGCCTCCCAGAGACGGCGCGGGCTGTACGGAAGGTCCAGGTGGTTGATGCCCAAAGGCCGCAGCGCATCCATCACCGCATTCGCGACGGTCGCAACCGCACCGGTGGCCCCGGCTTCGCCCACGCCCTTGATGCCGAACGGAGAAAGCGGCGACGGGACGGAATGATCGTGCAGCTCCATCTCCGGTATGTTGTCCGCACGCGGCATCGCGTAGTCCATGAAGGTCCCGGTCAGCATCTGGGCGTTTTCCGGATCGAACTGCACCCATTCGCCGATTACCTGTCCGATTCCCTGCACGATGCCGCCCGCGATCTGTCCCTCTACCAGCGCATGATTGACCACGAAGCCCGCATCGTCCACTGCCACATAACGCAGGATCTCCAACTCGCCGGACTCCTGATCGATCTCCACTTCGCAGATGTGCACGCCGCCGCTGAACACTCTGGCGCACGCAACCGAGCCGAGCGAATCGAGCGGATGCGGCCCGCGGCCGGCATGCTTCTCGATGAGCCGCTGCAGCGAAACCGCGACATCCGTCCCCGGAACACGGTAGGTGCCATGCTCGAAAGTGAGTTCGCTTGCCGCGACCTCGAGCGTCTCGCTCGCGAGCTCGTAGCCCTTGCGCACGACTTCCTTCGCGGCCACATCAGCCGCACCGCCATGCGCGGCCATCGAGCGCGAGCCGAAACTGCCGGAGCCCGCCAGCGGGGGCGCTTCGAGCGAGCTCGCGCGCAATTCGATGTTCTCTGCCGGAATGCCGAGCACGCGTGCGGCCATATCGGGGAAAACGGTCTCGTGCCCCTGTCCCGTGGAGCCCGAGTTCGTATAGAGGATCGCCTTGCCGGACGGTTCGAATCGCAGCGCGACTTCCTCTTTTGGCAGCGCCGCGCCCGAAGGCTCCACGAAAGCGCCCAGGCCAATGCCGCGCAGCTTGCCGCGGCGCGCCGACTCCGCGCGCCGGGCGGCAAACCCTTTCCAGTCCACGATGGCGAGCGCCTCGTCCATCTCGCCGATCGGATCTCCGCTGTCATAGGTCGTGGTCGGCGTCTTGTACGGGAATGCATCCCGGGGAATCATGTTCAGGCGCCGGAACTCGACGCGGTCCATGCCGACCTCGCGCGCAGTCTCCTCGATGAGACGCTCCGCAAGATAAATCACGCTCGGACGCGCCGCACCGCGGTACGCCGTTGTCGGTGTCGTGTTGGTCGAGATGAAGCGGTGCAGGCCGTGCACGGCCGGAATGCGGTAGGTATTCACCACGTGGGTCGAGGGATTCATCGTATTCGTCAGCGGACTGCTCGGCGTGAGATAGGCGCCTGCATTGATCGTCCAGTGCGTGCGCATGCCGATGATCCGGTTCTGCGCATCGAGCGCGAGCTCGCCCGCAAGCTGTACCGCGCGCCCCTGGTAGTCGCTGAGAAAGCTCTCGGCGCGAGAGCCCACCCATTTCACCGGCTTGCCGAGCGTTTTCGTCGCCAGCATGACCGAGAGATACTCGGTGTAAGGATGCGCCCGCGGGCCGAAGCCGCCGCCCACGTCGATCGGATGCACACGCAGCTTTTCCGCCGGCAGGTTGACCATCGGGCAAAGACCATCGGTCATCATGCTGGCGCCCTGATGCGGAAAATAAAGATCGTAGCGATCCGTATCCTCATCATAGGACGCGAGGCATCCCTTCGGCTCCATCGGCGCCGGTGCGACCCGGTTTGCCTCGATCTGCACGCGCGTGACATGCGCCGCGCGCGCGAAAGCTTCGTCCGTCTTCGCCTTGTCGCCATACTCGAACTCGAAGCACACATTGCCCGGGATATCGTCGTGCAGCTGGGGTGCACCCGGCGCGAGCGCTTCCTCGACCTCCACCACGGCCGGCAGGTCGCTGTATTCGATCTCGATCAGCTCGACCGCATCCTGCGCGGCGGCCACGGACGTGGCGACCACGAAAGCAATCTCCTGGCCGACCATGCGCACCCGTCCGTTCGCCAGCACGTCACGCCGCGGAATCTTCACCGCGGTGCCGTCCTTGCCCGGGATGTTCACCCCCATGGGCTGGGTCTTGAATCCCGCCCGGATCGTGTCCTCCCCGGTGAACACCGCAACCACCCCCGGCGCCTTGCGCGCACCACTCACGTCCAGCGACACGATGTCCGCATGCGCGCGGTCCGAACGCATGAAGCACCCGTAGAGCTGCCCCGGTAGATTCCAGTCCGACGTATAACGTCCCTGCCCGGTGACAAGCCGGTCGTCCTCGCGCCGGCCCTTGAATGCGTGTTCAGACATCGCTCCCTCCTCGTTTGCTGGATCGTGTGTGCCGCCTCTCGCCGGAAAACCCGCGAGCGCCGCAGGATAGCATCGACCGCCGCCGCCGCGCGGTACTAGCCGCCCCCCGACTGCCTCGAATAGCGTGCCGCGATCGCCATCACGAGCGGCACGATGGAAAACAGCACCGCCGCGGCGCCTGTGGCGCCGACCCCGTTCCACTCCATCAGCGGGCCGGTCACCAGGGCGGCGAGCACCGTGGTGGCACCCGCGAAGCTGTCGTTCACGCCGATCGCTCTTGCGCGAACATCGGTTTCGACGTGGTCGGCGATGAGCGCGGTTGCAGCAACGTTGGCCGCTGCCCAGCCCAGCCCCACCAGGAAGGTTCCCAGCGTGACCAGCCAGTAACCCGTGGTGAAAGCCACGAATATCGCGCCGACCAGCGCCGTGGCCACTCCCGCGTACATGACCGGTTCGCGGCCGTGCCGGTCCGCGACCCGGCCTAGCGGTACCGTGAACGCGAACATGCCGGCCGAGTGGAACATGTGCGAGAAGGCGATCGCGCCAAGCGAATGGCCGTGATGATGCAGCACGAGGGAAGTCAGCACCATCACGATCGACATGTTGCCCTGTCCCGCGCAGTTCGCGACCACGGCCAGCCGTATCGGAACATTGCGCATCATCGTCGCGGTACCGAATGCTGCACCGCCATGCGCGCGACCGGACGGTGCAGCCACGTAGCCCGGGTAGTAATGCCCGAGATTGCTGCCGATCTCCTTCGGATCCGGACGCACGAGCAGCACGAGCACCATCCCGGGAACGATGAGCAGCGGCATCATGAGCCATGGAATCCCGAGCGGCTCCTGATCGGTTCCGCGCGCGATCCATTCCGCCATCCAGATCAGCGCAGGGCTCGCCAGCAGACCGACCATGGCGCCGAGCGCGAGAAAACCCAGCGCCTGGGCCCGCATGCGGGGCAGATACATGTCGGTCGCCGCCACGCGCATCTGCTGGGAGGCGTTGATGCCCATGCCGAAGGCGAACATGCCGACCGTGAGCATGACGATGTCCTTCGCATACATTGATGCTCCGACCGTGAGACCCCCGATGAGCGCCAGCACGAGTCCGAACTGGATGCCTGGCTTGCGGCCGTAACGATCCATGATCCGGCCGGTGGGATAGGCAGCAACAAAGCGGCTCAGACCGAGCAGACCCACCGTAAGCCCGGACAGCGCGGCCGAATTCGTGAGCGCAAGCACCATCAGCGGACCGAGACCGTATGCGAAGCTCATGCCCGCCCCGGTGAAACACTGGCTGAGCGCCAGAAGCCAGGTATTCCGCCGGATGAGCGGCGGCACCGCGTCGACGTCAGTCGGGGCAGGTTTCATCGGAAGTTCTTCCAGAAAGTGAAGCGAATCGGCATGACGGGGGTCATGCACATCCCCGGCACGGCACCGGATCAGATCACGAAGGTCAGATTGCGGACCGTCGCAGCGTTGCGCAGCAGAAAGACATGCTTTTCCTTCATCAGCAGCCGCTCGCCCTCTTTAACGAGCACGTGTCGCGCACGGCCGATCCACCAGGTCTCCTCGTCACGGCGCAGCTCGCCGATCAGAAAGCGCGACTGCACCGTTCCGCCCCGAGCAGGGTCGTAGTCCAGGAGTTCGATGTTGGAGACCGTCCTCGACAGACGCGAGCGCGGGCGCTGCGCGTGGGCAAAGGCAGTTCCAAGGCGAAACAGCCGATCCTCCAGCCGCTTGCGATCGTCATAGATGAGCGACACCTTGCGTCCCGGATCGATGTCGTCGGCATTCGCCGGAACCCAGTAGACGAGCTCCTTCGCCCAGAGTGCCAGCCAGCCCGCGTAGTCGTGTTCGTCCGCCAGAGCGGCCTCTCGATAGAGGAAGCGCCGCACTTCGCGCTCTGCCGCCCACTGCGCAAGCAACGAGTTCTGGTCGGTCATGACGCCGCGCTCATGAGTTCGAGCCAGCGCTGCATCTGGCCACGCTGCGTGCCTTCATCGGTGATCAGCCCGATGGTGCTCCCGTTCGCTTCGCGCCGCTCGCGCCGCATTCCGCGCGAGAGATCGACCCAGGGATCGACCTCCGCCTGCATGCCGCGCTGCACCCGCTCGAACATTTCGGAATCGTCCGGAGATCCCGCGCCGCAGGGGCCGTAGAAGGACTCGTGCTGCCGCAGGCGCTCGGCGGTCAGGCCATCGCTCATGCCGCCCACCCGTATCGGAAGCATCGTCACCTCCGTGTAATCCACCGTGACCGGCGTGATGATGCGTATGTGGTTGTTGATGATCTGCAGACTCGGATAGATGCCCACATGCGGGTCGCCGCCCGTCGCTATCAGGAACTGCGCGCGCTCGTCGCCATAGGCCCGGTGCATGGCTTCGATGTAGTCGGCTCCGCCCTCGAAACGCTTCAGGAACTGAAGCTGCCGGTCGTAGTGCTTGCGGCGCTGCTCATAGAAATCCAGCATGCAGTGTCCGCCGCCCAGATGCCGTACGCGCGAGAGCGCTGGATCGCTGTAGGGATCATCTCGATGCGTAGAGCCTATGCCGGCTTCGGGATCGCGCTCCCAGGTGGCGAGCACCGACGCATGCACGTAGTTGGCGTGATAGCCGTCCATGCCCACTAGCTTCCAGTTGCCGCGATAGGCCGTCTTGTGGTGGCCGGCATCCACAAAGATCTCGCCAACGGGGGAAGCCTCGACGACGATGTCCAGACTGGCCGCTGTCGCGCCCAGTTCCTCCATCAGCGCGGGCCCCGACGCGGCAAGACTCGCGAAATGGAAACCGCGGTAGGAATCGAACCTCGGTGCTTCCGTAAGACCCATTCGCGCCATGTCCACACCCTGGTCCTCGTAGCCGCCAGGCTGGGTTATGCCGATCAGCTTTCCCGTGTTGTCGTAACTCCATCCGTGATACCAGCACGTGAACTGGCGGGCATTGCCGGCTTCGCTTTCGGCAACTTCGGCACCGCGATGCCTGCAGCGGTTGAGCAGCACGCGGCGCACGCCATCACGCCCGTGAACGAAGATCACAGCCGTCTTGCCGATGCGGCGCACCAGGTAGTCTCCGGGGTTCGGAATTTCGCTCGCATGACCGACATACACCCACACACGACCGAAAATGCGCGCCATTTCCAGCTCGAAGATACCCGGATCCGTGTAGACCCGTGAATGCACGCGGTCCGGTTGCACGAGATCCCCGATCATCCGCTCGGCGGCGGGACGGATCCACTCGATGTCTGGCTGATTCATCGCTCCCCTCTCCCAATGGACGTCGCAGCCCCAGCAGCCGGACCCGGGCATGCTACCGCGACTCGGGATGACCTGCATCCACCGGCTCGCCCGGATCATCGGGTATCCTGCGCGGTCCCCGCTGAGACCAGAGGAACCGAAATTGCAGAAAGCAGGTATCGGAGCATCCGCGCGCGAAGTATTTGACTGGGAAGATCCGTTCCGGATCGAGGAACAGTTGACCGAGGAGGAACGCATGGTCCAGGCAAGTGCGCGCGCCTATGCCTTGGAGAAGCTGCAACCCCGCGTACAGGCCGCCTTCCGCAGCGAGCTTGCGGATCCCGATATTTTCCGCGAGATGGGCGCACTCGGCCTGCTCGGGCCGACCATCAGCCCGGAATACGGCGGCGCGGGCATGGGCTATGTCGCCTACGGTCTGATCGCGCGGGAGATCGAGCGCGTCGATTCAGGCTACCGCTCGATGATGAGCGTCCAGTCCTCGCTCGTGATGCTGCCGATCTCCGAGTTCGGTTCGCAAGCGCAAAAGCAGAAGTATCTGCCTAAGCTTGCAAGCGGCGAATGGATCGGCGCCTTCGGCTTGACCGAGCCGAACCATGGCTCCGATCCGGGCTCCATGATCTGCCGCGCCCGCTCCGTCCCGGGCGGCTACAGCCTCAGCGGAACGAAAACCTGGATTTCCAACGCGCCCATTGCGCAGGTCTTCGTGGTCTGGGCGAAGACCGACGATGGCCGCATCCGCGGCTTCATCCTGGAACGCGGGATGGACGGCCTGACCACCCCAACCATTCATGGCAAGGTCGGACTGCGTACCTCGATCACCGGCGAGGTCGTGATGAACGAGGTGTTCGTGCCGAAAGATGCGCGTCTGGGCGAGGTCACCGGACTCAAGGGCCCCTTCACCTGCCTGAACGGTGCACGCTACGGCATCGCCTGGGGGGCGCTCGGCGCCGCCGAGGCCTGCTATGCGACGGCGCGCGACTACGTGCTCGGCCGACCCCAGTTCGACAGGCCGCTCGCGGCCAACCAGCTCATCCAGAAGAAGCTCGCGGACATGGCGACGGAAATCTCGCTCGGGCTGCAGGGCTGCCTGCGCCTGGGCCGCATGAAGGAAGCGGGGAACCCGCCCGTCGAACTGACGTCGATCCTGAAGCGCAATTCCTGCGGCAAGGCGCTCGATATCGCCCGACTCGCGCGCGACATGCTGGGCGGCAACGGCATCTCGGACGAGTACCCCGTCGTGCGCCATCTCGTGAACCTCGAGGTCGTGAACACTTACGAAGGTACGCACGACGTCCACGCCCTCATACTCGGGCGCGCGATCACCGGCATCGCCGCATTCGGGAACTGACCGGCGCCATCGCTGCCGGCAATGGCCGCCACGATGACGCTCACGGTTCGTTTGGACGCCGGTGGCGCATTGCTATCGATCACGGAGCGGCGCGCAGCAACGGCCCTGGTCCGACGATACGCCTCCAGACGTGGCGTGTTCATCCCGGGTGCGAGGCCAGATGCGGTCACGCTCCGGACGCTAGGCGGCGGGCGCAGCGCCGCACGGGTATACAGCGTGCGCGCACAACACGGGGGCGCGCAGAGCGTCCCTGCCCGCCCGGTCGTATTGAAGATCCTGCCGCGGAGCGAGGGCCTGCGCGAGCGCGCGAACTACCTTCGCCATGTCCGGACGATGCTTCCTCGGACCAGCAGGCCTGAACTGCTGGGCTTCGGCCTCACCCGGACACACGTGGCGCTCTGGTACTCGTTCATCGGGAATCCCGACGGATCGCGTGCCAGAACGCTTACTGAGCAGCTTCAGCTTGGCGGCATCGGGACACTCCACACGGTTGTCGACCGTTTCCTCGAACTCGCACGCCAGACCTGGTACAGCCCGGCGGCGCAGGCTCATGGTCGAGATATATCGCGCGCCTACCTCGAGCGCTACTTCAGCCGCGCGCGCTCGGTGGCCAGGAGCGAGGCCGTGCTGCGCGCCTGCGCCGCCCGCTACTTCCGGGCGCAGTACACGCGGGGGTGCTACGTCGGACGCGAACACGCATTTCCGTCACCGCGCGCGCTGCTCTTCGGTGCCGGGCCCGGTCGGCCTTACCTGAGCTGCGTGCTGCACGGCGATCTGAACTCGGACAACCTCCTCCTCGGCAGCCACGGACGCGACCTGACGCTGATCGACTTCCAGAAAACCGGCCGCGGACATGTGTACGAAGACCTCGTCGCGCTGGAGGCCAGTGTGCGCATCAATCATCCGCGGGATGCAGGTTTCGCGGAGATACTTGAAATGGAACGGCGCATCGCGCTCGGACTGCGACCGCACCGCGGCGACGCCTACAGCCGGGCGATCCTGGCTGTGCGCGAGGCCGCCCTGCGCACGTTCGGCCAGCATGAAATGGACGCGACCTACCACTACGCGGTCGCTGCGATCGGCCTGCGCCTGATGCACGCCGGAGATCTTACCCACGCCGCCCGCGCCCGGATCGTGGCGAGCACCCTCTGGTCCGCGAAAATTCTCGGGGGCGCCCCCGTGCGAGGCTAGATCAGCGCGCGCGGCAGAAAATTCAATTCCAGCGGCGGCGCATCGACGATCGTTCCACAGCCCGCCTTGCAGGCCCAGCGGCCGTTGTCCGCCCCGTAGGCCCCCTCCAGCTGCCACCATCCCTGATTGTGCTTGCAGCAGCGGTCGCAGATCGCCACATGACGTTCGTCGTAACGATAGAGTCCGGTGCCGCCGCAGTGCGCGCAGTTTCGATCCGCATTCATCGCGGCACTGGCCCAGGCATCGGTGCGTCGCGGCTCGCCACGCTGCTGCGTGACATAGGTCATCGGGTCGAACTCGACGCCTGCGGGCATCTCGAGTTCCGGTCCGAGCAACGCGTAGTAATGATTACGCGTCTCCGCGACGAGGAAACTCGCGTGCTGCACGATCGCCAGCACGCCAGAGGTGTGCAGGACATTGCCGGAAAATTCCGGATGCGAGAGATGGACGACACAGTGCCCCCAGATGACGGGCGGCGCGGTTTCGTCTGCCTGCTCGACCCGCATCCACTCCCGAAAAATTCCGTTCAGCTGCTTCTCCATTCCCTGTCCGCATCCTCGTAGATCGCCCCGCCCGGTCCGAGTCCGGAACGAGGGCGCCATCTTAATAAAAAATACCTGACGACCACCGGACTACTGTATTAACATACAGTATCTCGATTGGAGGAGTTATGCAGCCACTTATGCAGCCATTGGAAAGCACCACACTCCCGCACTGGGACCGGAACGAATCGCGCGCGGAGGAACTGACACAGCTTGGCGACCGAGTCTGTGCCGCCACCAGCGCCGCACTGCTGCTCGTGTTTGTCGGATCGCTCGCCGGGCGTTGGCTCGGGATCTGAGCGCAGTACGGGGCTGAAGCCGGTCGTACAGGGCGCCGGCGGCCCTGTTCGTCCGCTCAGCGCGATTCAGGCAGGCGATCGTAGAGTTTTGTGACCCCGGACATGGATCGGGCAACCGTATGCGCGCCGCCATCGATCGTGAGCGACTGGCCCGTGATGAATCCCGTCTGTCTGCTGCACAGAAACACGCAGGCATCCGCGATGTCCGCTGCGACGCCAACGCGCCCTACCAGCGTGGATTCGACCATCACTTTCCGCATGGCGGGGTCGGCGAGCTTCGCCTGATGCCTGGGGTTGTCCGTATTCGGGATGAAACCCGCAAGAATCTGGTTCACGCGCACCGACGGACCGAAATCCACGGCCATCGACCGGGTCAGGGTCGTCAAGGCGCCCTTGCTCACTGAATACCCGACATCGCCCGGCGGCGGGTATTCCGCGGACAGCGAGTTGATATTCACGATGCTGCCGTAACCCGCAGCGCGCATATACGGGAGCGCGTGCCTGGATACCAGCAGCGGCCCGGTCAGGTTCGTATCGAGGTAACGACGCCAGAGATCCAGGCCGATGTCGGCGGCGGACCCACCCGCCCCTCCGACAGACGAAGGCGTGAGTCCCGCGTTATTCACGAGGAGATGAATCCCACCCCATGCCCCGTGCACGGTGCGTAGCGCGGCGACGATCTCCTCATCGATCGAAACATCGGCGCGCACGTACAAGGCCGCGCCGCCAGCGGCATTGATTCCCTCTGCAACCTTTTCGCCCCGCGCTGCATCCCGCGCGAGGATCCCCACCCTCGTCCCGGCCGCAGCGAATGCCTGCGCGATGACCGCACCCAGGCCCCTCGAACCACCCGTGACGACCGCAGTCAGCCCCTCCAGTGGACGGCGAAAGGAAAGTTCCTCGCTCATTTCAGTCTCCGATGACGTGGCGTCCCGATTTCGAAAAGCCGGCATCGGGCTTGCCACACCGCATCCACAAGTCCGACACATCTCGCGCCGCACCCAGACCCTTCGCGGCCCTCGGCGTTATCCGGCGATCCTATTGCAGCCGTATTCCGGTCACCTTGACTGCCTTCGCGTATTTCTGGAGGTCATCCCGCATGACTTCCGCGAGTTGCTCCGGACTGCCGGGCGTCATCCAGATTCCGAACTTTGCTGCGCGGGCCACCACCTCAGGGTGCATGGCGGCCTTGCCGAGCGCTGCAGACAGTCGGTCGATCACGTCGCGTGGCGTTCCTCGCGGCGCCAGCAGACCGGATTGACCGAGAAAGTAGAGATCCGGCATCCCTGTGACCTCGGCCACCGTCGGCAGATCCGGGGCTTCCTTGGCTCTTGCGCGACCGGTATAGGCAAGGAGCTTTGCTTTGCCTGCCTGCAGCAGGGATGACGTCGCGACCACACCGCTCATCACCAGCGGTATGTCGCCACGGGTCAAGGCTTCCACCGACTGTCCGCCGCCCTTGTAGCCGATCACCTGGATGTCCAGGCCGAGCGCCGCTTTGAGCGACTCCATCGCGATGTGGTGTACGCCGCCCAGCGCCGGGACGCCGTAGGACAGCGTTCCCGGCTTTGCCTTGGCAAGCGCGATCAGTTCCTTCAGCGACCCGACCGGAAGCGAGTCGCGCGCCACGATGAACGGCGTGGCCTCGAACACAAGACCGACCGGTGCGAAATCGCGCTGTGGGTGATACGTGAGATCGGTGCGCGACGCGGGCAGGATCGCCCATTGACCGGCCTCTGCCGACATCAACGTATATCCATCCGGTTCGGATCGGAGCAGCTCGTTCACCGCGAGCAGGCCGTTCGCACCGGCCTTGTTCTCGACGACCACGGTCTGCCCGAGCAGAGGACCCATCTGCTGTGCGACCAGCCTCATCGCGACATCCGTGGATCCCCCGCTGCCCAGCTGTACCACGAGCCGGATCGGCTTGTTCGGGAATCCCTGCGCGAAACTCGTTGTGGCAGCGACGATCAGTACCGACGGTACGATCAACTGCCTGAATAGTGAAAGCCGGAACATGCGTATCCCCCTCCGTTAATGTCCGAATGGTAGTACGGATTTTCCGGCTAGGGCATATCAGTTAATCCCGTCAGACCACGGAGAACCCGGGCCTGATGCGGGAAAATACACTTGCCGTACCCCGATCGAGTTTCGCCACGTCTGGTCGACGACTCGCGAATTACGGCGCAATCTGCTCTCGACGCTACTCCGGCCTGATATTGCCTATCTTTGCGATCCGGCTGTACTTCGCAAAATCGCTCTTGATCATCTCGACCAGCTGCTCGGGTGTTGATCCGATGGGCTCCATGCCGTTCGGGTGGAGGCGTTCCTTGATGACCTGCGGATCCCGGATGATCAGATTCGCCTCTGAATTCAAGCGATCCACGATCTGGCGCGGCGTCCCCGCCGAGGCGTAGAGGGCAAGCCAGCTGGATGGCATGTCGTAAGTGGGGACCGATTCCGCGATTGTCGGGACGTTCGGCAGCAGCGTCGTGCGTGCAGGCAGTGCAACGGCAATCATGCGCAGTCGCCCGGAGGCCACATGCGGCAACACGGTATTCGCCGCGTTGACTGCAAAGCCCACGTCTCCGGCAAGCAGCGCGGCCACAGCGGGCACGCCGCCCTTGTACGGAACATGCGTAATGTCCACCCTGGTTTGCTGCCGCAGAAGCTCGCCGGCGAAATGCTGTGGCGTTCCAACCCCGACCGAGGCATAGGAGAGTTTGCCCGGATTCGCACGCGCGTATGCGATCAGTTCCGGAATCGAAGTGACTGGAATGCTCGAATGCGTCACGAGCACCAGAACTGGGACAGCCAGTTGCGAGATCGGCGCGAAGTCCTTGAACGGGTCGAAAGGAAGCTGTTTGAACGGTGCCGACGCGGCAACGCTGCCATTCACCAGCAACGTGTACCCGTCGCCCGGTTGCTTGGCAACATAGTCGGACCCGAGATCTCCCGCAGCACCGGGCCGATTGTCCACGACGAAGGGCTGTCCGAGAACCGGCGCGAACCGCTCGGCGAGCAAGCGCCCGGTAACGTCGACGGTGCCACCTGGAGTCCACGGGACCACAATACGGACCGGGCGCGCTGGCCAGGTCTGCGCTGCAGCCTGCATCGCACAGCCAAGCAGGGAAATCGCTAACGCGCTACGAAGCAGTTTTTTCATCTCTCTGTCCCCCTTGTCCGGATCCTCGGCTCGCCGGCCAGCTGATGAGACTCATCGCAATGCATAGCCGACCGCTCGAATCGATACCCGCGCGATCAAGCCCGATCGACTACTCGGTCAGGCGGATATTCGTATCCCTGGCGACCTGACGCCACAGGACACGTTCTGCCCGGATGGACTTTGCGAAATCTTCAAGCGTTTCCGCAGTCATCTCTTCGGTACCGAACTTCGCCATCTGGCTGACGTACTGTTTGGAAGCGGCGACCTCGGTGAGTTCTTTCGCGAGGCGTCGCGTAATGTCGCCAGGTGTCCCGGCAGGCGCAAACACGCCCAGCCAGCTTTCGATGACGACGTCGTAACCCTCCTCGCGGAAAGTCGGAACATCGGGCAACCCGGACAAGCGTTTCGGACTCATCGCTCCCAGCGCCTTCAGCGCGCCCGACTTCAGATGTTGCGCGATCGCCGCATTCCCTGTCGCGATGATATCCAGACGCCCGCCGACCGCATCCTGGACGGCCGTATTCGTACTCTTGTACGGTACGTGCAGCATCTGCAGCCCGGCACGCAACCTGAACAGTTCCATGCTGTAGTGCGTCATGCTGCCGTAGCCGGTACTCGAATGCGTCAGCTTGCCGGGCTCGGCCTTTGCAAGCGCCACGAGTTCCTTGAGTGAATTCACCTTGAGCGCCGCCGGTACCGCCAGCACCCCGTACACGCGCGTGACCTTCGCGACCGGGATCAACTCCCGCTCCGCATCATAGGGAGGCTTGACCGCCGATGGCAGGATGTCCAGACCTTCGACGCTGCTGAAAAGCAGCGTGTAGCCGTCCGGTGTCGCGCGTATCGCCGCCTGTGTCCCGGGGATATTCGCGCCCCCCGGAAAGTTCTCGACTGCAATCTGTGTGCCGAGTCGCTCGCCGAGCGCTGTCGCGGTGATCCGCGCCATGACATCGGTCGCCCCACCCGTCGCGCTCGCGGTAATCATCCGGATCGGTTTGCCGGGATAGGCCTGTGCCAGAACGCTTCCGGACACCATGACGCTGCATACCCCGCCCAGAACAAGCCACAACGCATTCGCGTATCCACTTCTTTCTTTCACCATAACGCCCTCCTGAATTTTCAAGATTGAACCGACATCGTCCGGCATCACACGCTAAGCGAATACCGGAACGGAACGACGCTTCGTTCACGCCCATTCCTGCCTGCCAGTGAAACAATGTATCCCAAAGCCGTTTCGTGCATTACAACGCGTCGCCACCTCGCGGACGGTGCAATCCGCGTATTCCCACGCCACAATCGCCGCGAATCACCGATCCTGTAATGGTGAGTGATTCCGCTCGCGACGCGAGCAGCACGTACATCCCCGTATAGTCGCTCGCCTCCGGCAGAAACCCGAGCGGAGACGCCGCCTTGACGCTCTTGGCGAGGCGTTCGCCTACGGCAATCGCCGTATCCTGAAGACCAAGCGCCTCGGGCCCGCGAAGATCGCTCGCGAGCGGACCGGGCGCCACCCCATTCACGCGCACCCGCGGCGCAAGTTCATACGCCAACTGCGTGATCAATCCGCGTACGGCCCACTTCGACGAGGTATACAGCACGCCACCGCCACCGGGATCGAAAGCTGCATTGGAAACGGTAAATATGATCCGCCCGTCAGTCCGCAACAGTTCGCTCAGCGATGCCTTCGCCCCGAGAAGATACCCCTTCACGTTGACGCCCATGAGCTCGTCGAACGCACTCGATAGCGATTCGGCGGACATGGTTGCGAGCGGCGTGGACGCGTCGTGCAACCCTGCGTTCCCGACAAAACAGTCGAGTCGTCCGAACGCTTGCACTGTTTCGGCGACGGCACGCTGATTGTCCTCAAGCTTCGTTACGTCCCCGGCGATTGCGATGATCCTGGAACCAAGCTGATCCCGCAGAGCCGCCAGCTTCTCCGCAGAACGATCGAGAACGGCTACGGAGGCACCCTCGCGCACGAATCGCTCGACGATCGCGCGCCCCAGACCGGAGCCGCCTCCGGTGACGAGCACGACCTGTCCGTCCAGCCACGTCATTGCTTCACCAGGATACGATGCGTTCCGGACGGGTTTTCTCCTGTCGCCGGTACAGAATTGATACGGCAAAGCCTGGTCATGCACCGCCCCTCTGATTGAGCCCGCCGTCACGCATGGCGAGCGCCTCCATCACCCGGATATTCCGGTACGCGGCACGCAACGCGCCGACATCACGACCCTGCCGGCCCGCCTCTTCGAGAAAGGGCGTGAAGATCTGCATGACCTCCGTCCTGCGCCCGCGCTCGAGATCCCCAAAGAGCGAGCTGCGGATGGGGGGACCCGGCTTCACATCACGCAGTCGAGCCACGGCACGGGCGAGTAGCAATTCGACCGCCGCCTCGTGCTCGAGTCCGACGAGCTCCTTGAGCCGGGACAGCGGCGCAAAGAAGTCCTCGGGAGCATATCCCAGTCCGCCGTACACGCCGAGGAGCTCTCGCGCCAGTTCGGCATATGACTCCGCTCCCTCGCGAAGCGCCTGGGCGTCCTGCATGCTTGCACGCGGCAGACCGGCAAGGGCAGGAACCGAAAACGCATTGGTCAGGCAAATCTGCGCGAGCTTCTCCCACTGTACTTGCTTGATACACGGGACCGCCCGGGTCCCGAGACCCGTTGCGTTGAACGCTTCAGCAAGCGCAGTCAGCCGCGCAGTGGTCTCCCCGCCGTGTTCGCCCAGATAGAGCGTTGTCGGTACCGTGATGGTGTTGTGGACATGACCGGGGGCGGGCATGGCGGCTCCCTCTATCGTCGAGGCCCCGAGCGTCGCCTCACTGCCGAATGTCGCGATCAGAAGGCTGTCCTTGACCAGGGTGTTCTGCAACGACATGACCGTCTGCACGCGTCCGACGAGGTGCGACACGCTCTCCAGGGCTTGCTCCGTATCGCTTGCCTTGACAGACAGGATGAGTACATCGACATCACGTACTGCTGACGGCTCCCAGACCGCCTGCAGGTTTTCCGTCACCTGGTGCGCGCCGCGCACACCCGTGATTTTCAAACCCCGTTCCCTGACTGCCTGCATGTGCGCGTTATTGCGCCCGATCAGGGTGACCCTGTGCCCGGTCCTGGCCAGATATCCACCGAACAGGCTCCCGAGCGCGCCGGCTCCCAGTACCGCTATGTTCATCTTGTACCTTTCGATCGCTACACCGGAGCGTGCCTCCGCCCCGGTGTCGTCCTTGCACAGTCCGCGCTAGATCACGCCGAGCTTTTCCAGCCGCTCCATGAGCATTTTGCGGTCCGCATCCGCAAGGTCATGAATCGGCGGCAGCACGTGGCCACCCCGCAATCCGATCGCATCGAACCAGGCCTTCAGCCACGCAATCGATGCAGCATAGGAGGCGTTGTTGATCCGGTTTCCTGCATTCAGATCTTCATTGAAGATCTGAATCGGTCGAAGCGCCTTCCAGCGCTCGCGGGCTGCGAGATAGTCCCCCGCAAGCGCGAGCTCGTAGTACTCCTTCATCAGGTGGCGCTTTTTCCCTGCCAGCGTGTAGTTGAAGTTTGCCCACAGGACTCGGGCGCCATCGAATATTTCTTCCAGAAACCTGTCTTCATTGGGTTCGGCAACGATCACATCGTCTCGCAGCTGGCGCCGGAGCCGCGCCGTATCGCCCTTGATGGGCGAGCCCTGCTTCATGCCTACGACGGTATCGATCTCGACCAGTCTCTGGAGAACGTTGTAACTCATCAAGGTGCCGGCGACGTGGGTCCGATACAGCATGATCGCGAGCGGCGTGCGTTTGGCGATGTAGTCGAAATACTCGAAGATCTCGTTATCGCTTTTCAACTGCACCACCGGATTGATGATCTCGATGCCGACGTAGCCGAGCTTTTCCACGAAGGCAGCCTTCTCGCATGCAATCTGGACGCTCGGATCCAGGATGATGCTCCACAAGGGAATCCTCCCGCGATTCGCTTCTGCCACGACCTCATGCAGCCGGTTCCACTGAGCCGGAAACATGTTCCAGCCCTCGGCGATATTTCCGCCGATCACGAGTCCGTTCGCGCCCATCTCGACCAATGCCTCGACATTGAAGCGAAGGCCGTCTTCGTCAAGCTCGAGATTGCTCTTGAATGGCGTGATCGGACACTCGTAGAAGCCGCGCAGCGACTCTCGGGCCCAGGCTTTGGCGTCTTTTCTCGTGTATGGCAGATTGCTCATCGGATTTTCCCCTGTCCTAGAATTTAACTTCAGACCATCTTCAGCAACTGGAACCCCGGAAGGGCGCAAGAGCGCCTTCCTTCCGCTTGATGCACCCTCAGAACAGTATGGTCATGTTCTTGGCGGTAAGCACTGTCTGGTCGAGTATCACGAGTCGACGGGCGATTTTGAAGCGCCCAGCATCCAGACGCAGCACGTCCTCGCGCGTCCCGACATAGAAATCCTGCTCGATCTCCAGTCGATTGCGATACGCGATGAAATTGGAGGACACGGTCAACTCATTCCCGCCGACAACAGAACGGACCCGTACGTTCGTAACGAGATGCCGTGTGCGGGACCGCGGCTCTTCCGCCCAGGCGCGCCCTGTCTCCAGCCTGACCACCCGCTGCGTGAGACCCCGCTTGTCCTCGTCCAGCAGCATGTCGGTATCGCTCACCTCGGTCACGGAGCGCCCGCGATCGGTGCGATTCACCCTGATGGGAATGCGATAGATGACATCGTCGGTCAGCAGTGCAAGCCAGTCGCGAAGCCGGAACTGGTCGAGCAGATCCGCCTCTTCAAAATAGAAATTCTCGACCGCACTCCGAAAATTGTCTGCGACCTCACCACTCTTTATTGCGTTCAAAGCCTCATCCTTTTGCACAGTTGACGCCATGATTCCTCCGTACGAGAGTGTGCCGGGTTCCGACGCCTACCGACCCCGACTCGTCATCACCTGCAGCCAGTGCCTGTAGAACGATCTGCCCGCCCCTTCAGAGGCTCCACCGTTCCCGGCGGATAACGTCTTTCCGGGATGCTTCGCATCGCCATTGTCTTGTCCGGCAAGATACGGCATCGTCAGCTTGCGTCCGACATAGCCACGCATGGTCGCGGTGCACTGGCTCCAGTTCTCCGCATCATCCTGCTCGAAAATTCCGGACGGACCGAAGGTCTGGACCGAGGTTCGACGCTGCTGCTTCTTCAGTTCCTCCGAACATTCGCTGTTCACCAGGGTCCAGGTCCAGACTTCCGTCTCCTGCGGCCCTTTCGGATGCCACACACGCAGTGTCTGACGTCCGGCCAGCCATGAAAAATTCGGGAAAATTGTCGCGCTGCCGATGTTGTGTACGTAGGACGCCATCGCACCGTATTTCGGCCTGAGGCGCTCCGCCAGTCCATAGTAGTACTCGGCCAGCGCCGGTCCCAGCATCGCGTTGAGACCACGCCGCTGGCTCTCCGCGTCGGCGTCGTTGACAACGCCTCCATGCCCGGTCGATGTGAAATACGTGCTGGTCCCGAAGCCTGGCACCTTGGTCACATCGAATTCTTCCGGTGCCAGCGCAAGCACCGCCGCGGTGTGGGTTGGCGCAAGGTGCATGCCGTCCGTTACGAAATTTTCGGCCGGAATCTTCCAGTTCGTCTGTACACGCCACTTCTGGACACCGCCATAGACCTCCGTGCCGCCCTCCCGATCAAGGAGCAGATCCAGGTAGAGCGCCATGTCACCGAGATACTCTTTGAGGGACACGGCCTCCGGATCGAAGTTCCCGAAGATCAGACCTCTGTAGTTCTCCAGCTTCGAAACCGGCTGGAGTGACCAGTCCTCCGTGCGCAGACGACCATTGAAGCTCTTCTCGATGTTCGGCACCGATACCAGTGCGCCACCGAGATCGAAGGTCCATCCGTGGTAGGTGCACGTGAAACTGCGGACGTTGCCCTCGTCCGCCGTCGAAATTTTCATGCCGCGATGGCGACAGACGTTGAGAAACGCGCGGATCGAACCGTCCGCCTGGCGGACGACCAGAACCGAGTCCTCGCCGATGTACGTGGAGAAGAAGTCCCCCTTGTTGGGAATCTGCGACTCGTGACACAGGAATGCCCACGATTTCGCGAAAATCCGCTCCAGCTCGAGTTCGTAGATGTCCGGTCGCCAGAACAGCTCCCGGCTCACGATCGAACCCTCACCCTGCACCAGGGAATCCAACTGCACAGCCATGAAAGCCTCCCTCTGTGGTTTGTACAGACCTGCCAGCGGCGAACGACGTCTGATCGCCGTAACTGGAAAATTACGCAACCGCGCGCAGTGCCCCGAACCCGACGATCCATTCGGGCACACATGCGTAAAAGTTCTGCTCAACGCGATACTTGCCATAGGCGCGTAATGCACTCAGAGCCGCCACCCAGGTCCTGATTTCATGCCCAGCCGCGCCCCCGAGACGGGTGATGTCGGCATCGCTCAACGCCTCGACGGCGGCAAAGTCACCCTGCTCGAACTGACGCAGGATCTGCCGGTCCCACTCCTCGTTCAGCGGCTTCAGCGGTGTCTCGCCGGCAACGAAGCGCGTGACGAACGTCTGTATGCGCGCCTCTGCAGCAGCTCGTTCCTCGGGCTTCTCCTCACGCCGCCGAAGAACCCGCTCGCGATCGGCGCCGCTGGCCGTGCGCACGTCCGGGAATCCCACGTCATGCGACAGCCCCCCGGACCCGATGAACGCCACACGAATTCCCTTATCGCGGAAAAACGAGCCGATCGCCTCGCCCAGCGCATGCGCTCTGCGCATCGACAGCAGCGGGGGAGCCGTGCAATTGAGAAAGACAGGGATCACCGCCGAAGCCGGCGGCGATATGGACGCAAGCGGTTGCGCGAAGCCGTGATCGACGCGCATGTCATGCGAGACCGCCGGATCGAATCCGGCGTTCAGAAGGTGCTCCTGCAACGCACACGCCCGCTCGCTGTCGACAGAGAGCGCTGCGGTGCTCGTGCCCCAGTCTCCCGCACCGCTCGCGTGCACACCGATGCAGAACGCCGGCATCAGCTCGTTGAAGAATCCGTGGTAGTGGTCGGGCCCGAACAGCACCACGACCTCCGGAGCAAAGTCGGCCAGCGCACGTCGCGCGTCCTCGATTGCAGCGGCGACAGCCGGACCACGCGCGTCCTGCAATGCCTCCGGTCTGAGCAGCGGTGAATGTGACAGGCACTGGGCGATGGCTCGCATGGACAATACTCCTGATCAGGTTCCGGTCATCCGTACATCAACGCCGCGTGTTCAAGCACCGGACAGTTGCAGCGCGAGTGGCCGTCCCGCGCGCCAGCCCTGCCGCATTGAAAATGCGCGCGAAATTTCGCCCGTCAATTTACATAAAAGCCGGCGTCCGCACAAATTTAATGCTTATCCGTATTTTTATGATGCTGATTCGTACATTGCAATCCGGGCCCCACCGACCGCCTGGATACCCGCAGCCAGGCACTAGCGATGAGAGGCTTTCCGGGGCAAGGCCTTCTCGCCCGCCGTGATCAATTTTTCCCGGGTCAGCCCCTCGACCTTGGAATGGGTCAGGGATGAAACGATATCGCAGAGCAATGCGGACTCAATCGTGCCGTGTGTATGGGTCTCCGCGGCGGCACGTTCGGCATCCCCAGACAGAACCGCGTCCAGGATCCTGTGGTGCTCCTCTGCAGAAACCTTCACGCGTGACGGGCTCTGCAGCCGGTAACGGCGGTAGGGCGTGAGACGGTCGTGCAGGTTGGACGCCACCTCTTGCAGATAGGCGTTATGCGAGCCCTCGAAAATGATCTGATGAAATGCGTTGTCCGCGTCGAAGAACCGGTCGACGCCTGCCTCCGTACCCTTGTCCGCCCACGAATCGCATTCCTTGGCTGCCCGCGCCAGGGCCTTGCGCTCGACCATCGTCATGCGCTCGGTCGACAGCGAAGCGCAATGTGCTTCCAGCCCGATCATCACCTCGAACATCTGGGAGATACGAGAAACAGGGATCTCTGCGACGAACGCACCTTGTCGCGGCCGGAACTCGATCAGGTTGACCGCTGCGAGCTGCAACAGGGCTTCGCGCAGGGGCGTCTTCGACACACCGAACTGTTCGGCCAGCGCGACCTCGTTCAGACTCATTCCCGGCAGCAGGCGCCCGGAGAGAATTTCTCTCTCGAGATGCTTGTAGATCGTTCCCGCACTGCTGGTGCGTTCGGCGGAGGAGGCCCTCGCAGCATTCGACGATTTTGCATGTTCACGCAAGAGGAACTTCTCCTGTTGTTCTACTATTCGCCCGTGGCCGTGGCGTCTATGCTGGCGCATTTGGAGTCGGTTGCCTGACAGCCGCGCCCAAGTGTCGCATATGCGCACTCCGACCCCCTGAGTGGCCGCCATTGTAAGAATTTTCAATCGACAAGTCTGAGCAAGGAAAAACCATGTCCGATCTAGCCGGTACGACAGCGCTTGTAACAGGGGGAGGCAGCGGCCTCGGTCGCGACTTCGCGGTTGCGCTGGCAGCGCGTGGCGCAGCAGTCGCAATAACGGGTCGCCAGCAGGAAAATGTTCTCGAAACACAGCGGATTATTGAACAAGCCGGCGGCCGGTGCATTGCACTGGTCGCAGATGCCTCGGACACGCAATCCGTACGCCATGCCCTCCTCAATGCCACCGATGCCTTGGGCGCGATCAACCTGCTCGTGAACAATGCAGCATTGATCACTCCCATGGGCCTGGACTGGGAAGTCGATGCAACCGAATGGTGGCATCTTTTCGAAGTAAACCTCCGCGGCCCGTTCCTGCACGCCAGAGAGGTCATCCCTGGAATGATCTCGCAAGGGCACGGACGCATCGTCAACGTTTCCAGTCACGGTGCATATGTACCGAGTACCTTTGCCGCCGCTTATGCCTCGTCAAAGGCCGCCCTCACCCACTGGACAAGCTGCATTGCGCCTACGTTGATACCCCACGGAATACGGGTATTCTCTTTCGGCCCGGTCGGTGCCACCGGCATGACACGCAAGATGGCGGGCCAGGACGGAACACCCGAAGACATGCGCGCCCGGCATCTCAAACATCTGGAACACGGCGACCCTCGACAGCAGAAGAGCGTGGACATGCTGCTCTTCATCGCATCAGGCGGTGCAGATGCACTGTACGGCCGGCATATCAGCTGGGATGACGATCCGAAGTGGCTGACAGTGAATGCCGAGCAGATCGTTGCCTCGGATCTGCTGAAACTTACCCGCCGAATCTAGAGACCCGCCGAATTCGCATTCGAACCGGAGGCCCACTCCCAACGTTCAGTAAGCCATGGCGCAGGGGGAATGAGCCCGCACCAGAACCCGCCCCTGCCAGTCGACTTAAATCAGAACAAGCAACTCATATTTGCAGACAGAATGATCGTCTGGTCTAGAAAGATGTGCCGCCGGGCGATCTTGAATTCCCGCTCCACGCGCCGCAGGGTATCGCGGCGCACGCCAACCCAGATATCCTGCTCCGATTCGAGTCGATATCGGAATAGTGCGAAATTCGTTTCCACGGTCAACTCGGTGCCGCGATCCTCGATGACGCGCAGGTTGCTCACATTGTGTCGCGTGCGGGACGGCGGATCCTCGGACCACGAATAGTTCGTTTCCAGCTTCCGCACGCGCATTTCAAGCATCGCCTTGCCGTCGTCGAAGTAGGCCATACCGTCCGGCGCGGAAAACTCCTTCTCGATTTCATTCAACATCCGGGTGCGCCGAATCGGCATCCGGATCGAATGTTGCGAACACGAAGCCGCCGTAACTCGCAACCTGTGCCGCACGTATCAGACCCCATTCCGAACGCTTCAGCTCGCCGTGATAAACCTCCTTGTGGCCCGGCACGTTGACCAGATTCCCCTGAAGGTCGAAGGTCCATCCGTGATAGGTGCAGACGAACGCTTTCGTATTGCCCTCTTCCGCGCGGCAGACCGGATTCCCTCGATGACGGCAACTGTTGAGCAGGACCTGCACGTCGCCGTTCTGGTCGCGAACCGCGATCACCTTGTCTTCGCCCACATAACTCGTGAAGAAACCCTTGCAACGCAGAGCAATGGCAAGCTCGACTTCCATTTCTCTCGCTGCTTCATAGGGCATCGGGTTATAGACCTCGTACAGTTGCGGCATGAGATGCAGTCCGTACTTCCTGACATAGCGGCTCGATTTGATGCCGGCCATGTGCTTGTCAAACCGCTCATCGGGGTTCAGACCGGTCATTCCCACGTATACGCAGGGCTTGCGTATATCGTAGTCCGGGTTGTTCTTCCTGAACTTGGGCTCGCCCCAGACATCTCTTGAAAGTTCGACGACGTAGACGTGGTGATGATGCTTCTGGGGGCGCTTTGTACTCGCCGGCGTGACCTTCTCATTGGCGATCCGCGGCTTCGTCGATTTCGGGGATGCAGGCTTAGACATGTCCCTGGAATTCTGTCGATTCTCTGCCACTAGCCGCCGGAGACTCGCTGCTGCAGCCGCGGCTCGAACGACCCACCAGGCAATCCATTCTCGACGCCGAAAGTCTTTGAATGTTGCGGACGTTTCAACGAGCCCTCAGAGAGCTCTCGGCATTGCAGACTGTCTGGCGGGGCAGAACATGCTTCATCACAAACTGCCTAAGTTTTCCAAGGGCTAGCAAATCAAGCACTTGGGATTCAGTTCATCGTTCTAAATATCGGGACAGCCAGTTCGAAAAGACTTGAAAGAAACCGAGTTTGACTTGG
>CAILKO010000056.1 GCA_903834835.1 uncultured Pseudomonadota bacterium | reverse complement strand
GGTCGGCCGCAGGACAACCTCGATGTGATGCTTCTTCAGCGCCGCGGCGTAGCGCTTGCCGAATTCCGCGTAATCGCTCTGTTCGGTCCCGGTGGCCAGGACGACGCGCCGCGGCGGGTTGGGCTGCAGCACGAAATACGCACCGATGAGCAGCACCAGCGCAATCAGGACGAACGGGCCGACGGTGACCGCAAGGTCGCGGGCGGACAGCAGCGTATTGCGGATGATGCGGGGCATCGGCGCTCCCGGGTGGGGCCTCTCTCGGGACTACTCTATCTTGATTCCGCGCGCCTTGACGACCTTGCTCCAGCGCTCGTTCTCGCTGCGGATGAAGGCCGTGTAGGTTTCGGACGAGCCCCCGACCGGGGTCATGCCGCGGTCGCTCAGCTTTTCCCTCACGTCCGGCAGGGCGAGTGCCGTGTTGAACTCCGTATTCAGCCTTGCCACGATGTCCTTCGGCGTGCCGCTGCGCACGATGAGGCCGAACCAGGTGGCCGTCACTGCGTCGGGGTAACCCTGTTCGGCGAAAGTCGGCACATCCGGCAGTGTCGGCACGCGCTGGGCGCTGGAGATCCCGATGCTGCGCACCCGGCCGCCGCGGATCTGGCCCAGCGCGCCGGGCAGAGAGTTCACGCTCGCGACGATCCGGCCGCCCATCAGTTCAGTCATTGCGGGGGCATCGCCTTTGTACGGGATGTGGGTGAAGGTTGCGCCGGCAAGGGTGCCGAGCAGTTCGATCGTCAGGTGGGAACTGGTGGCCGCGCCCGGGGAGCCGAACATCGCCTCGCCGGGTTTCGCCTTGGCGAACGCGGCGAAATCGGCGAAGGTCCTGATCGGCGAATCGGATTTCACCGTCAGGATCACCGGGATATTGACCAGGTGCACGAGGCCGATGAATTCCTTGAAAGTGTCGTAGGGCAGCGAGGCGAACACCGCCGGGTTGGTGGCGTGCGGCAGCGCGACCAGCACGCTCGTGTAGCCGTCGGCCGGCTGGCGCAGCAGGTATTCCGTGGCCACGCGCTCGTTGGCGCCAGGCTTGGGATCGACCAGCACGGGCTGGCCGATGCGGGCTGAGACTTTCTCGGCCAGCGTGCGAGCGAGGAAGTCCGTGGGACCGCCCGCCGCATAGGACAGGACGATCGTAAAGGGCTTGGACGGGAAGCCCTGGGCGGGCGCGGTGGCGGGCAGCGCTAGCGCCAGCCCTGTGAGTGCTGCGGCGAGGATACGACGTGACATGGGGATCTCCTTGGTATCATTTTTATGGTGTGTTCAGTACGGAAGCCCGGCGTAATTCTCCGCCATGGCGGTCTGCGCCGCGCGCGATCCGGCGAGGTAGGCCAGTTCGGCCTGCTGGATCTTCTGCCCGAAAGGCCCGTCCTCGGGCAGGCGGTGCAACAGCATGGTCATCCACCACGAGAAGCGTTCGGCTTTCCAGATGCGCTTCAGCGCGCGCTCGGAATAACCGTCGAGTTCGGCGTCGCTACCGCGATAGTGGCTCTCGAGCGCCTCGGACAGGTAGTGGACGTCGCTCACCGCGAGGTTGAGCCCCTTCGCGCCGGTCGGGGGCACGATGTGAGCGGCATCCCCGGTGAGGAACATCCGCCCGAAGCGCATCGGCTCGCAGACGAAGCTGCGCAGCGGCGCGATGCTCTTCTCGATCGAGGGTCCCGTGAGGAGGTTGCTTGCGGCCTCTGGATCGAGCCTGCGACGCAGTTCGTCCCAGAACCGTTCGTCTGACCACTCCTCGACGCGCTCCGACAACGAGCATTGGATGTAATAGCGGCTGCGCGTGGGGCTGCGCATGCTGCAGAGCGCGAACCCGCGCTCGTGGCACACATAGATCAGTTCGTCCGACACGGGCTTCGTTTCCGACAGCACGCCCAGCCAGCCGAAGGGGTAGACGCGCTCGAAGTTGCTGATCGACCCGGCCGGCACGCTCTCCCGGCAGACGCCGTGGAACCCGTCGCACCCGGCAATGAAATCGCACTCCACCTCGTGCTCCCGGCCGTCCTTGCGGTAGCGCACCTTCGGGCGGGTCGAGTCGAAGTCGTGCACGCTCACGTCCCCCGCCTCGTAGACCGTTTTTGCGCCGGCCGCTTCGCGCGCATCCATCAGGTCGCGGGTGACTTCGGTCTGCCCGTAGACCACCACGTGGCGGCCCGTGAGGCCGGTGAGGTCGATGCGCTGGCGCCCGGCGCTGTAGCTGATCTCCACGCCGTCGTGGACGAGGCCTTCGGCATGCAGGCGCTTTCCCACGCCCAGCCGGTCGAGCATTTCGACCGTGCCCATCTCGAGTACGCCTGCGCGGATGCGATCGAGCACGTAGTGCTTGCTGCGCTGCTCGATGATGATTGCGTCGATGCCCGCACGGTGCAGCAACTGCCCGAGCAGCAGGCCCGCCGGGCCGGATCCGATGAT
>CAILKO010000055.1 GCA_903834835.1 uncultured Pseudomonadota bacterium | reverse complement strand
GCCCGCCAAGTTCGCCGCGTTGCATCGGCAGAATTCTGCCGATGCAACGCAACCCATCACCGAAACATTCCTTTAACCTTGCAACCGGACTTCCTACCAATCAACTGGTACGGCTAAAGGGGGCAGGTCACCTACAACGCTCAGAACGGAGGCGGGTACACCCTCGAAGCGCTGTTCGGCATACGACCCAATGGTGACTCGCTTCCTGACTTTCATGGGTGGGAGCTCAAGGCATACAGTTCCAGCAAAGTGACACTGATGACTCCCGAACCGGATATCGGGTTCTACGGAGAGCATGGAGTGCAGGCCTTCGTGCGAAGGTACGGGCGCCAGATAGGCAACGACGTGATCTATTTCACCGGAATTCATCGAGCGGGAGCGACGTCGGCAACGGGGCAGTCGATGCTCGTGCGAGGATTCGATGCGAGCAGTGCGAAGATTTCTGACGTTGGAGGGGCCATCGAGTTGATCGATGCTGACGGCAATGTTTCAGCTGGATGGTCCTTCGGTCGGTTGATGCACCACTGGGCAAGAAAGCATGCTGCTGCCGCATATGTCCCCTTCGAGAAGCGACTAGGCATGCCTCCGAGCTATCGATACGGGAGTCCCGTACTGTTAGGGGAGGGGACGGATTTCACTAGGTACCTTCTGGCAATGCTCGCGGGGTCCGTCGTCTACGACCCGGGGTCGAAGGTCGAAATGGCCAGCACGAAGCCACGGGTAAAGGCGCGAAGTCAGTTCCGGATTCCGATCCGTCGGCTGAGGGATCTGTATTCCCGCTTCGAGCCGGTATCTCTCGATCATGATCCGAGCTGATCATTGGTGGAGATCTCGCTGCCGCATTGATTGACAAGTTGTTTGAATGGTCGAGTCATCGAACGGATATCGGCAAGGCGTAGACTTCGAACATGCTTAAGCCCACGGAGTCCGCGCCATGCTGAGAAGCACCAAGATCGTCGCCACCCTGGGCCCCGCCTCCAGCTCCCCTGAAGTTCTCGAACGCCTCATAACGGCAGGTGTCGATGTCGTGCGGCTGAATTTCTCGCACGGCACGGCGGCGGATCACACGCAGCGCGCGGAGCGGGTGCGCGAGGCGGGGCGCAAGGCCGGCCGCACGGTGGCGATCATGTGCGATCTGCAGGGGCCGAAAATCCGGGTCGGCAAGTTCAAGGACGGGAAGATCCTGCTGGAGAAGGGGCAGGCCTTCGTGCTGGACGCGGACTGTCCGCTCGGCGACCAGAACCGCTGCGGCATCGACTACAAGGAACTGCCGCAGGATGTGGTGCCCGGTGCCATCCTGCTGCTGGACGACGGCCGCCTGAAGCTGGAGGTGACCGAGGTTCGCGGCAACGCAGTGCACACGGTGGTGCGCCAGGGCGGGGTGCTCTCG
Organism: uncultured Pseudomonadota bacterium; assembly: GCA_903834835.1. Lineage (GTDB taxonomy): Bacteria > Pseudomonadota > Gammaproteobacteria > Burkholderiales > SG8-39 > CAILKO01. The sequence continues at coordinate 142,759 of CAILKO010000055.1, read as the reverse complement.
AACAACAAGGGCATCAACCGCCAGGGCGGCGGGCTGACCGCGCCGGCGCTCACGGCCAAGGATTTCGAGGACATCCGCACGGCGGCCGCGCTGCAGGCGGATTTCCTCGCGGTGTCGTTCCCGAAGTCCGGCGCGGACATGTACATGGCGCGCGAGCTGATGCGGGCCGCGGGCGGGCGGGCGATGCTGATCGCGAAGATCGAGCGCGCCGAGGCGGTGAAGGAGAACGCGCTGCTCGACATCATGGGCGCCTGCGACGGCATCATGGTGGCGCGCGGCGATCTCGCGGTGGAAGTCGGCGAAGCCTCGGTGCCGGCGTTGCAGAAGAAGATGATCCGCCTCGCGCGCGAGCAGAACAAGCTCACGATCACCGCGACCCAGATGATGGAGTCGATGGTGGAGAGCCCGGTGCCGACCCGCGCCGAAGTGTCCGACGTGGCAAATGCGGTGCTGGACGGCACGGACGCGGTGATGCTCTCGGCCGAGACCGCCTCCGGGAAATTCCCCGTGGAGACGGTCGAATACATGGACCGGATCTGCTTCGAGGCGGAACAGACCCAGTCGATCTCGCTCGACCAGGAATTCCTGAATCGCGTCTTCTCGCGGGTCGACCAGTCGATCGCGATGGCGGCGCTCTTCACTGCCTACCACCTGAAGGTGAAGGCGATCGCCTCGCTGACCGAATCGGGTTCCACCGCGCTCTGGATGTCACGCCTGAATTGCGGCGTGCCGATCTATGCACTGACCTCGCAGACTTCCACGCGCTACCGCTGCGCGCTCTTTCGCGATACCTATCCGCTGATGATCAAGTACGTCGGACACGACCGTGACGAACTGCTGCGCGAGGCCGAAGCGGTGCTGCTCAGAAACGGCGTGGTGCAGCCAGGAGATCTTATCGTGCTCACCATCGGCGAACCGATCGGCAAGGCGGGCGGCACCAACACGCTGAAAATCCTGAAAATAGGCGCACCAGAGTAGACGGTTCCCGGGGTGCGGACCGCGCGCGCTATTTTCTGGCGCCAGCCTTCTTGCCGCCGTCCTTCTTCTCGAGCAGGTCGGCGCGGCGCTTCAGCACCTCGTTCAGCGACTTGAGCGGAACCGTGACCGTCCAGGCCGCTAGCGCCTTCTCGCGCGCGTAGCGGTTCTGATCCTTGGCGAAGCGCTCGTTGTATTCCTTGTCGAACTTCGCCTTGTCTTCGGGCTTCTCGTCCTTGTAGGGCACGCGCGGCTTCACTTCCGGCGCCTTCTCGACGGCAATGCGGGCGTAGATCGCGGCGTCCTGTTCGCGCGGTTTGCCGAGCTTCAGCGCGTAACGCGCGCCTTCCTGGCTCTCCGCGGTGAGGGTAAGCGCCTTGTCCAGGCCCGCGTCGGCGTCGGACAGGCCAGGCACCGCCACGTCCGAAATCTTCAGTTCGTACAGGCCGTAGGCCGCCCCGGAGAGCTTCGACTGCTCCGCCTTCTCGCCGGGCTTCAGCGGATCGAGCTTCCAGCCCTGGTTGCCGTCGAGCTTGTTGATGCGCCAGCGCTCGCCGTCGTGAAAGCGCATCTCCATCATCACCGGGTTCGCCACCGCAATGCCGTCGGTCTGCACCCACAGCGAACTCTTCGCAGTTGCCTGGGCGAGCGGGTCGGAAACGATGAACACGCGCTCGGCCGCCGTCGGAAGCATCACGAAGCGCCCGTCACCCGGGACGCGGTCCGCGTTGTCAGGCGTCGCGCCCTTGAAGTACTTCTTGCCGATGAGCAGCGTGCCGAGCAGTTTGCCGTCCGCTGCCTTCAGCACGAGGCGTGTTGCGGCGCCTTCCTTGCCTGTATCGGCGAGTTGCAGGCGCTGGCGGTCGGCCGCGGCGAGCGGTTCATTCTGGCCGATCTTCAGTTCGATCAGCTTCAGCAGGAACTCGCGTACCTTGGTGGCATCCGCGGGAAAATCGGCGCGCTCGGTGATCACCCAGTTCTCACCCTTGCGCGCGAGGGTCAGCGTGCCCTCCGGTTGCCGGATCTCGATCGCGGCGACCTGGGCCGCCTTGAGATCCGGCAGCAGCGGCTTGCCGAGCAATTCCACCGTGGTGTTGCGGTTGTCCTGCCGGTAATACCAGGCGGCCCCGGTGCCGATCAGGACGAGCAGGCCCACCAGCACTGCAAGCATGCGAGCGCTCATTGCGTTTCTCCTCAGGCAGCCCGGGCGCGGGCCCGGTTGCGGCGCGCGAGCGCGATGATCAGACCGGCGATCGCGACCAGCAGCGGCATCAGGGCGATATTGATCACCTTGGTCCAGAACACCAGCTGCTCGGCTTCACGGCGCAGGGTCTTGCGGACTTCCTTCAGCTCAAGCTTCGTTTCGGAGACGTGCTTGCGGAAGCGATCCAGTTCGGTCTGCTGTTCGGGTGTCATGATCTGACCCGGCGCGCCGGCGATGCCCTTCGACTGGCGCAGCGCCTCGAGGCGCTTGGTGGTCTTCTGCACTTCGGCCTCGAGCGCCTGGATCTTGCCGTAGTACTGCTTCTGGGCGTCGGCCTCGAGTTCCCGCACCACCGTGAGTGGCCGGAAGGCCGCAGCGCGCGCGCTGAGCGAACCGAGCGCCTCGCCCGAGCTCACCTGCTCGACGAGATTCATCACGAAGGCGAGGTTGCCGTTCGAGGGCGTCACGATCTTCTGGCCGAAGAACTCCTGGATGTCCACCGCGGCGCCGTCGGCGAGCATATCCACGTCGGAGACGATGACGACGGTGTTGTCCTTCGCGGATTCCTTGAGCCCGGCCGGGGCAGGCTTGTCGTCTTTCTTCGCGTCCTTCTTGTCATCGGGCCGTGCGAGCGGATCCGCGGGCACGCCCTGCGGGAACGCGGTCTGGAATTTTCCGGTGAGACGCGCGGCGATCAGATACTCCTTGCCTGCCGGCTTGAAGTTCGCCGTGGTCGCATCGCCCATCTCGGTCGCCTTCTCGTGCTCGACCAGCATCGAGTTCTTCGACGCGGTGATGAGCGGCGTGAGCTTCAGCCCGGCAGCCGGCTTCACCTCGAAGGCACCGCCGAAGGGCACGAGCAGGGTCTCCAGCTGGTTGGTCACCACGTCATCGCGATTGAGTGCCGTGCGGTTCAGATTCAGGACCGTCGGCGAATAGCGCGCGCCGCCGCCGGAGGCGAACACCACGTCGGCCAGCACCTTGCCTTCGCTCGGCACCACGCCCCAGGCCTTGAAGAGACCGGGCAGATTCGAGATCGAGCCCTGCTGCGGGGGTTGACCCGGCATCGAGGGCACCTGGTCGAACAGCGCATAGGCGTCGACGAAGGCGATGAGCCTGCCGCCGCGCAGCACGAACTGGTCGAGCGCGTACTCGGTTTTAGGCATGAGGTCGCGCGGATGCACGAGCAGCAGCACGTCGATCTTCGGATCGATTTCGCCCGCCATCATGTCGACCTTCACGACGTCGAACTGGCGGCGCAGCTCGCTGTAGAGCACCCAGGCGGGAATCTCGGGCATGCGCATCATCGGGTTCGGCGCGGCGCCCGCCACCGGCAGCGAACTCATGAGTCCGATGCGCGGGCGATTGGCGGTGCCGACCGCGGCAATCGCCCGCGTGAGGTCGTACTCGAGCAGCTGCTCGCGCTGCGGATTGAGCGCCGGGATCGACTGCTTGCGATCGAGACGGCTGACCGCGATGCCCATGTAGAAACTCTCGCCGGTATAGAGCTGCTGCGGCTCGATGCCGTCCAGCTGCGCAGCATCGGCTTCCTCGGAATCGGGCTTGGGATCGTAGCGCTCGATTTCCACCTTGCCGCCGGAGGCGGAGCGGTATTCCTTCACCAGGTCTTCCACGCGCTGGGCGAAGCCGCGCAGCGGGAGCGGCACTTCCTCGCCGCGAGAGGCGTAGAGCTTCACCTTGACGGGCGCGTCCAGCCCCTTCAGCACCTTGCGGGTGCCGTCCGAGAGCGTATAGAGCCGGCCTTCGGTAAGGTCGACCCGCGCCGAGACCGCCGAGGCGAGGTAGTTGAGCGCCGTCAGCGCGAGCAGCAGCACCGCGAGGCCGAGCGTGGAATACACCACCATTTCCGTCTTCTTCGTCATGTTCAGTCTCCTAGCCCGCGCGCAGGTTGCGGATGACCAGCCCGTTCGCAAACAGGGCGAAGCCGATCACGGACAGGAAGTACAGCAGGTCGCGCAGATCGATCACGCCGCGCTGGAAGCCGTCGAAATGGGTCATCACCGAAAACGCGGCCACTGCGTTCACCACCGTCGGGCCCGCCCAGCGCGAAACGAGCTCCGTGACCGGGCCGAAGCCCGCGAGGATCAGGAACATCAGGATCACGATCGCGAGGATGAAGGACACCACCTGGTTGCGCGTCATCGCTGATGTGAGGCAGGTGACCGCGAGGTAGGCGCCCGCGAGCAGCAGGCTGCCGAGGTAGCCCGTCGCAATCACGCCGTTGTCCGGGCTGCCGAGCAGGTTCACCGTGATCACTGCGGGGAAGGTGAGCAGGAGCGCCACCGCGAGGAAAATCCAGGAGGCGAGAAACTTGCCGATGATCGCCTGCCAGGTGGTGACCGGCATGGTGAGCAGCAGTTCCAGCGTGCCGGCGCGCCGTTCCTCCGCCCACAGGCGCATGCCGATTGCCGGCACGAGCAGCAGAAAGAGCCAGGGATGCCAGGCGAAGAACGCCACGAGGCTCGCTTCGCCGCGGTCGAAGAAGCCGCCCTGGGCGAAGCTGAAGAAGCCCGTGAGCAGCAGGAAGATCACCAGAAAGACATAGGCCACCGGCGAGCTGAAATAGCTGCCGAGCTCGCGCCTGGCGATGATCCAGGTGGGGGAATTGCCTGCGCTCATGCTGCGCCTCCGCTCGGTTTTGCCTGACTGCCGTGGGTGTCTGGCAGCGTGATGCTCCGGAATACTTCGTCGAGATGTCCTTCCTCGGTGCGTAGCGCGGCGAGGGCCCAGCCTTCGCGTCCGGCGAGTTCCGCGACCGCGCGCGCAAGCTCGCCGCTCGCGCGCTTCTCGGACGGGTAGACGGTGATGCGTTCGCCCGAGCGCTCCACGCGCGCGACGCCGGGGATGCCCGCGAGTCGCTGTTCCGCTTGCTCCGCGTCTGCGGCGCCGAGCTGCAGGGTCACAGCGCCCGCATTTGGTGCGAGCGCGCGCAGCTCTTCCGGATTGCCGTTCGCCACGATGCGTCCGCGGTCGATGATGATCGCGCGCGAGCAGGCCGCATCAACTTCCTCGAGGATGTGCGTCGAGAACACCACCGCCTTGGTCCGGCCGAGCTCGCGTATGAGCTTGCGCACCTCGTGCTTCTGATTGGGATCGAGGCCATCGGTCGGTTCATCGAGCACGAGCACCGCAGGATCGTGCACCAGCGACTGGGCCAGGCAGGTGCGGTGCCGGTAACCCTTGGAAAGGGTGTCGATCGACTGGTAGAGCACCCGATCAAGGGAGCACATCTCGACGGCGCGATGCACCGCCTTTTTCTTCGCGTCCCCGGTCAACCCGCGCAGTGCCGCTGCGAAGTTGAGGAAGCCGAGCACCGTCATGTCCGGGTAAGAGGCGGCATTTTCCGGCAGATAGCCGATCAGCCGCTTCGCCGCGATCGGGTCCTGAACGACGTCGTGGTCCCCGACCAGGACCCGGCCCGAGGTCGGCGGGATGAATCCGGTGATCATGCGCATGGTGGTGGATTTTCCGGCTCCGTTCGGGCCGAGAAATCCGACCACTTCACCGCGTTCCACGGTGAACGAAAGCGAGTCGACCGCGCGCTTTGCGCCGAATTCCTTCGTGAGATTTTCAATGCGTATCATGGCGTTACCATGGTGATAAGCGGGTTGTGTTGCTGCGTGTGGTGCCTGGTGCCTGGTGTCCGGTGCGTCGCGGCGGTTCCTCTTCCGGCCGCCCAGAACCAGGCAACCCGGCAGATAAGTTCCCGGCTGCGGATTTCAAGCGTCCGTGCGACTCCGGCTTTTCCTCCATGGCCGGAAGGGGGTACCCGGTCCCGGCCGGGCGGCATTCTCGCACATTGCCCTTAAATGTCGTTGCCTGGCTGCTTCAATACGGAAACCCGTGCGCGCAGTCGATAAAATACGCGGCTCGGAATTCCGTCGGACGAATCGTGGCGCCGGTCTGCCCGCAGCGCCCCTTGCTCGGCATTCGTACAACTTACCAACGACAACCTGGTTCCAGGTATCTCAAGGAGCATCATGGACAAGGCATTGCTATCCCGAACCGCCGCTGCGATTGTGGCAACCGGCAAGGGTCTGCTCGCAGCAGACGAATCCGCAGGTACCTGCGAAAAGCGCTTCAGCTCGGTCGGCGTGGCATGCACGGAGGAGAATCGCCGCGTGTACCGCGGGCTGCTGTTCTCCACCCCCGGGGTCGAGAAGTTCCTGTCCGGTGTGATCCTGTTCGACGAAACGCTGCGCCAGAAGGCGAACAACGGCATGCCGTATGCCGAGTATCTCGCCGCCAGGGGCATCATCCCGGGCATCAAGGTGGACCGGGGTCTGGTCGATCTGCCGCTCGCGCCCGCGGGCGAGAAGGTCACCGAGGGCCTGGACGGCCTCGCCAAGCGCATGAAGGAGTATTTCGATCTCGGCGCCCGCTTTGCGAAGTGGCGCGCGGTGATCACCATCGGTGCAGGTATTCCAACCCATGCCTGTCTCTATGCGAACGCGCATGCGCTCGCGCGCTATGCCGCGATCTGCCAGGAGGCCTCGATCGTGCCGATCATCGAGCCGGAGGTGCTGCTGGACGGCAATCACTCCATCGAGCGCTGCGAGGAAGTGACCGAGGCCGCGTTGCGCGCCTGCTACGGCGCGCTTGCCGCGTACAACGTGTCGCTCGAGCATCACATCCTCAAGGCAAGCATGGTGGTCTCGGGCAAGGGCAATGCGCGCCAGGCGCCGGCCGCGGAAGTCGCGGAGCGCACGCTGCGCGTGCTGAAGCGCACGGTGCCGGGCGCCACGCCGGGCGTGGTGTTCCTCTCCGGCGGGCAGGCGGATGTCGCCGCCACGGCGCACCTGAACGCAATGGTCGCCAGCGGCAGCGCCCCCTGGCCGCTCACCTATTCCTATTCGCGCGCACTGCAGAACCCGGCGCTCACCACCTGGCGCGGCAAGGAGACAAACGTGAAGGCCGCGCAGGCTGCCTTCCATCACCGCGCGCGCATGAACAGCCTTGCTTCGCGCGGCAAGTGGGCCAAGGATATGGAAAAGTAGGGCGCCGGAACACGGACGAACAAAGCGCGAATGCGTACGGCCCTCTACGAATCGAATCTCTCCAGCCTGCCGCGGCTCGGCCGGGGCAAGGTGCGCGACATCTATGCGCTTGCCGACGACAAGATGCTGATCATCACGAGCGACCGCCTGTCGGCCTTCGACGTGATCCTGCCAGATCCCATACCGGACAAGGGGCGGGTCCTGACCGAGATGGCGAACTTCTGGTTCGAGCGGCTGAAGCACGTGGTGCCGAACCATCTCACCGGCATCGATCCGGAGAGCGTCGTGCGCGGCGATGAGGAGAAAGCTCAGGTGCGCGGCCGGGCGATCGTCGTGCGCAAATTGAAGCCGCTGCCGATCGAGGCGGTGGTGCGCGGCTACCTCATCGGTTCCGGCTGGAAGGACTACCAGAAGACCGGCAAGGTCTGCGGCATTGCTTTGCCGGCGGGTCTCGAGCAGGCGCAAAAACTCGCCGAGCCCATTTTCACGCCTGCGACCAAGGCGGAAACCGGGCATGACGAGAATATCTCGTACGCAGAGGTGGAAAAGTTGATCGGCGCGCCGCTTGCCGCCCGGGTGCGCGAAGTGAGTATCCGGCTCTACAGGGAAGCCTCCGAATACGCTGCGACCAAGGGCATCATCATCGCCGACACCAAGTTCGAGTTCGGCCTCGATGCGAAGGGTGAGCTCGTACTGATCGACGAAGTGCTGACCGCGGACAGCTCGCGCTTCTGGCCGGCGGATTCCTATCGCGTCGGCATCTCGCCGCCATCCTTCGACAAGCAATACGTGCGCGACTATCTCGAGACCCTCGACTGGGACAAGACGCCACCGGCGCCGCACCTGCCTGCGGACGTGATCGCGCGGACCGCTGCCAAGTACCGCGAGGCGATGCAGCGTCTGACCGGGGTTTCCGCATGACTACCACCCGTGCGGGTGGCCGCGCGGCCCCGCGGCCCCGCGCCGGCAGCGCGAAATCGCCGGCGGGCCCGGCAAAGGCGCGCGTTGGCGCCGCGAAGCCGCTCGTCGGTGTCGTGATGGGTTCGAATTCTGACTGGGAAGTGATGCGCGAGGCCTGCGCGATGCTCGCGGAACTCGGCGTGCCCTACGAGGCGAAGGTCGTGTCGGCGCACCGCACGCCGGACGCGATGTTCGCCTACGCGGAGACGGCGCGCGCGCGCGGGCTGCGCGCGATCATCGCCGGTGCGGGCGGCGCAGCGCACCTGCCGGGCATGCTCGCGGCGAAGACCACGGTCCCGGTACTGGGTGTGCCGGTGCCGAGCAGGCATCTCGCCGGGCAGGACTCGCTGCTCTCCATCGTTCAGATGCCCAAGGGCATCCCGGTCGCCACCTTCGCGATCGGGCAGGCGGGTGCGGCCAACGCGGGGCTTTTCGCCGTCGCGCTGCTCGCGGCCGGCGACGCGGCGCTCGCAACGCGGCTGGAGCGCTACCGGGCCGGACTGCGGCGGCTGGTTGCGAAGATGCGCCTGCCCGGGCAGCCGTGACCCCTCCGCCTTCGGGCGTGATCCTTCCGCCTGCGACACTCGGGATGCTCGGCGGCGGGCAGCTCGGCCGCTTCTTCGTTCTCGCCGCCCGTCAGATGGGTTACCGCGTCGTGGTCCTCGATCCGGACCCGGGAAGCCCTGCCGGCGCGCTCGCAGACCACCACCTCGTGGCGGACTACACGGATCGTGCCGCGCTGGACGAGATCGCCGCGCGTTGCGCCGCGATCACCACCGAATTCGAGAATGTGCCGGCGGACAGTCTGGTCCATCTCGCACGGTCGCGGCGCATCGCGCCTTCGGCCGAATGCGTGGCGATCGCCCAGGACCGTATCCGCGAGAAGGCGGCGATCGCGGCGCACGGCCTGCCGCTTGGCGCCTACGCGCCGATACACGCCGCCGCCGATCTCGAGCGCGCCGTGCTCTACCCCGGGGTCCTGAAGCGCGCACGCTACGGCTACGACGGCAAGGGGCAGGCACGCGTCGCCGGCATTGACGAGGCGCGTGCAGCCTGGGAGGCCTTCGGGCGCGCACCCTGCGTACTCGAGCGCTTGATCCCGCTGCAGTGCGAGGTGTCTGTCGTCGTCGCACGCGGCAGCGACGGGGCTGCCCTCGCGTTTCCGGTGGCAGAGAACCGTCACCGTGCGGGAATCCTGGACGTGTCGATCGTGCCGTGCGGGCTGCCGACCGCGCTTGCGGAGGAGGCGCGCGACATGGCGGTGCGTCTCGCGCGCGCGCTCGACTATGTCGGCGTGTTGGGCGTCGAGTACTTTGTCTCCGAAGGGCGCCTGCTCGTGAACGAAATCGCGCCGCGGCCGCATAACAGCGGCCATTTCACCATCGAGGCATGCGCCACGAGCCAGTACGTGCAGCAGCTGCGCGCGCTCTGCGGCCTGCCGCTGGGCGACGCGCGACTGCTCACGCCTGCGGTCATGGTCAATGTGCTGGGCGATGCCTGGCGTGGCGCCGAACCCGACTGGTCCGTGGTGCTCGGCGAGCCGCGTGCGCACCTGCACCTCTACGGAAAGGCCGAGGCGCGGCCCGGCCGCAAGATGGGACATTTCACGGTCCTCGACGCCGAGCGCGAGCGTGCGCTCGCAGCCGCGCTCGCGCTCCGTACGCGGCTCGGTATCGGCGATGACTGAACCGGAGGACATCCCGCGCGCCGTTGACCTGCTGCGCGCCGGCAGGCTGGTCGCTTTCCCCACGGAGACGGTATACGGCCTGGGTGCGGACGCATCGCAGCCCGCAGCGATCGCGCATCTGTATCGCGTGAAGGGTCGCGCGGCCACCCATCCGGTGATCGTGCATTGCGAGAGCGCAGAGACGGCATTCGAATGGGCAGCCGAGGTGCCGGGGGCCGCGAGACAGCTGGCCGCGACGTTCTGGCCGGGGCCGCTCACGCTTGTGTTGAAGCGCTCCGCGCACGCGGGTGATTACCTCACGGGCGGGCAGGATAGCGTCGGCCTGCGCGTGCCCGCGCATCCTGTCGCACTGGCGCTGCTTGCGGCCTTTCGCACGGCGACAGCCGGGCGAGGCAGGCCGGCTGGTCTTGCGGCGCCTTCGGCCAACCGGTCAGGGCGCATATCGCCGACCACAGCGCTGCACGTGCGCATCGAGCTCGGCGAGGATGTCGACTGCGTGCTGGAGGGCGGTGCGAGCGAGGTTGGCATCGAATCGACGATCGTCGATCTGTCGCGCGGACGCGCGGTGGTGCTGCGTCCGGGGCACATCCCGGCCGAGGCGCTCGCCGAAGCGCTCGGCGAGCCCGTGGTGCTGGCCGGTGCGGAGGATGAGCAAGCGCAGGCCGATGCGCCGCGCGCCCCGGGCAGCCATACCCGTCACTACGCGCCCGCCACGCCGGCGCACCTCGTCGCTCCGCATGCGCTCGGTGCCGAGATTGCGCGCTACGGGGCGCAGGCCGCAGTGCTCGCGTTCTCGCCCCCGGACGAGCGCAGCGATTACTGGTTGCGCATGCCGGCCGAGCCCGAGGCCTATGCACGCAAACTGTATGGCGCATTGCGCGAGCTGGATGAAGCCGCTTGCCAGGTGATCCTGATTGAATCGCCGCCTGACGGCGCGCAGTGGGTCGCGGTGCGCGACCGTCTGCGCCGCGCGACCGCGGAGAACTGAATGCGCGCGCCTCGGGTGATGGCGGGTGTCGTACTGCTGGCACTGCTTGCGGCCTGCGCCTCGGAGACCCGTGTGCGTGTGGGAGGCGGGGCGGCGGGTATACCGCCGCCCGGGACCAGCACCAGCGGCGCGAGCGTCGCCATCGACACGCGCAGCGGTTCCGCGCTGGGTGCGGTGGTCGCTGCGGTAGTGATCGGGGTGCTGATCAATCGTGATGCGAGCCGCGAGTCGGTGTCAGGGGGGATGCCCGACCGGGCTGCTCCGCCGATGGCCGAGGGTCGCGATATCAACGAACAGGACTGCACGCGTCCCATCCTGCGTCCCGGCGCGAACCTGCGCTGCAGGTAAACGGGGCGGATCAGCGCGCGGCGTCGTCCGGTCCTGCGCCACGTCGCATGCCCGCGATCTGGTTGCCGGCGAGTGCGACGAGTACCAGCGCCCCGCCTGCAAGCGTGCCGCCGCCCGGGATTTCGTTCGCCCCCCACCATGCCCACAGCGGTCCGAGCAGCACTTCGATCAGGGCGAGCAGGGCGAGTTCGGGCGCGCTGAGCGAGCGGCTCGCGATCACGTAGAGGATGCAGGGGATGCCGAGCTGGAAGACGCCCAGCACGGCGAGGATGCCGATGTCGCGCGCATCGGCCTGCAGCGGCAGCGCGAGCGGCAGGCTCACGAGCGCCGAGAGGAAGGCTCCGGTCATTACCGCCGGGACCAGGTCGATTTGTCCGCCCGATCGCCGCAGCACGACCACGTTCACTGCCGCGACAAGCGGCACGCAGAGTGCGACCAGCGTGCCGGCGAGTGCGCCGGGTTCGCCGCCCGCAAGTCCCTGCTGGAACATCGCGGCCATGCCTGAGCAGGCGACGAGGATCGCGATCCACGTGGCACGCGACACCGGTTCGCGCAGAAACCACCAGGCCGCGAGCGCGGTGATGAGCGGCGACACGCTTTGCGCAACGAGCACCCGCGCGGTACTGGTGAGCGTGAGCGCGAGCATGAAGGCGGTGAACATCGCCGCCCACATCGCGCCCGAGACGAGGCCCGGCAGTCCGGCGGCCGCCACGGACCGGAACGCGTCGCGTCCCTGCCAGAGGCCGAGCGCGGCAGCCACCAGCAGCCCGGCAAACAGGCTGCGCCAGAACACGAGTTCGAAACCCGCGGCATGGGTGACGTGACGCGTGAAGACGCCGGCAATGCTCCACAGCATCGGCGCGATGACCATGAGCACGAGCGCGATGCCGCGCCGGGGCGGTGCGGGCAGGGAGCGGATCATTACGGGGCGTTCAGGATCCGTGCGGGGGCGGTACAGGACACTGTTCCGACATAGATAGTAACGTATATGTTACTATCTATGTCGTGGCGCACGGAATTTCCTGACCGGTATGTGCTGTGAACGCGTCGCGCACTAGAGGGCCGAACGGAACTTCGCCGCCGTCTTGCTGCGCACCTCGTCCAGCGTCACGCCCGGGTGCAGTTCCTTCAGCACCAGACCCTTGCCCGCCTCGACTTCGAACACGCACAGATCGGTGATGATGAGGTTGACCACGCCCTGACCGGTGATCGGCAAGGTACAGCGCTCGAGAATCTTGGAACTGCCGTCCTTCGCGGTGTGCTCCATCAGCACCACCACGCGCTTCACGCCCGAGACGAGGTCCATCGCCCCGCCCGGCCCCTTCACCATCTTGCCCGGCACCATCCAGTTGGCGAGATCGCCGTTCTCCGCGACTTCCAGGCCACCGAGGATGGAAAGGTCGACATGACCGCCCCGGATCATTGCGAAGGAATCCGAACTCGAGAAGAAACTGGAACCCGGAAGCGTGGTCACCGTCTGCTTGCCGGCGTTGATGAGATCGGCGTCGACTTCCGCCTCGGTCGGGAAGGGGCCGATGCCGAGGAGTCCGTTCTCCGATTGCAGTGTGACGGTGACGTTCTCCGGAATGTAGTTCGCGACCAGGGTCGGGATGCCGATGCCGAGGTTCACGTAGTAGCCGTCGCGCAGTTCCTGCGCCGCGCGCTTGGCCATGAGCTCGCGGATCGGCGAGTCCTTCTTGCCGGTGGCCCCGCGCAGCGTGCGGAACTCGATGCGCTTTTCATAGTTCGTGCCCTGGATGATGCGATCCACGTAGATGCCGGGCGTGTGGATCTGGTCCGGATCGAGTTCGCCGGCCGGCACCAGGTGCTCCACTTCGGCCACCGTCACACGGCCGCAGGTCGCGATCATCGGATTGAAGTTGCGCGAAGTCTTGCGGAAGATGAGATTGCCGGCGGTGTCCCCCTTCCAGGCCTTGACCATCGAAACGTCGGCCTGGATCGCTTCTTCGAGCACATAGTCCCGATCGCCGAAGCGCCGGGTGTCCTTGCCCTCGGCGAGCTTGGTGCCGGCGGCGGTGCGCGTATAGAAGCCGGGGATGCCGGCGCCGCCTGCCCTCAGCTTCTCGGCGAGCGTGCCCTGGGGGGTGAGCGCGAGATCGAGTTCGCCCGCGAGCACCTGGCGCTCGAACTCCTTGTTCTCTCCGACGTAGGAGGCGATCACGCGCTTTACCTGGCGCGTCTTCAGCAGAATGCCCATGCCGAAGTCGTCCACGCCTGCATTGTTGCCGACGATGGTGAGATCCTTCACACCGCTGTCGCGCAGCGCGACGATGAAGTTCTCGGGGATGCCGCACAGGCCGAAGCCGCCTGCGGCGATGGTCATGCCGTCCTTCAGCAAGCCCGCGAGGGCGGTGGCGGCGTCGGGGTAGACCTTCTTCATTTGCGCATTTCCTTTCTGCGGTTCCGCCCCGGGCGGGGGCACAAGAATCGGGGGTGCAGCCTGGCGCCCGAGTTTACGGGCGAGCTCGACATACCAGGCAAGCGATTCCGGATTCGCCATCGCATCCGGGCTCGCGACTTTCTCCACGGGCTGGCCGAGCAGCAGCCGGCGCACAGGCAGTTCCATCTTCTTGCCGCTCAGCGTGCGCGGGAGGTCGGCCACGGCGTAAATCGCTGTCGGCACATGGCGCGGCGAGGCGCGCCGGCGGATGGCCTCCACGATCCTTGCGCGCAGGGCATCGTCCAGCACGCAGCCCGACTTCAGCACGACAAAAAGCGGCATGAAGGACTCGCGCCCGAGGTATTCCAGATCCACCACCATGCTGTCCAGGATTTCAGGCGCCTCGTCCACCGCGCGGTAGATCTCGCTCGTGCCCATGCGGATGCCCTGGCGGTTGATGGTGGTGTCCGAGCGGCCGTAGATCACCGAGCGCCCTTCGGGCGTGATGCGGATCCAGTCGCCATGCCGCCATACGCCCGGGTAGTGCTCGAAATAGCTTTCACGATAGCGCCGGTCCCCGGGATCGTTCCAGAACTGCACCGGCATGCTCGGAAAGGGCTCGGTGGCCACGAGTTCGCCAACCTCCCCGACAACCGGCAGGCCCGCCTCGTCGTAGGCCGCGACCGCCATGCCGAGCAGGTGGCACTGGATCTCGCCCGCGGTGACCGGCAGCAGTGGACAGCCGCCGACAAATGCGCCGGCGAGGTCCGTCCCCCCGCTCGCGGAAGCGACCTGCATGTCGTGCTTCACCGACTCGTAGAGCCAGATGAAGTTCTCCACCGTAAGCGGGGAGCCGGTGGAGCCGACCTGGGTGAGCGCTGACAGATCGTGCCGCTCGCCAGGGCGCAGACCCGCCTTCATGCAGGCGTTGAAGTAGGCCGCGCCGGCGCCGAAACACTGCACGCGGTTCTCGGCTACGGTGCGCCAGAGCGTATCGAGGTCCGGCCAGCCCGGATTGCCGTCGAACAGCACGATGGTGGCGCCGCACAGCAGTCCGCCGAGCAGTACGTTCCACATGATCCACCCGGTCGTGGTCATCCAGAAGAAGCGCTCGCCCGGATGCAGGTCCATGTGCAGGGCCATCATCTTCAGGTGATCGAGCACGATGCCGCCGTGCCCGTGGACGATCGCCTTGGGCAACCCTGTGGTGCCGGAGGAGTACACGATCCAGAGCGGGTGATCGAAGGGGACCTGGGCATAGACGTGCGCGCCAGCTGTCGTGAGGCCGGGGTTCGCGCAGAGCGCGGACCACAGCCTTGCGTTACGCAGGCCGGACGTGCCGGTGGCGGTGTCGAGCATGGGCAGCAGCACGAGATGCTCGAGCGTTGGCAGTGCCTCCTGCAGCTCTGCGACCGTGGCGCGCCGGTCGAAGTCGCGGCCTCCGTAGCGGTAGCCGTCCACCGCAAAAAGGAGTTTCGGTTCGATCTGGCGAAAGCGGTCGGTGACCGCGCCCGCACCCATGTCCGGAGAACAGCTCGACCAGACTGCGCCAAGGCTCGCGCAGGCAAGGAACGCGATCACGGTCTCGGGAACATGCGGCATACAGGACACGACCCGGTCGCCTTCGCCGATGCCGAGCGCGCGCAGGCCGGCCGCTACCGCAGCGACCCGAGCGGCCAGATCGCGCCAGGAAACTTCCTCGCGGCCGCGAAGCTCGGATTGCGAGATGATCGCAGGGCCGGTGCGCGTTGCATGGCGCAGCGCGTGCTGCGCGTAGTTCAGGCGTGCACCCTCGAACCAGCGCGCCCCGGGCATGCGATGCGCATCAAGCACGCGGGTCCAGGGCGTCGTGGATTCAATGCGGAAATACGCCCAGAGCGAGGCCCAGAAGGCTTCCACGTCGGTGACCGACCAGCGCCACAGCGCAGCATAGTCCTCGAACGCGAGGTCGCGTTCGTCTGCGAGCCAGCGCATGTAGTGCGCCATGTTGCTGCGCGCCCTGCGCGCGGGCGAGGGCGTCCAGAGCAGCATGCCTTCGGCAGGCGCATCCGGCTGATCGGCTATGGCGTCGGACATATGTGTACCGGTTCCCCCCGGGGTGACGTCTTCTGCGGAGCTGTCCTCGGTGCGCGGCAGAGTTCCGGACAGCGTCGTCTCAGGCGCGGATTCTAGTGCGGCGCGCCAGCCCCGGCCTTTGCAGGCTGCGGGTCAGATGCGGCGTGCGCCCGGCTTGCCGTCTTCCACCGCGAAGCTTGCAAGCGTGTCGCAGACCGCATCCGGGCTCGACACGTTGCGCAGCGCGCGAAGTTCGGCCTCCATCCGGTGCGGCGTGAGCCGCACGCGCAGATAGCCGCGGTAGCGCGCATCGGCGAGCTTCATGTGGGGATGCAGGGCCGCGATCGCGTCGATGCGTGTCTGCGTATTGCCTTGCGAGGTGACCGAGGTTGCGACGAACTCGGCCGCCACGAGCGGTGTCCGGCGGTCCTCGGGATCAAGGTGCAGATCCGCGACATGAAAGCTGTGCACATCGCCGCCGAACACCACCGGGTTGCGCGCACGCGCGAGGCTCTGCATCAGGCGACGGCGCGCGGCCGGGTAGCCGTCCCAGCCGTCGGTCCAGATGCCGTGGCGGCCGTTGCGCAGATCGGCGAAGGGCGCGACCAGGGTCTGCTGGCCGACGAGATTCCAGGCCGCGGGTGAGTCGGCGAGTGAGCTGTCCAGCCAGG
Organism: uncultured Pseudomonadota bacterium; assembly: GCA_903834835.1. Lineage (GTDB taxonomy): Bacteria > Pseudomonadota > Gammaproteobacteria > Burkholderiales > SG8-39 > CAILKO01. The sequence goes on along the minus strand of CAILKO010000055.1, from coordinate 126,452 downwards.
TCTCCTGTTCCGCGCCGAGCAGACTGCGGCCGGGCGCATCAAGCTCCGCGCAGGCAGCGCGCTCGACCCGTGTGGACCCGCCACCGCGCCGCGCGGGTGCGCAAGCCTGATGCGAGCGGTACTGGCGGTCGTCCAGCATGTGAAGACGCGCGAGCCGACCCCAGTCGCGCGCGGTGTGGAGGGGCAGCGCCCCGGCGCGAGGGCGCATCGATGCGGGCAGCGGCATGTGCTCGTAATAGGCCTGGTAGGCCGCGGCGCGTCGCGCGAGGAAGACGGGCGCGGGCATGCCATCCTCCGGGCGGTCGTTGGCATAGTCGTTGTCCACTTCGTGATCGTCCCAGGTCACGAGCCAGGCGCAGGTCGCGTGCGCCGCCTGCAGGTCCGTGTCGCCCTTGTACAGCGCATGACGCGCGCGGTACTCGGCGAGCGTGTAGGGCTCGGGCGCGTCGTGCTTGCGCACGTGACTGCGCCCCCAGGACGATTCGTAGATGTAGTCGCCGAGGAACACGACAAGCTCGGGTTCGTCAGCGGCGATGTGCCGGTGCGCAGCGAAGTAGCCCTGTTCGTACTGCTGGCAGGAGGCGAACGCAAGCTTCAATCCTGCGGGCATGGTGCCGGGCGCAGGCGCGGTGAGGAAGCGGCCGCTGCGGCTCGTGGCGGCGCCTGCATGAAAACGGTAGTGATACCAGCGTGCGGGGCCGAGTCCCCCGATATCCACATGCACGCTGTGCGCTTCGCCGGGCAGGGCGTCTATGCTGCCCTGAGTGAGAATACGGTGGAACTGCGCATCCGCGGCGATTTCCCAACGCACCGGGATGGCAGAAGCGGCCATCCCGGCATCGGCCGAGTCGAGCATGAGGCGGGTCCAGAGCGTAATGCCATCGGGTCCGGGATAACCCGCCGCCACGCCGAGCGCGAACGGGTCGCGGACGAAGCCCGGGGCATCGACGCGCGGCGGACTAGCGCAGCCCGGGACGAGACCTGCCGCGGCGAGCGCCTGGAGCAGTGCGCGGCGCCGCGCGTTCAAGCGCTGCTCCCCGGCCATCCGCCCCGGCTGCCGCTATCATCCGTCTCACGGGCCGGTGTCGCAGGCTGTACTCGAGGGCAGGAGAGATCCATGAGATTCGTTCGCCTGATCTGTGTGATGTTGCTGCTCATCGCGGGCCACCCGGCAGCGGCTGCCGAGCTTGCGGGCATTGTAGTGCCCGAGTCTGCGACTGCCGCGGACGGCACGCGCCTCGCGCTGAATGGCATGGGGCTGCGCAAGCGCGCGTTCTTTCGGGTGTATGTGATCGCGCTCTACCTGCCGAAGAAGACTCGCGACCCGGGCGAAGTGCTAGGCCTCGCGGGCGCGAAGCGCGTATCCATACGCATGCTGCGCGATGTGGGCGCGAATCAGTTCATCGAAGCACTGAACGACGGCATGCGCGATAACAACAGCGCGGAGGATCTGCGCGCGCTCGAGCCGCGGATCGCCGAATTCGGCGCACTCGTGCGCGGTGTGGGCGAGGCGCGCGAGGGCATGCACATCGAGCTCGACTGGCAGCCCGCAGGCGGAACGCTCGTCACGATCGATGGCAAGTCTCGGGGGCAGCCGATCGCGGGTGAGGACTTCTACCGCGCGCTGCTTCGCATCTGGCTGGGCGAAAAGCCCGCGCAGACGGACATACGCCAGGGGCTGCTGGGCGGCGCATGAGTCGCGAGTCGGACAATGCGATTCTCGATGCGTTCTGCGACGCATTGTGGCTGGAAGACGGTCTCGCGCCGGCGACCCTGGCCTCGTACCGCGCGGATCTGGCGCAGCTCGCTGCCTTTCTTGGCGATGCGGACATGGTGGCTGCCACGGAAACAGACCTTGCGCGGTTTCTCGCTGCGCGCGCAGGCAGGGCATCGAGCGCCGCGCGCCGACTCTCCAGCCTGAAGCGGTTCTACCAGTACTGCATACGCGAGCGCTTGACCGATCGCGATCCGACACTGCGCATCGAACCGCCCCGGCGTGCGCCGCGCCTGCCGAAGAGTCTCTCGGAAGAGGATGTGGAAGCCTTGCTCGCCGCGCCCGATCCGGCGACGCCAATCGGGTTGCGTGACCGGGCGATGCTGGAAGTGCTCTATGCGAGCGGTCTGAGGGTATCGGAACTGGTAGGACTGGACAGCTACGGCGTCGATCTCGGAGCCGGCGTTCTGCGCGTGACCGGAAAGGGCTCGAAAGAGCGTCTTGTTCCGCTCGGGGAAGAGGCCATTGCCTGGCTGCAGCGTTATCTTGACGAAGGCCGCCCGGTGATCCTGGGCGGCCATGCGCGGGCGGAGCCTTGTGCGCGCCTGTTTGTCACGGCGCGCGGCGACGGGATGACCCGCCAGGCATTCTGGTACCTCATCAAGCGCTACGGAGCGAGGGCGATTCCGGGCAAACCGCTATCGCCGCATGTGCTGCGCCATGCTTTTGCGACGCATCTCATCAACCACGGCGCGGATCTGCGCGTCGTGCAGATGCTACTCGGCCATGCCGATATCTCGACCACCCAGATCTACACCCACGTCGCACGCGAGCGGCTGAAGCAGCTGCACGCGCGGCATCATCCGCGCGGCTGACCTCCCAGGGTTGCTCAGGAAGCGCCGGGCGTGGTGGGCGCGGAGCGCTCGATCGTCACGCCGGCCGTGGTGCCGTTCTTCAGCACGCCGAGCTTCGCGATCGACACGCGTACCCAGCCGGCGCCGAATTCCGCAAGCAGCAGCGCGGAGACCCGCTCGGCCAGTGTTTCGATGAGGTGGTAGTGCTGGGCGCCGGCGAGCGCGGTGACACGCTCGATCACCTTGGAGTAATCGATGCAGTCACCGATGCGGTCGGATTCGAATACGGCGCGGTTCGAGATCCCGACGTCCAGGTCCATGCGCACGGTCTGGGGCGCGATCTTCTCGTGCCGGTGCACGCCGATCAGGGTCACGATGCGCAGATCGCGTATGAAAATATGGTCCATCGTTTGCGGAATTATAGGTTTCCGGCATGGCAACGCGACGCCTGAAGGCACGCTGCGCCCGCTCTTGGATAGAATTTCACCATCATGGAACTGTTGATCACGGCGTTTGCCGCCTACCTGCTGGGTTCGATTTCCTTCGCGATCCTTGTGAGCCGCGTCATGGGCATGCCGGACCCGCGAACCTACGGGTCCGGGAATCCGGGCGCCACCAACGTGTTGCGTACCGGGAAGCGCGCTGCGGCCGCAGCGACCCTTGCTGGTGATGCGGGCAAAGGGGCCGTGGCGGTCATGCTTGCTTCTGCGGTGTTCGCGCGGGATCCGGCGCTTGCGGTGAACGCTGCCTGCGTCGCCGGTGTGGCGGTTTTTGTTGGCCACCTGTTTCCGCTTTTCCACGGCTTTGCCGGTGGCAAGGGCGTCGCGACCGCGGCGGGTGTGCTGCTCGCGTGGAACCCGTGGCTGGGTCTTGCGGTGATCGGTACATGGGTGGCGTTTGCGGTCTTCTTCCGCTATTCCTCGCTCGCTGCCCTGGCGGCCGCAGTGTTTGCTCCGGCCTATTGTTTCTGGCTGTTCGGGTTCTCGCCGCTGCTACCCGCCTCGCTCGCGCTCTCGCTGTTGCTCGTCTGGCGTCACAAGGACAATATCCGGCGTCTGATCGACGGGACTGAATCCCGCATCGGTTCGAAGCGCGGTTCTGCCTGAATTGACCGGCACGCCAGACCGGGCGAGTTCCACCGGTTAGTCGGGCAGCACCCGTGTGGCAAGTTCCCACCTGGGGTGTACGTTGAACCGGCGGTGGGTGGGGACCGTGCGCGAGGCCTCGAGCCGCGCGGCGGCCGCGTAGGCGATCATCGCGCCGTTGTCGGTGCACAGTTCCAGCTCGGGATAGAAAGTTTCGAAACGATGTCGACGACTGGCCGTCGAGAGCTTCGAGCGCAACGCGCTGTTAGCGCCCACTCCTCCGGAAACAACCAGACGGTATAGATTTGTGGCGTGCAGGGCGGCCTGCGACTTGGCGACCAGCACATCGGTGACGGCATCCTGAAAGGCATGCGCCACATCGGCGCAGAATTGCGGGGCCAGAGGAAGGCCGCCACCTTCCTTGCGGACCAGGGTCAGGACGGCGGTCTTCAGGCCGGAAAAGCTGAAGTCCAGATCGCCACTCGCGAGCATGGGGCGGGGCAGACGGTAGCGGCCGGGTGTGCCGGACTTCGCAAGCACCGAGAGCGCGGGGCCGCCGGGATAGCCGAGTCCCAGCAGCTTGGCCGTCTTGTCGAAGGCCTCGCCGGCGGCGTCGTCCTGGGTTTCACCGAGTAGTTCATAGCGGCCGAGGCCTTCGACGCGCATGAGCTGGGTATGACCACCCGAAACCAGCAGCGCAACAAACGGGAATGCGGGCGGGTGTGCGCCGAGCAGAGGCGACAGCAGGTGCCCCTCCAGATGATGGACGCCGATTGCAGGCACCCCCAGAGCGAACGCGAGGCCCTGCGCGAAGGATGCGCCGACCAGCAATGCGCCCGCGAGCCCGGGGCCCTGGGTGTAGGCGATCGCATCGAGGTTCTCGGCGCGCCGGTCTGCGCGCCCGAGCACTTCCCGCGCGAGCGGCACGATGCGCCGAACATGATCGCGCGAGGCGAGCTCGGGAACCACGCCGCCATAGGCGTCGTGCATGGCGACCTGAGAGTGCAGGGCATGGGCGAGCAGGCCCGGTCCGGCTGTGTCGTAGAGGCCGACGCCGGTTTCGTCGCATGAGGTTTCGATGCCGAGCACAAGCATGGCGGCGGATTCTAGGCGGACCACGGTATCGGGAGCGCAGCTTGCACACTATCGAGAGAATCTGGTGGCGAAGTCCTGGAACCCCGTGGCCAGCACTAGCCGGTCCACGAGGGAGGGGCTGGCGTAATTGCCGCGACTCTGGCTATAATCCGCCCCCCCGTTCAATTCAATGAATTTTCAGAGGTTTTGATGCCGACAGTTCGAGTCAGGGAAAACGAGCCGTTTGAAGTCGCGATGCGCCGGTTCAAGCGGACCGTCGAAAAGACCGGCCTGCTCACCGAATTGCGTTCGCGCGAGTACTACGAGAAGCCGACCACCGAGCGCAAGCGCAAGCTTGCTGCTGCGGTCAAGCGCCACTACAAGCGCCTGCGCAGCCAGATGCTGCCTGCAAAGCTGTATTGAGCCCGTCGCGGAGCCGGGCTCCGCGAGCTTGAACAGACAAGGCGCGCAGGCGCCTTTTTTGTTTTCCGGCGGCCAGATACCGCCGGGCCGGAGGCTGAAGATGTCACTGAAGACAGCGGTTACTGACGACATGAAGGCGGCGATGCGCGCGAAGGACAGCGCGCGTCTGAACACGCTGCGCCTGCTGCTCGCCGCGATGAAGCAGCGCGAGGTCGACGAGCGGATCGAGCTGTCGGATGCAGACGTGCTGGGCATCCTGGAAAAGCTGATCAAGCAGCGTCGGGAGTCGATCGTCCAGTACGAGAAAGGCGCGCGCGAGGATCTGGCGGCTGTCGAGCGCCAGGAGATCGAGGTGCTGTCTGCGTACCTGCCGCAGCAGATGTCGGCTGAGGAGATCGCGGCAGCGGTGGTCGCCGCCATCGTGGAATCCGGCGCTGCCAGCGCGAAGGACATGGGCAAGGTGATGAATGCGCTGCGCCCGAAGCTTGCGGGTCGCGCCGACATGGGCGCCGTGTCCGCGCAGGTGAAGGCGAAACTCGGCTCCTGAGCTGGCACACCGGCCATCGGCGTGCGGGCCGACCGGCCCGGGAAGTTAAACTGGATTCCAGACGGCGCTGCCCGAGCGCCGGCGTCACTTCCGAGGCGGAGCTTCATTGATCCCCGAGAGTTTCAAACAGGATCTCCTGAACCGCGCGGACATGGTCGAGCTGGTCTCGCGCTATGTCCAGTTGAAGAAGGCGGGCGCCAACTATCTCGGCCTGTGCCCCTTCCATAGCGAGAAATCTCCGTCGTTTACGGTCAGCCCCGCCAAGCAGTTCTATCACTGCTTCGGTTGCGGCGCGCATGGCAATGCGATCGGCTTTCTGATGTCCTATTCCAGTCTTGGCTATGTCGACGCGATCAAGGATCTCGCATCGAGTCTAGGCATGCAGGTTCCAGAGGCGGTTCCGCGCTCGCCTGCCGAGGCGGTGCGGCGCGAACGCGAAACTGACCTCTACGCCCTGATGGAAACTGCGATGGATCACTATCGCGCGGAACTGCGGAAATCGCCGCGCGCGATCGATTACCTGAAGGGCCGTGGGTTGTCCGGCGAGATCGCGGCGCGCTACCGGATCGGCTATGCGCCGGACGACTGGCAAGGACTGCGAGCGGCCTTCGGGCGCTACGAGGAGCCGGGGCTCGTCGAGTGCGGCCTCGTGATAGCGAACGAAGGCAAGCGCTACGACCGATTTCGGGACCGCATCATGTTCCCGATCACCAATGCGCGCGGCGCGGTCATCGGCTTCGGCGGGCGAGTGATCGGCGAGGGGGAACCGAAGTACCTCAATTCGCCCGAGACGCCGCTGTTCGAGAAGGGTCGCGAGGTCTACGGGCTCGTCCAGGCGCGCGAAGCGATCCAGCGCGCGCGCAAGGTGCTGATAGTCGAGGGCTACATGGACGTGGTCGCGCTCGCGCAGCACGGCATCGGCTACGCAGTCGCCACGCTTGGCACTGCCACGACCCCGGTCCACGTGTCGAAGCTCCTCAGGCTCGCGGACGAGATCGTGTTCTGCTTCGACGGCGATGGTGCCGGTCGCAAAGCCGCCTGGCGCGCGCTCGAGGTCAGTCTGCCTCTTGCCGTCGACAACAAGCCGATCCGCTTCCTGTTTCTGCCGAAGGAGCATGATCCGGACAGCTGTGTGCGCGCCGAGGGCAGCGAAGCGTTCGAGCAACGGGTGCGCGGCGCGGTGCCGCTGTCCGGTTTTCTGGTCAGCGAGTTGCGGGCCGCCACGGATCTCGCCTCGGCGGAAGGGCGTTCGCAGTTCATGGTCGCGGCGCGCGGGCATCTGCAGAAGCTGACGGCGCCGGCGCTCAAGTTGCAGATCACCAAGGAGGTCGCCGAGCTCGCTCAACTTACGCGCGAGGAGGCCGAGCAGATACTTGGAACCGCCGCCGAACCGCGTGCGTATGCGCGCCCTGCGCCGCCGCGCCAGCAGTTCGCCGCCCCGTCCACGCTCGAATGGAAGCTCCTGACCTGCGTTGCAGCGCATCCGGTGCTTGCCCGAGGCCTTGAGCTCGGCGTGCTCGATCCGGCACTGCCCGAGACGCAGGTGCTTGCCGAGCTCGCGCACTGGATCGCCGGGCTGGGCGCCGCTGATACTGCGATGAGCGCCCTGCTCATCGAGAACTTCCAGGGACGCTCGGAGGCGGAACTCCTGTTCAATGCGCAGGCGGCGGCAGCGGATGCCCGGCTGGCCGATGAGGACCTGGCGCGCCAGTTTGATCAGATTCAGGTTCGGCTGAGGCTCGCGCGACGCAGGGAGGCGCTTCAGGACATGCAGAAGCGGCTTGCTGCGGGACATTTGTCCCGGGATGAATTCGCCGAGTACGGACGCGAGCTCGCCGAAGTGAAGAATATGGAGCTTTCGCTTCGTTCCGAAAGCTAAGTTCGCTATACTTGAAGGTTCCCCGTGAGGCTCCTGGCCTCCCGTCGCATCATCCGTAACGAGGAGAGTGCATGGCCCCCACCAAGCGTAAAGCCAAGCCAGGCCTGGTCCGCGATATGAAGAAAAAACTTCATAAAACAAAGACATTGAGCAAATCGAAACCCGTATCCAAAGCGCAGGCCGCCTCCAAGTCCAGGCCCTCCGTCAAGGCGAAGCCGGCCGCGTCGCGCGTCAAGACCGCGATCAGGCCCGCGCGCAAGCCGGTCGCCGTCGCGGCAAAAAAGGCGCTGCGTCCGGGCTCGGCCCGGAAAGCTGTCGCTCGCCCTCCCACGCAGAAGCCCGCGGTCAAACAGGCGGCGAAGCTGGCGCTTGCCCGCCAGAAGCAGGCGCTCGCCAAGCAACTCGCGGCGCGCAAGCAGGCCGAGGCTGCGAAGAAGCAGGCGCAGGCGAAGAAATTCGCAGAGGCGAAAAAGCAGGCCGAGGCGAAAAAGCAGGCCGAAGCAAAGAAACAGGCTGAAGCGAAGAAGCAAGCCGAAGCAAAGAAGGCTGCCCGCCAGCCCGAGGCAGCGTCTGCCAGATCAGGGAAAGCCGGTCCGTCAAACGACGGGAAGACGGCCGTAGCGGGTCAGACCGCCAAGGGCGCTAAGGGCGCGGCTGCGATCAAATCGGCCAAGCAGGCGCTCGAGCTGCTCGAGGCCAAGGTGGCTGAGGCGAAGGGGACCAAGGGGAAGGCTGGACGCGGCGGCAGGCGCAGCCGCAAGGATGACTGGCTGATTCCTCCGGAGATGCCGAAGGAGGATGCAGAAACTCGACGCACCCGGCTCAAGAATCTCATCAAGCTGGGCAAGGAACGAGGCTTTCTGACGTATTCGGAAATCAACGATCACCTGCCGGACGATCTGGTCGATGCGGAGCAGATCGAGGCCATCATCTCGACCTTCGGCGACATGGGTATCCAGGTCTTTGACCAGGCGCCCGATCAGGAAACGCTGCTCATCAACACGGATACCACCCAGGTCGCGACCAGCGACGAGGACGTGGAGGAGCAGGCGGAGGCCGCGCTTTCCACAGTGGATGCGGAGTTCGGCCGGACCACGGATCCGGTGCGCATGTACATGCGCGAGATGGGCTCGGTGGAACTGCTCACGCGCGAGGGTGAGATTGAAATTGCCAAGCGGATCGAAGAGGGCCTGCGGCACATGATCCAGGCGATCTCGGCATGCCCGACGACGATTCGCGAAATACTCGAACTCGCCGCCAAGGTCGAGAATGACGAGTCCAAGATTGACGAACTGGTCGACGGGCTCATAGATCCGAACGCGAAGGAGGATTTCGACCCGAAGAAGGTCGAGCCGGTCGCTGCGGACGAAGATGACGACGACGTCGACGACGACGCCACGGACGAGGAAGAAGACGAGGGCGCGGCGCAGACCGCGAGCCTGCTCCAGCTCCGTACCGATGCGCTCGTCAAGTTCGGTCGTATCCGAAAGCTGTACGAAAAGATGCAGAAAGTGCTCGACGCGAATGGGTCCAAGGACAAGGACTATCTGAAGGCGCGCGAGCAGATCACCACCGAGCTGATGGCGATTCGTTTCACTGCACGGACGGTGGAGCGCCTGTGTGATCGTGTGCGCGGTCTCGTCGACGAAGTCCGCCGCTACGAGCGCGAGATCACCAGCCTTTGTGTGGACAAGGCACGGATGCCTAGACCCCATTTCATCAAGATCTTCTCGGGCAGCGAGGGCTCGCGCCGATGGATCACTGCCGAGCTCAACGCGGGCCAGCAATGGAGCGAGCCGCTGGTGCGACTGGAGCCCTCGATCATCGAGATGCTGAGCAGGATCCAGAGCGTGCAGCAGCGCATCGGGATTCCGATCAAGGATCTGAAAGACATCAACAAGCAGATGTCGACAGGCGAGGCGAAGGCGCGGCGCGCGAAGCGCGAGATGACCGAGGCCAACCTGCGTCTTGTGATCTCGATCGCCAAGAAGTACACCAACCGAGGGCTGCAGTTTCTCGACCTGATCCAGGAAGGCAATATCGGTCTGATGAAGGCGGTCGACAAATTCGAGTACCGGCGCGGCTACAAGTTCTCCACCTATGCCACCTGGTGGATCCGGCAGGCGATCACCCGTTCGATCGCCGATCAGGCGCGCACCATCCGTATTCCGGTGCATATGATCGAAACGATCAACAAGATGAACCGCATCAGCCGCCAGATCCTTCAGGAAACGGGCCAGGAACCGGATCCGGCCACGCTCGCCCAGAAGATGGAGATGCCGGAAGAGAAGATCCGGAAGATTCTGAAGATATCGAAGGAACCGATTTCGATGGAAACGCCGATCGGCGACGACGACGATTCCCATCTCGGTGATTTCATCGAAGACCAGTCCACGCTCGCGCCGAACGACGCGGCGATGTACGCAAGCCTGCGCGATGTCACCAAGGAGGTGCTCGACACGCTCACGCCGCGCGAAGCCAAGGTGCTGAGGATGCGCTTCGGCATCGAAATGAATACCGACCACACTCTGGAGGAAGTCGGCAAGCAGTTCGACGTCACCCGCGAACGGATCCGGCAGATTGAAGCCAAGGCGTTGCGCAAGCTGCGCCATCCTTCGCGCTCGGAGCGTCTGAAGAGCTTCCTCGACACTGAAGGCTGAACCCGCCTGACCCGCAGCGACGGAGGGGGCCGCAACGGCTCCCTCCGGTGCATCAGGCAGTCCGATTCCCGGGGGGCCGTTAGCTCAGTTGGTTAGAGCAGGGGACTCATAATCCCTTGGTCGTTGGTTCGAGTCCAACACGGCCCACCATAAAATCGTTGCGGCCCTTTCCTGCGGCTGGACCTGCTTGTGGAGTCCAACTGCGTTCAGGCGAAAGGTACGAAACTGGGGGAAAACATGCGGTTCGTCGTGACGTTGTTGCTGGCGCTTATCGTTGCGCCGGCGTGGGCGGCACCGATTGACGATGCCGCTGCGGCCAATGGGCGTGGCGACTACGCGTCTGAATTGACAATCACAAGACCGATTGCAGCGAAGGGCGAGGCGTGGGCGCAGAACAACCTCGGCTTCATGTATGCGAACGGTCATGGTGTGGCGCAGGACTACGCTGAGGCGTTGAAGTGGTACCAGCTCGCGGCGGCGCAGGGAAACGCACGAGCGCAGAACAACCTCGGCTACCTGTATGCCAATGGCCATGGTGTTGCGCAGGATTACGCTGAAGCGTTGAAGTGGTACCGGCTCGCCGCAGCGCAGGGGAATGCATCGGCACAGTACAACCTCGGTCTGAGATATGACAATGGTCAGGGTGTCGAACAGGACTACGGCGAGGCGTTGAAGTGGTACCGACTCGCCGCAGCGCAGGGGAACGCGCGGGCGCAAAGCATCCTCGGTGCAATGTATGCCAACGGTGAAGGGGTGGAGCAGGATTACCCGGAGGCAGTGCGGTGGTACAGGCTTGCCGCCGCACAGGGGAACGCATTGGCACAGTACAACCTCGGCGTGCGCTACGACAACGGTCAGGGTGTCGCGCGGGACGATGCGGAGGCGGTACGGTGGTACCGGCTCGCCGCAGCGCAGGGCAATGCAGGGGCGCAGACAAACCTCGGTCTGCGCTACGACAGCGGTCAGGGTGTCGCGCAGGACTATCTCGAGGCGTTGAACTGGTACCGTCTCGCCGCAGCGCAGGGGAATGCGCGGGCGCAGAACAACCTCGGTGCCATGCATTACGACGGTCACGGTGTCCCGCAGGACTACACCGAGGCGTTGAAGTGGTACCGGCTTGCAGCAGCGCAGGGATATCCAGGGGCGCAGAACAATCTCGGGATGATGTATGCCAAAGGTCAGGGCATCAATTTGGATGACGTCCGCGCCCATATGTGGTTCAACCTCGCGGCAGCGCAAGGGGATGCCGATGCGGTGTGGAACCGTGAAATCACTGCAAGAAAAATGACACCGCAGCAGATGGTAGAAGCGCAGAAGCTTGCCCAAGGCTGTCGGGTCCGGAGTTTCAAGGACTGCGACTGATTCGGGTTGTCGCTTAGGCGCTGCTTCAGCCCTGGTTCTGCCGGTCGGCAACTTATCTGGCGTCTGTATGTCGCGTATGGCCACGAGGCGTAACCGTAATGCGCGTCCTGGTGCAATTCCGGCGTACTCAGGGTTCACGTTCCCCGGCAGGTGGCAACACTCGACTGAAGTGCGTCGTTCGAAATGCGGCTGGGACCATGCCGCAGTTGTCGTGTGAAATCAGGGATTCGGTAGCTATTCTTCGTGAGCCAGGGGGGGTGGATCGTGTCTGACCGGGCAGGCAACCCTGACTTGCGCCCCCGTAGACGTGCGGAGACGCAGAGCAGAGCCCGTCCTTGAAAGCGATCGCTGGCGCGCAGGCGTGAAGCCGGAGTAATCTCGCCCTTTCGGGGGCAGCTCTGCTCGGGAAACGGGGGCGCGATCGCTCATACAAGGCGGAGGAGAGGGAGATGAAGATGAAGCGTTTCATTGCGTATGCGCTGCTGGCTGCACTTGCCGCGCCCGTATCGGCATTGGCACAGTCGGCTGCCGACTATCCGAACAAGACGGTGCGAATCATCATTCCGAACGCGCCGGGCGGTCCCACGGACGCGATCGGGCGCGTCGCTGCAGCCTATCTGGAGGGACGCTTCAAACAGCCCTTCGTCGTAGAGAACCGACCGGGGGCAAGCGGGCAGGTTGCCTACGATGCGCTGCTGAAGGCACCCGGCGACGGCTATACGGTCGCGATCAGCGCCCAGCAGTTCATCATCGAGCAGGCAACGAACAAGGATTGGCCGTTCCGCTATGAGCGCGACCTGACGCTGATATCTCGCCTGGCAAGCACCGGTTACGTGGTTGTGGCATCAGGCAAGAATCCCTCAGTGAATCTTCGGGAATTCGTTGCGTATTCGAAAGCGAATCCCGGAAAACTGAACGAAGGCATGCCGGGTGGATTCAACGCGGACTTCGCGATTTTCCGTCGAGCGCTTGGCATGGGGCCGGTGGAATTCGTGCTGTTCGGCGGCATGGCGCCGGCGATCCAGGCGATCGTCAGCGGGGACGTCGATTTCACGGGTGTGGTGGTGCTCCCCTCGCTGGTGGAGTTCGAGAAGCAGGGCCGGGTGAAGCTCCTCGCGTATACCGGGAAGCAGCGCCATCCGCTGATCCCGCACGTGCCCACGGCAAACGAGGCGAACGTCGGCCTGAATGACTATGAGCTGACTTTCTGGGTCGCGATGATTGCGCCTTCGAGCACACCGCCGGACGTGGTGAGCCGGCTTTCCGCGGCGGTCAGCGGGATGGCCGGCGCGCCGGAGGTCACGAGCAAGATCAAGTCCCTCGGTCTCGACGCCGAGATGCTGAGCCCGGCTGATTCCCGCGCACGGATCGCCGCCCAGTACAGGCAGTATCAGGATGCGGTTGCGGCTGGCCAACGGATGCGCTGAGAGGTCGTGGCCCGCGCCTGGAAGGTTGCGGGCTACGCCATGCATCACACGGGGCGCATGGACGGCTTCAATTGCTCATGGCTCTAGGGCAGCGGGGGCCTCTGAACCTTCGCTAGCAAGCTGAGTCATGGTGCGGGTGGTGGCATCGTCTAGATCTGTCGCAAATGGATCAGCTTCGTATCTCTCGCACGGATGCGGCTACGCAACATGACGCTGGCTTCTACGCCGGCAGCAACTATCCGTGCCTAGGGCCCCGGCCGCTGGACGCCTCCTGTTTTCTCCCGGTAGTATTAGACAGAGCGATAAATATTGAGCCGCGCGGCATCGCGCTCGATGAATCGGGGGGGATCATGAATTCAAGGGGGAACGCGCAGCAAAGCGGCGTACGCGCACGGCTGCTGGTCGTGGACGACCATCCCGTGCTGCGTGACTGTCTCGCGCAGTTCCTGGGTGCCGAGCCGGACATGGAGGTGCACTGGATGGCCGGCACTTCTGCCGAGACCTTGAGCATATGCGCGGCGTCCAAACCGGACCTTGCGATCATCGACCTCCTCCTCGGCGGCGAGTCGGGGCTCGATCTTATCGAGCGACTGCATCGGGAGTATCCGCGCCTCCCGATCATGGCGCTCACCATGCGCGACAGCTGGGACGTCGCGCAAGAAGCGTTTGCGAAAGGTGCGCAGGGCTTCGTGACCAAGGGGGCGCCGGCTCGGCGGCTGGTAGAGGCTATCCGGGAAGTGCTCGCGGGGCGGCGGTATGCGCTGGTATCGGCCGAGGAAAGCGTATCCCGGGACACGCGGCGGGACGGAACGAGTGTGGCCTCTGGAGGCGACGTCCTCTCGCGACTCAGCCCGAGAGAGCGAGAGGTTTTCGGATTGCTTGGCCTGGGATACAGTCGTGCCCGGATAGCCGGCGCGCTCGGCATAAGCGTGAACACGGTCGAGAACCAGCGAGCAAATATCCGGCGGAAGCTGGACCTGGAATCTGCGTCGGAACTGCAGCGCCTCGCATTCCTGAGCTCCAAGCGCGGTCAATAGGCGTTTATCCCCTGACGGGTGGTAACGAGCTTGAGTCCAGGGCAGTACCCGGGTACTCCACGGGATATATGGTAACAAATATGTTACTATGTAAACCTTGCCCGGCTGAAAATGCGACCCTGTGTGCTACAGGCGGCAGCACGGATTCGTAGCTTGCGGACACTGCGCCGGGGAGGTCCTCCAACGCACAGGGATTTCCGGTTGAGCGCTACCGACGCAGGTGTCGTATAGTTCCCGCTGAACAGGCTTTCTTCCGTTACCGTGGCCGGCAGTGGCGATCCCGCCCGCACGCCTGCAAAGGAACCCGAGCGATGACAACGGCCGTAAAGGACGCGCGCCGACTCTACGAGTTTCCGAAGCCCGACGCGTCAGGAGTCTGCCTGACCGCGCAGGCCTGGGCGAGGGTTGAGCCACCAGCTACGCGCGCGGAGCGGACCTCCGCCAAACAGCGCATACGCGAGCTGCTGCGAGAGCGCAATGCCGTGCTTGTTGCCCATTATTACGTCGATGGCGACATCCAGGATCTCGCTGAAGAAACGGGTGGCTGCGTCGCAGACTCGCTGGAGATGGCCCGCTTCGGGCGCGCGCATCGCGCTTCTACGCTGGTGGTCGCTGGCGTCCGGTTCATGGGCGAGACGGCGAAGATACTAAATCCCGAGAAAACGGTTCTGATGCCGGACCTGGACGCGACCTGTTCGCTCGATCTGGGCTGTCCGGTCGATGAATTCACGACGTTCTGCGACGCCAACCCGGATCGGACAGTGGTCGTCTATGCAAACACCAGCGCGTCGGTCAAGGCGCGCGCTGACTGGATGGTTACCTCGAGCATCGCGCTGCCGATCGTCGAACATCTGAAAGCGCGCGGCGAGAAGATCCTCTGGGCGCCGGACCGTCATCTCGGGAGGTATATCCAGGAGGAAACCGGTGCGGACATGCTGCTGTGGGATGGCGCCTGCATCGTCCATGACGAGTTCCGTGCGGCGGAGCTCGGTTTGCTCAAGGCGCAGCATCCCGGTGCCAAGGTCCTGGTGCACCCGGAGTCACCGCGGGCCGTGGTCGTCCAGGCAGACGTGGTGGGGTCGACGTCCGGACTCATCCAGGCGGTACTCGACAATCCCGGGGGCACCTTCATAGTCGCGACTGACGGCGGAATCCTGCATCACATGCGCAAGCTCGCCGCGCCCGGGACTACGCTCATCGAGGCACCGACTGCAGGGTCCGGCGCGACATGCAAGTCATGCGCCCACTGCCCCTGGATGGCGATGAACAGCCTGCGCGGCGTGGCCCGCGTGCTGGAGGAGGGAAACAATGAGATCCGGGTCGACGATGACATCGCTGCCAGAGCGCGGATATCGATCGAACGCATGCTGGAGTTTGCCGCGGCGCACCGCATCGGTGGACGGCCGAAGGCAGGAGGCCTCTCGGCCAATCCGGAGGCGCACGGCGGACTCGGACCCGCCTGAAAACAGTGACACAGTAACAGTGACGGCTAACGGAGGAATGTCGGGATGAAGATCGAACTGCCAGCCACGAGCGAGACGCTGGAAGCGGCGCGTGCGCGCAACGTGAGGGATGCGCTGATCGAGGATATCGGAGTCTGCGACTGGACTGCATTGCTTGCGCCGGAGTCGGATCGCACGCGGGCGCGCGTGATCGTGCGCGAGACGGCGGTCCTGTGTGGTGCGGACTGGTTCGACGGGTGCGTGAAGGCCCTCGATCCGCAGGCGAGTGTCAACTGGCATGCCCGGGACGGCGCCCGACTTGAGCCGGATCAGGTTGTATGCGAGATAGAGGCCGCAAGCCGCGCACTGCTCTCGGCCGAGCGGCCAGCCCTGAATTTTCTCCAGATGCTCAGCGGCGTTGCGACAGCGACGCGCCGTTACGTTGACCGGATCGCCGGCACCCGCGCCAAGATTCTGGATACGCGCAAGACACTTCCTGGCCTGCGGCTCGCGCAGAAGTATGCCGTCAAGACGGGAGGCGGCGAAAACCATCGCAAAGGGCTGTACGACGGAATACTGATCAAGGAAAACCACATCGCCGCGGCGGGCGGAGTTGGTCCTGCGATGCAGCGCGCGCTCGCTCTTGGCGCCGGGGTGCCGGTTCAGATCGAGGTTGAGGGTCTGGATCAGCTGCAGGAAGCGCTTGCCTGCGGTGCCATATCGATTCTGCTCGACAATTTTTCCATGGAACTCATGCGCGCGGGTGTGGCGCTGAACGCGGGCCGCGCGATACTTGAGGCCTCCGGCGGCGTGGACTTCGATTCCGTACGCGCGATTGCCGAGACGGGCGTTGATCGAATTTCAATCGGCGGTTTGACGAAGACCGTCCGGGCTACGGACTACTCCATGCGCGTGATCGAAGCCTAGCTTCGATGCATTGAAGGTCGGTCCTGGCGCTGCAGAACGGTAGGGAAGGCCTTGGGCAGTGTCTCGGGATAGTCGCGACTGAAGTGCAGGCCGCGGCTTTCGCGCCGGCTGAGGGCGCTTTCAACGATCAGGTCGGCCACGTCGACGAGGTTGCGCAGTTCCAGCAGGTCGGCGCTCACCCGGAAGTGACGATAGAACTCGCTGATTTCGTCGCGGAGCAGCCGGATCCGGTGTCTCGCCCGCTCCAGACGTTTGGTGGTGCGCACGATGCCGACGTAGTTCCACATCGTCAGGCGGAGTTCATCCCAGTTCTGGCTGATGACCACTTCTTCATCCGGGTCAGTGACTCGACTCTCGTCCCACTCGGGCACCAGTTCTGCCACCCGGACGTGATCCTCCAGCGCATGCCGCACTGCCGCGCGCGCGAGCACCACACACTCCAGCAGCGAGTTGCTCGCGAGCCGGTTCGCGCCGTGCAGTCCCGTGCAGGCGGTCTCGCCGATCGCGTACAGCCCGGCGAGGTCGGTACGGCCCTCGAGATCGGTGACGATGCCGCCGCAGGTGTAGTGCGCAGCCGGGACTACCGGCACCGGCTGGCGTGTCATGTCGATGCCGAGTTCCATGCAGCGCGCGTAAATGGTCGGGAAGTGGCTCCGGACGAAATCCGCCCCCTTGTGCGTGATGTCGAGGTAGACACAGTCGAGACCCTGCCGCTTGATCTCGAAATCGATTGCGCGCGCGACGACATCGCGTGGCGCGAGTTCGGCACGCTCATCGTGCGCTGGCATGAAGCGGGTTCCGTCCGGCAACCTGAGGAGCCCACCCTCGCCGCGCACTGCCTCGGAAATCAGGAAGGACTTCGCGTGCGGGTGGAACAGGCAGGTGGGATGGAACTGGATAAATTCCATGTTCGCTACCCGGCAACCGGCGCGCCAGGCCATCGCTATTCCGTCGCCGCTCGCGGTGTCCGGGTTCGTGGTGTAGCGGTAGACCTTACCGGCGCCTCCGGTGGCAAGGATGGTGTGCGGAGCTGCAATCGACATCACAGTTCCGCGCGAACGGTCGAGCACGTAAACCCCGTAGCAGCGCGGGCTTTCCCGCCGACCGAGACGCTGCGAGGTGATCAGGTCGATCGCCAGATGATCCTCGAGCACGGAAATATTCGGGTGGGCTCGAACGCGCTCCTCGAGCGTTGTCTGGACGGCGTGGCCGGTCGCATCTGCCGCGTGGACGATACGTCGGTGACTGTGACCGCCTTCCTGGGTCAAGTGCACGCCCGTTGGATGCGCCTCGTCCTCCGTGAAGCGCACTCCCATGGTGGTCAGCCATTCGATCGCGGAGCGGCCCTCGCCGACGATATAGCGCACCGCGGACTCCTCGCACAATCCGCCACCCGCCGATAGCGTGTCGGCTACGTGCTGTTCCACCGAGTCGGCGTCATCAAGCACTGCCGCGATGCCGCCCTGGGCCCAGTCACTCGCGCCAGAGATAAGCGCCTGCTTGGTTACGATCAGCACGCGTTTTTTTTCGGCCAGCAGGAGCGCACTCGCCATGCCTGCGAGGCCGCTTCCCAGAATGATGACGTCCGTTTTCGGTGTGCTCATCGGTGCACGCTTCAGTAGGAGGCGCCGATTGTAGACGCAAGGCCAAATCAACACGCGGGCTGGCCGCATAATGCTTTGCGAACGCGCACACGCCTTGTTGTCCTGCACTGCACCAACTGCGCGGACGCGCGGCGGACGATCCTCTCTGAGCGTCTGAGTGCGTGCGATCGGCACGTCATGCAGCAGGTGGGCGAAGGCAAGACCAGCGCCGAGATTGCAGCGCTGTTGAACCTGTCATCCAAGAGTGCGGACACCTGCCGAAGCCGGACGATGACCAAACTGGAGGTCGAGTACCTGCCCTCGCTCGTCAAGTTCGCGATAGGTCACGGCAACACGAACATCGAGTGAGAGCGGGTTCCGCCCTATAATCACGGCCTTGGCAAAGGTCCGCGCATGTCGCTCTACGCTCTCGGCCTGAATCACCATACAGCACCGCTGTCGGTCCGCGAGCGCGTGGTCTTCCACGTCGAGCGCACCTACGAGGCGCTGCGCGAAGTCGCGCGCGGCGGTGTCGCGTCCGAGGTGGCAATCCTCTCGACCTGCAACCGGACGGAGCTCTATTTCGCGGCAGGCGGGCGGGGAGACCAGAAATCGCCCCGGTTCATCGCGCGCTGGCTGGCTGAATATCATCACTTCGATCCTGCTGCACTTGAGCCATATCTCTATGTGCGGCCGAGCGAGCAGGCGGTGCGTCACGCATTTCGCGTTGCGTCGGGCCTTGACTCGATGGTTCTTGGCGAGCCGCAGATTCTCGGGCAGATGAAGGAAGCCGCGCGTAGCGCCGAGGCGGCGGGAACTCTGGGCACGGTGCTGCACAAGCTGTTCCAGCGCTCCTTCTCGGTTGCGAAGGAAGTGCGCAGTACCACGCGGATCGGCGCGAGCAGCGTGTCGATGGCCGCCGCCGCCGTGAAGCTTGCGGGCCGAATCTTTCCCAGCATGACGGAGCAGTCCGTGCTGTTCGTCGGTGCCGGCGAGATGGTCGAACTCTGCGCGACGCATTTCGCAGCGCAGGCGCCCGCCAGACTGGCGGTTGCGAACCGGACACTTGAACGCGGGCGCGCTCTCGCACACCGCTTCGGCGGCACTGCTTTCGAAATCAAGGATCTGCCGGAACGCCTGCAGGAATTCGATATCGTCGTTTCCTGCACTGCGTCTTCGCTGCCGATACTCGGGAAGGGCCTGGTCGAGCGCGCCCTGCGGGCGCGCCGCCGCAAGCCCATGTTCATGGTCGATCTCGCTGTGCCGCGAGACGTGGAACAGGAGGTCGGCGAGCTGGACGATGTCTTTCTGTACACCGTTGACGATCTCGGCAGGATTGTTTCCGACGGCATGGACGAGCGTCGTTCGGCGATCACACAGGCCGAGGCCATCGTGGAATCCCAGGTTGGCAAGTTCATGCAATGGATGGACAGCCGGGACCGGGTGCCCGTCATCAAGGCGCTGCGTGAACAGGCTGAGGCGACCCGCGAGCAAGAGCTCGCGCGTGCCTTGCGGCAACTCGAGCGCGGTGCCGACCCCCGGCAGGTGATGGAGAGTCTGTCGCAGGGGCTTGTGAACAAGCTCATGCACGCGCCCACGCAGGCGCTGAATGAAGTGCCTGGGGACCAGAGCCAGGAAACGGCGGAATTTGTTTCGCGCCTGTTCAGGCTGCCCCGTTAGCCTACGGCGGGCGCACACATCAGTATCGGATCTATTTGATGAATCCCACCTTGCGCTCGCGTCTGGATGCCGCACTTGCACGCCTTGAAGAAGTCAACGCATTACTTGCCACCGAAGGCGCCACTCGCGACATGGATCAGTTTCGCAAGCTCTCGCGCGAACACTCGGAGATCTCTGCGCTGGCCGACCTCTATCGGCGGTTTTGCCAGGCCGAGCAGGATGCTGCGGCAGCTCGCGAAATGGCGGGTGATCCGGCGATGCGGGGTTTTGCTGACGAGGAAATGAAGGCCGCGCGCGAGGAGATGGAGCGTGTGGATCGCGAGCTGCAGAAACAGATGCTGCCCAGGGATCCGAATGACGAGCGCAACCTGTTTCTTGAGATTCGCGCCGGCACCGGAGGCGACGAGTCCGCGCTCTTCGCCGGAGATTTGCTGCGCATGTACACGCGCTATGCCGAACGCCAGGGTTGGCAGGTGGAGCTGATTTCGGAGAGTCCTTCCGAGCTCGGCGGGTACAAGGAGGTGATTGTCCGGGTGATCGGGCAAGGCGCCTATTCGAGACTCAAGTTCGAGTCCGGAACGCATCGCGTGCAGCGTGTTCCGGCAACCGAGGCGCAGGGCCGGATACACACCTCCGCCTGCACGGTCGCGGTCCTCCCCGAGGCGGATGAACTTGATGCAGTGGTGCTCAATCCTGCCGAATTGCGAATCGACACCTATCGTGCTTCCGGTGCGGGCGGCCAGCACGTCAACAAGACCGAATCTGCGATTCGCATCACGCACCTGCCGACAGGCATAGTGGTCGAGTGTCAGGACTCTCGCTCACAGCACAAGAATCGCGAGAAGGCGATGGGTGTGCTGGTTGCGCGCATACGCGACCGCCAGCAGCGCGAACAGCAGGCCAAGACCGCTTCGGCCAGAAAGTCGCTCGTCGGTTCCGGAGACCGATCCGAGCGCATCCGCACCTTCAATTTCCCGCAGGGCAGAGTCACCGATCATCGGATCAACCTGACGCTATACAAGATCGACAGGATCATGGACGGGGAGCTCGACGAGGTGCTTGCGGCACTGATTGCGGAGCATCAGGCCGAACAGCTCGCTCAGCTCGAAGAGCCCGCCTGAACCGCTGTGCAATGACTGTCGCAGAGACGCTTGCCGCCGCAGTTGCGCAGGGCGTGGATGCCCGCGAGGCGCGCATGTTGCTCGCGGAGGCCTGTGGCTGCAACGTGGTTTCGCTTATCGCGTATCCGGAGCGTGAGCCAGACTCGCAGGCGGTCGAGCGCTTCTGCACCTGGGCCAGGCGTCGCGCGCTTGGCGAGCCGCTCGCATACATACTGGGCTGGCGCGAATTCTTCGGACTTAGGCTGCTGGTCGGGCCGGAAGTGCTGATCCCGCGATCTGAGACCGAGCTCCTTGTGGAACGGGCGCTCGAAAAGCTGCCGCGATCAGGGCTGATGCTTGATCTCGGGACCGGATCGGGGGCGGTTGCGCTGGCGGTGGGTGCGGCAAGGACTGATGCGTTGATCACCGCGGTAGAGCGAAGCACGGATGCAATTGTGGTGGCCATGCGCAACGCACTGTGCCTGAACATAAGCGTGGAATTCCACCTCGGTTCCTGGTTCGGGACCCTGCGTCACCGACGCTTCGATGTCATCGCCGCAAACCCGCCCTATGTGGCCGAGGCAGATCCGCATCTGGGGCGGGGCGATTTGCCGCACGAACCGGTTGAGGCGCTGGTGTCAGGTCTTGACGGGCTCGACGCGCTGCGGGAGATATCGATGGGCGCTCGGCGCCACCTGCGGGCCGGAGGCTGGCTATTGCTCGAGCATGGGTACAACCAGGCGAATGACGTGAGCGCTCTGCTGGAACGCCAGGGGTTTGCAGAAATTTCGACTTGGCCGGATCTCGCAGGGATTGCGCGGGTTACCGGCGGGCGGTACAATCCCGACAAATTTACTCAGGTTTGATCTCATGAGCATACAAGACGTCATCCAAGAGCAGGTTTCCAGCCATCAGGTCGTGTTGTACATGAAAGGGTCGCCGCAAATGCCGCAGTGCGGCTTTTCGGCGATGGCAATACAGGTGCTGCAGGCACTCGGTGTGAGTCAACCGTTTACCGTGGACGTATTGCAGAATCCGGAAATCCGCCAGGGCATCAAGGAATTCGCCAATTGGCCGACGATTCCGCAGCTTTACATCAAGGGCGAGTTTGTTGGCGGCAGCGACATCATGCGCGAGATGTATCAGTCGGGTGAGCTCAAGAAGTTGCTGGAAGGCGTGCAGGCCGGTTGAGGCACACGGGGGCGCGATACGGACACGACGCAGCCCCTGTTCAGACCCCCGACAGCCGCAGGTTGGCCATGGCCAGGCGATCCACCAGAATCTCCATGAACGCGCGGTCGAATTTGTGGCGACAGGCATCTGATGCCTGCGCGAGATGGTCAGTGGGAATTGAAATCACCTTGGCGTTTTCCAGTACGCTCACGTCCGCGCCACGGCCCTGCTTGCTCTTGGAAAGGTAGGCCATCTCGCCGAAGCATTCACCTTTGCGCAGCAGGTTCAACAGCTTGCCCTTCTTGGTGACTTTTACCTGTCCCTCGGCAAGGATGCAGAAGTATTCGCCGGTGTCGCCTTCGCGCATCAACGTATCGCCCGCAGTGGCAGCCTGCCAGGTCGAAATGCGTGCGACCTCCCAGAGCTCCGCATCAGAGAAATTTTCGAAGAACTCGAGCTTGCGCAGTGTTTCGAACTTGTCCGAGTCGGCAAAATGCTGGATCTTGGCGTCGCGGACCTCATGTCTGAAAACCTCCGCCAGGGCGAGCGAAAAATCCTCCCATTCGGCATAGCGATTGTCCAGTTCCTTGGCCATCGCGCGCTTGACGATGTCGTCGACGGCCTGGGGTATGACGGGCCGGAACGCCGAAGGCGGAGAGGGTTCGACATTGGTGATCTGGTAGATCAGGCTGAAATTGTTGCTTGCCTGAAACGGCAGACGACCGCAAAGCAGGTGATACATGACGATGCCCATCGAGTAGATGTCGGTCCGGTGGTCCAGACTCTGTTCCTTCACTTGTTCGGGCGACATGTACGCGGGCGAGCCGATGGCCGCAATCTGGGTGGTTTCTCCGCTTGAAATCAGTGCTGCGCCGAAATCCGTGATCTTTACGTCGGTATTGCCCGAGTAGAGTATGTTTGCAGGCTTGATATCGCGGTGGGTGATGCCCATCTTGTGCGCGTATTCGAGTGCGCGCGTGCACTTGAACACGATCTCCACGACCTTCTCTATCGGGAGAAGTCTGTCCGGATGGCAGAACTTTTCGAGCGTCCCGCCGTCCACGTACTCCATCACGATGTAGTGCAGCGATCCCTCGGATGCCGCGTCGTAGATCTGCGCGATGTGCGGGTGCTGCAGCTTTCCGGCCAGAGAGGCTTCTGTGACGAACAGCTTTCGTGCGAGCCGGCCGGCATCCGGATCGGCGAATGCCTCGGAGGATACGACCTTGACTGCGACGTCCCTCCGGTTGAACGGGTCGTGGCAAAGGTAGACCTGGCTCGATGCGCCTTCGCCGAGTTTGCTGACTACCGGATACTTGCCGATCTTTTCCGGCAAGGATTGCTCGCTCAAAGTCCGTCCCCGGTCAACGCACGCGGCGCTTCATACGCTGCCGAGCGCGCGCGGCTGCGGCGCGTACCTGCGCGGGCGCGGTGCCACCGGGATGGCGACGCGAGTGCATGGAGCCTTCGGGCGTGAGCACGGCGAATACATCGTCGTTGATCGCAGCCGCGAACTTCCTCAAGTCTGCGAGCGGGAGGCCGGAAAGATCGCAGTGTCGCGACTCCGCCTCCTTGACCGCTAGGGCAACCGCCTCGTGCGCGTCCCGGAACGGCATGCCCTTGCGAACGAGATAATCTGCGAGGTCGGTTGCCGTGGTAAATCCTTCGAGCGCTGCGCTTCGCATCGACGCGACCATTGGCGTCATGTCTGCAACGAGGCCGGCCATGACTGCCAAGCAGCTGTCGAGCGTGTCCGCCGTGTCGAACAGCGGTTCCTTGTCTTCCTGGTTGTCCTTGTTGTAGGCAAGTGGCTGGGATTTCATCAGGGTAAGGAGTGCCATGAGGTGTCCGACCACCCGGCCCGATTTTCCACGGACGAGTTCCGGCACATCGGGATTCTTCTTCTGGGGCATGATGGAAGAACCAGTGCAGAAACGGTCCGGCAGGTTGATGAATCCGAAGCGCGGGCTCGCCCAGAGGACAAGTTCTTCGCAGAATCGCGACAGGTGAACCATGGTGAGTGCTGCTGCATGGCAGAACTCGATCGCGAAATCGCGATCGGACACCGCATCCAAGGAGTTTGCACACAGGCCGTCAAAGAGAAGCTCCCTCGCGACTTGCGCTCTATCGATCGGATAGGATGTTCCTGCAAGGGCAGCCGCACCGAGCGGAAGGCGGTTCAGGCGTGAGCGGCAGTCTGTGAAACGCTCGCGGTCGCGATCGAGCATCTCGAAATACGCGAGCATGTGGTGTCCGAAACTCACAGGTTGCGCAGGCTGGAGGTGAGTGAATCCGGGCATCACTACGGCGGCATGCCGCTCGGCCTGGGAAACCAGAGCATCCTGAAGGTCGGCCAGCCGGTCGTCGATCCGGTCGATCTGGTCGCGGAGCCACAGGCGTATGTCTGTTGCGACCTGATCGTTGCGGGATCGGCCGGTGTGCAGGCGTTTGCCGGCATCCCCGACCAGAGCAGTCAGCCTGCGCTCTATGTTGAGGTGCACATCCTCCGCGTCGATCGACCAGTTGAAATTCCCGGATGCGATTTCCTCGCGAATCTTCGCCATGCCTCGCTCGATGTCGGCAAGGTCGCCAGCGCTCAGGACGCCCCGGGCAGCCAGCATCCGGGCGTGGGCGATAGACCCGGCGATGTCATACGGCGCAAGGCGCGCATCAAAGGACACCGAAGCGGTGAAACGCTTGACGAGTTCGTCCACCGGTTCGGTAAACCGGCCGGACCACTTTGCGGCGGAGCCAGCCGGCTTCCCGCCGTTTGCGGGCGTGATTTTTTTCCGGCTAAGCTTGACCGGGTTTCGGGCTGCTTTTCTAGCCATGGCGCAAAATGAAATGTAATGAGCAGGAGGCCGGCACTTTGAGGCGGCGACGGTCAGAGTGTGCGGATACGACTCGCAGCCCCTCGGATCTGAAAGTTTTCTCGGCAGGCGTCGAACCATGTCAAGTATAAGGCAAAACAATTCTTCCACTGATTTTCCGGACTTCCGCAATGTCGGTGTTCTCGCACGTACGCTAATCGGGGCCAACCTGCTCGCGATGGCTGCGGTGGTTTATGAATCGAGCCGATGGCAGCAGGTTCCGCAGATGTTCGTTGAGGCCTCGGCCTTTCTGGAACCTGTCCTGCTCGTGAGCCTCGTGCTTCTGCACTTGTCCGGACCGCTGCTGCAGCGACTGCAATATCCTGTGTCGTGTGCCGTTTCGGTCCTCGCGGTCGCGCTCGTTGCGGCATGCCTGCAGGCGGCGCTCGGCGAGGCGCGGGGAACCGCACTGGACGGAATGGGCCGGGTGCTGGTGCTCAGCGTGTTTGCGAGTGGTGCGATGCTCGCTTACTTTCGTCTATTGCGCCGCGCCTACTCGCCTGCGCTGTCCGAGGCGCGTCTTCAGGCGCTGCAGTCACGCATCCGGCCCCACTTTCTGTTCAACAGTCTGAATGCCGTGCTTTCGCTTATCCGGCGTGATCCCAAGCAGGCTGAGCGGGCGCTGGAGGACCTGGCAGATCTCTTCCGCAGTCTGGTTTCGGACGCGCGTCAATTCGTCCGGCTCGCCGACGAAATTGATCTGCTGGAGCGCTACGCGAGTCTCGAGCAACTCCGCCTTGGCGAGCGGCTGCGCGTTGTATGGGATATCGCGGACGCGCCGACGCAGACGCTGATGCCACCGCTCGTGCTTCAGCCGCTCCTCGAGAATGCGATCTATCATGGCGTCGAGCCAGGGACAGGGACAGGGGAGGTGAGCGTGAGCATTCGACGCCGGGGAGGGGCGGTCGTCGTTGCGATCGAAAATCCGTATCATCCCGTGCCCGACAAGCGCTCAGGTAACCGGATCGCCGTTGAAAACATACGAGAGCGCTTGCAGCTTTTCTTTGATGCGGAAGCGAGGATTGAGCATCGCGTCGAGCGCAACCGGTACCGGGTTACCGTGGTAATGCCTATTCGCGAAAACATGGCGCACGCGGTGTCCTGATGGTACTTCGAATATTCATAGCGGATGATGAGCCACCCGCACGAGAGCGTCTGCGTGAGCTGCTCGCTGACCTTGAGGCTGAAATTCCCAACCAAGTAGTTGGCGAGGCGGCGAACGGACTGGAGGCGCTTGAGCGCTTGCCGGAGTCCGGCGCGGACATCATCCTGCTGGACGTCCGGATGCCGGGCATGGACGGCGTCGAACTTGCGAGGAACCTTGCGCGGCAGCCGAAGGCTCCCGCCGTCGTTTTCGTGACGTCATTCGAGGCGCACGCGCTGGTCGCGTTTGAGCTGAATGCGCTGGACTACCTGCTTAAGCCGGTGCGGGCAACGCGTCTTGCGGACGCGCTGAGGCGCGCCGTTGCCGCCGGGCCCACCCCTGAATCGGCGCTGGATGCTGCCGCCGGGCGCGCGCGCGAGTTCCTTCCAGTCGTCGAGCGTAATCGCATCGTGCTCGTCAGGGCGGCCGACGTTCTCTATTTCAAGGCTGAGCAGAAATATGTCGTCCTTCGCACTGCCGAGCGGGAGCACCTCATCGAAGAACCACTGATCGCGCTGGAGCGCGAATTCGCCGAAAATTTCGTCCGGATTCACCGGAATTGTCTGATAGCGCGCCATGCCGTGCGGGGATTCGAGCGTTCCGGGGAGGGAGAAGAGGAGCCGCGCTGGAGCGTTGTCCTGGCCGGCATCACGGATCGGCTGCCTGTGAGCAGGAGGCAGTGGCCGGCGGTTCGCGCCGTGCTCGCCGAAACGGGGTCAGGCGCAGAATAGCATCGCGTAGTTCAAACAAAGCGATAAGGGCCGGCATGACAGGGAACATTGTTTCGCCGCAGTTGGGGCGATTGCGTATTGCAACGCGCCGGAGCCGGCTTGCGCTCTGGCAGGCCGAGCACATCCGTACGAGGCTGCTCGCGCTCTATCCGGCGATCGAGATCGAACTGGTGCCCATGTCGACTCGGGGTGACGAGCTTCTTGACGCACGCCTGGACAAGGCGGGGGGCAAGGGACTTTTCGTCAAGGAGCTGGAGGTCGCCATGGCGGAGGGGCGCGCGGATCTCGCGGTGCATTCGATGAAGGACATGCCGGTCGACCTGCCGGAGGGTTTTGTGCTCGCAGCAATCACCGAGAGGGAAGATCCCCGCGATGCCTTCGTGTGCGCGCGATACGGGCACCCCTCGGAACTGCCTGCCGGATCCAGTGTGGGCACCTCCAGTCTGCGCCGCGGCGCCCAGCTTCTTGAGCGCTTTCCGAGCTTGCGGATTGAACCGCTGCGGGGCAATGTCGAAACCCGACTTGCGAAAATTGATCGGGGCGATCATGCCGCCGGAATCCTTGCCGCCGCCGGTCTTCGACGCCTCGGACTGCAGGGCAAGATACGCTGCCTCCTCGAACCTGAGTTCAGTCTGCCCGCGGCGGGCCAGGGCGCGCTGGGTATCGAATGCGCCGAAAGGCGCACGGATCTTCTGGAGCTGCTTGCACCGCTTGCACACGGCGCCAGTCGGAATTGCGTGCTCGCCGAGCGCGCGGTGAGTCGAGCGCTCGGCGGGAGCTGCACTATTCCACTCGGCGCCTATGCGCAGCCCGACGTGGCGGGTCTGCGACTCAGGGTGCTGGTTGCCTCGCCGGACGGACGCCAGGTGCTTCGCGCCGAGTGCGTGGGAGACGCCGCGGACCCCGAGGCCCTTGGCCAGCTCGCCGCGCAGGCGCTGCTTGAGCAGGGCGCGAACGCGGTACTCGCACCGTTCAGGGAAAATGCCGGATAGTCTCGATCAAGCCTTGCTCGCGCGGACGGTCGTCGTGACCCGACCGTTGGCTCAGGCGGAGGGTCTGTGCCGCCTAATTGACGCCGGTGGCGGAAAGGCACTGTGTTGCCCGGCGGTAGAACTCGTTGCGCTAGGCAAGGCGTCGGTCAGGGCCATGGATAGCCAGGGTCTGGCGCAACTGGATGTGGCCATATTTGTAAGCGCGAACGCGGTGAGGTTTTCATTCGCGATGCTGCGCAGTCGTGAGGCTGGATTCCGTTGGCCGGAGACCCTGCCCGCGCTGGCGGTCGGCCCGGCAACGGCACGCGCGCTAGAGGCTGAGGGGGTCGTCGACCCGCAGCTTCCACCGACGCGCTGGGACAGCGAGGGCCTGCTCGCGATGCCGGTGCTCACTCGGGTTCAGGGCCAGCGGATTGCCGTATTCAGGGGAGTCGGCGGTCGGACCCTGCTCGGGGATACGCTACGTGAGCGTGGCGCCGAAGTCGTGCTGGTCGAGTGTTATGAGCGCAGGCTCCCCGACACGGACAGTACACCGCTGCGCACCGCGCTCTCAAGGGGAACCGTAGATGCGGTGACGGTTTCGTCACTGGACGTGCTGCACAACGTGCTGCGCCTGGCAGGGGAACCCCAGGCCCGGACGCTGCGCGCGACCCCGCTTTTCGTTCCGCACCGGCGGGTGCGTGATGCAGCAGCGGCGATGGGATTCCTGAAGCCGGTCGTTGCGGGGGTGGCGGACGCGGATGTCATGCGCGCGCTGGTTGCATACTTCCGCGTCGCGAAGTAAGTTAGGAGCGTCCTTCGCCCTGTGCGTCTCCACCCTCGTTCCCCGAAGAAAATGTCCGAAGAAGAACTACAGGAATCTCGTTCGCCCGCCCAATCCTCGGCCGGTGCGTCTGCAAGGCCGCCACTGGGGCGTGGTCGGCTGATCGCCGCCGCCTTGGGGGTCGCGGTGCTCGCGGTGTTCCTGTTCTTCTGGATGGATACCCGGGGTCGTATTACCGCCACGCAGGACGAGGTCGCCAAGCGCCTGCGCGACCTTGATGCAGAGACCCGGGAGGCGCGAAGCCAGGCAAGACGCGCACAGGACCTGGTGCAGGAACTGCAGGGCCGAGTCTCTCAGTTCGACGCAAAAGTGTCGGAGTACCAGAGCCAGCAGGCAGCGCTTGAGGCGCTTTACCAGGAGTTGTCTCGCAGTCGGGACGAATGGCAGCTTGCCGAGGTCGAGCAGGTGCTGACCATTGCTCAGCAGCAGCTTCAGCTCTCGGGCAATGTGCGTTCCGCGCTGCTCGCCTTGGAACTCGCCGAGTCCCGTCTCGCGAGGACCGACAGGCCGCAGTTTCTGCCCGTCCGGCGTGCTCTGACCCGCGACATCGAGCGGTTGAAGTCTGCGCCGGCGCTTGACCTCCCCGGCATGAGCTTCAAGCTGGACCGCCTTATCGGAACTGCGGACACGCTGCCCCTCGCCTTCGAGGAACGTGCGGAGCGTCCAGCCGCGCGCCCGGTCGGAGCGGCTGATGGTCGCATGCTCGAGCGCATCGGCTCCGAGATCTGGAGCGAGCTGAAACAGCTTGTGGTCGTGCGCCGAATCGATATGCCCGAAGCGCCGCTGCTCGCACCTTCGCAGGCCTATTTTCTCAGGGAGAACCTCCGGCTGCGACTCCTTAACGCGCGGCTGTCTCTCCTGAACAGGGATGAGGCGGGCTACCGCGAGGACATGCGCGCCGCGCAGGCGTGGATCAAGCGGTACTTCGACCCACGGGGCAGGCAGGTGGGAGAAGCTCTAGTGCTGCTCCGACAGCTTGATGCTGTATCGCTCAGCTTCGAAATGCCGTCAATCTCTGAGAGCCTCGATGCGGTGCGGAGCTTCAAGTCCCGCCGCGAGAAGAAGTCCTGATGCGGGCGCTGCTCTGGTTCATCGCAGTATTTGCTGCCGCGGTTGCACTCGCAATTCTGGCACGTACGAGCGACAGCTATGTGCTGGTTGTCTACCCGCCTTACCGGGTTGAATTCTCGTTGGTGCTGTTCGCCGCGTTGGAGGCTGTCCTTGTTGGTGTGCTGTACGTCCTGCTGCGCGCGTTGCACCACACGCTTGCTCTACCGAACCACGTTCGCGCCTATCGATCTCGCATGAAGGAGCGCCGGGCGCAGGTCGCGCTCGGCTCTGCTCTGCTCTCGCTTTATGAGGGGCGTTACGCGCGAGCGGAGAAGGATTCGGCGCTCGCTTTCGAATCCGGGAACACCCCGGGGCTCGCAGCGTTGATTGCCGCGCGCTCCGCGCATGAACTCCGGAATTTCGGGCAGCGCGATGTCTGGCTCGATCGCGCCGCAGCGGCCGATGACGGCATGCGCGTTGCGCAGCTCGTGACGCGCGCCACTCTGTCGCTCGAACAGCGCGACTACGCTGCCGCGCGCAGCGCGCTTGCCCAGCTGGGCGAAGGGGGACGCAGACAGATTGCGGTGCTGCGCATGCTGCTTCGCGCAGAGCGCGGGCTTGGCAACTGGGAGCAGGTTCTCAAATTGGCAGCGCTGCTTTCCAAACACGATGCGATACCCACGAGCGCAGCAGAGCAGTACCGCATCGAAGCGCATGTCGCACTGCTCGGGCGGGCGTCAGGGGACAAGGGCGCGCTGGAGCGGCGCTGGCGGATGATCCCGGGCAGCGATCAGACAAGGCTGCAGGTCGCTGCAGAAGCGGCACGCCATGCTGGCCAGCTCGGTGCGATCGAATTCGCGAGACAGATACTCGAGCAGGCGCTGGTGGCTGACTGGAATCCGCAGCTAGTCGCCATGTATGGCGATCTGTCCATGGCCGGAGAGCGGGATCGCGGACAGGAAGCCAGGACCCGTATCGAGCGGGCGGAGAAGTGGCTCGCGGGTCGCAGCGGCGATGCGCAACTGCTTGCAACGCTCGGAGAGCTCTGCGTCTGCGCAGAGCTCTGGGGCAAGGGGGAAGCCTGTTTCGAGGCAAGTCTTTCGATCGAAGAGAATCGGACTACGCACCTCGCGCTCGCCCGGCTCATGGAACGCCTTGGGCGCACCGATCAGGCCCAGATGCATTTCCGCCGCGCAGCGGAAGTTTCTGCCTGAGCCAATCGGCCTGAACTAGACCCAGTCCTTGGCCACCAGGAACTCCGAATACAGGCGGGCCTCGGCGCTACCGGGATCCGGCTTCCAGTCGTAACGCCAGGCGACCTTCGGGGGCATTGACATCAGAATCGACTCCGTTCGCCCGCCGGACTGAAGGCCGAACAGTGTGCCGCGGTCATAAACAAGGTTGAATTCGACGTATCGGCCGCGCCTGAATGCCTGGAATTCGCGTTCGCGCTCGCCGTAAGGCGCGCCGCGCCGGCGCTCCACGATCGGCTGGTAGGACGGAAGAAAGTGATCACCGACCGAACGCACGAGCGCGAACGACCGCTCGAAGCCTGGCTCAGAGAGATCATCGAAGAAGATACCCCCTACACCGCGCGGTTCGGCGCGATGGCGCAGGAAGAAATAGTCGTCGCACCAGCGCTTGAATTTCGGATGGTATGCGGAGCCGAATGGCTCAAGCGACTTCCTGCACGTGGCGTGGAAATGCCGGACGTCTTCCTCGGCGGCGTAATACGGCGTCAGGTCCATTCCGCCGCCGAACCACCAGACTGGATCGTGCCCGGGAGTGCCGGGGGCAGCACCTGGCGTCGTGGCAAGAAAGAAGCGGACGTTCATGTGAACGGTCGGACAGTAGGGATTGCGTGGGTGCAGTACCAGCGATACGCCCATCGCGTCGAACCCTCTCCCCGCGAGCTCGGGTCGGGCAGCGGATGCCGAGGGCGGGAGTCTTGCCCCCTGCACGCGGGAGAAGTTCACGCCGCCCCGTTCGAATACCCCTCCGTTCTCGACTACGCGTGTGATCCCGCCGCCGCCCTCGGGACGTTGCCACGTGTCCTGTCGGAATTCTGTTCCGTCCAATGCCGCCAGTGTGTCGACGATGCGGGTCTGGAGGCCCGTGAAATAGGTTTCGATCGCAGCAAGGTCCATCGTCAAACCTTTTTCCCAGGTGAACTCCGGGACGCTGGATCGCGCAGCGCGCGATGTCCGATATCCTTGCGGAACTGGACGCCTTCGAAGCGCACTTGTTCCGCGGCCTCGTAGGCACGCGAACGAGCAATCCGCAGGGAGTCGCCGAGTGCGGTGACGCAAAGAACACGGCCGCCGCTCGTCGCCAGGCGTCCGTCGGAAAGCGTCGTACCCGCATGAAATACATGGCAATCCGCAGCATTCGCCGGGATGACCGCAATTGCGTCGCCCTTGCGTGGATTGTCAGGGTAGCCTGCTGCGGCGAGCACAACGCCAAGTGCGGCACGCCGGTCCCATTGTGGTTCGGTGCGGTCGAGTTTGCCATCGACCGCCGCATCGATCAGGTCCACGAGGTCCGACTTCAGGCGCATCAGGATGGGTTCGGCTTCCGGGTCGCCCAGCCGACAGTTGAATTCGAGGGTGCGCGGCCGGCCGTCACGATCAATCATGAGACCCGCGTAGAGGAATCCCCTGTAGGGAGTGCCGTCGCGGGCCATGCCTTCGATCGCAGGGGAGATGATCTCCCGCATCACGCGTTTGTGAATTTCAGGGGTGACCACCGGGGCCGGCGAGTAGGCGCCCATGCCTCCGGTGTTCGGCCCGCCGTCGCCATCGAGCAGCCGCTTGTGGTCCTGGCTGGTCGCGAGGGAAATCGCATTCCGGCCATCGGCCATGACGATGAAGCTCGCTTCCTCCCCCTCCAGGAACTCCTCGATGACCACCCGCGCCCCCGCGGCCCCGAGCTTTCCTCCGCTCAGCATGTCATCGATCGCGGCATGTGCTTCGCCGACCGTCATCGCGACGACCACACCCTTGCCTGCGGCGAGTCCATCCGCCTTGACGACGATCGGGGCGCCGACCCGGTCCACATGGGACTTCGCGGCGGCGGGATCCTCGAATGTCTCGTAGGCGGCGGTCGGGATGCCGTGCCGCACCATGAACTGCTTCGCGAAATCTTTGGAGGATTCGAGCTGCGCGGCCTCGCGCGTCGGGCCGAAGATTCGCAGGCCTTCCGCTTCGAATGCGTTGACGATCCCGGCGGCGAGCGGCGCTTCCGGGCCGACCACCGTGAGCTGGATAGTCTCCGCTTTCACAAACGCAATCAGTTCGGGTATGCCAACAAGCGGAACATTCTCGAGAGCGGGCTCACGGGCGGTGCCGCCGTTTCCAGGAGCGACAAATACCTTCTGTACGCGCTCGCTTTTCGCCAGCCGCCAGGCGAGTGCGTGCTCACGCCCACCGGATCCGATGACCAGAATTTTCATGATGCACTCAATGACGGAAATGGCGAACGCCAGTGAACACCATGGCGATACCGCGTTCGTCCGCTGCGGCAATGACCTCGGCATCGCGCATGCTGCCTCCAGGCTGAATAACGGCGGATGCGCCTGCATCGATCACGACGTCCAGTCCGTCTCGAAAAGGGAAGAAAGCATCCGAGGCGACGACCGACCCCGAAATGTCGAGGCCCGCGTTCTGCGCCTTGATCGAGGCGATGCGGGCACTGTCGACGCGGCTCATCTGTCCGGCGCCGACGCCCACGGTCATGCCCGAGTCGCAGAATACAATTGCATTGGACTTTACGAACTTTGCGACGCGCCACGCGAAAAGCAGGTCGGACCATTGTTTCTCGCTAGGCTGCCTGCTTGTGACGACCTTTAACTCTGCACGGCTGATCGGCCTTGCGTCGGTGCTTTGCACCAGCAGTCCTCCGCCGACGCGCTTGAAATCGTGCACCTGTGCCGCGCGAGAGAGCGGGACCTCCAGCACCCTCAGATTCTGCTTTCCCGCGAGGAATTCGCGGGCGGCGGGTGCGACTTCCGGCGCGATGATCACTTCTGCAAACTGTTTGGAAATTGCTTCAGCGGTCGCGAGGTCCAGACTGCGATTGAACGCGAGGATGCCTCCGAAGGCTGAAACAGGGTCGGTCTTGAAAGCCTTCTGGTAGGCCGAGAGCGGAGATTCGGCGATTGCTACGCCGCAAGGGTTGGCATGCTTGACGATTACGCACGCGGGTTCGTCGAAGCTCTTTACGCATTCCCAGGCAGCATCCGAGTCAGCGATATTGTTATAGGAAAGCTCCTTGCCCTGGATTTGGCGATATCCGGCCAGTCCGCCGGCAACCGGCGCAGCATCGCGATAGAACGCCGCGCTCTGGTGAGGATTCTCGCCGTAACGCATTTCCTGCAGTTTGTGGAACTGAAGGTTCAATACCGACGGATACTCGCCGCGCTGGCCGCTGGCATCGAGCGCGAATAGATGGTTTGCGATCGCGCCATCGTAGGCCGCGGTATGCGCAAAAACCTTCTTTGCCAGATTGAATCGAGTGGCGGGCGATACCGCGCCACCCGACTTGAGTTCGGCGAGTACGGTCGCGTAGTCAGAGGGGTCGACGACAACCGCCACGCCACCGTAATTCTTTGCGGCGGCGCGCAGCATCGTCGGGCCGCCGATATCGATGTTCTCGATTGCGTGATCCAGGGTGCAGGCGGGGTCCGACACCGCGTGCTGGAACGGATAGAGGTTCACCACGACCAGATCAATCGGATCGATGCCCGCGTTCCGGATTGCGGCCATGTGGTCCGGCAGATCGCGGCGGGCGAGCAGCCCGCCGTGGATCTTCGGGTGGAGCGTCTTTACGCGCCCGTCCAGCATTTCCGGGAATCCGGTGTGCGAGGACACCTCGGTTACGGGTATGCCTTCCGTTTCCAGCAGCTTGGCGGTCCCGCCCGTGGAAAGTATCGACACGCCCAGGGAGGAGAGCTCCCGAGCGAACGCGACGATGCCCTGCTTGTCGGAGACGCTGATCAGTGCCTTCATGCCGTTTGCCATCCAGTTTGCAGGCGGGCTACGACCGCCTGTTGTCTTCATGCGAACTCCCACCGGCTGACCGCGCCGAGCGGGAGACTAGCCGCGTATCCTCAGTAGCTGCATTTTCTTTCTGAGGGTGTTGCGATTAATACCGAGCATCTCCGAGGCGAGGGTTAGATTTCCTTCCGCGCGCGCGAGGACCACCTCGATCATGGGCTTTTCCACGTTCTTCAGCACCATGTCGTAGATCGCGGTCGGCTTCTCGCCATCCATATCCTTGAAATAGCGCTCGAGCGAGCGCTTTACAGAGTCGGCCAGCTCATTATTGCGTGTCATGAGAGTGTTTCCCCTTCCGGGTAGCGTGCCGAAATCGCCTCGAAAAAATCGCGCACAGCGCTGAACTGGGCGTCGGCGTCGTCAAGCTTCAGCACCTGTCTGCGGAATGCCGCCGCGCCGGGCAGGCCCGCCACCGTCCATGCGATGTGCTTGCGCGCGATCCGGGTGCCTTGTTCCTCGCCATACAGCGCATACAGGCCGTCGAGATGCTCGGCCAGGATGACCTGCACTTCTCTGGCGGACGGAGCCGCGAGGTCGAGTCCCGTGGCAAGGTAGTGATCGATCTCGCGGAAAATCCACGGGCGGCCGTGTGCGGCCCGGCCGATCATGATGCCATCCGCTCCGGTTTCCTCAAGCACGCGCCGTGCTTGCGCGGGTGAGTCGATGTCGCCATTGGCGACCACCGGGATCCGAACCGCGGTCTTCACCTCGCGTATCGTTGCATACTCGGCGACGCCCCTGAATCCGCAGGCCCGTGTCCGTCCGTGCACCGCAAGCATGCTGATGCCTGCGGATTCGGCGATGCGCGCGATGCGCGGCGCGTTTCTAAGGCCAGGGTGGGGGCCCGTACGGATCTTCAGTGTAATCGGCACGTCGACGGCGGCAACGACTGCGTCCAGGATGCGCCCGACCAGACGTTCGTCGGCCAGCAGCGCAGAGCCGGCGTACACATTGCACACTTTCTTCGCCGGACAACCCATGTTGATATCGATGATCTGCGCGCCTTCGTCGGCGTTCAGCCGCGCACTGTCGGCGAGCGCCACCGGGTCAGCGCCGACGATCTGGACGGATATAGGCTCTTCCTCTTCTGCGTGATCGCGCCGAAGAAGAGACTTGCGCGTATTGCGCAGTTCGGGCCGGGACGCGGTCATTTCGGATACGGCCAGTCCCGCGCCGAAGCGCCGGGCGAGCTTGCGGAATGGCCTGTCGGTGACTCCCGCCATCGGCGCGACGATCAATCCATTGCGCAGCGTATGCGCGCCGATTCTCATTGCACTAGGAAGGTACGGGTACGGAGGGAGGGAAATTCTAGCTGGTTTTGTGATCGCGAGACATGGCGCTGTGTGCATCCCGCATCGTTTCTCAGGGCAGCGCGCGCGCGCCGAAGATCATGCGGCGCATGAAGAAACGCCGCGCGCCGGGCAGCAGATCAAGCGCGCTGAGCGCGAGGCCTGCAAGGGGTCCCTGCCCTGGCAGGCGGCTGGCGAGCATGTCCGTGGTGATCGCCGTCGATGCCGTATCCCTGCGACGAGCCGTCGCGTAGCGGCGCAGCAGCGCGGGTGCTCCGGGGTCTGGCGCATCGCTGATCAGCGATGCAAGTTCCCATGCATCGCGCAGGCCCAGATTCAATCCCTGGCCGGCGACGGGATGCAGGGTCTGCGCCGCGTTGCCGATATAGACCTCACGGCCATCAACGGGCGCTGAACGGATCCGCTGCGTGACGCTGATGCGCTGGCGCGCGGTCGTGCCGGTCAATTTTCCAGGAAGGCCGCCTGTCGCGTCATTCAACGCCGCCAGAAACTCCGCGTCCGCCGCGGTCTGAAGCCGTAGCGCTTCAGCCGGAGGCAGGCTCCAGACCAGCGCATAGCGACCACGCATCGGAAGCAAGGCTATTGGGCCGTCCGCACGGAACCGCTCGAAAGCGAGGTCCGTCGCAGGATCGGACGACGTCACGATCGCGGACAGGACTTCGTGAGGATAGCGTTTTCCCGTGACCTCATCGCTGCTCCCTTCCGCATGCACGACGCAGTCCGCGGTGAGTCGGACTGTACTGGTCCGGATCCTGCATCCGCCGTCCGAGCTCTGCTCCGTGTGAGCATCCGCCCCGCGCAGCACGGCGATGTCCGCCTTCTCGATTTTTGCCTGCAGGCGCACAAGAAGGTCTGCATAGGAGACTACGTAGCCGAGCGCCGGTACGCCCGCATCGGCGGCATCCAGTTTCGTCTCTCCGAAACCGGATGCGCGCGAGACGTGGATGCGCCGGATCGGGGTGGTCGACAGCTCCGGCCAGGCATCAAGGCGTTCCAGGATCTGGCGCGATCCGTGAGAGAGCGCCAGCGGGCGGGTCGCGAACCCCGGGTTGGGCGGCGCGTCGGCTGGTCTGCGTTCGAGCAGGCATACCCGGCGGCCCCATGCAGCAAGTGCGAGCGCGACAGAGCACCCGACGGGTCCGCCGCCCAGTACGGCGATATCGCAGGATTGCTCTTGCGGCACGGTGATGCTGTCCTCGTGCGAGCCAGCGTCAGCCGCGACCAGACCGCATCAGTGCCTCGATGTCGGTGACGGATTTCGGCACTTCGCCTGTGAGTACTTCGCAACCGGAATCCGTGACGGCGACGTCGTCCTCGATACGGATGCCGATATCGTGAAATGCGGCGGGCACGTCCTCGCCGCCACGAATGTAAAGGCCGGGTTCGACGGTAAGCACCATACCGGCGGTGAGCGCGCGCCATTCGCCAGCATGTTTGTACTCGCCCGCGTCGTGTACGTCGAGTCCCAGCCAGTGCCCGGTGCGGTGCATGTAGAAGCGTCGGTAGGTTTCCTTCTCCAGAACTTCGTCCAGACTGCCGGATAGCAGTTTCAGATCGACCATGCCCTGCGCGAGCACCTTTACGGCCGCGTCGTGCGGCGCGTTCCACGAGACGCCGGGCCGGACCGCGTCGATCGCAGCCTGTTGCGCGGCAAGCACCAGTTCGTAAGTGTCGCGCTGCGCTGAGGAAAAGCGTCCGCCCACCGGGAAGGTCCGAGTGATGTCCGAGGCATAGCCGTCGAGTTCGGCCGCTGCATCGATCAGCAGGAGATCGCCATCCTCGAGCTGTGCGTCGTTGAAGACGTAGTGAAGAACGCAGCCGTTTGCGCCCCCTGCGACGATCGGGCCGTAGGCGGGTGCCTGCGCACCCGCGCGGCGGAATTCGTGGAGCAGTTCCGCCTCGACCTCGTACTCATACATGCCGGGCCGCGTGATCTGCATCGCGCGGCGGTGTGCAGCGGCGGAGATCGAGCCGGCACGCCGCATCGTGTCGAGTTCGCCGCGGTCCTTGACGAGGCGCATCTCGTCGAGGGGCACGCGCAGATCGAGGATACGTTCGGGAGCGGAGATGCCTGCGCGCGCCTTTTCACGAACCGCGTTCAGCCAGCGCATGACCCGCGCGTCCCACAAGGGATCGGTGCCGACCGGATAGGATAGCGCCGGCTGATTCTCCATGAGTTTCGGCAGCATCTCGTCCAGCGTCCCGATGGGCAGTGCTTCGTCGAAGCCGTAGCGTTCGCGCGCCGCCTCAGGACCGTGGCGGAACCCTTCCCAGATCTCGCGCTCCAGGTTGCGTTCGCGGCAGAAGAGAATGGCGCGCGGCGCATCCCCGCCGATCATTACCAGGACCGATTCAGGTTCGGGAAATGCAGTGAGGTAGTAGAAGTAGCTGTCGAAGCGATAGCCGTAGTGCGCATCGCGGTTGCGAACCCTTTCCGGCGCGGTGGGAAGAATCGCGATTCCGGGTCCGAGGGTCGCGGCAAGGCGCGCGCGACGGCCCGCCAGCGTGGCGGTATCGATAGTCGGGGCTGTCTTTTTCAAGCGGATTCCATTCTGCGATGAGGTGGTGCGAGATTGGGGCGCGATCCGCAACTATAAGGCCTGCGGGCGCGCTGTCGAGCTTCGCCGACGCGTGGGACTGCTTCAGGGTCGCAGCCCGGCGAGCCGCTGCTCAAGCGAGGCCAGACGTTCCAGCGTTCCGACGTCGGACCAGAGGCCGTCGTGCAATTCACCCCCCAGCAGGCCCGCCCGGGCACAACGCCTGAGTATGGGGCCAAGCGCGGCTCGGCTACCGGGCGGCACGCCGTCCACGATACGCGGCGCAAGCAGCGCGATGCCCGAATAGGTGTATCGCGCTCCGGCATCGTCGCCAAGGCGGCCGTCTGCGAGCGAGAAATCGCCTTGCGGGTGGTGTACGGGATTCGGGACCATCACGAGATGCCCAAGGTTCCGGCCCAGCTGGTGTCCGGCAAGGTGCCCGAAATCGTAGTCCGTGTAGACGTCGGCGTTCACAAGCAGGAACGGGTCCTCGCCGAGCATCGTGCGCGCGGTGGCGATGCCGCCCGCGGTCTCGAGGGGCTCGGCCTCGCTGGAATAGCGCACGCAGACGCCATATCGTGAGCCGTCACCGATCCGCTCGACGATTTGCTCACCCAGGTGGCATACATTGATCACGATCCCGGACAGGCCGGCAGCTGCGAGTCGTTCGAGGTGATATTCGATCAATGGCTTGCCGGCAACCGCGACCAGCGGCTTTGGAATGCGATCCGTTACAGGCCGCAGGCGCTCGCCGCGGCCGGCGGCGAGGATCATGGCATTCATCCGCCGGCGACGCGGCTGTCCCGCGCTTCCAGATCGTCAAGCAGAGGCAGCAGGGGCGCGACAGCTCGGTAGCGTTTCGCGACTGCGCGGCAGTAGCCGAGGAAACGCGGCGCGTCTTCAAGGTAGTGCGGCTTGCCGTCACGGTAGCGGATGCGCGCGAATATGCCGAGCACCTTCAGATGCCGTTGCAGACCCATCCATTCGAAGGCGCGGTAGAACTCCGCGAAATCCGTGTCGACGGGAAGGCGCGCGCGGCGCGCCTTGTCCCAGTACCGCGCACACCAGTCGAGGACGCGATCTTCCTCCCACGTGAGGAACGCGTCGCGCATCAGGGACGCCAGGTCATAGGTGACCGGGCCCCAGACCGCATCCTGAAAGTCGAGAATGCCGGGGCCCTGCGGGCAAAGCATCAGATTCCGGGGCATGTAGTCGCGGTGCGCGTAGACCATACCCTGGGAGAGGGCGCTTTGTACCAGCACGTCCTCGACACCGGCGAGTGTGGTCTGCTGTGTGGTGTCGAGCCGCCTGCCGAGGTGCCGCCCGACATACCATTCTGGAAACAGCGCCATCTCGCGCCGCAGCAGGGCCTCGTCGTACGTGGGAAGCGCACCCGGACGGGACGCGAGTTGCCACCGCACCAGCGCATCCAGGGCCTCCGCGTAGAGGTGATCGATGTCCGTATCGCTCAGACGGGCGCTGCGTATCGCCTGGAGATAGGTTTCGCGCCCGAGATCGGTGAGCAGGAGAAAACCCTGTGCCGCATCTGCCGCGAGAATCTCGGGTGCGGTAAGGCCGGCCTCGCGCAACAGTCCGGCAACGCGAATGAAAGGCCCCGTGTCCTCGCGTTCGGGCGGCGCGTCCATGACGATGAGGCTGCGTCCGTTTGGCAAGGTGGCGCGGAAGTACCGGCGAAAGCTCGCGTCCTCGGAGGCCGGAGCCAGGACCCAGCCCGTGTGGCCGGTCGCCGGGCCGATCCAGCGCTCGATCGCGGCACGGCGGGGATCGGCGGTGATGGTCATCGATGGGTTCTTGAATCCCGGGTGTCGCGGCTGCAACGGTGGGAATGCTCTTCGAAGCGCCCCGGCTCAGGAATTTCGGCGCCCAGCGCAAGCATGTCCGGAAAGGATCTGCATTCAAACCAAGGTATGATTGAATTCTAACATTCACACTTGATACGTCCTCCCTTTGATGCCACTACGGCTGCCGGTGATACCGGCTCGCGCCGCCCTGCGCAATTCCATTCCCTGGCTGCTGGTGCTGCTGCCGGCGCTCGCGGCTGGGCAGCAGGGCGTCCGGGACGCGGGTCCGGCAGGTACTGTGCCGATAAAGGGACCGACCGTAATCGATGCGGAGGTGCTCGAGGGAACGTCAGGCGTGGAAGTGCGCGCTCGCGGCAAGGCCGAACTCAAGTCGGACAATGCTTCGGTGTATGCGGAGTTCCTACGCTATAACCAGCTTACCGGTGAAGTCGAGGCGGATGGAGGGGTCCGGGTGGAGCACTCGGGCGACCGCTACTTCGGCAGGCACCTCCTCTACAACCTGGACGACGACACCGGCGTTTTCGACGAGCCTCGCTATATCATCGGGCGCAGCAACCAGATCGCTCGTGGCGGCGCGGACAAGCTGGAATTCCGGGGGGCCAACAAGTTCCGCTTGTTCGGCGCGACCTTCACCACCTGCGCGCCCGGGCAGGAGGACTGGCAGCTCTCTGCGGAGGAACTCGACCTTGACTACGACACCGAGGAAGGACGCGCGCGCAAGCCGCGCCTGAAGTTCTTCGGCACGACGATTGCTGCACTCCCGTTCGCAAGCTTTCCGCTGGAGAACCGGCGCAAGTCCGGTGTCCTGACGCCTTACTACGCGCAGACCACCACCCGCGGCCTCGAGTTCGGGGTCCCGCTTTACCTGAATATCGCGCCGGAACAGGACGCGACCTTCACGCCGGTGTACATGTCCAAGCGCGGCATGCAGCTGAAGTCGCAGTACCGGTACCTGAACCAGGATTTCCGGGGCGACGTGAATCTCGAGTATCTCGGCAACGATCAGGTGATCGGGCAGCCGCGTTACGGCTTCACGCTGTTGCACGAGCAACGGCCGTCACAGAATCTCTATGGCCGGATCGACCTGAACAAGGTCTCCGACAACAAGTACTTCGCCGAGATGCACAGTCAGGTGCGCCAGGTGAGTCAGGGCAACCTTCAGCGGGAGGGCTATCTCTCGTACACAGGCACCCTCGGCGATGCGGGCTTCGTCGCCGAGTCGCGCGTTCAGAGTTTTCAGACTTTGCAGGACCCGCTGGTCCCGCTCGTCGCGCCGTATCACAGGGTCCCGCAGCTGAACCTCACGGTGACACGCAACGACTACGCCGGTTTCCTGGACGCGAAAATGTCGGCGGAGTACGTACGATTCAGCCATGCTCAGCTGGTCGAAGGCACGCGGGTATCCATGCGCCCTTCCGTGTCGGTGCCGCTGCAGGGTTCGGGATATTTTCTGACGCCGCGGGTCGGTATGCACAACGCGAACTACACGCTCGATCGCGTCACGCCAGGCCAGTCCGAGCGACAGACCAATACCGTGCCCTGGGCAAGCGTGGACACGGGTCTCTTCTTCGAGCGCGCGACGAACTGGTTCGGCCAGGATGCCCTGCAGACGCTGGAGCCTCGGGCGTTCTATGTCTATGCGCCCTACGTCGATCAGAGCCAGGCGCCGGTTTTCGACACGGCGCTTGCGGATTTCAATTACGCACAGATATTCAACGAGAACCGGTTCGTCGGCGGTGATCGATTCGGCGATGCGAACCAGCTCACGCTCGCGCTCACCTCGCGCCTGCTGAATGCGCAGGGTCAGGAGGCGTTGCGCGCGACCATCGGCCAGCGGATCTACTTCCAGAACGAGCGCGTCGGACTCACGCCGGCCTCGACACTGCGCACCACGCGCAATTCGGACCTGCTGGCATCGGTCGGGGGGCGTATCGCAGGCGGCTGGAGCTTCGATGCGACAACCCAGTACAGCGTCAATGCGGGGCAGACAGAGCGCCTCAGCGCGTCCATGCAGTACTCGCCCGAAATCGCAAAGGTGATCAATGCGAGCTACCGGTTCGGACGCAATGCGCTGCGCCAGATGGACCTTTCGGGCCAGTGGCCATTCGCGACCGGTTGGTACGGGATCGGCAGGCTCAACTATTCCTTCCTCGACAACAGGCCCCTCGAATCCATCGCAGGTGTCGAGTACAACGGAGGCTGCTGGGCATTCCGCGTGGTCGTTCAACATCTCCAGACGACGGCGCAGACAAGTTCCACCGCCCTGTTCATGCAGTTTGAATTGAGCGGGGTCGGCCAGATCGGGTCGGGAAGCCTCGCCGATGTGTTGCGTCGCACGATCCCGGGCTACGCAGCGACGACCGCGCGGGACCCGGCACTTGCGCCCCCCAGCCTGGGGCCGCGCAGCCTCCTCGAGAGGTTCTGAGCGATGACGATGAGTACGCGATTCCTTGTGGGACTCGGAGCGGCGTTGCTGTTTTGCTGTTCTGCGGTTCAGGCTCAGCAGGCGTCGGGTGCAGCTCGCGTTTCGCTGGTAGACCGTATCGTTGCAGTGGTCGGCAAGGAAGTGGTGACGATGAGCGAACTGAACGATCGTATCGCTGCCACCGAGCGTGAAATGCGGCGCCAGGGTACGACCGCGCCTGCGCGTACTGCGCTCGCTCCCCAGGTGCTGGAGCGTCTCATCCTGGACCGCGCGCAGCTGCAGCTCGCGCGGGATGCGGGCATTTCGGTGGAGGATGGCCTGCTCGACAGGCACCTCCAGCGCGTGGCTGAAGGCAATGCCATGACACCGGCAGATTTTCGCAAGGCGGTCGAAACGGACGGCGTCAACTTCGAGAAGTTCCGGGAGGAAGTCCGGCAGCAGATCGTGCTGGCACGGTTGCGCGAACGCGAGGTTGATGAGCGCATCCAGGTGAGCGAGAGCGAAATCGATCTCTACATACAGGAGAACATGGCGGACGAGCGCGCCGAGTACAAGCTGGCGCACATCCTCGTGCGTGTCCCGGAGGAATCCTCGCCGGAGCGGATTGAACAGGCGAGACTGCGCGCCGAGAAGGCGCGAGCCGAGCTGATGGCAGGCGGGGATTTCGGGGCGCTGGCTGCGACCTACTCGGACGGACCGGAGGCCTTGAAGGGCGGCGAACTCGACTGGCGTGCGGCGGACCGGCTGCCGGAACTCTTCG
The DNA here is from genome assembly GCA_903834835.1 of uncultured Pseudomonadota bacterium. Lineage (GTDB taxonomy): Bacteria > Pseudomonadota > Gammaproteobacteria > Burkholderiales > SG8-39 > CAILKO01. Next base: position 82,966 of record CAILKO010000055.1, on the reverse strand, counting down.
CGGGGGTCCTGCGGCGGATGAAGCAGGGCGAGCTGAGCACCGTGGTGCGCAGTCCGGCGGGTTTCCACATTCTGAAGCTGCTCGGTCGTCGCGGCGCAGACAGTGGCGCGCCCGTGCTGCAGAACCGTGTGCGGCATATTCTGGTAAAGGCAGGTGACGTGGTCTCCGAGGCTGAGGCGCGCCGTCGGCTCGCGGATCTGCGCGAACGCATCGTCACCGGTGGACAGGATTTCGCCGCCATTGCGCGGCAGTATTCCGAGGACGGCAGCGCGGCGCGCGGGGGCGACCTGGACTGGATATACCCCGGAGACACCGTACCGGATTTCGAGCGTGCGATGAACGATCTCGAGCCGGGGCAGGTGAGCCCGCCCGTGCGTTCACCGTTCGGCTTCCACCTGATTCAGGTCATGGAGCGCCGTACCGGAGAGTTGGGTATTGAGCGCCGCCGCCTGCAGGCGCGGCAGGCATTGCGCGAGCGGAAGTCGGACGAAGCCTACCAGGAGTGGCTGCGCCAGCTGCGCGACCAGACCTACGTCGAGCTTCGTCTGGACGAACGCTGAGCTGCCCCGCAAGCGGGCAGCCTGGAGGAAGTGCACATGCAGCCCCGACAGTTCAGCAGTCCCTATGCCCTGACCTCGGGGGAGCCGGCAGGGATCGGACCGGAAATCTGCATCGCCGCATGCCTGCGCGGTCTCCCGGGACGTCCGGTGATCATCGGCGACCGGGCACTGCTCGAATCGCGCGCGCGCGCGGCCGGGCTGGAGGCAAGCTTCGCAGGGTATGGCGAGGTCGGCGACGGCACTGACAACGTAATCGAGGTTGTTCATGTCCCGCTTGGTCGTCAGGCCGAGGCAGGCAGGCTGGATGCCGCGAATGGCGCCTACGTGCTGGCGACGCTGGACCGCGCACTGGATGGCTGCATGTCGGGGGAGTTCCGTGCCATGGTGACCGCGCCGGTCAGCAAGGCGGTGATAAACGACGCCGGGATTCCTTTCACGGGTCATACCGAATACCTGGCAGAGCGAGCGGGGAATCTGCCGGTGGTGATGATGCTGGTGGGGGGGGGGCTGCGTGTCGCTCTCGCAACGACGCACCTTGCGCTTGCCAACGTGCCGGGTGCAATTACCCGGGCATCCCTGGCGGCCGTATTCCAGGTGCTGGACCGCGATCTGCGCGAGCGCTTCCGGATAGTGCGTCCGCGCATACTCGTGGCTGGCCTGAATCCGCACGCGGGGGAGTCGGGGCACCTCGGGCGCGAGGAGATCGACACGATCGCGCCCGCGATCGAGGCTGCGCGCGCTGCGGGCATGGACTACGCCGGGCCGATTCCGGCCGATACGCTGTTCGTGCCGGAGCGGCTGAAGCATGCGGATTGCGCGCTCGCCATGTATCACGACCAGGGCCTCGCGGTGCTCAAGTACGCGAGCTTCGGCCGAGGAGTGAACGTCACGCTCGGTCTGCCCTACGTGCGCACCTCCGTGGACCATGGCACGGCGCTCGAACTTGCGGGCACCGGTCGCGCGGATGCCGGCAGTCTGATCGAGGCTGCGCTGCTCGCCACCGAGCTTGCCGGGTGAGTGCGCACCGGCCGAGAAAGCGTTTCGGCCAGCATTTTCTGCAGGACCGCAGCGTCATCGAGCGCATCGTCGGTGCGATCGCGCCCGGTCCGGGTGATACGCTGGTCGAGATCGGGCCGGGTGAGGGCGTGCTGACGCGCGTGCTGCTCAGGCACCTGCCGTCGATGCAGGCGGTGGAGATCGATCGCGATCTCGCGGATCGGCTGGAGGCAGAGTTCCCTCGTGAACGCCTGGTCGTTCACCGCGGCGATGCGCTGCAGTTCGATTTCGGGGTGTTGCCGGCAGGCACTCGCGTGGTCGGAAATCTCCCGTACAACATCTCCACGCCGCTGCTGTTTCACCTGTCGCGCTGGGCCGAACGCTGGCGCGATCTGCACTTCATGCTGCAGCGGGAGGTCGTCGACCGCATGGTCGCCGCACCCTCCACGCCGGAGTATGGCCGTCTCAGCGTGATGCTTCAGACGCGCTTCCGGATGCGGCGCCTGTTCGGTGTACCGCCCGGGGCATTCCGTCCGCCGCCCAAAGTGGACTCGGCGGTTGTGCGCCTCGAGCCGCGTAGTGACGCGCCGCTGGACGGCGTCGATCTGCGCGCTTTCGAACGGATTGTCGCGGGCGCTTTCTCGGCGCGCCGCAAGACGCTGCGTAATTCGCTCAGGGTGGAGGTCGCCGATTTCACCGCGCTCGGTATCGATCCGATGCTCAGGGCGGAAAATCTGTCGCCGGAGGATTTCGTGCGGATCGCGCGGCACCTCGCTGCGCGCGGAGCCCGACTGGTTGGAGCGCACAGCGGGCAGGATACGGCATAGATGGTAACATTTAAGTTACTATATATGCCGAAAATGCCCGAAAACTTCCCCTCTGTTTTTCTTTAACCCTTCCCGCTTCTGCTAGATAGCTGACGTTTTGGCGCGCTCGATCCTTGGCAAGCGAGCGCCGGCTTTCTCCAGGCGATCGCGCGCTGCACGCCAGTCGGGATACAGCGATTCGACCGTCGCCCAGAACCGTGCGGAATGGTTCATTTCGCGCAGGTGGGAGACTTCGTGCGCGACTACGTAGTCGCAAAGCTCGGGTGCGAGATGAACGAGACGCCAGTTGAGCCGGATCAGTCCCGAGCTCGCGCAAGTGCCCCAGTGCCGTCTGGCGCCCGATGCGGCGAGGCGGGGCGCGGGCAGCCCGAGCTGGCCCGTGTAATGTGCAACCCTCGGTGCCAGCCGTTCGATCACGGTCGTCTTCAGCCAGGCGAGCAGGCAGTCGATTACCAGGTCGCGGCGGGCGGGATCGGATACCTTGAGGATAAGCAGGCCCGGCGTTCCTGTGTCGACGGAGCGCCGGCCTTTGCAGATTTCGAGCACGACCGGCTCGCCGAAAAGCGGCATGGTGTCTCCGCTTACGCCGTGCAGCAGCGGGCCCCGCTGCACCGCACCCCACGCGTCCAGTTTGCGCGCGATCCAGGGCGCATGCCCGGCCAGGAAGCGCTCCACTTCACGCCAGGGTGCCGTGCGCGGCGCGCTGACCCGCAGTCCCTCTGCGTCGATCGTGATGCCGATGGTCCGCCGTCGGCTGCGCCGGAAGCGGTATTCGATGATCCGCGGCCCGAGCTGCAGCAGCCTGCGTTCGGCGGCCTCGTTGGCGCGCGGCGCGAGCAGCGCTTCGAACAGGCTCAACTGTCCGGACACAGTTCGATCTGCTGGGATTCGATCCACGCCTCAGCGAGCTGGGTAAGCTCGTCCGGACGCCGCCCTTCGGGCCGGATGGCTGCGCCGATGCGTACCGTCACGAGGCCGGGGCGCTTCAGAAAACCATTGCGCGGCCACAGCAGGCCGGCGTTGTGGGCAACGGGCACGATCGGCGCGCCGGCTTTCTCTGCGAGCCAGGCGCCACCCGGCTGGTAGCGGCGGCGCGTGCCGGGTGCGACCCGGGTGCCTTCCGGAAAGATGACGACCCAGAATCCCTGGTGAAGCCGCTCGCGTCCCCGCCGGGCGAGTTCCCGCAGTGCCGCAGTGCCGCGCGAGCGGTTGATGGCGATCGGGCTCATCAACGCGAGGCCCCAGCCGAAGAAGGGAATCCAGAGCAGTTCGCGTTTCAGCACCAGCACCTGCGGCGGAAAGATGAGCTGATAGGCCAGGGTTTCCCAGGCCGACTGGTGCTTGGAGACAATCACGCAGGCCTCGCGCGGCAGATTTTCCAGACCCTCGACCCGCCATCGGATGCCGCAGATCCATCGCGCGAGGTGCACGACCGCGATCGACCAGCCGGAAATGATGCGATAGCGCAGATGCCGCGGCAGCGGCAGCGTCGCCAGCGCGAGAAGCGAATACGGCGGGGTGATCACGATCAGGGCAAGCGCAAACAACGCGGATCGCAACGCGTTCATGCGCGGAGCATCCCTGCCGACCCCGTCAGGGTGCGACGTGCTGCGCGAAGGCGGCCAGATCGCGGAAAACCTGGGTGCCCTCCGGCAGGCCGCCGGCCTTTTGTGTCTGCCTGCCCTTGCCGGTCAGCACGAGGACAGGCATGGCACCTACGGCCGACGCGGCCTGCACGTCGCGCAGGGCATCCCCGACCATGTGTATCCCATGCAGCGGCACGCCGAAACGATCGGAAATCTGTCGCAGCATTCCCGGCTCCGGTTTGCGGCACTCGCAGCGCGAATCCGCCGCGTGCGGGCAGAAGAAGAACGCGTCGATGCGCCCGCCGGCCTGATTGACGGCGCGCGAAAGCATGTTGTGTATGTCGAGCAGGGTGCTGGTGTCGAACAGACCGCGCGCGATGCCGGACTGATTGGTGGCTACCGCGATGCGGTAGCCCGCCTGGGTCATGCGCGCGATCGCTTCAAGCGCGCCGGGGAGCGGTTTCCATTCGGCGGGCGATTTCACGTACTGGTCGCTGTCGTGATTGATCGTGCCGTCGCGGTCGAGGACGATGAGTTTCATCCTCGTCCGGCCTCCGAACTCAGCTGTGAGATGTCCAGTACGCCGTTCATGAGTGCGTCGACTTCGGCGAGCAGGGCAAGCCGGTTGCGTCGGAGTGCCGCGTCGTCCGCGTTCACCATCACCTGGTCGAAGAACGCGTCCACCTCCGGCCGCATCCCCGCGAGCTGGCGGAACATGACGGCATACTCGCCTGCCTCAAGCGCGACGCGGACGCGCGGTGCCACCGATTCGAGCGCAGCGTTGAGCGCGTGCTCGGCGGGCTCGCGGAGGAGCGCAGGGTCGATCCTGCCGGCTTCGCCCGGCGTCTTCTTCAGGATGTTGCGCACGCGCTTGTTGGCGGCGGCGAGATCGGCCAGCTCGGGCACGGCGCGTTTTGCCTCGAGCACGGCAACTACGCGCGAGAGGTCGGCCGGTCGCACGCTTATCGTGGCCTCGATCTCGTCCGCGGCATAGCCGCGCTCGCGCAGATATCCCTTCAGTCGATCCAGCACGAAGCCGAACACCTCGTCCGCCGCGGCCTGGTTCGAGAGGCGTGTGCCGAGCAGGGTCGTTGCTTCCCGGATCAGCGCGGGCAGGTCGAGCCGGACGGGACCCTCGATCAGGATGCGGATCACACCGAGCGCCTGGCGGCGCAGCGCATAGGGATCTTTATCGCCGGTGGGCTGCTCCCCGATTCCGAAAAGTCCCGCCAGGCCCTCGAGCTTGTCTGCCAGGGCAAGCGCCGTGGATACTGCGCCCTCGGGGAGCGCGTCGCCAGCGAAGCGGGGCCGGTAGTGGCCCTCGATCGCGTCCGCCACCGCGGCAGGCTCCGTGTCGTGGCGGGCGTAGTAGCGGCCCATGACGCCCTGCAGTTCGGGAAACTCGCCCACCATTCCGGTGAGCAGATCGGCCTTGGCAAGCCAGGCTGCGCGCTCCGCGAGGAGCTTGTCTGCTTTGACGGATTCCGCGATCCGCCCGGCAAGCAGCTGGACCCGTTCCACCCGCTCGAGCTGTGTGCCGAGTTTGTTGTGGTAGACGACCTTGCCGAGCTGGGGAACCCGCGATTCGAGCCGCTGCTTCCGATCCTGGCGGAAGAAGAAGCGCGCATCCTCGAGCCGCGGCCTGACCACGCGCTGATTGCCGCGCACCACGTTGCCGGCATCGGCGAGCCGCATGTTCGACACGATCAGGAACTTCGGCAGCAGCCGGCCGTTCGAGTCGAACAGAGGGAAGTACTTCTGGTTCTGCTGCATGGTGAGGATGAGGCACTCCTGAGGAACTTCCAGGAAGCCGGGATCAAATTCGCCGACGTAGACGCTGGGATGCTCCACCAGCGCGGTGACTTCGTCGAGCAGCGCGTCGTTCGCAGCCATGGTGGCGTCGAGTCGCTGCGCTTCCAGCGCGAGCCCGGCGCGTATCAATTCGCGCCGGGTGCCGAAATCTGCGATCACGTCGCCTTCATCGTGCAGGCTGGGCTCATAGTCCTCTGCCGAAGCGAGCGTTACCTCGCCGTGCCCCATGAAGCGGTGCCCGCGGGTCCGGTTGCCGGAGGCGAGCCCGAGCACGCTGCCCGGAACGATGCGATTGCCGTGCAGCATGACGAGGCCGTGCACGGGGCGAACGAACTGTGCTTCTCCCGCGCCCCAGCGCATCATCCTGGCGATCGGCAGCTTGCGGAGTGCCTCTTCCACCGCACCGGCCAGCACCTCGTCCAGGGACGCGCCCTTGACCGCCTTGCGCGCGATGAACACCTCGCCCTTGGGCGTGCTGGCGCGCTGCAAAGCTTCGACAGCGACTCCGTTTTTTTTCGCGAAACCCTGCAATGCCGGCGTGGGTTTGCCCGAGGGGTCAAGACCGACCTTCACCGAGGGGCCGTTCACTTCGATCTCGCGGTCCATAGCCGCTGATTCGACGGCCTCGATCCGTGCAGCGAGGCGGCGCGGCGTGGCATAGCAGCGGCTCGCGCCGGCGGCGTCTGCCAGCTGATGCTGCGCGAGTGCCTCGAGCAGCCTTGCGGCGAATTCCTCACCCAGGCGCTCGAGCGATTTCGGTGGCAGTTCCTCGGTGAGTAATTCGACAAGCAGGGTGGCTCGCATCTAGGCCGCTCCTGCTTTCGCAAGCATAGGGAAGCCGAGCCGCTCACGCGATTCGAAATAGGCCTGGGCAATCGCGCGCGCGAGCGTACGCACCCGGCCGATATAGGTTGCGCGCTCGGTGACCGAGATGGCGCCGCGCGCATCGAGCAGATTGAAACTGTGCGAGCACTTGAGCACCATCTCATAGGCGGGAAGCACGCACTGTTCCGCGATGAGACGCTTCGCCTCGGATTCGTACTCGGAAAAATGGCGGAACAGCATGTCCGCATCAGAAAGCTCGAAGTTGTAGCGCGACTGTTCTACTTCGTTCTGGTGGTACACGTTGCCGTAGCTGACCCCGGGCGCCCAGACGAGATCGTAGACGGACTCGACGCCCTGCAGGTACATCGCCAGACGTTCGAGTCCGTAGGTGATCTCGCCAAGCACCGGTCGGCACGTGAGGCTGCCGACTTCCTGGAAGTAGGTGAATTGAGTCACTTCCATTCCGTCCAGCCAGACTTCCCAGCCCAGGCCCCAGGCGCCGAGCGTGGGCGATTCCCAGTCGTCCTCGACGAAACGGATGTCATGCGCTCTGGGGTCGATACCAAGCGCGACCAGCGAATCCAGGTACAGCTGCTGAATGTCCGGGGGCGAGGGCTTCAGCGCCACCTGGTACTGGTAGTAGTGCTGCAGGCGATTGGGATTGTCGCCATAGCGTCCGTCCTTGGGTCGGCGCGAGGGCTGCACATAGGCGGCGCTCCAGGGCTCGGGACCGATGGAACGCAGGAAGGTCGCGGTATGGAAGGTGCCGGCGCCGACTTCCATGTCGTAGGGCTGGAGCAGCACGCAGCCCTGCCTGTCCCAGTATTCGTTCAGGCGAAGTATCAATTGCTGGAAAGTCAGCATCGGGTCAGTTCAGTGCCTAGGTTCTCGGGGCGGAAACGAAGCGCCCGGCTGAGCAGACAGGACGATTTCCGTTGTTTCGCCCGAGATTTTACCGCCAGACGCTCAGCGTGCCGCCTTGCGCAGGCGCACTGTCGCGGCAGCGCCGAGCAGCATCAGGAGCGCCATGCCTACCGTTGCCCAGTCGCCGATCTGCACATAGGGCGTCGCGCCGGCGAACGGGATCGCGTGGACTTCGAGCGTGCCGGTAACAAACTGCGGGAGGCGGGCGAGCACCCGTCCGTTGCGGTCGATCGCGGCGGTAATGCCCGAGTTCGCCGCGCGGAGGTGCATGCGCCCGGATTCCAGGGCGCGCATGCGGGAGATCTGAAGGTGCTGGGCCGGTGCGAGCGAGTCGCCGAACCATGCAACGTTGGATACGTTCACGAGAAGTTCAGCCTCCGGCAGTTGACGGATGATCTCGGCACCGAACGCATCCTCGTAGCACACGTTCAAGGCGACCCGCAGCCCGGCGACGGTCATCGGCTTCTGATCCGGTCCGCCGCGTGAGAAGTCGGCGAGCGGGATCGACAGCAGATCGAGCACCCAGTCAAAGCCCGGCGGAATGAATTCCCCGAAAGGCACCAGGTGGGACTTGCTGTAGATCTGGTTCGGCGCGCTGCCCATGCTCACCACGCTGTTGTAGTACTCACCCGATCCTTGCCGAAACGGTACGCCTAGCAGCAGATCGCCGCCGTTACGCCGCGCCACTGCCTCGAGCGCGGCGAGGTAGGCGGGATCCACCTGATCGAGCATGCGGGGCACGGCGGTTTCGGGCAGCACGACAAGTTTCGCACCGCTTTTCGCGGCGAGGCCGTAGTAAATCTGCAGGGTCTGGACGTAGCGCTGCGGATCGAACTTCATGTCCTGGTCGACATTTCCCTGGAGCAGGTCGACGCGTACCGGTTGGCCCGAGGGTTGGGTCCATTCCCGGCCGCGCAATGCGCTGCCCAGCCCGACAATGAGCACCAGCGCGACGAGGCAGGCCATGCGCGCACGCTTGCGCAGCACGCAGACCGCGAGACCGGCCCCCGCGGCGGCGACGAGCGTCATCGCATGGACACCTGCGACCGGCGCATATCCGGCGAGCGGCGTATCGATATAGGCGTAGCCCGTGCCGAGCCAGGGGAAACCGGTCAGGAACAAGCCGCGCGCCCATTCCATGAGCGTCCAGGCCGCGGGAATCACGAGCGCCGCGCGCACCACGGTCGGCGCCCGCAACCGGCTCTGCAGCAATCCGGCCAGCGCGGGGAAGAGCGCGAGCAGCGCGCAGAATCCGAACGTGGCGATCGCTGCGATCGCCGGGTGCATGCCACCGAAGCGCGACAGGCTTACGTAGATCCATGAAACCCCGGCGCCGAACAGGCCGAGGCCATACAGGTAGCCGGCGATGAAAGCGCTACGCCCGCCCGGCGCGTCCAGCCAGAGGTGGAACAGCAGTGCCAGGCACAGGAAGCCGACAGGATAGAGATCGAAAGGCGAGAACGCGAGTACCGCGGCGGCGCCCGAGGCGAGCGCAAGCGCGTGCCGGAGGGGCGCGCGGCCCGCCTGCTCACGCATGGATTCCGTCACTTCGGCTTTTCGACGATCAGCGTATAGACGCGGCGGCTGTCCGCGCGCAGAACCTGGACCTTCAGTCCTTCAAGATTGAGCGCTTCGCCGCGCTTGGGCAGCCGACCGAGGCGGGCGATCACGAGTCCGCCGACGGTATCCGACGCGTCGTCCGGGAAATTCGTGCCGAATGCGGCGTTGAAGTCCGCGATCTGCGTGATCGCCTTGACCCGATAGCGACCTGCCGACTCGGAAATGATGTTGTCGCTCGCCTCGTCGAAGTCGTATTCGTCCTCGATTTCACCGACGATCTGTTCCAGCACGTCCTCGATGGTTACCAGGCCCGCAACGCCACCGTATTCGTCGATCACGATTGCCATGTGATTGCGGCTCGCGCGGAACTCGCGCAGCAGCACGTTGAGGCGCTTGGATTCCGGGATCATCACCGCGGGGCGCAGCATTTCGCGAATGTTGAAATTCTCTTCGTCCGCGTAGTAGCGCAACAGATCCTTCGCGAGCAGGATGCCGATCACATCGTCCAGATTCTGATTGATGACCGGGAATCGAGAATGGGCGGTCGAGATGACCTGGGAAATAAAGGATTTGATCGGCTGCTTGATGTCGATCACGTCCATCTGCGCCCTCGGGACCATGACGTCGCGCACGGCGGTTTCGGACACGGTGAGCGCGCCCTCTATGATCGAGAGCGCATCCGCGTCGAGCAGGTTGCGGCGATGCGCGGAGTGCAGCAGCGCAAGCAGCTGTTCGCGGTCGTCCGGCTCGCGCAGTATCAGGGTCGAGAGCCGTTCGAGCAGGCTAGGTCGTGAGGGATCGTTCATGGCTTCGGGGAAAGTCATTCTATAGCGCGGGAGGACCGTCTGTCCGGGTGTGGCGCCAGCGCATAGGGATCGGCGACGCCGAAGCCTGCGAGCACGCGCCGTTCGCGAGCTTCCATGCGCGCAGCCTGCGCCGGTTCGGCGTGGTCCAGTCCCGCGAGATGCAGCATGCCGTGCACCACCATGTGAGCGTAGTGCGCTGCGAGCGACTTCCCCTGCTCGCGCGCTTCGCGCCGGATGACCGGGTGGCAAAGCACAATGTCGCCGTGCACACCCGCCGTGCGGCCCGGATTCCCGCTGTCAGCATAGGAGAAGCTGAGCACGTTGGTTGCGTAGTCCCGGCGGCGGTATGCGGCGTTGAGGCGCCGTCCTTCGGCGCCCCCGACTATGCGCAGCGTGACGAGGCCGCCGGCCGGAATGGCGGCGCGCGCCCAGCCACGCAGATGCCGCACAGCCGGCACGTCGGCCGCTCCAACCGCGGTCTGTACCGCGGTGCGCAGTGCGGCGCGCCGGCGCTCAGCCGGCTTCGCCGTCTTCCGGCTTCTCGGCTTTTTCGTAGGCATCGATGATGCGCGCAACGAGCGGATGGCGCACGACGTCGGTCGCGTCGAAGATACTGAACGCGATGCCTCGCACTTTCGAAAGGATGCGGCGCGCCTCGTTCAGACCGCTCTTCTGGCCGCGTGCGAGATCGATCTGGGTCACGTCGCCGGTAATTACGGCTTTGGCGCCAAATCCTATCCGTGTCAGGAACATCTTCATCTGTTCCGGCGTCGTGTTCTGCGCCTCGTCGAGGATGATGAAGGAATGGTTCAGCGTGCGCCCCCGCATGTAAGCGAGCGGCGCGACTTCTATGGTGCCGCGCTCAAGCAGCTTGCCGGTCTTCTCGAAGCCCATGAGGTCGAACAGCGCGTCGTAGAGCGGTCGCAGGTAGGGATCGACCTTCTGTGCGAGATCGCCGGGTAGAAAACCGAGCCGCTCGCCGGCTTCGACTGCGGGGCGCACGAGCACGATGCGTTTCACATGGTCGCGTTCGAGCGCATCGACCGCGCAGGCGACCGCCAGATAGGTCTTACCGGTTCCGGCCGGGCCGATACCGAAGGTGATGTCGTGCTTCAGGATGCTGTCCAGGTAGCTCACCTGATTCGCTGTGCGGCCGCGCAGGTCGCCGCGGCGTGTGAGCAGCGCGGTCTGGCCCTCGGCGGGCGGCACGGCGCTGCGCGCGATTTCGCTCAGTCCGAGCTGTACATCGTCCACGGTCACTTCGCGCGCGGAAATCTCGTACAGATTGCGCAGCGCAGCCGAGGCACGTTCCGCGCGGTCGGTTTCGCCGCGCACCGCGAACTGCGCGCCGCGCCGGGAAATCGTGACGTCGAGCGCAGACTCGATCTGCCGCAGATTTGCATCCATCGGTCCGCAAAGCCGGGCAAGGCGCATGTTGTCGAGCGGATCGAAGCGAACCTCGGAGGCGGGCGCTGGCCTGCGCGCGGCGGGTTCGCGGCGCAGGGTGCTCATTGCAGTGCGGGCGCGCCGGAGTTGCGCGGCTCCGTCAGTAGCTCGCCGCGCAGCGTATGCGCGCGAGCTTCGGTGATCAGCACTTCCACCATGCCTGCCGGCGCACTGCGCGCAGGAAAATTCACCACGCGATTGTTTCCCGTGCGGCCGGAGAACTCTGCAGCATCTTTCCTCGACACGCCTTCCAGCACCACGCGCTGCCGGCTGCCGACCATCTCCGCATTGATTCGTGCAGCCTGGATATCGGTCAGCCGCTGCAGCCGCTGCAGCCGATCCAGTTTTACCGGCTGCGGCGTGTCGTCCGGAAGATTGGCCGCGGGCGTTCCCGGGCGGGGGCTGTAAACAAAGCAGAACGAGGTATCGATTTCCAGATCTTCCGCAAGCTTCAGTGTCGCTTCGAAGTCGGCATCGGTCTCGCCCGGAAAGCCGACGATGAAGTCGGACGAGACACAGATGCCCGGACGAACCTTGCGCAGGCGCCGCACGATGGAACGGTACTCGAGCGAACTGTAGCCGCGCTTCATCGCGGCGAGCACTCGGTCGGAGCCGGACTGAACCGGCAGATGGACGTGCGGGGCAAGTTTCTCGAGGTCGGCGTGCGCGTCGATCAAACGGGCGGTGAATTCGATCGGGTGCGAGGTGGTGTACCGGATACGCTCGATGCCGTCGATTTCAGCCACGAAGCGCAGCAACTCCGCGAAATCGCCCGGCTGACCGTCGCCGTCCTCGATCGGCGCACGCCAGGCGTTCACGTTCTGACCGAGCAGCGTGATCTCCCGCACACCTTGCACCGCAAGGCCGTGGATTTCGGCGATCACATCGTCGAACGGGCGAGATACCTCCTGCCCGCGGGTATAGGGCACCACGCAGAAGCTGCAGAACTTGCTGCAGCCTTCCATGATGGAGACGTAGGCGCTTGCGTCCGCGGCACGTGGCTCGGGCAGGCGGTCGAACTTCTCGATTTCGGGGAAGCTTATGTCCACCTGGGCGCTGCCGGTACGCCGGCTGCGTTCGACAAGCGCCGGCAGCCGGTGCAGGGTCTGCGGGCCGAACACGACATCCACATAGGGTGCCCGGCGCACGATCGCCGCACCCTCCTGGCTGGCGACGCAGCCGCCGACCGCAATCACGAGCCCCGGCTTTTCGCGCTTCAGATCCTTCAGCCGCCCGAGGTCGGAGAAAACCTTCTCCTGAGCCTTTTCGCGCACCGAGCAGGTATTGAACACGATCAGATCTGCATCTTCCACGCGGCCGGCCTCCACCAGGCCGGATTCCTCCGTCAGCATGTCCGCCATGCGCGCCGAGTCGTACTCGTTCATCTGGCAGCCGAACGAGCGGATAAAGTAGCGCCCCTTCATGCGCGGGGCGCCTGATCGCGGATCAGCACGCCGGGCTGGGTGGTGGCGGCCAAACGAAATCTGCGGGCGGAGTGGGGCTGCAAATCAATTCCACGAAGAAGAGGGACTGCGGGCATTTTACCGGCACGGGCATCCGGGTCGGATGCTGCACCCGTGCACGCCTGCCGCGCGAGCGGCGGGCAGGCATGCCGGGAGAAATAGGTGGTGGCGAATCCCAGATTCGAACTGGGGACAAACGGATTATGATTCCGCTGCTCTAACCAGCTGAGCTAATTCGCCACGATTGCGACATCACTGCGACCGGTGCGGGCGCGAATCTGCCTGCTGCCGGTCCCCGAAATGCGAGGGGGGCCGAATTGTCCCGTTTTCTGCAGGTTCCGGTCAAGCTTTCCGTGGCGACCGGCATGCTCCCGGGCGTAGTGTGCAAACCCTTGGCGTAGAATGAAAATCATGGATTACGACGTGGTGGTGGCAGGCGCCGGTCTGGCTGGTCTGGCGTGCGCGTGCAGTCTCACCCGCACGTCCGTGGCGCTCGTCGCCCGCGAATTGCCGCCTGCACTGCCTGCTGACGGGATATTCGACTCGCGGGTATATGCCATCAGCCCGGGCAATGTCGCCCATCTGGAGCGACTCGGTGTCTGGCAGCGCCTCCCGGAAGCCGCGCGCACGCCTGTCTACGGCATGCGGGTGCACGGCGACGATGGTCGTTCGGTCCTCGACTTCGATGCTTATGAGGCGGGTGTTTCCGCTCTGGCCTGGATCGTCGAGGACAGCCGCCTTCAGGCGGTGTTGTTCGAACTCGCGTCCGCGCGGCCGGAGGTGAGCATGCATATGCCAGTGGAACTCGACCGGTTTGATGCCGACGCAAAGGGCGTCAACATTGCGCTAGGCGATGGCCGCCGACTGGGCGCGAGGCTGCTGGTCGGGGCCGATGGCGCGGGATCCCGGGTGCGTGACCAGGCTGGAATGTCCGTGACGGCATCAGATTACGGACAGATCGGCGTGGTCGCCAATTTCCGCATAGCCCGTCCGCATCGGGGCGTGGCCTGCCAGTGGTTCCAGGGCGGCCCGGTGCTCGCACTGCTGCCCCTGCCCGGTGACGCAGTGTCGATGGTCTGGTCGCTGCCGGACGTAGAAGCACGCGCGCTCCTCGCGCAGCCGGGCGAGCGCGTTGAGGAAGCTGTGTTCAATGCTACGTTCGGCGCCTTGGGCAGGCTCGAACTCATCGGTACGCCGCGCGGATTTCCGCTTCGGCGGCTGCAGGTGCCGCACCCGGTTTCAATGCGTGTCGCTCTGGTCGGCGATGCGGCCCATGTGGTGCATCCGCTCGCGGGGCAGGGCATGAACCTTGGCCTGCAGGACGTGCGCAGTCTGGCCGATATCCTCTCCCGGCGTGAACCGGGCAGGGACCCCGGCGACGGGGCGTTGCTCAGGCGATACGCGCGTACGCGTGCGGAAGACACGCTTGCAATGGATGCGATGGTGGACGGCTTGTTCCGGATGTTCGGCGGATCGGGAATCGCGCGCGTCTTGCGCAATCCTGTGCTGGCCATCGCGAACCGGATGCCGATATTCAAGAGTCTCATGGTCCGGCAGGCGATGAGCTGAATTCCCGTGGTTCGGGCGCTGTGCAGGGAATAAGTTACGCTGCAAGGCTGTAAACAGGACGTCGGGCGGCGCAGGCTGCGCAGTCTTTACCAAGGAAGGCGCAAGACCATGGGTTTGTACAGGTGGGTGGCGGCAGCATGGCTCGGGCTGGTCGCCGCGGGCGCGTTGGCGGATGACGCCAAGATACGCAAGGCGATCGAGCCAAAGCTCGGGGGGGCGCGTATCGAAGGCATACAGGCGGCGCCCGTGCCGGGCTTGTTCGAGGTGCGATTCCGTTCCGCGGAGGGCCTGCAGATCGTCTACACGGATGCCTCGGGCGACTACATCCTCTCGGGCAATCTCTACGATGCCAGGACCGACCGCAATCTCACCGAGGAGCGCGTGCGTAAGCTGAGCGCCATACGCTTCGACACGCTGCCTTTAGACCAGGCGGTGAAGATCCAGCGCGGCAACGGCCGCAGGGTGCTGGCGATGTTCTCGGACCCGCACTGCCCGGCCTGCCAGCAGTTCGAGAAGACGCTGCAGGAAATCGACGACATCACGCTCTACGTGTTCATGTTTCCAGTCATCCGGCCGGAGCTCGCAGATCATTCGCGCGCGGTGTGGTGCGCGCCGGATCGCGCCAAGGCCTGGCTCGACATCGCGCTGCGGCGCCGGCAGCCGCTCAGCAACGCGACGTGCGCGAATCCGGTCGACAAGACGCTGGAACTCGGCCGCTCGCTGAGCGTGCGTGCCACGCCAACATTGTTCGTCGCGAACGGCGAGCGCTACAGCGGCGCTCTGCCAGCCGATCAGCTGAAGGCGATTCTGGATGACGCCGCGCCTGCGAAGCAGGGCGCAGCGCGCAAGTAAAGCGCAGCAGCCATAGATAGCCTGGGCCGCGCCGTGGATCGCAAGCGCTCAGGGCGCGGGCGGTGGGAGACCACGCGGCCACAGCAGCCACAGGCTGCCCTGCTGGCGCATGCGTCCGGCGCGTTCGCCGGCGGCCGGGCCCAGTCCCCAGAACAGATCTGCGCGCACGGCGCCGCGTATTGCACCGCCGGTGTCCTGGGCGAGGGTCAAGCGCTCGATCGGCGCGCCGTCGACAGGGTCGGTGGAGCGCAGCCAGACCGGCGCACCAAGCGGAATGTAGCGCCGGTCGACTGCGATGCTGAACTCGGCGCTGAGCGGCGCGCCGAGCGAGCCGATGGGCCCGTCCGAAGCAGGCAGTTCACGAAAGAATACGTAGCTCGCGTTTGAGGCGAGCGCCTCCTTCAGTCGCCCCGGATTGCGTGCCGCCCAATCCTTGATGCCGTCCATGGTCGCCTGTTCAAGGGAGAGCTCGCCGTGGTCCACAAGATGGCGCCCGAGTGACCGATAGGGATGGCCGTTCTGCTCGGCGTAGCCGATCCGCATCCGAGTGCCATCTTCGAACTGGAGCTGTCCGGAACCCTGGACCTGCAGGAAGAAGAGCTCAACGGCGTCGGCCGCCCAGGCGATGACGGGTGCAGTCATTTTTCCGGCGCGAGCCTCGATTTCTGCGCGCGAGTAGTAGGGCACGAGCCGTTTTCCATCCAGCCGGCCGCGCAGGCGCAGGTCGCGAAGTTCGGGATACAGGCCTGCAAGGTCGACGACGACGAGGTCCGAAGGCAGGCCGTAGACCGGATGCGGATGGCGTGCATTCCGCTCGCGGCTGCCTGCGATCACCGGCTCGTAATAGCCGGTGATGAGGCCGCTGTCGCGCCCTTCGGCCAGCAGGCGGTAGGGCGCGAAGCCGCGTTCGAAGTATGCGCGTATCGCCTCGGTGTCCCGCTCGTCCACCAGGCGCGCATCGTTGCAGGGCGCGATCAGGGCGGCAGGCAGCGCGCGCTGTGCGCATCCCTTCAGGAAGGCGCGTAGACTTCCGCGGCGTGTTTCGGGCGAGTTCGCCTTCCATCCGGGGAGAGATTCGAAGCGCGTTTCAAGGTAGGCGACAGCGGGCGGCTTTTCCGATGCCCGCTCCACCGGGGCGCATCCGTAGATCGCGCAGATCGCGGCAAACAGGAGCAGGCGACGCAAGATGTGGGTCGTGATGCTGGAAATCGTACTGGTGCTGGCTCTTGCGGTGTTCATCGTCTGGTTCACCTGGCCGAAGAAACCCGACGGGGACCGGGGCGACGAGGACTCCTGAGGCTTCAGTGCAGGACGCGCGGCACCGAGAGCGCGAATTCCGGAATCTCCGCGTCGAACTCCGTGCCGTCCTCGGCGTGCATCTGATAGCTGCCGCGCATGGTCCCGACAGGCGTTTTGAGCGCGGTGCCGCTGGTGTACTCGAAGGATTGCCCCGGGTGCAGCAGCGGTTGCTCCCCCACCACGCCCTTGCCGCGCACTTCCTGGATCTGCGAATGGGCGTCACAGATAATCCAGTGTCGGCTGATCAGCCGGGCACCCACGAGCCCGGTGTTGCGTATCGTGATGGTGTAGGCGAACACGTAGCGTCCGGTGGTCTCATCCGACTGCTCGGGCAGGTAACGCGTTGCTGCGCTTACCTCGATGCGGTGTGCCGGCGCCTTGTCTGCGGCGCCTGCGTTGCGGTTAGCGTTTTGATCGTCCATGATCCGATTCTAGGGTAGTGGCGCGCTTCGCGCCCTGCCGTGCGGGTCGATGTTGCTAAACTCGCGCGCATCATGGCCTATCGCATCGCTCCAAGCCTCCTGTCCGCGGATTTTGCGCGGCTCGGAGAGGAAGTCCGCGCCGTGCAGGATGCCGGCGCCGACCTCATCCACTTCGACGTAATGGACAATCACTACGTCCCGAATCTTACGGTCGGTCCGGTGGTGTGCGCCGCGATACGGCCCCATGCGAAGGTGCCGATCGACGTGCATCTCATGGTGCGGCCGGTGGATGCGCTGGTCGTGGAGTTCGCGAGGGCGGGCGCGGGCATCATCACCTTCCACCCCGAGGCGAGCGACCACGTCGACCGCACGGTGGCGCTCATACAGGAGCACGGGTGCAAGGCAGGTCTCGTGTTCAACCCGGCGACACCGCTCCAGTGGCTGGATCACATGCTCGATCGACTGGATATCGTGCTGCTGATGTCGGTCAACCCGGGTTTCGGCGGTCAGAAATTCATCGCGTCGGCGCTGCCCAAGATCGCGGAAGTGAGGCGCAGGATCGATGCCCTCCCGTCCGGGCGCGAGGTGTGGCTCGAGGTGGACGGCGGCGTGAAGGTCGAGAACATCGCCGAAATCGCGCGCGCCGGCGCGGACACCTTCGTCTCGGGCTCCGCGATCTTCGGCTCGGCCGACTATCGCGCGACCATCGGTGCGATGCGCAGGAACCTCGCAGCCTGAGCATGTCGGGACGGCTTGCTGGCGAGCGAGTCGAGGCGGTTCTGGTCGATCTGGACGGAACGCTGGTCGACACCCTGCCCGACCTCGCGCTGGCGGCGCGCGGCATGCTCGCTCAACTGAATCTCCCGCTGCTTGAGGCGACACAGATCCGGGATTTCATCGGACGCGGTGTCAACGAGCTGGTGCGTCGCACGGTGGAGTCCGCGGTCGGGGGGGGCGCTGACGCCGCGCTGCTCGCGCGCGCCGGCTTGGCCTTCGATGCGCATTACGTTGCCTGCAGCGGGCGTTCCGCGACTGTCTATCCCGGTGTGAGGGACGGCCTCGATCAAATGCGCGCCTGCGGGCTGCGACTCGCCTGCATTACCAACAAGGCGGTGCGTTACACACGACCACTGCTCGATGCGCTCGGCCTTGCGGCGTGCTTCGATGCAGTGCTTACGCCCGAGGATGTGGCCCGCGCCAAGCCGGCCCCCGACCTGTGCCTGGAGGCCTGCCGCAGGATCGATACAGCGCCCGCACGGACGGTGGTTGTCGGCGATTCGGCGGTGGATGCCGAAGCAGGTCGTGCAGCGGGTTGCCGCGTGCTGCTTGTTCCCTACGGCTATCGCGAGGGGCACGATCTGCGGGAGATCGCGTCGGATGGTATAGTCGCGACGCTTTCGGATGCCGCGCACCTCCTGTGCGGCACAGCGACAGGATACGGATCATCGTGACTTCTTGCCCAGCCTGCCTGCACGCTTGTACCCGGCGCCGCTGGCGTCGCTAGCCCGACTCGCCTCCGCAGTGGCAGATGGCGCCGCATGCCGCGCCGCAGCCAGTTTCCCTTTCAGCACCCGATCAGGTACCCCGGTACCAGGCTACAAGACCCGGAGATTTGTCATGACTGAGCTTGAGTTCCAGCGGCTCGCAGCACAGGGCTATACGAGAATACCCGTCGTCGCGGAAGCGCACGCCGACCTCTACACGCCGCTCGCCGTCTACGTAAAGCTCGCGAACGAGCCGTTTTCCTATCTGCTCGAATCGGTCGTGGGCGGGGAGCGCTTCGGGCGCTACTCGTTCATCGGCCTGGCCTGCGCGGAGCGCATCGAGGCGCGCGGCCGCACGGTCAGGCGCCTGAAGCGTGAAGCGAACGGAGTCGACCGTTGTCTGGAAGAGGCGGAGGCCGATCCCTACGACTACGCGCGCGCCTGGCTCGCCCGTGAGCAGGTGGCGCCGGTGCCGGCCAACCTGCGCTTCGGCGGCGGGCTGGTCGGCTACTTTGGCTACGAGACGGTCAGCCACATCGAGCCGCGTGCGCTCGGTACACCGAAGAGCGACCCGATCGGAACACCTGACATGTTGCTGCTCGTGTCCGACGAGCTCGCGGTAATCGACAACGTGCTCGGCAAGCTCTATTTCGTGATCTATGCCGACCCGCGCGTCGAGGGCGCCTATCGTCTTGCCGCCGAGCGCCTCGAGCGGCTGCGCAGCCGTCTCGCGGCGCCTTTGCCGCGCGACATGGTGCTTGCAATGGCGAACGAACCGCAGGAAGGCCTGCCCGGAGAACTGTCTCGCTCGTTTACCGAGGAAGGCTTTCTCGCAGCCGTGGCGCGCTCCAAGGAGTACATCTACGCGGGCGATTGCATGCAGGTGCAGATCTCGCAGCGCACGACGCGGGATTTCGCGGCGCCGCCGCTCGCGCTGTATCGCGCGTTGCGCGGGCTGAATCCTTCTCCGTACATGTACTACTTCGATTTCGGCGATCACCATGTGGTGGGCGCTTCTCCGGAAATCCTGGTGCGACTTGCCGCCGGAAAAGTAACGCTCAGGCCGATTGCGGGCACGCGTCCGCGCGGCGCGACGCCCGAGGAAGATGCGGCGCGAGCGACCGAATTGCTTGCCGATCCGAAGGAGCGCGCCGAACACGTGATGCTCATCGATCTCGGTCGCAACGACGTCGGTCGGGTTGCCGCGACGGGCAGCGTGCATGTCACCGAAAAGATGGTGGTCGAACGCTATTCGCACGTGATGCATATCGTTTCGAATGTCGAGGGCATGATCGCGCCCGGTCTGGATGCCTTCGATGTTCTGAAGGCGAGCTTTCCGGCCGGCACTGTGACCGGAGCCCCGAAGGTCCGGGCGATGGAGATCATCGACGAACTGGAATCGGTCAAGCGCGGCATCTATTCGGGTGCGGCGGGCTATATCGGGTTCAACGGCGAGATGGATGTCGCGATCGCGATCCGCACTGCGGTGCTGAAGGATGGCAAGCTGCATGCACAGGCCGCCGCCGGGGTGGTGGCTGATTCCGATCCGCACTCGGAATGGATGGAGACCCAGCACAAATCGCGCGCCATACTGCGAGCGGCCGAGGTGGCGCTCGCACAATGGGAGGCAGGCGCCGCCACGGCAGAGGAAAAATCCCTTTGAGCGACATGATAGTAACGTATATGTTACTAAATAATGCAAGGCGGCCTTCCGTGCTCCCCTCCCGGGTGCATGGGGGTCGGCTTTCGTCGCAACACACTGGTCGGGTCGAGGCGTGCAATACACCGCCCAACTGATTACCGCGCTCGTTGCGCTCGGCATGGCGCTTGCATTCATCGTTGCCGACCGACGCTCGCCGACCAGCCGCGCGCTCTCTGCGTTCCTCGCGTGGGTAGGGATATCTATCGCGACTTTCGTTCTCATACTTGTGCCGCTCAGGGCGGCGCACGGCGTCACGATCTGGGACGGATTCTTCGCGATACCGGAGACTTTCGCGTTCTACTACGCCTATGAGTGGGTGCTGCGGGTCCGGCGGACCGTGCCGGCCGGCACGCTGAATACCAAGGGCGCAGACCGTTTCCTCAGGGTGGCCCAGGGGCTTGCGATCTTCTATTGCCTGGCGGCGATCGCGGCTCCGGAACTCCGGGCAGAGCAGTTTCTGAACGCCGGGCTCACGACGATCCTAAGGCGCATGGGGCCGGAGTTGTTCCTGTTCGGCCTGCCGCTGGCGCTGTCACTGCTCCTGGGCATCGCGGCGGGGTTGCTCATGCTGAGACGTCGCCCGGATCGGGCGGAATCGCAGCGCGCGATCGCGTTCGTCATTGCCGCGCCGTTCATGGCATCCGGCATCGTTTTCCCGCCCGATGTCGCGCCGCTCACGACTACGCTTGGCCTGCTCATCCTGCTGGTGGGAGCCGTGCAGTTTCATGTGGTCCAGGGCCGGCGTGCCCAGTTCATGTCGCGGTTCCTCTCGCCACAGGTGGCCGAGATGGTGCGGGTGCGCGGCCTGCGCAGCGCAACCGAGCACAAGACGCTCGAGATTTCGGTGGTGTGCTGCGATCTGCGCGGATTCACCGCGTTTTCAAAATCGACCCCGTCCGACAAGGTCATTCACATTCTGCGCGATTATTACGACGCGGTCGGGGCGATCGCTGCAGAGTTCGGCGGAACGATCAAGGACCAGGCGGGAGACGGCGTACTCATTCTGGTGGGAGCGCCGGTATCTTTCGAGGACCATGCCGAGCGCGCGCTGCAGATGGCGAGCCGTCTCCGCGAGGCCGGCTTGCGCATCACTGCGAGCTGGTCGGGCGGTGATCTGCAGCTGGGAATGGGCGCGGGTGTGGCGAGCGGTTATGTGACCGTGGGCGTGATCGGCGCGGCATCCCGTCTCGAATACACGGCCGTCGGGCCAGCGGTGAATCTCGCCTCAAGGCTCTGTTCGGAGGCGGCGCACGGAGAGGTGCTGGTCGATGAACGCACGCTTGAACTTGTCGGCGTCGCCGGCGCGGGCGCACTGCAGGAACACGCGAAGCTGCGTCTGAAAGGCTACGAACAGCCGGTCGCGAGCTACGCGCTCATCGGCGCGTAGCCCCGCGCTCAGCCCTTCTCGTTCATCTGTTTGCTCAGCGCGGCTGTCGTATTCGAAAGGCGCGTCGCGAGCACCCTGATCAGCTCGATCGCCGCATCCGGACTCTCTCGGATCACGTTGTTGAAGAGATCCTTCGAGATGCGCAGGGTCTCAAGCTTCGTGAGCGCGGTGCAGGTTGCGGTGCGCGGCACATCGCCGAAGATCGCGATCTCGCCGATGATTTCGTTGCGACCCACGGTGCTGACCGCGAGCGGACCCTTCGGCGTCGGCACCGAGATTTCGATCGAACCGTCGATGACCACGTAGGCGGCGTCGGCTACATCGCCCGCGCGGAAGATGACCTGGCCGGCCTCGTAGGTGAGCCGCTCGCTGCTGAAGCACAGAAGCTTCTGCATCGCGGGCTGGATCCGGCTGAATATCGGAAAGCGGCGGATGAGTTCGACTTCCTGTTCAAGGCTCATTGTGTGCTCCTAGGCATTGTTCAAGTTGCGGCGAGCATCTTCGAGAGGGCGCCGCCCTTCGCTTTCAGCTCGGCCACCGGCCCGATTTCAACGATACGCCCGGCGTCCATGACCATCGCGTGATGGAACAGGTCGACCAGGTCCTCCCGGTTGATGGCCCAGTAGACGCTGGCGGAGGGCCGATAGTCGAGAATGTTCTTCATGATGCGACGCTGGGCGGAAGGATCGAGCACCGCTACCGACTGATCCATCACCAGCACGGCGGGACGCTTCAGAAGCGCGCGTGCGAGTGCGATCTTCTGCCGTTCCTGGGTAGCGAGTCGCGCCCCCCCGACGCCGACCTGATAGTCCAGGCCGATCTTTACGATCAGCTGGCGCAGACCCAGTTCGTCCAGTACTTCGCGCAGCAGGGTACCGATCTTTGCCGGCGCTTCCGCCTGCCCGCTGACGATCTTCCCGAACAGCACGTTATCCTGGAGCGATGCCGCCGAATTGAAGCGCGCCGGGTCGAAGAACTCCACGCCGTTTTTCATCTCTGCCGGGAGATGCTCCGCGAAGTAGCGCCGTGCCTGAAGGATACGGCCTTCGAAGGCGTCATCGACGAGTCCGAGTCGATGGCGTGCATTGACGAGCTTGAAGGGCAGCGCCAGGAGCTGCTCCCGCTCCTCCTCGTCCAGGCCCTGCAGGCCGGATTCGACCACGCTGGCCAGGATTTCCTGGAAGATCGGCAGGTCTTCAAGACGGATGAAGCTGAAGCGCTCGAAAAATTCATGCCCTGGCGGCAGTCCGCTGAACAGCTCGACCATGGTCTCGGCGATCTTGTGGCCCATCCTGAGCAGATCATCCTCGAGGCCGATTTCCTTCAGCACGCGGCGAACGTAGCTGTTGCGACCAAGATTGTCGACGTCGAATATCTTGCCCACGGGGGTGCCGAACAGCAGGTTCTCCGCCAACGTGGCATTGCGGTTGTATCGCTCCGGATCGAAGTGCTCGACCCATTCGTGGATGCCAAGCGCCCCCAGCCGTTCGCGCATTGCCTCGCGTGCCCGCAGGACCGGTTCCATGATCTCCGCGGCAAGCGGACCAGAGACCGAACTGCGCAGCCCGAGCTCGAAAATCTTTTCGTCCAGTTCGACAACCTTCAGGACTTCGGTGATTTTTACCTCGAGCTCCGCCGGCCCGCTGGCACCGGCGCCGGCGTAATCGATCCAATGCGCGTCTACGTCCAGGAGCGAATTCGCTGCGCGCTCGGTTTCCTTCAGGTAGATCTCGTGCTCGCGCCTGGCGCTGCCTTCATAGACGGCGGGCGCGACCGGATAGTGATTCAGACCGTAGGTCACGTTCTCCAGTACGCTGCGCGGGAAGAGGTACCCGGTCGAACCGACATAGGCAAGGGCCCTGCCGGTCATCGCCTCGGGCGCGCGCCCGATGTCGATGCCTCCCACACGCAGCGTGCCGCCGGTGGGCAGTGTCAGCCGGGCGAGAAGCTGCAGCAATTCGCTGCTGCCGCAGGCGTGAGGACCGATCAGCGCGACGTGCCGGTCAAGCGGGATATCGAAATTCACGTTATCCAGGGACTTGTTGCCGGTTTCGTCAGCGAGGGTGAGATTGGACGCAACGACTGATCCGTCGGTCGGCAATGACGGATGCTCGATCAGCGTCTGGGATTCCGGCGGCGCCAGGTTGTCGACCGTGAATTGCTCGGAGACCTGGTTGTACTTGATCTGCACATCCATGCGCTGCTGGTCCCAGTCGATCAGCTCCTTGATCGGACTCGGGAGGTCCTTGTAGGCGGCAATCACGGCAACCAGGGCGCCGATGTCGAGTCTTCCGTTGATCACCAGGTAGCCGCCCATCAGGTAGAAGATGAACGGCGTGACCTGGGACAGGAAATTGTTCAGGAACTTGATCATGAACTTGCGCTGGTAGAACTCGAAGCGGATGCGGAATATCTTTCCCAGCCGCGACGAAATTTCCGCGCGTTCGTAGTTCGAGGTGTCGTGGGTATGGATCTCCACGATTCCGTCCACGGTTTCCGCGATGCGCCCTGAAAGCTGCCGCGCCGTAAGCTGCCGTTCCTTCGCCAGAGCGAGAAGGCGCCGGCGCATCCGGGGGATGATGAACGCTTGAACCGCGATCACTGCGAGCGCCACCAGCCCGAGCAGGAAGTGCTGGTACATGATGAAGAACAGCGCGGTAAGCGCCTCGCCCGCGAGGAACATCGGCGTGATCACCGCCTCGCCGATGAAGCCGCCGAGCGGCTCGACCTCGTCCTTGATCATGCTGGCCATTTCCGCCGGCTTCACCCTCCTGAAGCGCGCGAGCGGGAAGCGCAGGATATGGTCGAACAGGACGAAGCGCAGGCGACGCAGCATGCGTTCGCCCATCCAGCCCTTCATCGTGTTGATCTGCAGCTTGAGGAAGCCGTTCAGGGCGATCATGAACAGCAGGCCCAGAGACAGAGCGACGAGGTAGGGCAGGCGCTCGACCTCGAATCCGGAAAACAGCCGGATCACATCCCCGCCGAGAAAGTCCGGCAGCGTGAACTGATAGCGCAACAGGTGGGCGGTGGAGGTCGGCTCGGGGAAGGCCTTGCCCTGTATCGCCTGATTGATGATCGTCTTCGGCAGGTCGAGCGACATGAAGTAGACGAACATCGAGCCGAAGACCAGCGGCACGATCATCAGCTGTTCGCGCTTGCTGTACTTGAAGATGAATCGGAACAGGCTGCGTTCCACTTCCGTCACTCCCCCGCGGGCCATACCCGCGCAATGTCATGCGGCGTACTGCTATCCGCCGCGTGGTTTTCCTGGACCGCCGCCTGCCGCCCTTCAGGCTCCCGCGACCCGGTTGCCGCCCGCCTGCTTGGCCTGATCAAGCGCCTTCAGTGCGCGTTCGAGCAACTGAATCGGTGTATCCCCCTTCGCGTGCACCGCCACACCTGCCGAGCAGGTGAGACGCAGCGACTCGAGCTCGGGATCGCGCACCAGCCTAAGTGCGCCGCAGGCACGTTCGCCGATTGCAGTGGCAACTCCGATCGATACCGCGCCGGGGAGCAGCACAGCGAACTCGTCCCCGCCGAAACGCGCCGCCTGGTCAGTCGGGCGCAGACCGGAGCGCAAGGCCATGGCCGCAAGTGCGAGCGCGCGGTCGCCCTGCGCGCGCCCGAGGTTCTGGTTCAGCATGGCGAAATGATCAATGTCCATGAGCAGCACCGAGAATCCGGTTCCGCCCTGGCCGGCACGCTGTGCGAGTCGCTCGAGCGTGCTGTCCAGCCAGTTGCGGGAATACAGACCGGTCGTCAGATCGGTGATCGTGCTGGCCTGCAGGGCATCCGCGCGGTGGGCCTCGTCAAGCAGGAGCCTATTTGTGCCGCGGAGTCTGCCCGAAAGCAGCCGGAGCAGGTTGCGCGCGACGGGATGCGAGCGGTCCGCGAGCAGGTGCACGCGCGCACGGTCGAGCGCGAGCAACTCGGAGTCCGACTCGGCGGTGACGGCAGCGGAAGTCAGGGCACCATCGATGACTGAAAGCTCGCCCGCGCATTCGCCGCGCTTGACGAGCGGCGCAGCCCGCCGTTCTTCAGGAGTGATCGAAACCCGGAGACTGCCGGAGAGAACGACGTACAAGTACTCGTTCGGCGCACCGGCAGCGAGCACCGATTCGCCGGCCGCGAAACTGCGAACCTCCACGCCCGCGAGCAGGTTCGCGATGAGCGCGGCATCGGCGCCTTCCAGGAGGGCCAGCCCGCCCAGGCTGTCACGTGCGGCATCGAAGATTCGGGATGATTTCAAGGCAGCCTGGGGTCTGGGAATCGGGTAGTGGCCCTGTGGCGGAGTTCCGGCTCGGACAGGAAAACTATGTATGGCACTTAGTCTAGCAGGCGGTCCACGCCGCAGCATTCGCGCAGCTGCGGGCGGCGGTGGTGATTTATCCGCTATTCCGGAGGCGCTGTTCCGCAGCGAGCCGGACCGACTGCGCGAGTTCCGGGTGGCCGGCCATGAACCGGTCGAAGTCGCGCTTGTGAAGCACGAGCAGCCGAACGGGGCCTTGCGCCGTCACGGTGGCGGTACGGGGGAGATCCTCGATCAGTGCGATTTCGCCGAAGAAGTCGCCGGAAGATAGACGGAAGGTCTTTGCGCCGGCGCCCGGGTCGACCTCGACCTCGCCCGAGACAACAAAGTACATCGATTCGCCATGCTCGCCCTTGTGGATGATGCGCTCGCCGCGTTCCACGCGCTGGGCACGCAGCACACCCGCCAGGGCCGCGATGCGCGCTGCATCGAGGTGCCGGAACATCGGCACATTCGCAACCAGGTTCCAGGTGACCACGAACTCCCGGCGCCGCGCCGCCTCGATGAAGGCAGACGCAATGATGCCGATTGGAATTGCAAACATGCAAAGGCCGAGTATCGCGGTAATGCCGCCGGCAACCTTGCCGAGGGCGGTGACCGGCGTGACGTCGCCGTAGCCGACCGTTGCAAGGGTGATGATGCCCCACCACATCGCATCAGGAATGCTTGCGAACTTCTCCGGCTGGACCTCGCGCTCAAGGTAATAAAGGATGCTCGACTGGAATATCAGCAGCGCGAGCAGCAGTACCGCCGCGCTCGCGAGCACCCGACGCTCGCTGTAGACAGCTTCGACCAGAAACTGGAAGGCCGCCGTATAGCGCAGCAGCTTGAAGATCGGAACGATGTCGAGCCAGTCGATGCTGACACCAAGATGCGGACTGAGTGCGAAGGGGATCGCCGAAATGAGATCGACCAGGCCGGGAACCGAGAGCACGTAGCGCACGCGCGCACGGCCAGGATTGTCCTCGGCCGGATCATCTGCCGCGCACCAGATGCGCGCGCCATACTCGAGTGCAAACAGCAGGGTCGTCGCGACGAGGACCACATCGAGCAGCAGGCGGTGGGAGGCTTCGAAAGAGGGGACCGATTTGATGATCGCGGTCGATACGCTGATGATCACGGTGAGCACCAGCGCGATACGCAGCGAACGTCCCTCGGACTCCGTCTCGCTGTGGGTGAGCTGGCGCCGCAGCCTGCTTCGAAAGCCGCCGTGCTCGGCGCCCGACATGATCGACGTTACTTGTACGGGTCGGCTGCGTCGCGCAGGCCGTCACCGAAGAAGTTGAATGCAAGTACGACCACAAACACGGGTGCTACGGACAGCATGATCCAGGGGTAAAGCGCGACCGAGTTGATGTTCTGGGCTTCGTTCAGCAGCACCCCCCAGCTGGTAACCGGCGGTCGCAGCCCGAGGCCGAGGAAGGAGAGGGCTGTTTCGCCGAGGATCATGCCCGGGACGGCGAGGGTGACCGATGCAATCAGGTGGCTGGCGAAACTGGGGAGCAGGTGTCGTCCGATCACGCGGCTGGGCTTCGCGCCCATCAGCACCGCCGCGGCGGCGAAATCCTCCTCGCGCAGGGATAGCAGCTTGGAGCGGACCGCGCGCGCGAGCCCCGGCCAGTCAAGCAGGCCGAGGATGATCGTGATACCGAAGTACACGAGCAGCGGACTCCAGTTCACGGGCAGCGCGGCGGACAACGCCATCCAGAGAGGCAGTTCGGGGAAGGAGCGGACCATCTCGATGAAGCGCTGGATGATGTTGTCCACCCAGCCCCCGAAATAGCCGGAGATTCCGCCCAGCGTGATCCCGATCACGAAGCTGACGAGTATCCCGAGCAGGCCGATCGTGAGCGACACCCGCGAGCCGTAGATGATCCGCGAAAAGAGGTCTCGTCCGAGCCTGTCGGTGCCGAACGGGAAGAACGTGCCGCCTTCCGCAGGGCATACCAGATGGAATCGGCCTTCGATCATGCCCCAGAAGCGGTACTCATCGCCCTGACAGAAAAAGCGCAACGGCTGTACCTTCGACGGATTCTCGCTGTACTCCCGCATCAGAGTCTCGAGATTCAGCTTCATGTCGTAGCCATAGACGAAGGGCCCGACGAAGCGGCCTTCGTGGAACAGGTGCACTCCCTGCGGGGGCGCGTAGATGTGCTGCGCGTTCCGGGTGTGCAGGTGGTAGGGGGCGAGAAACTCGCTTACCAGCGTGGATGCATAGAACGCGAGCAGGATTGCCGCGGCAAGGACGGCGATCCGGTGGCGCTTGAACTTCCACCACATGATCGTCCATTGGGACGCGCGGTAGAAGCGCTCCTGCTCCGGCGACAGGGCCTCGGTCGCCATCGGCTCGAAGGGGTCGGGCGATACATAGTGCTGCAGCGGCTCGCTGGGGGCGTTCGCGCTCATTGCTGCGTACCTCCGGAGAGCCGGATCCTCGGATCAAGGACCGCCAGCAGCAGGTCGGAAATGAAGGTGCCGATGACAGTCAGCAGCGCCAGGAACATCAGAAACGATCCCGCCAGGTACTGATCCTGGCTGCGCAATGCATCGAGCAGCATCGGGCCTTCTGTCTGCAGCGACAGCACGACGGATACGATTGCAGAACCCGAGATCACGCTGGGCAGCAGGTTGCCGATGTCGGCGATGAAGGGGTTCAGCGACATGCGCAGCGGGTACTTCACAAGCAGCCGGAAAGCCGGCATGCCCTTCGCGCGCGCCGTCACGACGTATTGCTTCTGCAATTCGTCCAGCAGATTCGCGCGCAGTCTCCGGATCATCGCAGCCGTGCCGGACGTTCCGATCACGATGACCGGTATCCAGAGATGGCTGAGCACCGAGCCGGCCTTGGCCCAGCTCCACGGCTCGCCAAGATAGCTCGCATCCATGATGCCTCCGACCGCGAGGCCGAACTGGACATTGGCGAAATACATCAGCACGAGCGCAAGCAGGAAATTCGGCGTCGCAAGCCCCAGATAACCGAACAGCGTGAGGCCGTGGTCGCTCCAGCTGTACTGATGGGTCGCCGCATAGACGCCGATCGGGAACGCGACCAGCCAGGTGAACAGGATGACCGAAAAGTTCAGGATGAATGACATCAGCATGCGGTCGCCCACCACCTCCTTTACCGGAAGATCGTGCTCGAAAGACCAGCCGAAGTCACCCTGGATCAGACCCGAGTAGCCCTGGTCGGTGGGGCGCACGCCGATCCAGGCTGCATACTGCTCGAGGAATGGCTTGTCGAGCCCGTAGTGCTTGCGCAGGAACTCCGCCTTTTCCATTGCGGCCGTGTCGCCCTGACTGCGCAGTTCGGCAATCTGGTTGGAAAGGAAATCTCCAGGCGGCAGTTTGATGATCATGAATGTGACGAAGCTGATCACCAGCAGCGTCGGGATCATGACAAGTATGCGTCGGACGACGTAGTTCAGCATGGGGACTCTATTGGAACCAGAAGGTTTCGGGACGGTAGATGCCGAAGAAAGCGCCGGGTTCGAAGTTGTAGAAGCCCTTCTCCGGAACGTTGTGCAAGGTGGTGCGCACGACTACGGGCTGGGGCACGCCGGCCACGACGCCGATGGTGTACTGCTGTTCGGCGTGCAAGCTCAGCATGCGGTGCCAGATGCGTTCGCGCTCGGCGGTGGAGTCGGTTTTGCGCCATGCGCGATAGAGCGTCGAGAGTTCCTGAACTTCGGGAATGTCCGGCGATTCGCCTACCCGGCCGCTGTTTTCGTGGAACTGACCGAACTTCGGCCATTGGAGTTGCATCTGGCTGGTGGGCGCGAGTTCCTCGGGACTCATGTCCGGGGTCGCGAGTCCGTTGTCGAAGCCGCTCCAGACCGACATCACTGTCTCGCCCGAGAAAATGCGCTTGCGAAACGTGTCGCGTTGAGAGGGTTTGGTGAAGAGCTTTACCCCCACCTCGCGCCAGGTCTCTCCGATCAATTCCAGCACGTCGGCCTGCTCCGAACTTTCGCCCGCCGTCTCGACGATGATTTCCAGCGGCCTGCCGTCCGGGAGACTGCGTATGCCGTCCAGTCCGCGCTTCAGGCCGATTTCGTCGAGCAGCTTCGAGGCGGCCTTGCGGTCGTAGGTCGCCCACTCGGACCGGTAGGCCGGCCGCGCGAGCGGACTGTCCGGGAGCATGGTGTTGTTGCTCTCCGAAGCGAGCCCGAAATAGATCACGCTGTTGATGAGCGGGCGGTCTATCGCGAGCGAAAGCGCTCTCCGGAACCGGACGTCACGCAGCAGCTTGCGCCATACCGGGTCGTTCACGTTGAGGTTCGGATAGAGCGAGAAGTGCGAGCCGCTGCCCGTGTGCCAGAGCAGCGTGCGGAAGCGGTTGTTCTTCTCGTTGCGCTTCAGGAAGGTGTAGTTGTTGAACTGGAGGTCGCGAGCCTGAAGGTCCGCCTCGCCAGCGCCGACCTTGGCCGGGATCAGCTTGCTGTCCGCGATCACCATGGTTACCTGATCGATGTAGGGCAGTTGCAGACCGTTCGGGTCGACGCGATGGAAATACGGATTGCGTACCGCGATGAACCGGTCCGCCGGCGGTTTCGTGGTGTTCATCCAGGGCTGGAGTGTCGGCAGCGCAGGATTGTCGAACTGATACATATTGTCCTGGCGGTTGTGTACCGCAGCCCAGCGCTGCTTCCCGCCACCGCTTTTTTCCTTCTCGGCGACCTCGGGGCTGTACTTCTTGTGGAATTTCTTCAGATAGTGCGCCGGCCTGAAGATGAAGAGCGGCGAACTTCCCGCCAGCTTGGGCAGGAAGTCGGGATTGGGCTTCGTCCAGGTGTAGCGGACTGTGATGGCGTCAAGGATTTCGACCTTGGGCGGTTCACCATCCACGAGCAGGTCGCGCGGCGGGCCGCCCGGACTCAATTCGGTGTTGTTCGCGACGTCTTCCCAGTAATAGCGGAAGTCCTCGGTCGTGAACGGCTTGCCGTCCGACCACTTGTGGCCGCGCCGCAGCTTGAAGGTAAAGATGCGACCTTCGCGCACATCAAAACTCTCGATCAGGTCGGGCGTAATCTGGAGTTTGCGGTTGTAGACCACGAGTCGTGCGTATCCGTAGACGACGAGCAGGCGCACGTCGCGACTGCGGCCGATCAGCATCTGGAGGTTGCCGCCATATTTCCCGGCTCGCATCCCGTCCTCGAAGGAGACGACGAGCGGATTCTCCGGGGCGCGCTGGCCTACGGACGGCAGGCGGCCCTCCGCGACCGCCCCGCGCAGGACGGGCGGCTCTATCAGCTGCGCTGAAAAGGCGCAGGTCCAGGCACATGCCAGAAGTAAAAGTGCAGGGAGTCTCATGCTGCGCGCTCCAGCGTGACGCCGCCTGCCGCGGCACGCACCAGGTGACCGCCGCCCACGTCGATGAGCTCGGGGCGGTGCGTGGCGTCAATCAGGAAGGGTTCCGGCCAGCAGTCCGGCTCCGAGGCCTTGCCTTCCATGAGCAGCGCGAAATCGAGCTTCCTGTCGAGATCGGGATCGGGCACGGCGGCGAGCAGGGCCTTCGTATAGGGATGGACCGGATTGCGGAAAAGCTCGTCCCGGGTAGCGAGTTCCACCAGCCGGCCTGCGCACATCACCGCGATGCGGTCAGCGAGGTAATGAACCACCGCGAGATTGTGCGAAATGAAGATGTAGGTCAGATTCAGCGTTGCGCGCAGGTCACGCAACAGGTTCAGCACCTGCGCCTGTACCGATACGTCCAGGGCGGAAACGGGTTCGTCGCATATCAGCAGATCCGGGCCGAGCGCGAGCGCCCGCGCGATCCCGATCCGCTGGCGCTGGCCGCCGGAGAAACTGTGCGGGTAGCGTCGCAGGTACCGGACGTCCAGCCCGACCAGCATCATGAGCTCCTTTACCCGCTCGTAGCGCTCGGCATCGTCGCCGATGCCGTGGATGACCAGCGGCTCGCTGATGATGTCGTAGGCTGTCATCCGGGGATTCAGAGAGCCGAAGGGATCCTGGAAGATGAACTGGACCTTGCGCCGGTACGAGAAAAGCTCGTCGCCCTGAAGCGCCAGCACATCCCGCTGCCTTCCGGCGTCGTTGAATGTGATCGTTCCCGCATCCGGACGGATGGAGCGAAGGATCATTTTCGCGGTGGTCGTCTTGCCGCATCCGGATTCTCCGACCAGACCGAGACATTCCCCGGTACGCACATCGAAACTCAGGTTGTCGACTGCTTTGCGGGCTTCTCCGGCATCGCGTCTCGAGAAGAACGAGGTCTTTCTGGTTTCGTAGCGCTTGTTCAGGCCGCTGACGGTCAGAAGCGGTGTTCCGGGGGCATTGCTCTCGGAACGCACGCGGCTTCCGATCAGCGAGCTCTCCGCCACCTGGACTTCGCGGATCGGGGTAAGGCGTTCGCCGGGGGCGATCGAAAACCGCGGCACCGCGCGCATGAGCGCCTTGAGGTAGGTGTGTCTGGGATCGCGGAAGATTGTCTGCACGCTTCCGGACTCCATGACTTTCCCGTGGTACATCACGACCACTTCGTCGGCGACGTTCGCGACAACCCCGAGGTCGTGCGTGATCATCAGCATCGCCATTTTGAACTCGCCCTGGAGTTCCTTGATGAGATGCAGTATCTGGGCCTGTATCGTGACATCGAGCGCCGTGGTCGGCTCGTCCGCCACCAGGAGCGCGGGCCTGCATACGAGCGCCATGGCGATCATTGCGCGTTGTCGCAGGCCGCCGGAAAGTTCGAACGGGTAGGAGCGAATCGCACGCCCCGGGTTCGGGAAGCCGACGTGCTTCAGCATTTCCACCGCGGCCGCCCGCCGCTCGGAGGGGCCGAGCGTGCTGTGCAGCGCGAGCGCCTCCTCGATCTGGTTTCCGATCGTGTGCAGGGGGGAGAGCGCGGTCATCGGCTCCTGGAATATGATCGAGATGCGTCCGCCGCGCAGCGCCCGCATTTCGCTGCTGCGCGGGTCGAGTCGCGAGATATCCACGACGGTGCCCGGGCGTTCCGGATCCGCAAACAGGATTTCGCCGCTTTCGATGCGGGCGACCCCCGGCAGGATGCCCATGATGGTCTGCGCCACGATCGATTTTCCGGAGCCGGATTCGCCGACCAAAGCGACCGTCTTCCCTTCCGGGACCCGGAAGGAAACGCCGTCGACCGCCTTGACGGTGCCCGCATCGACGTTCAAATAGACCCGGAGGTCCCTTACCGTGAGCAAGTCGCTCATTTAATTGAAACCCCAAGAGATGCGAGATTCGTGCGGGAGATATCGTCCAGTTCGCGGCCAGTCATGCTGAACCGGCTGGCGCAGACTGTGACGAGCTGAGTAAACGAGGTCAGCGAGGAATCAACGACGATGTGCTCCCGATCGCCGCGTAGCTGAAGCTGCATCCAACCCGATTCACCGTCGCGCCGGGTCGTGTAGTAACGGACCCGCAGTTCCTGCAACGTCTCCCAGCGGATCGCCTGCCTCACTATGCCGCTGATTCTTATTCCTGCCTCATCGTACTCGACGCGACTGTACTGCCTGATAACTCCCCGGGCGCAGTATACGAGGAAAATCGCGGCGAACGCCGTGAGCACGATCGTCATGGCTGGCGCAGGCTCCAGAAACAGCAGCGGGCCGAGACTCACGCACAGTCCCGTAGCGGCACGCAGGTGGTATCCGGCAAGCGCGGCGGCCGGATAGCGCAGTGTCGACGCCTCCGCGGAGCGCTGCTTCTGAAATGCCAACTCTGTCACGAATTTCCCGCAGCGAAGATTGCGTCCGCGCCGACCCACTCGACCGAAGAAAGCGTCAGGGTGAGTGCGAAAAGTCGCTCGAGGAAATCCCAGGCGGCGCCGTCATGGACTGCGTGGTGCGTAAGCCAGCCGATGGGCGCATGCGCGGCTTTCCCGAGCCGGCGCTGTTCGAGCAGTGTCGTCGCGATCCCGAGCACCTCGTCCGTTCCGGCGAAAGATTTGCCGCGCCGCCATGCCACGATATCCACATGGGTGTTGAGCTGGATGAGGCCGTTGCAGCCGGGCAGCTCCAGGCCGAATCCGCTCAGGCCTCGGTATCCTGCTGCATGCAGATGCCCAGCGAGCGCGGCGTTGATGCGATTCCAGGGTGGCACCAGAACAGGCAGGACGCGGCCCGATGACCGGCGCGCGAGATCGCGCCGCGCCTCGACGATGCGGGCAAGGCTGTGGTCCTGGTCGCAGCGCGCGGGGAACTCGGATTTCTTTTCGCCCGGTGCGGCGCGATTGACGTGGTCCACACCGTGCTGAAGCATGCACAGGCCCTTGGTTTCGTGCATCAGCAGTTCGGTTTCGGCCTGCGCGGGGATCACGGCCAGAGCGAGCGGAGCACGCGTCGCCGACTGAAGCGCGAGCAGTCGCGACAAGGCAGGCGTGAATCCGGTGGCGTCGTCGTCCCGCCACCAGAAGCGCGCCGCCAGCCCTTCGGCCTGCCAGGTTGCGAGTTCGTCGCGGAATTGCTCCCAGGCTCGGGTCATGCGCGCAAGGATTCCAGGGCGTCGCGGATGAGTGCCACGCTGCGGCGCGCGCCGTCCAGGCTGAGCGCCTGCGCAGGCAGTGTGCGCGCCACCGCGCGGTCGAGGGCAGCCGCGAGTGCCTCGGAAGTGAGCGCGTCTTCCGCGACCATCTCGAGCAGCCCGCGTCGGGCGAGAAGTTCCGCGCGCAGCGCCTGTTCGGATTCCTTGCCGCCCGAGAACGGAACCACGACGGCCTTCGCTCCGGCATAGAGGGTTTCGATCACGGTGTTGTACCCGGCCTGGCTGATCGAAGCGGCGCAGTTCGCGAGGAGCGTCCTGAAGTCCGCGCGGTTGCGCTCCACGATGATGCCCGGGTCGCTCGCAAGGCTGTGAAGGGTGCTCAGCTCGGCATTCGCAAGGTTGGGGCCCGCAAGGATGCGCCAGACGGCGTGGCGCAGGCTGCTGTGCGGCCGTGCACGGATCGCGGTTGCAAGCAGATGCGCACCGACCGCACCCCCGCCGGCGGAGACGATTACTTCGCCCGTGCCGGCAGTGCCCGCTGTCTCCGGGGCGGGTGCATCGATCAGGTAGCCGGTATGCCGGATCGGGGTTCTGACGGCGTCGGCATCCGGGAATGTCGCCGCGAAGGGGATGAAGTTCTCGTCGCCATGCACGAGAACGAGATCGAAGTAGCGCTCGAGCTGCGCGATGGTCGTGGCGCGTTTGGTCGCGTCCGCGACATTCTGGAGTACATCACGCACGGAGCAGACCACCAGTACTTTCGGGTTGCGTCGGCGCGCGGCCTCCAGCAGGGGGATCAGTTCGAAACGCAGCTGGCGACGCCCGAAGGGGAAGAGTTCGATGATCAGGACATCGGCAGGGCCGTCGTTCCACGCGCGCATCAAGGCGTCGGCGCGCTGTGCGCGCCACGCTTCGGATACGGGATGCCGGTTCTCATCCACCAGCGTCTTGAAGCTCATGTCCGCGGTCGTAGCCGGGGGGAGCTGGATGAAGCGGACGCCCGCGACGCGCAGATCAGGAAGGGGAAAGCCCCCGCTTGCGAGTGTCGTGCCGAACCCTGCGCTCGCGAGCGCATGGGCAAGCGCGGCCGCGCGGCGCAGATGCCCGACGCCGAGCAGGTGCTGCACATGGATGAACGCACGCGGGGAATTCATCGGACGGACCTTAACGCAGGTTCAGCGCAACCGGAATGGGCTGACCGGTGCGGTCGGTCCGGAACAGGTGAAACGCACCCCAGTCGAGGCGCACGGGCAGCTTGCTCCGCATATCCCAGTCACAGGCCATGGACACGATGGCGCGGATAACGCCTCGGTGTGTCACGGCGAGTGCGGGAACCGACAGCCCTGCCAGCCAGACTCGGACGCGGGCGGCAACCTCCCGGGGAGATTCTCCGCCCGGCGGGCGGAAGTCCAGACCGCGCGATTCGTTGTCCGCCATCGCGGTGCCGAGATCAGCGCGCAGGTCCGCCAGCCGGCTGCCTTCCCAGCTGCCCCAGCACATCTCCTTGAGGCCGGGTTCGATGAGCGCGTCCGGGAAGCCGAGCAGGGCCGCGGTTTCCCGGCAGCGCAGCAGCGGGCTGCTGTAGCACTGCATGCCGGTCAGCGCTTCGGGAAGCGCGCGGCCCTCGAGCGAGGCGCGTCCTGTCGCATTGAGCGGGATGTCGGTGTGGCCCTGTATGCGCTTCGCGCGATTCCAGTCTGTTTCGGCATGCCGGATGAATGCGACGAGGGTCATGCCCTGGGCAGTCTTGCGAGAGCGCCTGCGAGCCTTGCGGCCGCGGCATCGATGCTGCGCTCGCGGCTTGAACGCAGGCGCGCCGCCTTGCCGAGCCGGGTACGCAAGGGCGCGTCGACGATCAGGCGTCGCACTAGATCTGCAAGCACCTCGGGTGCATCCGGCCGGCCGAGCAATCCCGTTGTTCCGGATTCGACGACATCGGGGATGCCGCGCGAAATGACCGAGACGACGGGCAGGCCGGATGCCTGAGCCTCGAGCAGCGCCATGCCATAGGCTTCGTTCACGCCCGGCCAGACGTACAGATCGCCTGCCTGGAACAGCTGTGCCAGCGCGGCTTCCTCGAGCCGGCCGAGAAAACGCGTTCGCCCCGGCGCGGCAGTTTCGAGCGCGCGGCGTATGGCGGATTCGGCCGGGCCGTCGCCCGCGACCAGCAACTGCCAACCGAGGTCGCACAGTTGTTCAAGGCTGCGGGCAAGGCTGAGATAGGAGGCGTGCTTGTCGCCCGGCCGCATCATGGCGGCGACCACGAGCCAGGGAAGGGAGGAATCCAGATCGTGTTCGCGGGCAAGCCGTGCCCGCAGGGCCGGGCGCTCACCGGTGTCGCGGTAGGGGCCGGTGTCGAGGAAGGGGGGCAGGTAGACGACTTTCCCCGGGCTGGACGAGAGGGCGCTTACGCAGGCGATGTCGAATCGGGTCGGGCAGATCAGCAGGTCGGCTCCGACGATAGCCTCGCCTGCCGCCTCGTATCCGGCGGACCAGACACCCTGCGCGCGCTTGGGCGCATGCGAGGGCTCCGCGATCACGTAGGGTATCCCGAGGGCACGGCTCACCCGGGGCCCGACCCAGTCGGGCGCCTTGTGATAGCAGTGGTAGGTAAACCAGAGCTCCGGTCGTCGCGCGGGATCACCGGATTCCGCGTCGCGTATCAGACGACTCGCGACCGCGTCGGCTGCATTGCGCAGCGCGCGCCATGCCGCGTCGTTGCCATCGGGGTTGTAGCTGCGCAAGTCGCTCGCGAGTGCGACATCGTGCCCGCCGCGAGCGAGCGCTTCGAGGTAGAGCGCCGCAACGCGCCTGTCCCCGGAAGGCGTGTCGTGGAAGGGTGATTTCAGCGGTGCGTAGAACGCGATGCGCATTGGGGATTGCGGGCTCAGACGCCGGCCTGTGTCTTGGCGGATGTGGAGAGTCCGAACCTCTGTGCGAGATCCTCGATGCCGGCATCGAGTGAGAATTGCTCGGCTACGCGCCGGCGACCCGCAC
Organism: uncultured Pseudomonadota bacterium; assembly: GCA_903834835.1. Taxonomy (GTDB): domain Bacteria; phylum Pseudomonadota; class Gammaproteobacteria; order Burkholderiales; family SG8-39; genus CAILKO01. Next base: position 45,671 of record CAILKO010000055.1, on the reverse strand, counting down.
TGCCAAGCCGCGCACGGAGTTGCGGGTCGCGGATGAGGCGTTCGATCGCGCGCGCGAGTTCGGCGGGCGAATCGGGCGGGACCAGGATGCCGGTTTCCTCGTGCAGGATGAGTTCGCCCACACCCGATATGGAGGTGGATACGCAGGCAAGCGACTGGCTTTGCGCTTCCATCAGCACGTTGGGCAGGCCGTCGCGGTCGCCGTCGCCGGTGATGCGGCAGGCGAGCGCGAAGAAATCGGCGTCACGGTACTCAGTCAGCAGTCCGGGTTGATCGAGCGCGCCATGCCAGGTGATGCGCTCGGCGATGCCGAGCTTGCCGGCAAGCTGGCGGAGTTCCTTGCCTAGCGGTCCGCCACCCACGTGGGCAAGGCGCCAGTTGAGCGCTGCAGGGAGCCGGGCGAGTGCCTCGAGCAGCGTATCGAAGCCCTTCTTGGGGACCAGTCTGCCGACGCTCAGGATGCGCACCGGCGCGGCGGCGTCGCTGCCGTCGCGCGATACGGGCGGACGCTCGACCGGCGGGAATCGCGCGGTATCCAGGCCGTGATACACGAGCCCGACGCGTCCGGCTGGGGCGATCCCCGAGAGATGCGCATGATTCGTTGCGGTACAGGTCACCACCCAGTCGCAGGATGCGAGCTTTTCGCGCTTCTCCCAGTCGGGACTGGTCCAGATGTCCTTGGCATGCGCCGATCCGCTCCAGGGCAGGCCGCGCAGCAGCGCCGCATAGCGTGTCACCGAGGCCGGCGTATGCAGGAAGTGCGCGTGCAGCCGTGCGATATCCGCGGGAAGTTCATTCGCGAGTACAAGGGCCTGGAAGAAACGGCGCATGCGGTTTGCCGAGCGATCGCGCACGAGATCACGCAACCAGGCCCGCACCAGTCCTCGATAGGCCGGAAGCCTGCGCATACGCCACCAGGCGCGCGCGACGCGCGCAGGTTCACGATGCAGGTACTCGGGGAGGTAGGTCACGCTCGCCCGGATTTCGTCGTGCACCGGATGGCGGCGCGTATCTGTGGGATGGCGCAGGGAATAAATCTGGATGCGCAATCCGCGCTGCTCCAGCGCCGCGATCTCCTGCGCGATGAAGGTCTCCGAAAGACGGGGATAGCCCTTCAGGACAAACGCCACCCGGGGGCAGATCGTGCCGGCCGCCATGAAGAAAGGACTGGTCTCCGGAGATTCAGCCCGAGCGCGCGCTCAGGCTTTCAACTGCACGGGTGTCGGCCCGGGTTCAGACAGTTCGACCCAGGGACGAACCAGCCGCGAGACGTTGGTCAGCCCTTCCAGCAGGCCCGGCACCACCACTTCCGAGGGGCGGTTCTGCCGCGGGAGCGCGCGCAAGGCCGCAGCCATCACGCCGGGGTCGCGTCGGCCGTCGTCGGGAAGCATCGACACCAGGCCGAGTTTCGCGGCACGCGAGGCGCGGATGTACTGTTCGAGACGCGGTTCGGTGCGCGGCACGATAAGCGCGCGCTTGTCTAGGGACAGCACCTCGCAGAACGTGTTGTAGCCGCCCATCGCCACGACGCAGGCAGCCTTCGCGACGATGGCTTCGAGGTTGCTGTGGAAGGTCAGGGTTTCCACGCGTCGCAGCCGGGCCGCGCGGTCCATGAATTCGGCCTGGCGGTCGGCCTGCATGAACGGCCCGAGCACCAGCAGGGCGGGATAGGGCAGCAGCGGATCGGATTCATAGGCACGCAGCACCCAGTCGATCAGCGCCTCGCCGTCGCCGCCGCCGCCCGTGGTCACGAGCAGGTAGGGTCGGTTCGTGATTTCCGGCAGCCGCGGTTGCGCGCCCTCGGTCGCGACCTCGCGGTGCAGGTACCCGGTATAGATCATCTTCTGCAGCACCCGCGGCGGCAGGGTAATGCCTTCCAGCGGATCGCAGATCTGAGGCAGGCCGTAGACCCAGATCTCGTCATACAGGTCGCGCAGCGCCGGGAGCACGTTCTTGCGTTCCCACTCCGGCTCGAGTTGCCGCGGTTCATCCATGACGTCGCGCAGGCCGAGCACCAGGCGCGTACCGCGCGGCTTGAGCATCTCGAGCGTTTCAAGGACTTCTCCGCGCAGGCCGACCGGCTCCTTGTCGACGATGAAGATGTCCGGCCGGAACATGTCGGCCGTGTGCTTGATGATCGAGGCGCGCAGCGACAGGGTCTGTTCGACGTCGATATGCAGATTGAGCGGGGTGTACTCGCCATTGCGCAGTTTGATGACGCCCGGAATGCGGACGAAATCCACCCGGGAGCGGAAATCGAAGCTGCCGATGATCGGCGAGCCCGAGAGAATGAGAACCGAGAGCTGCTTGAAACGTTCGACCAGGGAATGCGCGATCGCCCGGCAACGGCGCAGGTGGCCGAGCCCGAAGGTGTCGTGACTGTAGATCAGTATGCGTGCGTCTTTCCGTGCCGATGCCATCTCGATTCTCTCGTCATTCATCCTGCCTCCCCGCCCCCGAAAGTCTCCGGACCGGACGCCCCGGGCGCGAGTCTATCCGCACGCGCGTCGCCGGCACAACCCGTGCACCCAATCTGTGCAACACCCGCGCGTCATCCTTGCAGTAGGGTGCCGGATTACGCCGTCCGCCGGCGGTAGAGGAAATAGGGCCATTCCCCCGGGGCTGCACCGGGGCCGATCGCATCGAGCCCGGGCGTCGCGAGAGGACGGTCGGATACAACGATGGCGTCCGGAACGCAGATTTGTTCGATCGCCGGGATCAGGGCGGCGTAGCGACGCGCGTCAGTGACGCGGTCGCGGGTGCCGATATCGACATGCACGAGACAGGCCATGGCTTGCCTTGCGCGCGCGAACTCCGGAAAACGCTCGAGGATGTCGCCCAGCACGAGATATTCGCCGGGCGGTTCGAAGCCCGGGTGCGTCGCGACCTCGAAGTCGAACGCGTACAGCGCGCGTCCACCGATTGCTTCGCGCAGGTGGTCGTAGCTGCGTCCGCTGCCCAGGCCGAGTTCCACGGCGATCAGGGACGGATCAAAGTTTTCGACCCGCAAAAGGCCGAGCGCGGTGTTCAGCATGTCGCGCTGCGCGCAGAATCGGCGGATCAGATCGTCCAGATGGCTCATCGGTGTCGCTATGCGGGGATGGGTTTCTGCAAAGGCGCTGCACAGGGCAATCATTCTATAGGGGCGATCGGGGCTCCCTCGATTGGCTTGGGGGGACCGCGATGCAATAATCCGGCCTCCGCGCGCGAAAGCAGACGCCTTCAGGACGAAACGCCCATGCTGGTGATGATCGACAACTACGACTCCTTTACCTACAACCTGGTCCAGTATTTCGGCGAGCTCGGCGAGGAGGTGAAGGTCTATCGCAACGACGAGACCACCGTTGATGCGGTGCTGGCGCTCGATCCGGATCAGATCGTTCTATCGCCGGGCCCCTGCACGCCGGACGAGGCGGGCATCACGCTGGAACTCATCCGGCGCGCGTCCGGGAAGGTGCCGCTGCTCGGCGTGTGCCTCGGGCATCAGGCCATCGGGCAGGCTTTCGGCGGCAAGGTCGTGCGCGCCCATCAGGTGATGCACGGCAAGGTGTCGCGCATCCGGCACGACGGGCGCGGGGTGTTCGCGGGACTGCCGCAGGATTTCATCGCGACGCGCTACCACTCGCTCGTCATCGAGCGCGCCAGCCTGCCGGCCGCACTGGAGGTGAGTGCGGAGTCGGAGGACGGCGAGATCATGGGTGTCAGGCACCGCAGCCTGCAGGTCGAGGGCGTGCAGTTCCATCCCGAGGCGCTGCTCACCGAGCACGGCCACAGGATGCTCGAGAATTTCGTGCGCTCGACGAGCGGGGTGACGGCATGAGCCAGACGAACCCGATCGGCATCGCGGAGGCGATCCAGCGCACGGTCGAGCACCGGGAACTGTTCCACGAGGAGATGCTGCATATCATGCGGCAGATCATGCGCGGGGAACTCACGCCGGCGCAGATCGCGGGTTTCGTGGTGGGCCTGCGCGTGAAAAAGGAGACCGTCGGCGAGATTACTGCCGCGGCCCAGGTGATGCGCGAGTTCGCCACGCCGGTTGAGGTGAGCAGCAGCCACCATCTGGTCGATACCTGCGGCACGGGCGGGGATGGCGCGCGAACCTTCAATGTCTCGACCTGCGCGGCATTTGTCGCTTCGGCGGCCGGCGCGCGCGTGGCGAAGCACATGGGGCGCTCGGTGTCGTCCGCTTCGGGTAGTGCGGACGTGCTCGAGGCACTCGGCGCGAACATTGCGCTGACCCCGGCGCAGACCGCGAGCACGATCGATACGCTCGGCGTCGGGTTCATGTTCGCGCCCGCTCACCATGCCGCAATGAAGCATGCGGCGCCGGTGCGCAAGGATCTCGGCATTCGCACGCTGTTCAATATTCTGGGGCCGCTTACCAATCCCGCGGGCGCGAAGAATCAGGTGCTCGGCGTGTTTCATCCGGATCTTGTCGGGATACTGGTGCGCGTGCTCGAGCGTCTCGGTGCGCGCCACGTGATGGTGGTGCACGGCCGGGACGGGCTGGATGAACTCTCGATCTCCGACGGGTCCTGGGTGGGCGAGCTGGTGAACGGTGTGGTGAAGGAGTACGAAATCCAGCCGGACGATTTCAGGCTGGGTCGGTTCGATGCGCGCGCGATCCAGGTGAATACGGTGGACGAGTCGCGCGAGATGATTCTCGCGGTGCTCGAGGGCCAGGCCGGTCCGGCGTTCAGCATCGTCGCGCTGAATGCGGGCGCGGCGATCTATGTTTCCGGTGTGGCGGCAAGTCTTGCCGATGGCGTGGCGCGCGCCACGGCCGCGATCAAGAGCGGCGCGGCGCGTGCGAAGCTTGCCGAGTTCGTTGCGCTCACGCAGCACCTGAAAGCTCCCTGAGGCGCGGTCATGGCAGACATACTCGAGAAGATACTGGCGACCAAGCGCAGCGAAGTCGCGGCGGCAAGCGCTGCGCTGCCGCTTGCGGCGCTGCGTGCGCAGGCGGAGGCGGCACCGGCGACGCGCGATTTCCTGGGTGCCATCCAGCGGCGTCTCGCGGCGAACCAGCCGGCGATCATTGCAGAGATCAAGCGCGCGAGTCCGTCCAAGGGGCTGCTCCGGGAACCGTTTGAACCCGCGATGATCGCGGCAAGCTACGAAGCGGGCGGTGCAGCCTGCCTGTCGGTACTGACGGACAGGGAGTATTTCCAGGGCGGCCCGGATCACCTGCGCGCGGCGCGCGCCGCCTGCGCGCTGCCGGTGCTGCGCAAGGATTTCATCGTCGATGAATATCAGGTCTGGGAGGCGCGCGCCTGGGGTGCGGACTGCGTGCTGCTCATCGTGGCGGCGCTCGACGATGCGCGGCTGCGCGATCTGGAGGCGCTGGCGCTCGGGCTGGGCATGTCAGTGCTGGTGGAAATCCATGATCGGGCCGAACTCGACCGGGCGCTGGCGCTGAAGACGCCGCTCGTCGGTGTCAACAACCGCGACCTGCGCAATTTCGTGACCCGGCTGGAAGTGACGCTTGATCTCCGCCCGGCGATCCCGGCGGACCGGATTGTCGTCACCGAGAGCGGCATCCGCTCCGCCGAAGATGTGCGCCGCATGCGCGCGGCGGGCGTACACGCCTTCCTCGTCGGTGAGACCTTCATGCGCGCGCCGGATCCTGGCGCGGCCCTGCGTGGGCTGGTCGAAGGCTGATCTGGCGTACGGGTGCAGCGTGATATTGCTGCGGCGCACAACAGCAACCTCCCCAAGGCAGTGTTGCAGGAACGCAACACTGCGCCTGCAACAGGCGAAAAAACCGCATTAGACGTTGCCCGTGCGGGGCCGAGCCAACACAATCGCATCCAGCTTCTCATGAGAGGCCCCTTGGGCAGCGCAAGCTGATCCATCCAATCAACAAGTGGGAGAAATGCATGAACAAAAAACTGCTAGTAGTCGCAGTCGCTGGCGCCCTCGCGGCGCCCAGTCTCGCGATGGCGCAGGTCACGATCTCTGGTCGTATCGGCGCCCTGTACCAGAACATCAGCCTGTCTGGCGCAACGGTCGCCCGCGTGGGTGGCACGAGCTTCGGCCACATCAGCGATAACGGCTCGTCCCTGGACTTCAAATTCCGTGAAGATCTCGGTGGCGGTCTCGCGGCCTATGGCCAGTACAACGCCCGCCCGGTGATTGATGGCGGCACGCTCGTCGCCGGTACCGGCGCGCCCGCGCAGTGGATCGGCCTCGAGAGCACCACCTGGGGCAACCTGCGTGTCGGAACGCTGACCGGCCTGCACTATGTGACCGGCCCGGACTACACCGGCAGCACTGGTTCGGCCTACAACAGTGTGCAAATCATTACTGGCAGCAACGCAATCGCGAGCGGTCCTGTGCTGACTCCTGGCGTGATGGCCATGGCGACTCGGTTGCGCAACGCGGTTGCCTGGGATTCGCTGAACTACGGCGGTTTCAAGATGACCGTGGCCTACTCCACCAGCGGTGCCGGTGCGGACAACGACCTTGGTCGCATCGGCCGCAAGGGTCAGACCTGGAACCTGATTCCCCAGTTCATCCAGAAAAACTGGAACATCGGCTATTCCTACTACGATCAGAAGCCTGACACGGGCGCTGCCGCACTGGCCGGTTTCAACAACGAAAAAGGCAACCGTCTCTACGGCGAGTTCGATTTCGGCAACGGCTTCAAGATGGGCGGTTCGTGGGACAGCTACAAGCAGACTAATGTGGGAACCGGTGTGAAGGTCGCCGATCGCCGTGCTTGGACCATGCAAGGTATGTATGTCACGGGTCCGCACCAGGTTGCTGGCCACTTCGCGAAGGCAGGGGACGACAAGGTTGGCGGCGCCAACACCAATGCGAAGAGCTTTGGCGTGGCCTACCAGTACTCGCTGTCGAAGCGCACCAACACGTTCGTGAGCTACCAGAAGCTTACCAACGCGGCTGCCGCGGCCTATGGCTCGGGTGGTCTCCAGACCCCGGCCTATACGGGTTCCACCGGCTTCTTCACGACCGCTGGCGAGGATCTGACCAACCTCATGTTTGGCGTGAACCACAGCTTCTAATCGAAGCTAGGTTCGCCGGAGGGCAACCTCCGAAGGCAGCATCAAAACGGGCGCCGCAAGGCGCCCGTTTTTTTTTTTTGCGCGCCCAGGCCTGTGTGGGTGCTGTGCGAAGAGGGCGATGCGATCCCTCTGCTATCCTTGTTCCATGACCGCTTTTCGCCCTGTTCCATCGTGAGTGCTGACGCATTTATCCTCGCCTTCGATCGGGCGCTGCGCACGCTCTCGGGCACTTCGCACAGCGCCCGAATTTCGCCTGCCTCCAGCATGGCCGACCCGGCGCTCGGCGAAACCGAGCGGCGCGAAGCTGCGGCGCTCATGCGCGTGAATCACGCGGGCGAAGTCTGCGCACAGGCGCTCTACCAGGGGCAGGCCATCGGTGCGGGCGATGCGCGCGTGGCGCAGGCGCTCGCGCAGGCAGCGCGCGAGGAAGAGGACCACCTCGCCTGGAGCGAAGCGCGCATTGCCGAACTGCAGGGGCGACGCAGTCTGCTGAATCCGCTCTGGTATGCAGGGTCGTTTGCGATCGGCGTGGCGGCGGCGCGCATGGGCGATCGCTGGAATCTCGGATTTCTGGCCGAGACCGAAGGGCAGGTCGCGGCGCATCTGGAAGGCCATCTCGCGCGTCTGCCTGAAGCGGATACGCGCACGCGGGCTGTGGTCGAGGCGATGCGCAATGACGAGGCCGGACACCGGCGCACGGCGCTCGGGCTCGGGGCCGAGGAACTGCCGGGACCGGTGAAGCTTGCGATGCGGCTTGCGGCGAAGGTCATGACGACGGTTTCGAAGCGGATCTGAGCGGCCGATGATCCAGGTGTTCGTCGGCTACGATCCGAAGGAATCGCTCGCGTTCTACACGCTGGCGCATTCGATCCTGCGCCATGCCTCGGAGCCGGTTTCCATCGCGCCGCTGATGCGCAGCCAGCTCGGCGGCCTGTACAGGCGCACACGCGGACCGACAGAATCCACCGAATTCAGCATGACGCGCTTTCTGACCCCGCTCCTGTCGGGCTACGAAGGCTGGTCGGTGTTCCTGGATTGCGACATGCTGTGCCGCGAGGACATCGTGCCGCTCGTGCGCATGGCCGAAGCGGCGCCCGACAAGGCGGTGCATGTCTGCCAGCACGACTATGTGCCGAAAACCGAGCGCAAATTTCTGGACCAGGTGCAGACGCGCTACCCGCGCAAGAACTGGTCGAGCCTCATGGTGTTCAACAACGCGCTGTGCCGCAGTCTCGATGCCGACTATGTCAGCAGCGCGAGCGGACTGGAGCTGCACCGCTTCGCATGGACGTCGGACGCACGCATCGGCGCGCTGCCGCTCGAATGGAACTGGCTGGTCGGGGAATACGACTACAACCCCGCCGCGAAGATCGTGCACTACACCCTCGGCGGTCCGTATTTCGACGACTACCGGGACTGCGACTATGCCGAGGAATGGTTCGCCGAGCGCAGGTTGATGGAGCAGGTGGCGCAGACCTCGGACGCTACACCCGCAAAGGCCGGGCTCAGTCCTCGATGATCTCGTAGTCGTGCGTGATCTCGGCGGTCTTGCCGAGCATGATGGATGCGGAACAATACTTGTCATGCGAAAGCCGTATCGCATGCTCCGCGATCGAGGGTTTGATGCCCTTGCCGCGGATCACGAAATGCATGTGGATCTTGGTGAAGACCTTGGGGTCTTCCGCGGCGCGCTCGGAGGTGACCGCCACTTCGCAGCCGGTCACCTGCTGGCGGCTTTTTTTCAGTATCAGCACCACATCGTAGGCGGTGCAGCCGCCGGTGCCGGCGAGCAGCAACTCCATCGGGCGAGGTGCGAGATTGCGGCCGCCACCCTCGGGCGCGCCGTCCATCGTTACGAGGTGGTTGCTGCCAGTTTCCGCGAGGAACGACATTCCGTCACCTGTCCAGCGTATCTTGCAATCCATGAATTCTCCTAAAAACAGCGGGTTACAATTGCCGTTCGCGCTTCCGTGCCGAGCCGGGGAAGATCTGCCCCGACGCGAGGCCCGCGCTGGGGAACCTCGTGCATCAGTCGGATACACCCTGGCGTGCAGGCCAGCCTTTGACTCCGCCCGAATGGTTCAATACAATCGTCGGTTTTCCCCGAGCAAGCTATGAAGACCTACTCCGCGAAACCCGGCAGCGTGCGTCAGGACTGGTTCGTGATCGATGCCCAGGACAAGATCCTTGGCCGTCTCGCGACACAGATTGCGGCACGGTTGCGCGGCAAGCACAAGCCCGAGTTTACGCCGCATGTGGACACCGGCGATTTCATCGTCGTCGTCAATGCAGCGCAGATCCGCGTCACCGGCAACAAGGCGCAGGACAAGAAGTACTATCACCATTCCGGTTTCCCCGGCGGCCTCAAGACGACCAACTTCGCGACGCTGCAGGCGAGGCATCCCGGCGCGGCGCTGCAGAAGGCCGTCAAGGGCATGCTGCCCAAGGGACCGCTCGGCTACGCGATGATCAAGAAGCTGAAGGTCTACCCGCAGAACCGGCACCCGCATTCGGCCCAGCAGCCGAAGGCTCTCGAACTCTAGGAACAAGGACGATCATGGTAGGCGACTATTACTACGGAACCGGGCGGCGCAAGAGCGCGGTCGCGCGGGTGTTTCTCAAGCCGGGCACCGGCCGCATCGTCGTGAACGATCGTCCGGTCGATGAATTCTTTTCCCGCGAGACGGGCCGCATGGTGGTGAGGCAACCGCTTGAGCTGATCAAGAACGTCGGCGGATTCGACATCAAGGTCAACGTGTTCGGGGGCGGCGAGAACGGTCAGGCGGGCGCGGTGCGTCACGGCATTACCCGCGCGCTGATCGAATATGATGCAACCCTCAAGCCGATGCTCAGCGCGGCGGGTCTGGTGACCCGCGACGCGCGCGAGGTCGAGCGCAAGAAGGTGGGTCTGCACAAGGCGCGGCGGCGCAAGCAGTTCTCGAAGCGCTGAGGGATCTGCAGCATCGATCCGGAAAAAGCCGCCCCAGGGCGGCTTTTTTGTTTTCAGGGAAGACGGCAGGCGCAGGCTTCCGGGCAACGAGGCAAAGATGACACAGCAACGCAGAATCAAGGTTGGCATCGTCGGCGGCACCGGTTACACGGGTGTGGAACTGTTGCGCATGCTGGCCACGCATCCGCAGGCGGAAATTCAGGCAGTGACCTCGCGCCAGGACGCAGGGACCCCGGTGGCCAAGATGTTTCCGAGCCTGCGCGGGCGGGTCGAGCTTGCGTTTGCCGAGCCGGCCAAGGCGGGGCTTGAGTCCTGCGATGTGGTGTTCTTCGCGACGCCAAACGGCGTCGCGATGTCGGAGGCGCCGGCGCTTCTCGCCCAGGGCGTGCGCGTGGTCGACCTTTCCGCAGACTTCCGGATCCGGGATATCGCCGAATGGGAAGAGTGGTACCGGATGAAGCATGCCTCGCCGGCGCTGGTCGCGGAAGCGGTGTACGGACTGTGCGAGATCAACCGCGAGGCCATACGCGGCGCGCGGCTGATCGCGAATCCCGGCTGCTATCCGACCGCGGTCCAGCTTGGATTCATCCCACTGCTCGAAGCCGGGCTGATCGACCGCGACTGGCTCATCGCGGATGCGAAATCCGGGGTGAGCGGAGCAGGCAGAAAGGCGGAGATGCACATCCTTTTCTCCGAGGCCTCCGACAATTTCTCGGCGTATGGCGTGTCCGGCCATCGCCACTGGCCGGAGATCCGACAGGGGCTCGCGCGGGCGGCGGGCGCCGAAGTCGGCCTCACGTTCACGCCCCACCTGACGCCGATGATCCGCGGCATCCACGCGACGCTCTATGCCCGGATAACGCGCGAAGCCGATTTTCAGGCGCTGTTCGAAGCGCGCTACGCAAAGGAGCCGTTCGTGGATGTGATGCCCGCAGGGAGTCACCCCGATACGCGCTCGGTGCGCGCATCGAACCTGTGCCGGATCGCGCTGCACCGACCGCATCAGGCCACGGGGCGGAAGGACATCCTCGTCGTCCTCTCGACGATCGACAATCTGGTGAAGGGCGCCTCGGGCCAGGCCATACAGAACATGAACATCATGTTCGGACTTCCTGAAACCGCAGGTCTGGAGTCCGTTCCGGTCGTACCGTGAGGCGCCTGCGGCCAAGCTGGATTGCGCAGCGTTTCGGGATCGCGGCTCCGCGGGTCGCTGTCAGAACCCAGCTCGCCTGGTACTGGCGCTGGATTGCGATCGTCGTCGGTGCTGCGCTCTCGATTGTGCTGGCGCGCTGGCTCTATGACGCCGGCAGTCGCGTAGCGGGCTTCGACCGGCTGGAGATCGAGCAGGAGATCCTGAAGCTGCGCTCGGATCTCGGGGAGGCGCGCACTGAACTGGACAAGTTTCGCGCGGCAGTCGATGCCGCTGACAGCCGGCTGGCCATCGAGCGTGCCGCGCAGCAGAAACTCGCGGATCAGGTGCGATCCCAGGAAAGGCAGAATACGCTGCTGCGCGAAGACCTCGCGATCTTCGAGAACATGCTTGTGTCCGGGCCGCGCGAGGCGCAATCGCTCGTGATCCAGAGGTTCCAGATCGAGCCGGCGGGCGCTCCGGGCGAGTACCGTTACCGGATGATGCTGTTCTCTCCGGGCCGGCGGGCGGAACGCAATTTTCAGGGCCGCCTGGAGCTTACGGTGAAGCTGAGCGATGCGGGCCGGGGTGCTATGATCAATCTGCCTGACACGGCGGGAAGCGAGGCGTTCAAGCTTTCCTTCAGGCAGTTCCGGCGTGTCGAGGGCACCTTCAGGGTTGCGCCCGGGGCCCGGATCGAGAGTGTGCAGGCCAGGGTTTTCGAATCCGGTTCCGATCAGGTCAAGGCGACACAGACAGTGAATCCGGGCTAAGGCCCGCAGACAGCGCGTTTCCGGAGGCATCCATGTTCAAGAAAAGCAAACCTCAGAGCAGGATAGACAGTCTGATCGGGGCGTCAACGCGCATTGAAGGCAATGTCGTGTTCAGTGGCGGCCTTCGGGTTGACGGCAACGTCCGGGGCAACGTCCAGGCGGCCCCGGATCAGCCGGCGACCCTTGTCATATCCGAGCAGGCGCGGATCGAGGGCGAGGTTCATGCCGCGCACCTGGTCGTGAACGGAACGATCATCGGGCCGGTGCATTCGGCCGAGACGCTGGAACTTCAGTCGGGGTCGCGCGTGCGCGGAGATGTTCACTACAAAACCCTGGAAATGCACCAGGGCGCGATCATCGAGGGTCGGCTGGTGCATCATGGGACGAGCGAAGCGAAGCCCGTGGAACTCAAGCTGGCGTCGGGCAAGTAGGGGCGCGCAGGGTCCCGACGGGCGGGGGACCGGCGCTTGGAAGTCCTCGTTGCCGACAGGGTTGCGCGTGCGGATAATGGCCCCATCTTGTCAGCGCAGATTCCTGCGACGATATTTGCGGAGCAACCGAAATGAGTGCAGTGATGGAAACCGAGCAGCCGATCAATTTTTCCGACAGCGCAGCCGCCAAGGTACGCGAACTGATCGAGGAAGAAGGCAATCCTGAGCTGAAGCTGCGCGTGTTCGTGTCGGGTGGCGGCTGTTCCGGCTTCCAGTACGGCTTCACCTTCGACGAAGATCAGGCTGAAGACGACTCCGTCATGCAGAAGAACGGCGTGACCCTGCTCATCGATGCGATGAGCTTCCAGTATCTGAGTGGCGCGGAAATCGACTACCAGGAAGGTCTGGAGGGCGCGCAGTTCGTGATCAAGAACCCGAACGCCACATCGACCTGCGGCTGCGGTTCGTCGTTCTCGGTCTGAGCAATCAGCGGGGGTAGAGTCCCCCGAGTAAGCGGGGTCCCCGCGCGCCGGTCACGGCCGGCAGATTGCCCGCTTCGCCCACAACAGTCTGGCGCGCAAGCCAAGCGAATGCGATCGCTTCGACATAATCCGGGTCCACGCCCAGGGTCGCTGAGGAAGCCACGCGCAGCGGCGCCAGCACCCGTGAAAGCAGGGCCATCAATGCACGATTCTTCGTGCCTCCTCCGCACACGATCAGCATGGCCGGATCGCCGCAGGCTTCGAGACCGGCGCGAACCGACCATGCGGTCAGCTCCATCAGCGTTGCCTGCACATCCGCAGGCCGAAGCGCAGCACTCCGCGCGGCCAGATGGCGGGACAGCCAGGCCTCGTTGAACAGATCGCGTCCGGTGCTCTTCGGGTGCGGCGCGTGAAAGTAGGCCTCGCGCTGCATCAGTTCCAGTAATTCCGGGTCGGACTTGCCTTGCGCGCCCCAGGCGCCTTCCGAATCGCAGGGACGCTGGAGATGGCGTGCGGCCCACAGATCAAGCAGGCAGTTGGCCGGGCCGGAGTCGAAACCCAGCACGGCCCCGTTGCACGGCAGCCAGGTGATGTTTGCAATGCCGCCAAGGTTCAGCACCGCTCGGTCCTCGGCAGGACTGCCGAATATCCGGCTGTGCAGGGCAGGAACGAGCGGTGCGCCCTGCCCTCCGGCAGCAATGTCCCGGCTGCGGAAATCACAGGCGACAGCAATGCCGGTCAATTCCGCGAGGAGGGCGGGGTTGCCGAGCTGGATGGTATAGCCGAGTTCGGGGCGGTGGCGCACCGTCTGTCCATGGCAGCCGATCGCCCGGATGTCACGTGCCTGAACGCCGGCCTGGGCAAGCACGGCATGAACGGCGGACGCATAAGCCCTGGCGAGAGCTCCTCCGGCGAGGGCGGCGCGCCCGAGTTCGTCGATGCCGGGTTCGTTCAGCGCCAGCAGTTCGCTGCGCAGCGCGCCCTCCAGCGGCTGCCCGGTGGCTGCCAGAACAAACGGGTCGGACTGAGCCAGGTCGACCACGACGGCATCCACCCCGTCCAGGCTGGTTCCGGACATCAGGCCGACGTACAACTCACGCTTGGGCATCGGTTTCACGCGAGCGCTGGACGTGTTCCTGCCCGCTTGCACGCCGGATCAATCAGTCAGCGCGGGCGAGTCTCGCATTACCCAGCAGATCCAGTTGGGCAACGTAGGGCTGGGCGTGCCCCTGGAACTGAGCCAGTTCCCGAGAGGACAGTGGCTGCGCTGCAGGAAGCGCGATGGTGAGCGGATTGCGCGCTTCGCCTCCGACGTGGAACTCGTAGTGGAGGTGCGGCCCGGTTGCCCAGCCGCTACGACCCACGAACCCGATGACCGAGCCCTGGCCGACTCGCGTCCCCCGGGTCAGCCCGGGGGCGAAGCGGCTCATGTGTCCGTAGAGCGTGGCGTATTGACCGTTGTGCCGGATGACCACGACATTGCCGTAGCCGCCCTTCGATCCGGCGAAATCCACGACGCCATCGGCGACTGCGCGTATGCGCGTGCCGATCGGTGCCGCATAGTCCACGCCCTTGTGGCTGCGCCAGGTCTGCAGAAAAGGATGCATGCGAGACCCGAAGCCGGAGCTGATCCGTGAAAACTCGAGCGGCGAGCGCAGGAAGGCCTTGCGCAGGTTCTTGCCGGACGGCGTGTAGTAGGCACCCTTGCCATCGGCACCCGGGTACCAGAGGGCGCGGTGCGCCCTGCCGTTGTTCACAAATTCCGCCGCGATGACGCGCCCGGTCCGGACCTGCTGGCCATTCAGGCTGTGTATCTCATAGACCACCGCGAAACGGTCGCCTTTGCGCAGATCGCGGTGAAAGTCGATTTCGCCGCCAAAAATGTCAGCCAATTGCACCGCGACGGCTTCCGGCACGTCGGCCGCATCGGCAGCCGCGAACAGCGAACTGTTCACGGTATTCGCGCGGAACGCTGTGCGGGTTTCCAGGACGCCGGGCACGGGGTTCACGACATAGCCGTTGCTGCCCGGCTCCACGCGGAAGAGATCTGTCCCGATCAGAAAGCTCATCGACAACAGTGCGCCGGAGCCTTCCAGCTCTGCCGTGACCGTCGTCTGCGGCTTCAGCCGCCTGAGGACGCCTGACTGGGTGAGGGCCGCGACATCCGAGGCGCGCACCCCGATCCGGGAAAGCAGGCTCGCCAGCGTATCGCCGCGCTGGAGGCGCTCTTCGCGCACGTACCGTTCCGTCGGGGCGACGGGCGCGGGCGCGAAATCAATTGCAAGCGGCTCGACGATCGACGCCTTGGTGACGAGGAGCTCGGCGTCCGTCGAGGGGGCGATCGTGCCGAAGGCGGCGACCGCTCCGGAAAGAGCAAGCACGATCGCCGCGGTCACACGGGTCCAGCGCACGGGATGGGGCATGGAAAATCGGCTCAACGGATACCTTCGGCTAAACTTGCTTGGACTACGGGATGGAACCTGTCCGGATTGCAAGGCCCCTGCAGGACCACTTCGGTAGTGCGCTGCGAATGACCCGGGATGTCCCCGTTGGATGCGGTAAGAAGTCGAGCAAAGCAGCAGTGCAGCCCACCGGGTCGCCCGAAGTCTAGCAAATTACCGAAAACATCGGCAAATCCGGTATTTCCCTGAAATTTCCCGCCGAACGGCCCATGGCAACCCTATCCGAAGCCCTAGAACTCATCAAGCGCGGCAGTGAGGAAGTCCTTGTCGAAGAAGAACTCGTCAAGAAGCTGGCCCGCGGCCAGCCCTTGCGCGTCAAACTTGGCATGGACCCGACCGCCCCGGACCTGCACCTGGGCCATACCGTCGTGCTCACCAAGCTGCGTCACTTCCAGGATCTCGGCCACCATGTCCAGTTCCTGATCGGCGATTTCACGGGGATGATCGGCGACCCGACCGGGAAGAACCAGACCCGCCCGCCGCTTACCCGTGAAGCGATCGAGGCGAACGCCAGGACCTACCGCGAGCAGGTTTTCAAGATACTGGACCCCGAGCGCACCGAGGTGCTCTTCAACTCCGTCTGGTCGGAGCAACTTGGGGCCGAGGGCATGATCCGGCTGGCCGCGCGGCATACGGTCGCACGGATGCTGGAGCGGGATGACTTCAGCAAACGCTACAAGTCGGGACAGCCGATCGCGATTCATGAGTTCCTCTATCCGTTGATGCAGGGTTACGACTCGGTTGCAATGAAATCCGATGTCGAGCTGGGCGGCACGGATCAGAAGTTCAATCTGCTCGTCGGACGGGAGTTGCAGCGCGATTACGGCATGGAACCGCAGTGCATCGTCACCATGCCGCTGCTCGAGGGGCTGGACGGCGTGGACAAGATGTCGAAGTCGCTCGGAAACTACGTGGGTATCGCGGAGCCGGCGAAGGAGATCTTCGGCAAGCTGATGTCGATATCCGACGCCCTCATGTGGCGATATGTGGAGCTGCTGTCGTTCGAAAGCATGGCCACCGTCCGCGGCTGGCGCGACGAGGTCGGCTCGGGGCGGAACCCGCGTGACATCAAGGTGCTGTTCGCACAGGAAATCGTGGCGCGGTTCCATGGCGCACAGGCAGCACGGGATGCGCTTGCGGATTTCGAGGCACGCTTTCGGCACGGCGCCCTTCCAGAGGACATACCGGTGGTCGAGCTGCATTGCGCCGAGCAGGACATGCCGGTCATCCAGGTGCTCAAGCAGGCCGGCCTCGCGGCGAGCACCTCGGAGGCCGGTCGTCTCATCGAACAGGGCGGCGTAAAACTGAACGGCGAGCGCCTCGCAGACCGGCAACTGAAGATCGCGCGCGGGGAAACGGTGCTGGCCCAGGTTGGCAAGCGCAAATTCGCCCGGATCACGCTGCGCTGAACCCGGTCGTGAGTGCCCCCCCGAGCTTCGATTTTGATACGCCCGTAGAGCGCGCGGGTACCTGGAGTCAGCGCTGGGAGCGGTTTCGCGGCCTCGATGCCGCAGGCCGGGAAATCCTTCCGCTCTGGGTGGCCGACATGGATTTTCGCGCGCCGCCGCCAGTTCTCGAGGCGCTCTCGCGTCGCATCGATCACGGCGTGCTTGGCTACAGTGTCCTCCCGGAGGCTCTGAAGGAGGCGATCGTCGGACGCATGGAGCGGCTCTATCGCTGGCAGATACGCCCCGACTGGATCGTCATGCTCCCGGGCGTGGTCGCTGGCCTCCATCTTGCGGTACGTCAGCTCACTCAGGCGCAGGACAAGCTGCTGCTGCCGGTGCCGGTGTACAACCCGTTCCGGCGTGCGGCTGAGCTCGCTCCCAGGGCGTTCGAGGCGATACCGCTCGCCTGCGCGGCGGGTACCCACTACGTGCTCGATGCGGGGCGCATGGAAGATGCTTTCCGGCGCGGCGCCCGGATGCTGATGCTGTGCAATCCGCAGAATCCCGGCGGTGCGATCTACGGGCGGGACGAGCTCGCAAGTATCGCCGCGCTCGCCGAGCGTCACGACACGCTCATATGTTCCGATGAAATCCATGCGGAGCTGGTGCTCGACGAAGATCGCGCCCACATACCGATTGCCAGTCTTTCCCCGGAAATCAGCCGGCGCACCGTCACGCTGATGTCGCCCAACAAGGCCTTCAACATACCCGGTGCGGGTTGCGCCTACGCAATCATCGAAGACCCGGATCTGCGCGTCGCTTTCAGCAGGGAACTGCACGGTCTCGTGCCGGACCCCGGCGTGTTCTCCTACATTGGCGCGCTTGCGGCCTATACCGAACCTGCGTCCGGGAGCTGGCTTGCCGGCCTGATCGCGTATCTGCGTGCCAACCGGGATGTCGCCGAGGCGGAGCTTGCGCAGATCGAGGGCCTGAAGGCCTGGCATGTGGAGGCAAGCTGCCTTGCCTGGATCGATGCGCGCGCCTGGGGATTGCCCGATCCCACGGCGCATTTCCTGAAGCACGGGCTTGCCCTTTCGCCCGGCACGCAGTTCAGCGCGCCGGGATTTGTACGGTTGAATTTCGGTACGCAGCGTGCACGCCTGGATGAAGCCCTGTCGCGGATGCGCGAGGCGGCCCGGGCGCGCTAGACCCTCGGCATCGCGCGGGAGGCGGCGGGATTCCTGCCCGCTTGCGGCGTGTCGCCGGATTCCAGTCTGGTCGCTTCGAGAAGCACCTGTTCGAGGTGCGGATCCCTCACACCGAGCCTGCGCATGTGCGCCAGCGTCTGGCCGAGGTAGTCGATATTCGCGCCGCGGCCACCCCGGCTGTGTGCGACGGCCCGGGCCATGCGTGCGATCCCGAGGTCGCCGGCATACTGCGGATGCTGCGGATCGGCCACAAAGGCGATCGCTCCAAGGGGCATACCGCCCTTCGTTCGCGCCGTCAGCACACGGGGCTGATACACCGAATAGGCCATTTCCCGATCCCAGAGTTCACGCAGCGCGGGCATTGCACGGGTCGGGTCGATGCGCAACGCCATACCCCAGCAGGAACCGCCCCTGCGCAGCCCGAGTACCAGGCCCGGGCGCTCGGGCGAGCCGCGGTGCAGGGTGGACAGAACGCATAGTGATCGGTGGTAACCGTGGATCAGCACGGCCTTGCGTGCCAGAGGCCGAAACCCGGGCGACCACATGAGCGAACCATACCCGAACACCCAAAGCGCACGCCGGGGAAGCAGCGTTGAAAACTCGGAAAACTCCATGGGGCCAGTACCTTGCGGTTCCCGTACGGAACGGGCGGGGGGTCAAGCATGCCAGAGGGCAGGGGCTGCGTCGAACGGGCGGCAAGTGCTTGTCAACGGAAGTCCGGCTATCTGCGTTATGGGAAATGCACACTTGCGTGCCTACGTAGAAAATCGAGGAGATAGCCCGTCATGACCAAGCAAAAATTTCTGGTTGCCCTGATCGCCACCGCTTTCGCCGCGCCGCTGTTCGCGCAGGCCCCGGCCGCCGCCCCGGCGAAGGCCGCCCCGGCCGCAGCGCCCGCCGCCGCAGCAGCCCCGGCTGCCGCGCCCGCCCCGGCCGCGAAGGACGACAAGGCCGCCGCCAAGCCAAAGAAGGCTAAAAAGGCCAAGAAGGCCAAGGCCGAGAAAAAAGCCAACTGATAGTCAGTCGGCGCAGCAGGAAAAGCCCGGCCATGCCGGGCTTTTTTTTGCGGGTACGCCGACGCTCCGGCGCAGCCCGGTTCGTCGGGCAGGGGGAGAGCTCATTTCTGGCATGATAGTAACATTAATGTTACTATCATGCTTGGGGAGCCCATGATCGCTCTCTCGCGCAAGCGATAGCCTGCGCGCAGGATCGAAGGAGAGAGAAATTCGCCACTTTGAATCGGCCGTCACGAGCCGGGCGCGCGCGCGGCGGCGCAGGCTGCTGGGAACAGGCTTGGCGTTCGCCGTGTCGCCCGTTCCCGTGCTGGCACAGTTCGAGGGGCAGGCCGCCCCATTCATCACGACCCCGGATGAGGTCGTGCGTCGAATGTTGCAGCTTGCGCAGGTGGGTGTGGATGACCGCGTCTACGACCTTGGATCGGGGGACGGCCGGATCGTGCTCACTGCCGCACGGGATTTCGGCGTCATGGCGACCGGCATCGAACTCGATCAGGTGCTTGTGCGCAAGTCTGACGAGGCCGCGCGTGCTGCAGGTCTTGCAGACAGGGCGAGCTTCCGCCGCGGCGACGTGCTGAGGGAAGATATCTCGCAGGCAACGGTTGTGACGATGTACCTGCTGCCCTGGCTGCTTGAAAAGCTCCAGCCACGGCTTCTCACGCATCTGCGCCCGGGAACACGGGTCGTTTCACATGCCTTCGTCATGCCGGGCTGGGCGCCGGATGAAACCGAAACCGTCACGCTCGCACGTTCTCACCCGGGGCAGGGGAACAGCAGCAGGATCTTCCTCTGGATCGTTCCGGCCGATTTGCGCGGCCGATGGCGAACGGAGGATGCCGGCTGGCAGCTGGACATCGCCCAGAATTTCCAGAGTCTCGATATCAGCGCGGTTTCGGGTGGCAACCGGCTGACCGTGGAGGGCGCACGCCTGCGCGGCACCCAAATCGAATTCAAGGCGGGCCGATGGACTTTTCGCGGCGCCTTGTCGGAGGGCGGAATCGCCGGAAAAATTTCCGACGCAGGTACTGAATTGCCGGTCGTTTTCAGGCGGCTCTGAGCTCCACGGTAGCCTGGCGCGTGGCCGCGTCAGACCACCTTGCCGGGATTCATGATGCCGAGCGGATCGAAAGTCCGCTTCAGGCCGCGCATCAGATCGATTTCCAGAGGTGACTTGTAGTCTGTGATCGTTCCGCGCCGGAGCTGGCCGATGCCGTGCTCGGCCGAAATCGATCCCCCGAGGCGGTCGACGCAGTCGAACACGATGCGGTTGACCTTGTCTTTCTCGGCGATCAGGCTCTCGGTTCGATCCGGATCTCGCATTCCGATATTCAGGTGAATGTTGCCGTCGCCCAGATGCCCGAACGCGTATGGGAGCACGCCGGGAAATGCGCGCTCGAGCGCATCGCTCGCATCGCGCAGCAGTTCGGGTACACGTGAGACCGGTACCGAGACATCGTGCTTGACGTTGCGAAACTGCGCCGCCGGGATGGACTCCCGCAACGACCAGAGCGAGTCAGCCTGCGCCTCGCTTGAAGCAAGTGCGATGTCGACGATGAGCCCGTCCCGCAGCGCTTCCTCGAAGGCGGCGAGTGCAAGCGTCTGCAGTTCGGCCTCGGCCGTGCTGTCGACGAGCTCCACCAGCACGTGCCAGGCATGGGCACCTTCGATCGGGCTGCGCAGTTGCGGCCGGTGCTGCAGCACGGCATCCAGGCAGGCGCGCGAAATCAGTTCAAAGGCCGAGAGTCGATCACCAAGCTGTGCGCCCATGCGCTGCAGCCACTGCACCGCGTGCTCCGGGGTCGCCACCGCGGCCCATGCGGTCGCACGCGCGCTCGGCAACGGGCGCAGGCGCAGGACAGCCGCAGTGATGATGCCGAGGGTTCCCTCGGCGCCGACGAAAATCTGTTTCAGGTCGTATCCTGTGTTGTCCTTGCGCAGACCGCGCAGACCCTCCCACACGCGTCCGTCGGGGAGCACGACTTCCAGCCCGAGGATCTGTTCGCGCGCGTTGCCGTAACGCAGCACGTTCACCCCCCCCGCATTGGTGGAGAGATTGCCGCCGATCTGGCAGCTGCCCTCTGCGGCGAGTGATAGCGGGAACAGACGCCCTGCCTCACGCGCGGCCTCCTGGATCTGCGTGAGGATGCAACCTGCCTGGACGGTCATCGTGTTGTTCAGGGGATCGAGATGCAGAACGCGGTTCAGGCGACCGAGTGATAACACGACCTGGCCGGCACCCTCTATGGGTACCGACCCACCGGACAGTCCTGTGTTCCCGCCCTGGGGCACGATACCGACCTTGTGCCGGCCGCAGGCCCCGACGATGGCGGCGACTTCCTCGGTGGAGCCGGGCCGGACAACGCAGGGGGCAGTGCGCGTGTACTGACGGCGCGCGTCGGTCAGGTAGGCGCCAATGTCGTCCGCCGCGGTGAGCAGATTGCGGGCACCGACGATGCGCGCAAGTTCGTCCAGCAGCGCAGGGCTAGCAGGGCGCAGGGGCGGCGTGACGAAACCCTGACCACCCGGCCGCCCATTCGCGTTATTGTCTGTCTCGGTCATGATGCTCCTGCCTTCAATCGATGTGTCTGTGGTGAATGTACCTACTACCGCGAGTTTTGCATGAATCGCCCGTCTGGCGCCGAGGTCTGCGCGATACCGTCTGACCCTGTTGTGCTGATCCACGGTCTGTGGATGCCCGCGTTAGCCATGGTCCCGCTGGCCCGCTTTACAGGGTACGCGGGACATGCGACGCGCATTTTCGAATATCGCGGCCGCGCCTCATTCGAGGCAAACCGGGCGCGTCTCGCGGCCTACCTGAGGGCGCAGCCAGGTCCCGTCAGTGTGGTCGCGCACAGCCTGGGTGGCGTGCTGGCGCTCGCCGCGCTGAACGGCGAGCCGGACCTGCGCGTGACGGCGGCGGTGTTTCTCGGCTCGCCGGTGCGAGGGTCGCTGAGCGGCCGGCGGCTCGCAGCATGGCGGGCCGGGCGCTGGCTGCTCGGAAGCGCGGCCGAAGCCTGGTGGAACGTTCGAGAGGGAGCGATCTGGCGCCACCCCGCGCCGCTCGGGGTCATTTCGGGCACCGCGGCCTGGGGCCTGGGCCGCCTGCTCGGGCCTTTCACGGCGGCAAACGACGGGGTGGTGGCGGCCCACGAAACCGCGGTGGACGGGGCACGTGACACGGTCTCGGTCCGAGCGACGCACAGCGGACTGCTTTTCAGTCCTGCCGTCGCGCGCCACGTGGTCCGGTTTCTGGGCCGCGGAAGCTTCCGGGAAGGGTGAATATTTTGCGAATCCGGACTGCGGTTGCGCTGATCGGCATGCTGTTCCTTCAGGCCTGCGGAACGCTGGAATACCTCGGGCAGGCGGCGAGCGGTCATCTGGCGCTGGTCTCGCGCGCCCGTCAGATCGACGATGTGATCGGTGATCCCACAACGACGCAGGATCTGAAGGACCGCCTGTTGCTCGCGCGGGAAATCCGCCGGTTCGCGAGTCGCGAACTGGGTCTTCCTGACAACCGATCCTATACGCGCTATACGAGTCTCGATCGGCCCTATGCCGTCTGGAACGTGGTGGCCACCGCGGAATTCTCGGTCCATCCGGTCAGGTCCTGCTTCCCGTTCTCAGGATGCACCGATTACCGTGGATTTTTCGATCCGGCCGGCGCGGAGCGCCACGCCAGTATGCTGCGAGCGGAAGGCCATGATGTGCTGGTCTACGGCGTGCCGGCCTATTCGACGCTCGGCTATTTCGATGATCCGCTGCTGTCGAGCTTCATTCACTTTCCGGAGGCCGAACTCGCGAGGCTGTTATTCCACGAGCTTGCGCACCAGCTGGTCTATGTGAAGGACGACTCGGCCTTCAACGAATCTCTGGCGATGGTGGTCGAACGCGAAGGCGTGCGGCGCTGGCTGGTGGCGCGTGGACATCCTGAATTGCTTGCTGCCTTCAAGGATTCGACACAGCGCGCGAACGCTTTCAACGAGCTGTTGCTGGAAGCGAGAGCCCGGCTCGCAGAGCTCTACGCGGAGAACCATGTGCCTGATGAGATGCCTGATATTCGACTGCGAAAGGCGCAGATCCTGGACGAGCTGAAACTGCGCTACGACGCGCTCAGGCGGCAGTGGGGCGGTCGATCCGGCTACGACCGGCTCGTGGGCGAGCGACCGAACAACGCGTTGCTGGCGCTGGCGCGCACTTACGGGCGCTGGATCCCAGCATTCGAGCGGATGCTGCAGGAAAGCGGCGGCGAATTACCCCGGTTCTACAACGCTGTGAAATCGCTGGCCGCGCAAGCTCCCGAAGAACGGGATTCGGCACTGAAGCGCATGCAGCCGTGATCCAGGTCGCCACTCAGTCGAGCTGAGTCGCGCATCCGGAAATTGCGGCTTCGCGAGGATAGGACCGGCAGAGCCAGTTCACGCGCCCGTCGGTCCGCATCGACGGCTCGTAGTACAGAAATACGGCGTGCCGGTCGCTGTACAGCGCGAACCGGCCGTCCCGGTCCACGAAACCGAAATCGAGCAGGCCCGCATTCGGGACTCTACCGGCGTTCGCCGCGCCGGCGACAGAACCCAGTTCCTTCGCGCGTGCCGATATCCGCTGCTGAAGTTCCGCTGCAATCCGGAGCAGGGCCTGCGAGTGCTCGGCCGGGTCTCCCGGATCGTCCCGCGTGAAGCTGCTCTCCGGCTGCCCGCGCCAATGAGGCGGAAACGCCCTTGCCGGCAGGCCGAAGTACTGCCAGTCGATCACGCCGCCGCGCTGTTCCGGAATCATTGCTGCAAGCGCGCGCAGGTCCGAATCGTAGAGGATGATCGTGCCGTCGCGTCCGATGAAGGATTCTCCGCGGTGCGCGATGCCGGCAAGGTCGGATTCCTTGCCGGCGTCTGTCAGCGATCCACGCCGCTGGGCGTGCCGATCGACCTGCTTGCGGAGTTCGGACGCTTCGATCGTGAGCGCGTTGATGCGGCCAAGCAGAGCAGCCTCCTTGTCGCCGCCGGCCGTCGCGTTCGCGAAGACGAGCAGAATGAAGAGCAGCGTTGCGGATTCGGCGACCAGCAGTGCGGCGCCCCGAGTGCGGCCCGGGGCCCTCGGATCTGCGAAGAACTGTCTGTTGCGTATAAAGCCGGCGACTGGAATCCCCGCTCCGCAGAACGCGAGGATCAGGCCCGGCAGCCAGTTGCTCTCCGCGCGCAAACTCGAGAGCGGAACGGCGGCCCAGTAAAACGCAATGACGAACCCGAGGGCGAGGATCAGCGCGGCAGGGGTGAAGAGCAGGCTGATACGCGCCGGCCCCGCTGCGCTCATTCGGCGACGGCCCGGGTGAGCGCCTGGTCAATGTCCCAGAGGATGTCGTCGATACTTTCGATACCGACCGACATACGGACCATGTCCGACGTCACGCCCGCCCTGACCTGATCGGCCTCGCTCATCTGGCGATGCGTCGTGGATGCCGGATGAATGATCAGCGTTTTCGCATCTCCGATGTTCGCAAGGTGGCTCATGAACTGGGCTGCCTCGATGAAGCGCTCGCCCGCGCGCGGTCCGCTACGTACGCCAAAGTTGAGCAGACCCGAAGCGCCCTTCTGCAGGTACTTCAGGGCGAGCGCATGCTGGCTGTAGCCCGCAAGTCCCGGATAGTTGACCCACGCGACGCGCGGGTCCCGGCTGAGGAATTCCGCCACTGCGAGCGCATTGGCGCAGTGCCGGTCCATGCGCACATGCAGAGATTCGATACCCTGGAGCAGAAGCCATGCGCTCAGCGGCGCAAGCGTCGGGCCGAAAGTACGCATGATCTCCATGCGCGCCTTCATCGTGTAGCCGAAGTCGCCGAAGGTCTCGTGAAAGATCACCCCGTGGTAGCCTGGCGAGGGCGTAGTGAATTCCGGAAATTTGCCGTTTCCCCAGTCGAACTTTCCGGATTCGACGATCACCCCCCCGAGCGTCGTGCCGTGCCCGCCAAGGTACTTCGTCGCGGAGTGGACCACGATGTCCGCACCCCAGTCGATAGGACGGCAGAGATAGGGCGTGGGCACCGTATTGTCGACGATGAGCGGGACGCCTGCCTCGTGCGCAATGCGCGCGATCGCTTCGACATCGACCAGGTTCAGCATCGGATTGCCAAGCGTCTCCGCGTAGACGAGCTTGGTCTGCGGGCGGATGGCAGCGCGGAAGTTCTCGGGGTCCGCAGGGTCCACGAAACTGGTTTCGATCCCGAGCTTTGCGAGGTTCACCTGCAGCAGCGTGTGGGTGCCGCCGTATAGCGTGGACGAGGAAACGATGTGGTCGCCAGCCTTGCACAGGGTCAGTATGGCAACCATCTCGGCGGCCTGGCCGCTTGCGCAGGCAAGCGCCGCGCGGCCGTTCTCGAGCGCGGCCATCCGCTCCTCGAACACCGCCACGGTGGGGTTCGATATGCGGGAGTACGTGTTGCCGAAGGTCTGCAGATTGAACAGGCTCGCCGCATGATCCGCAGAATCGAACACGAACGATGTCGTCTGGTAGATCGGCGCAGCGCGCGCGCCGGTGGCGGCATCCGGAATCTGGCCCGCGTGCAGGCAAAGCGTTTCGACGCCAAACGATCGATCAGCCATCGGATTTCATGCGCTCGGTGGTGCGGGGAAGACCGCAACCGAGGGTAGCATCAGGCGGGCAGTGGGTGCAAAAGCCGGATCGTCAGCCGCAGGCGCGCCGCCTCGCCGCCGGTGGTCGGTGCTTCAGACTTCCGGATTTCCCGCCGGTGTCGCCGCGGGTGATTCGTCGGCGCCCTTGGCGAGCGCCAGACGCGTTTCGCCGATTCCACCCTTAGGCATGTCTTCTTCCCGGAAGCTCGCACGGCGATAGGTGGACGGGGGGACGCCGACCTGGTTGAGGAAGAAGCGCGTGAAGTTGCTCTGCGCGGAGAAGCCAAGCTCGGCTGATACTTCGCTGATCCGGCTTCCCCCTGCCGCAAGGCGGGTAATCGCCGTCTCGACGCAAAGGAAATCAAGATAGGCACGTGGCGCGATGCCTGTGCAAAGCTGAAAGAGATCATAAAAGCGGGACCGCGACAGCCCGACAACAGTGGCGACGCGATCCATGTTGAGTTCCTTGTTCGGTTGTGCGCGCAGCAGCGCGAGAGCATGCCGGATGCGGCTGTCGGCGAAGCGCGATCCTTCCCATAGCGGCGCGGCACTCTTGCGTCTCGCGACGAATGACTCGACAACGGAAAGGGTAAGTTCCTGCAGCATGAACTCGAGCCTTTCGGTCGACAGGAACTGGTCGTTCAGAACTTCGATCGACAGGGCGTCGGCCAGGCGCCTCAGGCGCCGGGTGACGGTCTCGACCGGGCGGCGAAAAGCAGCGTGGTCCGGCGTGCCGAAGATCGCCGGGAATCGGTCGCCCAGCCAGTCACGAGAGGCCTGGAACACCAGCATTCGGGGGCCAGCATCCGCGGCGGGATCCTCAACGGGAACCGCCAGCTGCCCGGAATTCAGCAAAAGGATCTCGTTTCGCGTGAGCACAGCGCCGAACTCGCCGAGCCGCAGTGCGATTTCGGCCTGGTCGAACAGGAATGCGATGCGCGGCTCAGGGCAAGCGGCCGCGAGTCCGGTGATGCTGATACGGCCAAGCACCAATCTGCCGAAGGGGCCATCGAAGAAACGCGTCGGAGTGGTCATTTCTGGATCTGCCTTACTGGGCTGGTTCTCGGGAAAGTTTATTCCCCGCAGGAAGGGTGCATGGGTCCCGGTCAGGTCGCCGTTGGCGCACCAAGTGGGGGCGAGCGAAGGATACGTCCTGCGGGCCGGATACGCCAGATAGGGACGGAAATAATCCGGCATTTTGTCTGTTGCAATCGCCTTGCACCTGACGCCGCGCTGTCGCCCGCCTCGCCTTCAGTACGGCAGAGAGCGCGGGCGTTTGGCTGAAATGATCCGCGTGTTCACGCCCACCCAGTTCAGTCCTCCGAACAGGCGGCCGTGCTCGATCTTCACGCAGCGGTTCATCACGCTTACGAGCCCGGCCGCCCGGGCGCTTGCCGCCGCGACCTCGTTCTGTATCCCGAGTTGCTGCCACAGCACCCGGGCACCGATTCGAACCGCCTCGTCAGCAATCTGTGGCACTTCCGAGGTGCGGCGGAAAACGTCGACGATGTCGACCTTCTCCGGAATCTCGGACAGGCTCGCGTAGCACAGTTCACCTAGCACGTCGGAGCCCGCGTAGCGCGGATTCACCGGGATCACTCGGTAGCCATGTTCCTGCATGTACTTCGCGGCAAAGTAGCTCGGCCTGAACCAGTCGGCGGAGAGACCGACTACGGCGACGGTCTTCGACGTTGCGAGGATGCGCTTCAGGGTCTCGATGTCGTCCACAGGGTGTGCCGGTTCGCTCTGGCTCTGGGCCCTAGCTCAGGTGAGCGCAATATAGTCGGGGTCGTCCTGCTGGTCGCGCTCGAATTCAAGAAAATCGTAGTACCCGCAACGTTTCGCGAGCGGGTAGTCGCGACACACGCCTGGACGCGACTCATAGACCGTGCAGCGCCGTTCCTTCTGGTCGAAGAACATGCAGATGGTCTTGAACACGGTGTCCTTGCGGTGCCGGAGTACGCGCGCCTTCTGGCTGGCGTCGTATTTCGTGAAGCGTTCTTCGGCGACGGAATATTCCAGTTCAAAGTGGCGCGCGAGCCGGGCGATGTCGCGCTTGTTGATCTCGATCAGCTGGTAGCTGCAGCAATAGCCCGGGCACTTGGCGCAGTCGTAGGATTTCTTGGGTGCTTTGGGCGCGCTCTTTGCGCGGATGGGAATCGAGACTTTCTTGGTCATTGGGCGGGATCGGATGGACACGGTGGAGCGCGAATTTTACGTGACCCCGGTTCAGCGAAGTCGGTGCGTGCCCGAGGAGGCGTATATTTCGGCCCCTCAGCAAAATTGGTAACATATATGTTACTTATGTTGCTGAGGGGCCGTGCCGGACGGCTCGCCCGGGATCCGCGAGGCGATCGCGTGTGCAATCGCCTCGAGTATCTCCGGCTGTTCCCCGATCGCAGGGAGCAGCTCAATGCGAAGTTCCGGGTGAGCCTGCCGTGCTGTGTCCACCAGAGCAGGCAGGTCGCGCCGCAGATGGGCGCCCTGGCCGATGAACACGGGCACGATGTGCACCCGGCGGATGCTTTCGCCGGCCATCTGCGCGAGTGCCGCGGCGAGTGTCGGCGCACAGTACTCCAGATAGGCGAGGTCCACGCGCGCGCAGGTCAGTCCGGCAATACGGGTGCGCAGCGCCTCGACGGGGCGCGCCCACTCGGGGTCGCGCGAGCCGTGCGCGAACAGCAGCACGGCCTCCTCGGCCGACATTGGCGACGCCGTTTTCATTGGAGAGGTGCCCGGCGCCTTTCGTAGATCCCCTGCAGCAGGCGCAGCGAACCGCAGCAGATCGCCGGACGATTCAGTGCGTGCCCGAGGTCGTCAATGATGTCGAGTGTGACCGGGACGTGCAGCGCATCCAGCACCCGCGCTGCGCGTTCCGCATGGACCCGCGAGACGATCGCGTCGAACGCGCCGTGTACCAGGTGGATGCGCGCATCGATGCGAGAGCCCGCGGCTGGCAGGCGCGCGAAACGGGAGGCGTAGCCGACGACAGCGCCCGCAAGATCCGGGATGGCCTTCACCGCCTCAAGCGCGACCATGCCGCCCTGTGAAAAGCCGATGAGCACCGTCCGCGCTGCCGGTACCGCGCTGGCCGCCTGTTCTCGGCGGATCAGGAACTCGACGGCGGGCAGCACGGCGGCGACCCGCGAGGCGCGGTTGTCGTCGTTCAGGCCCGCCATCTGGATCCAGTTCTGAGCGTCACCGCTGGAGGAGTGCGGTTCCACACCGTTCGGCACGACAAGCGCGGCACTCGGAAAGCGCGCGCGGAAGTCGAAGGCGACAGGGATCATCGAGCGCGCTGTCGCGCCGCCGCCATGCAGGAAGATGAACAGGTGGCGGGTGGCGCTGCCGGACGGAGGTGTGAAGCGGAAGATGCTTCCGGATGGCATATCTGGATTCTCCACCCTCGACCCGAAGCGCGCAATGCGCGATCCAGCAGACCGGATCTACCGGCTCATGACCATGCAGGTCGTCGAGCCATGCGCGTAGAGCTTGCCGCTCTCGTCTTCGATGCGTCCTTCCGCGGTGGCGATCGAGCGACCGGGATGAACGATCGTGCCGATCGCGCGCAGCTTGCCGGCTTGCAGGGTGATTGCGCGGACCATGTTGACCTTGACTTCGAGCGTGGTGAAGCCGGTGCCCGCCGCGAGCTGAGTCTGAATGCTGCATGCCATGGTCGAATCGAGCAGCGTCATCGCGAATCCGCCGTGCACCACCCCGATCAGGTTGTAGTGATACTCGGCGGGCGTTGCTTCGTACACGACGCGGCCGGGTTCGGCCTCGACCAGCCAGAAGCCGAGCAGCGAGGCCATCGGCGGCGGCGGGAGACTCCCGTCGCGCAAGGCGCGCAGGAACTCAAGCCCGGACATCCTCTTTCGCGCTTCGACGAGCTCTGCAGGATCGGCCCAGGTTATGGTGGTGCTGCGATTGTTGGCGTCTTCTGTCAGCATCGGAAGGGCTCAGTTGGTTGCGAAATTCGTTGTGCTGCGCTTCGCACGTGACCGGGCGGGCAGCAGTTCGCGGAGGTAGCGTCCGGTGATGCTGTCGTCGTTCGCGGCGACTTCCTCGGGCGTGCCTTGCGCAACGATGCGGCCACCGCCCGCGCCGCCGTCGGGTCCGAGGTCGATCACCCAGTCTGCGGTCTTGATCACGTCCAGGTTGTGCTCGATCACCACGACAGAGTTGCCAGCGTCGCGCAGGCGGTGCAGCACGTGAAGGAGCATGCTGATGTCGTGGAAATGCAGTCCGGTCGTCGGTTCGTCCAGTATGTAAAGCGTCTTTCCGGTATCGCGCTTGGAGAGTTCGAGCGACAGCTTGACGCGCTGTGCCTCGCCCCCGGAGAGGGTGGTCGCCGCCTGCCCGAGCCGCAGGTAGCCCAGGCCGACGTCGCAGAGCGTGCGCAGCTTGCGCGCGACGGCGGGCACTGCGCTGAAGAAATCAAGCGCCTCGGTCACGGTCATCAGCAGCACGTCGTGGATGTTGCGTCCCTTGTAGCGGATCTCGAGCGTTTCCCGGTTGTAACGCAGGCCACGGCAGGCGTCGCAGGCGACGTAGATGTCGGCAAGAAAATGCATTTCCACCCGGGTGACGCCGTCTCCCTGGCATGCCTCGCAGCGGCCCCCCTTTACGTTGAAGGAGAAACGGCCCGAGTCGTAGCCCCGCGCTCGGGCTTCCGGCACGCCCGCGTAGATTTCCCGAATCGGTGCGAACAGCCCCGTGTAGGTGGCGGGATTGGAGCGCGGGGTGCGCCCGATCGGGCTCTGATCGACGCAGATCACCTTGTCGAGGTGTTGCAATCCGTCCATACGCTCGTGGGGGGCAGACTGCGCCATGCTGCCGTTCAGCCGGGCCGCTGCCGCCGCATGCAGGGTGTCGTTGATCAGGGTCGATTTACCCGATCCGGAAACGCCGGTGACGCAGATGAGCAGCCCGAGAGGGATACACACGTCCAGCTCTTTGAGGTTGTTGCCGCGCGCGCCGTATATCTCGATGCTGCGCCCGGGCTTCGGCCGTCTGCGAGTCGCGGGCGTAGGTATTTCCAGCACCCCGCGCAGGTACTTGCCGGTGAGAGATGCAGGGTGGGCGGCGATCTGCCCGGGCGTGCCCTGGGCGACAATCTCTCCGCCTGTCTCGCCCGCTCCGGGGCCCATGTCGAGGACGTAGTCGGCGGCGGCGATCGCATCGCGGTCGTGTTCAACCACGATGACGGTATTCCCGAGGTCGCGCAGGCGGCGCAGTGTTTCGAGCAGACGTGCGTTGTCGCGCTGATGCAGTCCGATCGAGGGCTCGTCCAGCACGTACATCACCCCGCTCAGCCCCGAACCGATCTGGCTGGCAAGGCGAATTCGCTGCGCCTCACCGCCCGAAAGGGTGTCTGCGGAGCGGTCAAGAGAAAGGTAGTCCAGTCCGACGTTGACGAGAAACTCCAGCCGGGTCGCGACTTCGCGCGCGATCCGGTCGGCAATCTGCTGGCGGGCGCCCACGAGCTGAAGTGCACGGAAAAACGCGAGGCTTTCGCGCAGCGGCAACGCCGCGATCTGGTGTATCGCCTGCCCGCCAAGCAGCACGTGGCGCGCCTCGGCGCGCAGCCGCGTGCCGCCGCAGTCCGGGCAGCTACGGTGTGCGCGGAGCTTCGCGATTTCCTCGCGGACCGTAGCTGAATCGGTTTCGGCGTACCGGCGTTCGAGACTCGGAATAACGCCTTCGAACGTGTGCTCCTTCACCTGCGCCCGTCCGCGCTCGCCCGGATAGGTGAATCGGATGTTCTCTTTGCCGGAGCCGTAGAGCACGGCCTTCTGGATCGGGTCGTCCAGCATTTCCCAGGGCTGTTCGATGTCGAAGCCGTAGTGCGCCCCCAGGGACTTGAGCATCGAGAAATAGAGAAGATTGCGTCGGTCCCAGCCCTTGATCGCTCCTGCGGCGAGGCTGAGGTTCGGGTGTGCGACGACCCGTTCCGGGTCAGTGAATTCGACGCTGCCCAGACCTTCGCACCGAGGACATGCTCCGGCGGGATTGTTGAAAGAAAAGAGCCGCGGTTCGAGTTCGGCAATCGAATGGCTGCAGATCGGGCAGGCGTGCCGCGCGGAAAAAAGGTGCTCGCGACCGGATGCGACGTCGAGCGCAATGGCGCGCCCGTTTGCGTGGCGAAGCGCCGCCTCGAAGGATTCCGCCAGGCGCTGCTTCGCATCCGGGCGCACCGCGAGCCGGTCGATCACGACCTGCACGTTGTGCTGAGCGTTTTTCGCCAATGCCGGTACGCGGTCCAGGTCGTGCAGTTTTCCATCTATCCGTACGCGCGTGTATCCCTGGGCGCGGAGGTCGTCGAAGAGGCCCGCCTGCTCGCCTTTTCTCGCCGAAATCACCGGAGCGAGAATCATGAGGCGCGTCCCCTCGGCAAGCGCGAGTGCGTGATCGACCATCTGGGCGACTGATTGCGCTTCGAGCGGCATGCCGTGCTCGGGGCAGTGCGCGGTGCCGGCCCGGGCGTAGAGCAGGCGCAGGTAGTCGTGGATCTCGGTAACGGTCCCGACGGTCGAGCGCGGGTTGTGGCTGGCCGCCTTCTGCTCGATGGAGATCGCGGGCGCGAGGCCTTCAATCAGGTCGACGTCCGGCTTTTCCATCATTTGCAGGAACTGGCGCGCATAGGAGGAGAGCGACTCGACGTAGCGGCGCTGCCCTTCCGCATACAGGGTGTCGAAGGCGAGAGAACTTTTCCCGGAGCCGGAAAGTCCGGTGATCACGACGAGGCGGTTCTTCGGCAGATCCGCGTTGATGTTCTTCAGATTGTGGGTGCGCGCGCCGCGGATGCGGATGACGTCCATCGTGTTCTCGGAGAGCAGGGCCGAAGGGGCTAACCTGCTACTATAGCGGCTTACCCGCCCGGGCTTCCAATCCATCGCCTGCATAGTATGTCGACGCTTCCGCGTTCGCCCATGAGCCGGACCGAACGGCGTGCGGGCCTGAGCCTAGCCGCCATTTTCGGCATCCGGATGCTGGGCCTGTTCCTGATCCTGCCGGTGTTTGTCACCCACGCGCCCCAGCTCCGCGGGGGCGACAACCTGACCCTGGTCGGGCTCGCGCTTGGCGCCTACGGCCTTGTTCAGGCGCTGCTCCAGATTCCCTTTGGAATGGCGTCCGATCGCTGGGGCCGCAAACGCGTGATCATCCTGGGCCTGATCGTGTTTGCTGCGGGAAGCTTCGTGGCCGCCCTCGCGAACGATATCTGGGTTGCGATCGCAGGGCGGGCCCTCCAGGGAGCGGGGGCGATATCCTCGGTCGTGGTGGCCCTTGCGGCCGATCTTACCCGCGAGGAGCACCGCACCAAGACGATGGCGATGATCGGCGGCATGATCGGACTGAGCTTCGCCCTTTCCCTGGTCGGCGCGCCGGTTCTCTATGGTCTGGTCGGCATGAGCGGACTGTTCGTGCTTACCGGGTTGCTTGCCCTGTTCGCGATCTGGATGATCCGCTCGCTGGTGCCGGATGTGCCGATGAAGCCCCGCGCGGCACCGCTCTCGGGGGCGGCGCTTCGCAGGGAACTCGCGAATCCCGAGTTGCTGCGCTTGAACCTCGGCATCTTCGTTCTGCATGTCGTGCAGATGGCGATGTTCGTCGTGGTGCCGACGATGCTTGTTGGCGGTGGATTCCCGGTGGGCGAGCACTGGAAAATATATCTTCCGGTGGTGCTCGTTTCCTTCGTCCTCATGGTGCCACCTGTGATGATGGCGGATCGCGCTGGAAAGACCAAGCCGGTGCTGCTCGGGGCGGTGCTGCTGCTTCTGGTCGTGGAGTTGCTGTTCGCGCTTGCCTGGCAAGGTGCGTCGTTGGTGGGCACGGGCATCCTGCTGCTCGGATTTTTTGCTGCATTCAATGTGCTGGAAGCCATGCTCCCGTCGCTCGTCTCGCGCATCGCGCCCGAGCATGCGCGAGGGACCGCGATCGGCGTCTACAACACGACCCAGACACTGGGTCTGTTTTTCGGGGGGCTGTTTGGTGGCATGCTGGCCGAAAATGCCGGCGCCCAGGGCGTGTTCGCGGCCTGCGCTTTTCTGACCGTCGCATGGTTCGCGGCTGCAACGGGGATGCGTGCGCCGGCGCGGCAGGTCAACCGACTCACGCCACTAACGTTTTCTATTCCCACCGGGGTTCGCCTCGAAGGGCTGCGGGAGGCGCTGGTCCGGGTACAAGGGGTGCGCGATGCGGAAGTGCTGGAGAAGGAGCGGATTGCCAGAGTAACCGTAATTCCCGACGGTTGGGACGAAAACGGACTTCGACGACTTTTGACAGGAGAAGCATGATGGCTTCAGTGAACAAGGCGATTATCGTGGGCAACCTGGGAAGGGATCCCGAAACGAGATATCTGCCAGATGGTGGTGCGGTGACGAACATCTCGATCGCGACGACGGATTCCTGGAAGGACAAGTCGACTGGCGAAAAGAAGGAGCAGACCGAATGGCACAAGGTCGCGTTCTTCGGCAAGCTGGCGGAAATCGCGGGCGAGTACCTGAAAAAGGGCTCCCAGGTCTATATCGAGGGCCGCATCAGGACGCGCAAGTGGCAGGACAAGGATGGGCAGGACCGGTATACGACCGAGATCATCGCCGACTCCATGCAGATGCTGGGAGGGCGGGCGGGCGCGGGGGATGCCTCGGGTCGCGTTGAAGCGCCGATGGATGCGCGGGGCGAACCCCGCACAGAACCCAGAGCGGAGCCCAGGGCTGCGGCGGCGAGTAAGAAACCCGCCGGCAAGTTCGACGATATGGAAGACGACATCCCGTTCTAGTTCGGTCGCCCAGCTGGGGGCCGTCCGCGAGTTGAAACTGCGGACGGCGACCCAATCTTCACTCCCGCGCCGGGACCCCCGGCATGGGCAGACACACCAGGTTGGAGCTTGACGATGCCGATCTACGAATATCGATGCGAATCCTGCAATTTTCAGGAGGAGTACCTGCAAAAGATCTCCGAGCCTCCCAAGACAGTCTGTCCCTCGTGCGGCAAGGAGACTTTCCGGAAGCTTGTTTCAGCCGTCGGGTTTCAATTGAAAGGCAGCGGTTGGTATGTGACGGATTTCCGCAACAAGAGCAGCGGTTCGTCTCCCTCGACGGGCACTAGTGCGAAACCGGAGTCGACAGACAAGGCCGCGTCAAGCGGCGAGTCGGCGCCGCCGCCAGCGCCTGCGAGCTCAGGCGGCGACTCGGGCGGTGGCTCGGGCGGTGGCTCGGGCGGTGGCTCGGGCTAACCGGGTGCGTCGCGAGTGATCGAGACGGGCCGTCCGATATAATCGAATCTTTCCACGCCCAGACGGTCTCCCGGTTCTCGGAGCCCGAACCCAGTGAAGAAATACGTCATAACCGGCTTGCTGATCTGGATTCCGCTCGTCATCACGATCTGGGTGCTGAAGCTGGTCGTCGAGACGCTGGACCAGACACTGTTGCTGGTGCCGGCGGAGTGGCGCTCGGAGAGCATGCTGGGCGTCCATGTACCGGGGATGGGCGTCGTCCTCACGGCGGTGATCGTGTTTGCCACGGGAGTGCTTTCGGCCAACATCATCGGTGCGCGCCTGGTGCGAGTCTGGCACTACTTGCTGCACCGCATTCCGTTTGTTTCGTCGATCTATTCCAGCGTCAAGCAGGTTTCAGACACGCTTTTCTCTTCTGGCGGACAGGCGTTTCGCAAGGCGCTTCTGGTCCAGTGGCCTCACGAAGGGATGTGGACCATCGGGTTCCAGACGGGCGTTCCCGGTGGCGATGTCGTCAATCATCTGCAGGGCGACTTCGTCAGCGTCTATGTCCCGACCACGCCGAACCCCACGGGCGGCTACTTCGTGATGGTTCGGCGATCGGACATCATCGAGCTCGATATGAGCGTGGATGAGGCTCTCAAGTACATCATATCCATGGGCCTGGTTGCGCCTCAGACCAAACCCGCGAAGCCGTCCATCCCGCTCTGATTCTTTCTGGAAATTCTATGCGCACACACTACTGCGGCGAGCTTTCTGCCGCGCTTGTCGATCAGACCGTAACGCTCTGCGGCTGGGCGCATCGGCGCCGGGACCATGGCGGCGTGATCTTCATCGATCTTCGTGATCGTGAAGGCTTGGCCCAGGTGGTCTGCGATCCGGACCGCGCGGATGCGTTCGGCACTGCGGAGAAGGTTCGGGGTGAGTTCGTGCTCCGTATAACGGGGAGGGTGCGCAGGAGGCCGCAGGGCACCGCGAACCCGGACATCCGCTCGGGCGAGATCGAGATTCTCGCGCACGAAGTCGAGATTCTGAACACGGCCGTAACTCCGCCGTTTCAGCTCGACGATGACAATCTCTCCGAAAACACGCGGCTTCAGCACCGGGTCCTGGACCTGCGCCGAGACGTAATGCAGAAGAACCTGCGCCTGAGATACCGGGTTGCCATGGCGGTTCGTAATCACCTGGACAGTCTTGGATTCATCGATATCGAGACGCCGATGCTCACCCGCTCCACGCCAGAGGGAGCACGCGATTATCTGGTGCCGTCGAGGGTACATCCGGGCGAGTTCTTCGCTTTGCCGCAGTCGCCGCAGCTTTTCAAGCAGCTGCTGATGGTTGCTGGATTCGATCGCTACTACCAGATTGTGAAGTGCTTCCGGGACGAGGACCTGCGCGCGGATCGCCAGCCTGAATTCACACAGGTCGATATTGAAACCTCGTTCATGGACGAGCGTTCGATTCAGAACCTGATGGAAAGGCTCATACGCGACGTTTTCAGCGATGTCCTGGGGGTCGAGCTGGATGATCCGTTTCCGCGCATGACCTACGCAGAGGCGATGGCACGCTTTGGTTCGGACAAGCCTGACCTGCGGATCCCGCTGGAGCTGATCGATCTGACCGACCTGATGAAAACCGTGGATTTCAAGGTTTTCCGGGCGGCGGCGGACCTTCCGGACGGGCGCGTGGCGGCGTTGCGTGTACCTGGGGCGGATCTCAGTCGCAAGGAGATTGATGACTACACCGCCTTTGTCTCGATCTACGGCGCGAAGGGGCTTGCCTATATCAAAGTAAATGATCGGCACAACGTCCCGGCAGGGCTCCAGTCGCCGATCGTCAAGTTTTTGACGCCGGAATCCCTGGAAGCACTTTTGCAGCGGACGGGCGCGACCGATGGCGACCTGATCTTCTTTGGCGCGGATCGCGCCAAAATCGTGAATGATGCGCTCGGGGCTCTGCGAACCCGCCTGGGTCATGACAAGGGAATGGCGAAACCCGGCTGGAAGCCGCTCTGGGTGGTCGACTTTCCGATGTTCGAGTGGGACGAGGGCGAGAAGCGATGGAGTGCGATGCACCATCCCTTCACGGCGCCGAAGGATGGCCATGAGGACTTCCTCGCTTCGGACCCGGGCAAGGCGATCTCGAAAGGCTATGACATGGTGTTGAACGGGTCCGAGATCGGTGGCGGCTCGGTTCGTATCCACCGCGCCGAAGTTCAGCAGAAGGTCTTCGGTGCGCTCGGTATTTCCGAAGAGGAAGCACGGTCGAAATTCGGCTTTCTGCTGGACAATCTGCGCTACGGCGCTCCGCCGCATGGCGGTATGGCCTTCGGGTTGGACCGGCTCGTAACAATGATGGCCGGGGTGGATTCCATACGCGATGTCATCGCTTTCCCGAAGACACAGCGCGCCCAGTGCCTGCTCACTCAGGCGCCGAGTCCTGTGGACGAACGGCAGTTGCGCGAGCTCGGATTGCGGCTGCGCGAAACGGGGAAGGCGTGATGCGTCGCACACGCCTGGCGACCGGCTGAGGCGTGCGCAGGGGCGAGGGTATGCGATACAAGATTCCGGTATCGGTCCTCGTTGTGGTTCATACGCGCGATCTGCAGGTCCTGCTGATCGAACGGGCGCGATTCCCCGGCTACTGGCAGTCGGTCACGGGCGCGCTTGATGCAGTCGGCGAACCGCCTCTTGAAGCGGCCGCACGCGAGTTGCGGGAGGAAACCGGCATCAATGCGGGGCCGGACGCACTGACAGACTGGGAATCGTCCAACACGTTCGAGATTTTTGAGGTCTGGCGCCATCGTTACGCGCCCGGGGTGCGATACAACGTCGAGCACGTATTCAGCCTGGTGCTGGATCAGGCCGTGCCTGTGCGCCTGGCGCCCGAGGAGCATACTGCGTTTCTGTGGCTGCCCTGGGAGGAGGCTGCGGCGCGGTGCTTTTCCTGGACCAACAGGGACGCAATACTCGCGCTGCCAGCACGTCTGAGCCTAGGTACTTCGGGCGGGAATCCAGCGCGGATGCGGTCATGACGGCATCCGTCCTCGGGCGCTCGGCGACGCTGCGTGTAGCGACACTCAATATTCACAAGGGGCTGTCCCAGTTCAACCGGCGGCTCGTGATCCACGATCTGAGAGAAGGCCTTCGCGCGCTGGATGCGGACATCGTGTTCCTGCAGGAAGTCCAGGGTACGAACCGGCGCCACGCTGCGCGGTTCGCGGACTGCCCCTCTCAGCCCCAGTACGAATTTCTCGCCGAGGGCGGTTGGCAGCATGCTTACGGCCGCAATGCCGAGTACGGGCAAGGACATCACGGTAACGCGCTGCTTTCCAAACATCCCATCGTGGCATGTGCCAACTACGACGTCTCGAATCACCGTTTCGAGAGCCGTGGATTGCTCTACTGTGCCCTGAGGATTCCGGGGTGGGATCGGGTCCTTCACTGCATCTGTGCCCACCTCTCGCTGCATGAGGGCGGGAGACAACGGCAGTTGCGTGCGATCGTGGAGATGGTCGAGAGCCGTGTGCCGGCAGCGGAGCCGGTGATCATTGCCGGTGATTTCAACGACTGGCGGCACAGGGCGGGGCGCTACCTCGGGGACGCGCTCGGGGTAAGGGAAGTTCACTTTTCGGTTACGGGGCGCCCGGCACGTACCTTCCCCAGTCTCTTTCCGTTGCTCCGGCTGGACCGGATATACGTCCGAGGATTTTCCGTTCTGCGGTCGCATGCGCACCGCGGACTGCCATGGTCTCTGCTTTCTGATCACGTGGTGCTCAGTACGGAACTGGGCTGCGACCCGGCATGATCGCCGGCGACGCGTCAGCCGTGCATCTGGTCGATGGCAATCGTCTCGATCTGCTTAGGAACGGGGAGGAGTATTTTCCTGCGCTGGTGGCTGCACTTGATTCGGCACGGGAGGAAGTTTTTCTCGAAACTTATATTTTCGAGTCGGACCAGACCGGGAGCCTCGTGGCTGCCGCGCTGTGCAGGGCCGCGGCAAGGGGAGCTAGGGTCCATGTCCTGATAGACGGATTCGGGTCGCGCGGCTTCCCGGAGCGCCTGCGCCGGGCTTTTCGCGAGAGCGGAGTCCGGTTGCAGGTCTTCCGGCCGGAGCGTGGCCTGTGGATGCGGTCCCGGGCACGCCTGCGACGGATGCATCGCAAACTCGCAGTGATCGATTCGACGATCGCGTTTGTCGGCGGAATTAACGTCATAGACGACTTCGACGGATCGGGTCAGCTTCCGCCGCGCTTTGACTACGCAGTGCGGGTGGCTGGCGTCGTCGCCGCAGACGTCAGGGCTGTGGCATCAAGGCTCTGGTTTCTCGTGTTGCTCGCTAACGTTGGCAGACCCACGGGGTTCGAGACTCGCATAGAAGAAATTTCCTTGCGCGCTTTCGCTCGCGTGCCAAGGCGTGCGGGCCGGGTCCGGTTGCTCGTTCGTGACAGCGTCGGGCACCGGCGCGATGTTGAGAACGAACTGCTGAGATGTATCGCGAATGCTCGGGAGGAGGTGGTGATTGCATGCGCGTATTTCCTGCCCGGCAGGCGTTTCCGCAGGGCATTGTTCGATGCGCGCGCCCGGGGTACGCGAGTCGTTCTGTTGCTGCAGGGGCGCGCCGAGTACGCGTTGCTGCACTATGCTACGCGAGCACTCTATGGCGCGCTGCTTCAGGCGGGGATCGAGATCCACGAGTATCACCTCAGTTTTCTTCATGCGAAAGTTGCGGTTTTCGACCGAGCAAGCGTGAGTATCGGGTCATCCAATATCGATCCTTTCAGCCTGCTGCTCGCACGGGAGGCCAACCTCTTCGTGGATGATGCGGCCTTCGCACACGAGCTTCACGCCAGCCTGATGGCAGCACTGCATTCGGGTGCCAGACCAATGCCCATGACACAGTGGCGAAACATTCCCTGGCACCAGAAAGTGTTGATCTGGGTGAGCTCGGGGCTGGCCCGGGGGCTGACCAGCTTCGTCGGGCTCGAACCCGACCACTAATATCCGGCGCGTGTTGTATGGCGGGATTGGATCGCGGCCGGGTGGTTCGCCCTAGAATGCACACATGGAACCGATGCACAGGACCGGGGCGATCCCGGCTTCAGGAGGATAGGGCCATCCCGGATCAGATCATTGACAACGAATTCTTCGCCCGCATGGACAGCGAGTTCGCGGGCTGGGACGATCCTGTCGTGCGCCTTCGAACTGCGCTCGAGAACGATGAGCTCACGCTTTTCTGCCAGCCCGTGCGCGCTCTGAAGAGCGGCGAAACCTTTCCTTTTGCGGAAGTGCTGAT
Source organism: uncultured Pseudomonadota bacterium (assembly GCA_903834835.1). Lineage (GTDB taxonomy): Bacteria > Pseudomonadota > Gammaproteobacteria > Burkholderiales > SG8-39 > CAILKO01. The sequence continues at coordinate 5,652 of CAILKO010000055.1, read as the reverse complement.
CCGGTTTCGCGAAGAGGAAAGCGCGCTGCTCCCTCCAGGGGAGTTTTTCCCGATATTCGAGCACTACGGGATGATGCCGCAGTTGGACCGCTGGGTCGTTCGCACTGCGATCAGCCGCTTGGCGCGGGGTGTGAAACTGCCCTGCTTCTCAGTCAACCTTGCCAGCCAGACCTTAGAGGACCGGACGTTTCCGGGGGATGTCGCAAATTTGCTGAGCAGCGCGGGTGTCGAGGGGAAGGCGCTGATCTTCGAGATAGATGAATCGGATACGCTGCTACGGCCCCAGGCGGCCGAGGATTTTGCAAGGGAAATCCGCAAGGTGGGGGCCGCCATCCTGATCGATGGATTCGGACAGCGCTCGGTGTCGTTCAACGCGATCAAGACACTGCGCCCGGATTTTGTGAAAGTTGACGGTTCGATCGTCAGAAAGATCCTGTCGAACCCCTCTGCGGAGACCAAGTTGCGTGCGGTGCTGCGAGTCGGTGAGGTGATCCGGATGGGGGTCATCGCGGAATGCGTCGAAGAGCAGGATATCCTTGCACGACTTGTCGCGTTGGGAGTCGGCTATGCGCAGGGGTTTGGCGTCTGTCAGCCGTTACCCGTTGATGCGCTGTCGCTGGGGTGAGTGCAGCGTTGGTTCAAAAGCGCGGTTTGCCTCCCTGGCCGGAGATTCCAGCGGTATACGGCTGGCTCGCACTCGACGGGCGGGGCAACTGGTTGCTGCGGGACGCCTATGACCCGATGCGCTTCCAGCGCGTGTCGAATCCGGCGTTTAACCGTTATATTGCAAGCGGTTACGTGAGTGATGCGCAGGGTCGTTGGTATTTCCAAAATGGCCCCCAGCGCGTATATGTGCGGTTGCATCGCACACCGCTGGTGTTTCGGTTCGAGGACGAGGGCTGGCGCGACCACTGTGGGCAACGCGCTGGGCGAATCACCGCAGCCTGGCTCGATGAGGCGGGCGCAGTGGTGTTGCGTGGGGTACGGGGTGCGGGCGTGGTCGACGACCGGGACCTTCGTTTCCTCGCGGACATGCTGATCAATGCAGGAGAGGACGCCGCCGGCCTGGATTCGTACGGCGGAGGGTTGTTGCTGCGCTGCAAAATTCACGACGAGGGGCAAGCCGAATTCCTTCCGCTGCGGCCTCTGCGGGAATCGTCGTTCGAAAGGACCCTTGGATTCGTCGCCGACCCTGTGCAGGATCCAATTTCACGCTGAAATACCGAGGCATGGGGATTCTGGACGGGCGTCGCCCTTGACGTATTCAAGGAAGCGTTCGTATAATCCCGCCTCTTTTTTGCTGGGCGGCAGCGAATAGCTTCGTGGCCGCCCGGTTCGTTTCTGGGAACTGGGAAAAATGCCAACGGTTAATCAACTGGTGCGCTTCGGGCGCGCCGCCAAGAAGCCGAAGTCCAAGGTGCCTGCGTTAGCGGGTTCGCCGCAAAAGCGCGGGGTTTGCACGCGGGTCTACACCACGACTCCGAAGAAGCCGAACTCCGCTCTGCGGAAGGTCGCGAAAGTCCGTTTGACCAATGGATTCGAGGTGATCGGATACATCGGCGGCGAGGGACATAACCTGCAGGAGCACTCGGTGGTACTCATCCGGGGCGGCCGGGTGAAGGATCTACCGGGCGTGCGCTATCACATCGTGCGCGGCTCGCTTGATACTCAGGGTGTCAAGGACAGGAAGCAGAGCCGCTCCAAGTACGGCGCAAAACGCGCCAAGCAGGGCTAGAGAAGGGTTGATCAGACATGCCTCGACGCAGAGAAGTACCGAAGCGGGAGATTCTCCCGGATCCGAAGTTCCACAACACCGAGATCACCAAGTTCATCAATGTGCTGATGAGCAGTGGCAAGAAGTCGGTTGCCGAACGCATCATTTACGGCGCGCTTGATACGATCAAGACGAAGTCCGGAAAGGACCCGCTGGAAGTCTTCAGCCAGGCCGTACAGAACGTCAAGCCGATCGTGGAGGTCAAAAGCCGCCGAGTCGGCGGTGCGAACTATCAGGTTCCGGTCGAGGTACGTCCTGTTCGTCGCGTCGCGCTTGCGATGCGCTGGATACGCGAAGCCGCACAGAAGCGCGGTGAGAAATCGATGACGGTGCGCCTTGCGGGCGAACTCCAGGAGGCAGCGGAAGGGCGTGGCGGCGCGATGAAGAAGCGTGAGGAAGTCCACCGCATGGCTGAAGCGAACAAGGCGTTCTCGCACTACAGATTCTGACGGTCCGGCGCGCTTCCGAACCAGACGGAGCGCGCAGGGTAAATTTCGCAGGCAAAGCAGTCAAAGGATAAACAAGTCGTGGCACGCAAGACACCAATCGAGCGCTACCGGAACATCGGCATCAGCGCGCATATCGACGCCGGAAAGACGACGACGACGGAGCGCATCCTGTTCTATACGGGTGTGAACCACAAGATCGGCGAGGTGCACGACGGCGCCGCGACGATGGACTGGATGGAACAGGAGCAGGAGCGCGGCATTACTATTACGTCCGCGGCGACGACCTGTTTCTGGAAGGGGATGGACACGTCCTTCCCCGAGCACCGCATCAATATCATCGACACTCCGGGACACGTCGATTTCACCATCGAGGTGGAGCGTTCGATGCGCGTGCTGGACGGCGCCTGCATGGTTTACTGCGCTGTCGGCGGCGTGCAACCGCAGTCCGAAACGGTATGGCGGCAGGCAAACAAGTATCGCGTGCCGCGGCTGGCGTTCGTCAACAAGATGGACCGCGTCGGTGCGAACTTCTTCAAGGTCTACGACCAAATGAAGTCGCGATTGCGCGCGAATGTGGTGGTCATTCAGGTTCCGATCGGGGCTGAAGAGAATTTTCAAGGCGTTGTCGACCTCGTCGCCATGCAGGCGATTTACTGGGACGAAGCGTCCCAGGGTATGAAGTTTGACAAGCGCGAAATTCCTGCGGAGCTGGTTGACACCTGTAAGGAATGGCGCGAAAAAATGATAGAAGCCGCGGCCGAGGCGAACGAGGAACTGATGAACAAGTACCTCGAATCCGGCGAGCTTACGGTCGAGGAGATCAAGCGCGGCATCCGCCTGCGTACGATCAACAACGAGATCGTACCGATGCTTTGCGGCACGGCCTTCAAAAACAAGGGCGTGCAGGCGATGCTGGACGCTGTGATCGAGTATCTGCCGTCGCCGATCGATATCCCTCCGGTGACTGGCGAGAACGACCGGGGCCAGCAGGTTACGCGCAATGCCGATGATGCTGAACCCTTTGCGGGTTTGGCGTTCAAGATCGCGACAGACCCGTACGTCGGCCAGTTGACATTTATTCGTGTGTATTCCGGTGTCCTGAACTCGGGCGACACGGTGTACAACGCGATCCGCGGCAAGAAGGAGCGGGTAGGGCGTCTGTTGCAGATGCACGCCAACCAGCGCGAGGAAATCAAAGAGGTGCGCGCTGGCGATATCGCGGCCGCAGTCGGCATGAAGGACGTGACGACCGGCGAGACGATCTGCGACTTGAACAAGGTGATTACGCTCGAGAAGATGGTATTTCCGGAGCCGGTGATTTCCCAGGCGGTCGAGCCCAAGACCAAGGTCGATCAGGAGAAGATGGGGGTCGCGCTCAACAGGCTGGCGCAGGAAGATCCTTCTTTCCGTGTGCGCACGGATGAGGAGTCGGGGCAAACCATCATCGCAGGCATGGGCGAGCTTCACCTGGAAATCATCGTCGATCGAATGAAGCGCGAGTTCGGCGTTGAAGCCTCGGTGGGCAAGCCCCAGGTTGCTTATCGAGAGACATTCAAGAAGTCGATCGAGCAGGTCGGGAAGTTCGTCAAGCAGTCCGGCGGGCGCGGCCAGTACGGCCACGTGGAACTCCGGCTGGAACCACAGCCTGCAGGCAAGGGGTTCGAGTTCGTCGACGCAATCAAAGGCGGTGCGGTGCCCCGCGAATTCATTCCGGCGGTGCAGAAGGGTGTCGAAGAGGCTTTGCAGGATGGCGTTCTTGCCGGGTATCCGGTCGTCGACGCCAAGGTCACACTGTTTTACGGTTCTTATCACGAGGTCGACTCGAACGAAAACGCGTTCAAGATGGCCGCAATTTTCGCGTTCAAGGATGGAATGAGGGCGGCCAGCCCGATTCTGCTCGAGCCGATAATGGCGGTCGAAGTCGAGACCCCGGAAGAAAAGATGGGCGATGTGATGGGCGATCTTTCTTCCCGGCGAGGTGTAATCCAGGGCATGGAGGACCTTGCCGCTGGAAAGACGATCAAGGCCGAGGTTCCGTTGGCGGAGATGTTCGGATATTCGACGACGCTCCGGTCGCTCACTCAGGGGCGCGCAACGTACACGATGGAATTCAAGCACTACGCAGAGGCGCCGAAGAACGTCGCCGAAGCGGTGATCAGTAGCAGGAAGTAGTAGTAAACAAGACTGTTTCTTTAGGCACTCACTGACCGGATTCGCGAAATGGCAAAGAGCAAATTTGAGCGTACGAAGCCGCACTTGAACGTAGGGACGATAGGACACGTAGACCACGGGAAGACGACGCTGACGGCGGCGATCACGCACGTGCTGGCGAAGAAGTTTGGTGGTGAGGCGAAGGCCTACGACCAGATTGATGCGGCGCCGGAGGAGAAGGCGCGGGGGATTACGATCAACACGGCGCACGTGGAGTACGAGACGGCGAACCGGCACTATGCGCACGTGGACTGCCCGGGGCACGCGGATTATGTGAAGAACATGATTACGGGTGCGGCGCAGATGGACGGGGCGATCCTGGTGGTTTCGGCAGCGGATGGTCCGATGCCGCAGACGCGCGAGCACATTCTTCTGGCGCGGCAGGTGGGCGTGCCGTACATCGTGGTCTTCCTGAACAAGGCGGACATGGTGGACGACAAGGAGTTGCTGGAGCTGGTGGAGATGGAGGTCCGGGAGTTGCTGTCGAAGTACGAGTTTCCCGGGGATGACACGCCGATCGTGACGGGTTCGGCGCTCAAGGCGCTGGAGGGGGACACCTCGGAGATTGGGGAAGGGGCGATACTGAAGCTGGCGGAGGCGCTGGACACGTACATACCGCAGCCGGAGCGAGCGGTGGACGGGGCGTTTCTGATGCCGGTGGAGGATGTGTTCTCGATTTCGGGTCGCGGTACGGTGGTGACGGGGCGCGTGGAGCGCGGGGTCGTCAAGGTGGGCGAAGAGATCGAGATCGTAGGATTGAAGGCGACGCAGAAGACGATATGCACGGGCGTGGAGATGTTCCGCAAGCTGCTGGATCAGGGGCAGGCTGGGGACAACGTCGGGATATTGCTGCGTGGCACGAAGCGTGAGGATGTGGAGCGGGGTCAGGTGCTGGCGAAGCCGGGGTCGATCAATCCGCACACGAAGTTCGAGTGTGAGGTGTACGTACTCTCGAAGGATGAGGGTGGGCGTCACACGCCGTTCTTCAAGGGATACCGTCCGCAGTTTTACTTTCGCACGACGGATGTGACCGGCAGTGTGGAGTTACCCGAAGGGGTGGAGATGGTGATGCCTGGGGATAACATCAAGATGGTAGTGACGTTGATTGCGCCGATTGCGATGGAGCAGGGCTTGCGCTTTGCGATTCGTGAGGGTGGCAAGACCGTCGGTGCCGGCGTCGTCGCCAAAATCTTCGAATAATCAATCGATACTCCGCAG
>CAILKO010000054.1 GCA_903834835.1 uncultured Pseudomonadota bacterium | reverse complement strand
TGGCGGGGCAGAACATGCTTCATCACAAACTGCCTAAGTTTTCCAAGGGCTAGCAAATCAAGCACTTGGGATTCAGTTCATCGTTCTAAATATCGGGACAGCCAGTTCGAAAAGACTTGAAAGAAACCGAGTTTGACTTGGTCTCAATCAATTACCGGCGGCATAAATCCTTGGACGATAACGATCCGAAACTTCGCAACCCCAGCACGCAGAGCAATGGCCTCCTGGTAGTCTGGTGAGTTAAAGCAGTCCTGCGCCACCTCGTAACTTGGGAACTCAATGAGATAGGGCCGACCTGTCACCGCCCCTTCAACGACCAACGCCACATCGCCCCTAGCAATTACACGGCCGCCGTAGGATGCGATAAGCGGGCCCGCCACCGAGGTGTATTGACCAAACCTCGAAGGTTCGTTGATTTCGGCTAGGACGATCCAATAACCTTTGGCCAAGAGAGATTGCTGAAGCGGGAGAAGTGTTGCGAGATGGGCAGACTCAGCCTCACGGTCTGCTGAAAATAAGTGCTCCAACTTTATTGGGTCAGTTGTTGATGGGTCGCATTGCAGCGCAATTCACAATGGCCTACCCGGAGGTCAGACTTTCAATCAACCTTGAAGATCGTCAGGTGGATCTGGTAAGTGAAGGCTATGACCTCGTCATTCGGGTCAATCCTGAACCAAGATCTGAACTCGTTGGTCGCTGCTTTGTAAAAGATCAGGTTCACATCGTCTCAACGCCTGAGCTAAAAAAACGATATTTCCGTGCCGGCCAAAAATTGCAAAGTCTTCTCCCCGTCATAGTTCGTGAATCTCAGCGAAGTTCTGGAAGTTGGCGAATTTTAGGACCGACGGTTAAGGAGATACCGACACAAACGGTCTTGCAACTTCCGCTTTTAGTCATGATTCGTGATGCCGCACTGACGGGGCTTGGTGCTGCAAAACTTCCAAATCTTGTTGTCGCCGATGACTTGAAGGCCGGTCGACTCGTTTCATGGGGCGCTGCGAGCGATCAACCTTCAGAATTGTGGGTGCTTCATACGTCAAGGCGCTTACCTAGCGCAAAGGTCAAGGCTTTCATCAATTTTCTAGAAACTGAGTTTGATAAAGCTACTTCTTGGTCGATCAAAAAAGCATAAAACTCAGTTTAATCAGTACGGTTCAAATTCAGGTTTTGAACTTGCTAGGTCAAGAGGCTTTGAGCAGAAAGCCGTCTCAACAGTTCGAGCACCCCTTCAAAGGGTGACTTTCTTCAAAATCAGGGGAAGCTTTGGAAGCAAAAATCCAATCAGATCAAAAACGTGCGAATAGGCGTTTGAAGGATCGAAAAATGAAAGTTTCCCGTCGGGTTCCACAATTTGCGCTTCGGACGTGCTGACCTGGCGACCGACTTGAAGTGCGTAGCCAACGCACCGCAGCGGTGCCCAACGCACCGCAGCGGTGCCCCGTCTTGATGTTCGCGGCTCTTACGATGTTGAGATTGATCTGGCTGGACGTGTAGCCCAGTCCAGCCGGCAGTTTGGTTTGCTAAACTGACTTTTGTATGCCTCAAGCGCATCGTTGAAATCGAGCCATAAAAGCAGACGACTCTTAAACCCCTGAGGAGACTGACCTGTGGTGACGGAAAGTAAGCATTTAGCCGAATTGGTGAGGGGTTGGCGAAACGATATCGTTGCCGTTTCGGAGTCTGAGGCTCAAGTGGACCGACTCGGCCTGCAGGCGGCTTTGTGATCCGGGGTGCTGGCTGGGATCAGCCTGCTGGTGACCGACCATTTGGGATTGACCCCGATCAATAGCCCGGTTTTCATGATCGGGTTTTCAGTGGGCTTCGCTGTACTTCTTGTGATTGTAAGTCTTCGGTTGGCAAGCATTCGCCTGATTGCCCCAGCATGCGTCACATTGATATTGTTCCTGTTTGTTGGTTCAGCATGGGTCAACGGCTACCTAGCATTGGTGTCCTTTCAGATCGGTACCGCCTTTTTCCATTTGGTGGCGCGGCCGACGCCAGCGGCGATGATCTCGATCTCGACTTTTATTGCAATGGTCGCAGGCATATACCTGCAACATCCATTAGACGAAAGCGGCACCGCCATACGCTTGATCGTCGTCTCGTTCGTAAACTTGGTTTTCTGGCAACTGGTATCCAGGTTCTGGCGTAGTTGGTCAAATCGCGTGCACGATCCTGGCACCGCGATGTCAAAGACATTGCTGCAACTCGATAACCAGCTTGATGAGGCGATAGCACAAGCACGTGTGGCCGGGATGACCTATCCGGGCACCGACCTGCCCAACCGGCTGGGCTTCCAGGCCAAGCTGGCCTCCGCGCTCGAACCGCCCAGCGGCACGACAGATTCGGCCAAGGGTCTTGTCATCGCGATCCGATTTATGACTTGGAGCGAAGCCACGGCTCATCGGGATGCCGCTATCCAAGACCAACTTTTTCGGGCGTTGATCAGCAGGCTACGCGAGTATTTGGGACCTCAGGCACTGCTGGGCAAAACCGGCCGCGACGAGTACTTGGCCTGGGTGCCGGCGGATCCTGCCAAGCAAGACGTCACCAATCAGAACTGGATGGTGCGCAGTCGCCAACTGGAGTCCGCCATCACCGTTGGCAGCGCATCGGCACCGACGCAACCGCGCGTCGGCATAAGTTGCGTCCCAGCTGATGGGGCGGACCCCGTGACCTTGGTGCGCCACGCAGAGCTTGCCTGCGCAGAGTCAATGCGCCTAGGGCGGCCAGAAGTCACACTGTTCAGTCAAGGACTGGTGACTAAGGCCGAAGAGCGGGGTCAATTGGCTGAAGAGTTGGTGCGGGCGCTCGACAAAGGCGAGTTTGAGCTGCATTACCAACCGTTGGTCTCGGGTAGTCCCGAAGCGCTGCGCAAGGCCGAGGCGCTGATTCGTTGGCGGCATCCGCAACGTGGGCTGATCCCACCCGGAGTCTTCATCCCGCTGGCCGAGCAGACCGACCTGATCATCGGCCTTACCGATTGGGTTCTCCGTGAAGCGGCACGGCAAGCCAAAATCTGGCGCAGCCGTTTGCACCCGGCGTTCCAGATCAGCGTCAACATGCCGCCAGCCTATCTCATGTTATGCGTTCGAGACCCGGTGCGGGTCGTTGACCACCTTCGCTCTTTGAATATCGGCCATGAGTCGATCGTTTTGGAGATCACCGAGGGGGTGATGCTTGAAGTTACCGCTGAGCTGCTGGAGATGATCCGTCTGTTGCGCAGCCTTGGCTTCCAGATCGCGCTGGATGACTTCGGCGTGGGCTACTCCAGCTTTGGCCAACTCGACAAGCTTAAGCTCGACTACCTGAAGCTTGACAAGTCCTTCGTCGACGATTTGGGATCTGTACCAGAGCGAAGCGTGATCTGCCAAGCCATCATCACCATGGCTCACCAGCTTGGAGCACTGGTGGTCGCCGAAGGCGTCGAGACCGAGGCACAGGTCACCGAGCTCTTGCGTATGCGCGCCTGTTATCTGCAAGGCTACCTTTACAGCAGGCCGGTGCCAGTCCTGGAATTTGAAGATTGGGCAACGAGACAGCAAGCCGCTCCGGCTTGAGTTTTCGTCATCGATGCCTGGGTGGACCGCGTAAACGCCTGGTTTCAGAGGTCCCGGCCGAACCTGCCCGCCAACTCCTAACTGAAAAAGTGCTCGCCGATCGTTGGGTGTGTTCAGTCGCACGCCTTCAGCGCTGGCGTACCGTCGGCGAAGGGCCTCAGTACTTGAAGATCGTGGGGAAGGTCTTGAACCGGCTCAAAGACATTGAGGCCTATGAAGAAGCCTGTCTGATCCGGAGGGTGTTCTAGTAGCGCACCCAAGGAGGCCCCGAACGGGGTGCAAATTGTTCGCACGACTTGGAAGCAGTTCGAAATAGTCTTGGCGGAGAGAGAGGGATTCGAACCCTCGATACGGTGTGACCCGTATAACGCCTTAGCAGGGCGCCCCCTTCAGCCACTCGGGCATCTCTCCGTTCACTGCAACCGCTGCCACCCTGGCGGATGGCGGCGCCATTCTACCTCGTACGGCCAGCGCCTACTGCTGGTCCAGGTCGAAAGCCTTGTGCAGAACCCGCACCGCGAGTTCCATATACTTTTCCTCGAGCACCACCGAAATCTTGATCTCCGACGTGGAGATCATCTGGATGTTGATGCCTTCTTCCGACAGCGTGCGGAACATCCGGGCGGCGATGCCTGCGTGCGAGCGCATGCCCAGGCCGACGATGGACACCTTCGCGATGCGATCGTCGCCGCTCACTTCGCGGCACTTGATGTGCGGCTGGACCTGATCCTTCAGCAGCTTAACTGCGCGGGCGTAGTCGTTGCGATGCACGGTGAAGGAAAGGTCGGTCATGCCGTCGTGCCCGACGTTCTGCACGATGACGTCGACGTCGATGTTCGCATCCGCGATCGGGCCGAGGATGGCATAGGCGATGCCCGGGCGGTCCGGCACATCGTGCACGGTGATCTTTGCCTCGTCGCGATTGAAGGCGACGCCGGAAATGACTGCCTTTTCCATGGCCATCTTGGGATCTTCCTCGAACGTGATGAGCGTGCCGGACCGGCCTTCCACTTCCACCGGGATATCCGGATCGGTGAGGCTGGACAGCACGCGCGTGGGAACCTTGTATTTGCCGGCGAATTCCACCGAGCGGATCTGCAGCACCTTGGAGCCGAGGCTTGCGAGCTCGAGCATTTCCTCGAAGCTCACCGTTGCGAGCGGCCTTGCTTCCGGCACGACGCGCGGATCGGTCGTGTAGACCGCGTCCACATCGGTGAAGATCTGGCACTCGTCCGCCTTCAGGGCCGCCGCGAGCGCGACTGCGGAGGTATCCGAACCGCCGCGTCCAAGCGTGGTGAGATTGCCCTCGGCGTCGATCCCCTGAAAGCCTGCGACGACCGGCACGCAGCCCGCGTCGAGATCGGCCCGCAGGCGCGCGTCGTCGATCGAGATGATGCGCGATTTCGTGTACGCGGAATCAGTGAGCACCTTCACCTGCCAGCCGGTGTAGCTCTTTGCCCGGACGCCGATGGCCTCCAGCGCCATCGCAAGGAGCCCGACGGTGACCTGTTCGCCGGTGGAGGCGACGACATCGAGTTCGCGCGGATCGGGCTGGGCCTGCAACTCCTTCGCGAGTGCGATCAGGCGGTTCGTCTCGCCCGACATTGCCGAGGGCACGACCACCACCTGATGGCCGGCCGCGCGCCATTTCGCCACGCGCCGTGCGACGTTGCGTATGCGCTCGACCGAACCGACCGAGGTGCCGCCGTATTTCTGGACGATGAGTGCCATGGGCCTGCGCGAAAAAGGCGCGATTCTAACGGATGCGATGCCGCGCCGGGCGGTTCAGCCCGCCGCGGGGCCCGCCCCGAGTCCCGCCCCGAGTCCCGCTTTGGCGCGCTTCGCGGCGATGCGCTCGCGCGTCCGCGCACTGTCCACGACGAAGCGGATGTGCGTGCCGCGCCCCACCTCTTCGTCGGCATCGCGCACGGTGAATTCGAAGTGCATGCGCCGCTTGTCCACCTTTGCGAGCCGGAGGCGTATTTCGACCTCCATGCCTTGCGGCGTGGGTCCGAGATGGTCGATCTCGACCCTCGATCCGACCGAACTCTCCCCGGCATCGAGATGCGGGGCGAGCGCGTCGTAGCAGGCGTATTCGACGTCGTTCACCATGCTGGGCGTGGCATAGACCATGGCTTCATGTCCCAGGAAGGTGATGCAGCGCGGCTCATCGACCACGATCTTCCGGGTAAAGCTGAGTCCTTCTACGAGCGTCGGTTTCATGACCCGGATTCTACGCGCCCGTCGCACCGACCCCGCGACCGGAACGGAGTAGGATGCCTGCCCGGTACTCGAAAGCGACCGATTGCGTCCCCATATGCGGGGCATGCCGGTCGTCGAAGGGCGACCCGGCCCGCGGCCTGTCGCGGGATCTGCAGAACATCAATCTGAAAACGGACGATGCGATACAAGGACTACTACAAGACGCTGGGCGTGGCGCGCACCGCCACCGAAGCCGAGATCAAGAAGGCCTACCGCAAGCTCGCGAGCAAATTCCACCCGGACGTCTCGAAGGAAGCGAACGCCAAGGAGAAGTTCCAGGAGATCGGCGAGGCCTACGAAACCCTGGGCGACAAGGACAAGCGCGGCGCCTACGACAGTCTCGGCCAGCACAAGCCCGGCCAGGACTTCCGCCCGCCGCCCGGGTGGTCGACACGCTTCGGCGCAGGCGGCGACGATCCGGGCGGCATCGATCTGTCCGATCTCTTTGCTTCCTTCGGCCGGGGCCGCGCCGGCGCCAACGGTTTCGGCGGCGCGCCGCGCGCGCGACGCGGCGAAGATCAGGAGGTCAATGTCCAGATCAGTCTCGAGGAGGCCGCGCGCGGCACCGAGATCAGCATGGAGGTCACCGGTCACGAGCCCATGCCGGACGGTCGCGTGATGACCCGGACCCGCCCCTTGCGCGCGCGCATCCCGCCGGGTGTGACGCAGGGCGAGCGCATGCGCCTCGCCGGCCGCGGCGGCCCGGGCGCGAACGGCGGCCCGGCGGGCGACCTGTTCCTGAACATCTCGCTGCGCCCGCATGCGCAATTCCGGGTACAGGGCCATGACCTGTACCTCGACATTCCGCTGCGCGACTGGCAGGCTGCGCTCGGCGCTACGGTGGAGATCCCGACGCTGGATGGTCCCGTCGCGCTGAAGGTACCTGCAGGATCGAAGTCCGGCCAGCAGCTGCGCCTGAGCGGCAAAGGGCTCCCCACGCGCGCAGGCAAGCCCGGCAATCTGTACGCCGTGCTCGCGATCGGGGTCGCAAGCCCGTTGAGCGACGCGGCACGCAGTCACTACGAAGCCCTGCGCGATCTCGACAGCACGCCCTTGCCCGAGCAGCCCTCCGACTGACGCAGACCGCAGCTGCCGGAGAAAGCTTAGGAAGAAATCCGGCTGTCCCGTCATAGATAGTAACACTAATGTTACTATCTATGACCCCAAGTGCCATTTTTGCTCCTCCCACGGGCCGCCTCGCTCGACCGGACCGCGCCCGCCCTGCTAGGCTTCGCGTCCCCATCGGAGAACCGCCATGCATCCCGTACATTCCAGCGCCGCACCGGCCGCCATCGGCCCCTATTCGCAGGCCATCGTCGTCGACCACCTGGTGTTCACCTCGGGCCAGATCCCGCTCGCCGCGGACGGCACGCTCGTCACCGGCGACATCGCGACCCAGACCCGGCAGGTGCTCGCCAATCTTGCCGCCGTGCTTGCAGCCGCTGGCGCCTCGCTCGGCGACGTGGTGAAGACCACCGTCTTCCTGAAGGATCTCGGCGACTTCGCTGCCATGAATGCCGTCTACGAGCAGGCCTTCGGCAGCCACAAGCCGGCGCGGTCGACGGTCGAAGTGGCCCGCCTGCCGCGCGAGGTCGGCGTGGAAATCGAGGCGATCGCCCGCCTGCCCTGACCCTGTCCTACGCCTGCCAGGCCGCGCGCCAGGCGGCGAGATCGCGCGCGACTTCGGCGATCGCACCCCCCCAGTCGCCGCGTGCCGGCTGGGTGTAGATCCGGAGCGTCGGATACCAGGGGCTGTCGCGCCGGCCGCGCAGCCAGCGCCAGTCGCTCTCGTAGCGGTTCAGGAGCCAGACCGGGCGCGCCAGCGTCCCGGCCAGATGCGGAATCACCGTATCGATGGTCACGATGAGATCGAGCTGCCGCATCAGCGCGCCGGTATCGAGCAGGTCGCGCGCCTCGCGCACCGCGTCCGCGACCGGCAGCCCGAGCCGCTCGATATCGCCTGCGGCCTCGCCCTTCTGCAGACTCACGAAGCTGATCCCCGGAACGGCAAGGATCGGCGCAAAGCGTTCCAGCGGAATATCACGCACGGCCCCGGCCGTGCTGAGCGTGCCCGAGCGCCAGGCGATCCCGACGCGCGGTCGCGGCAGATCGGCCACACGCACCCGCCAGGCTTCATCCAGCGCCTCGGGCACGGGTGCATAGGGCACTTCGGCAGACAGCGTCTCCAGCCGGGTGCCGAGCAGCAGCGGCAGACTCATGATCGGGCAGTGCAGGTCGAAGCGCCCGAGGGGCGGCGGCCCGTCGCGCGTCACGGCTTCATCCACCGCGGGCATGGCCTGAAACAGACGCACCAGCGCCGGTTCGCAGTAGACCAGCAGGCGCGCGAGTCCGCGGGCCTTCAGTTCGGCGAAGAAGCGCATGAAGAGCACGCTGTCCCCGAGTCCCTGCTCGGTCCACACGAGCAGACTGCGGCCCGCGAGCGACTCGCCGCGCCAGCGCGGCAGGCCGCCCAGGCCCGCGAGCACGCGCCGCGCGGCGCCGAAGGCCTTGTCGTCGCCCGCATCGAAGCGGCGCTCGTAGTGCAGGAAGCCCTTCTCGAAATCGCCACAGTGCAGCCGGAAGAGGGAATAGTTCCAGGCAAGCATCGCATCATCCGGCCGCAGTGCGAGCGCGCGCGCAAAGACCCGATCCGCTTCATCATTGCGGCCCGCGTCGGCCAACAGCGAACCGAGATTCGCGTAGGCCATGACGAGTTCGGGCTTCAGTTCGATCGCGCGCGCATAGCCCTGTTCCGCAGCCGCCGGATCGCCGCGATCGCGCATCAGGTTGGCGAGATTGTTGTGCACCTCGGCGATGCCGGGCTGCAGCGCGAGCGCCTGCCGGTAGTGCAGCCCGGCCTCGTCGTCACGCCCGAGGCGACGCAGGCAGTTGCCGTAATCGTTGTGCAGCTCCGCCCGGCCGGGGACGGCGGCGATCACGCGTTCGTATTCGATCGCCGCCTCGGCGCTGCGACCCAGTTCGGAGAGCACGCCGGCGAGGCGATAGCGTGTATCGAGGTCTTCCTGGCGCGCCAGCGCCGCGGCCAGCGTCGCGGCAAGCGTCTCCAGTTCGATCGCGCGCGCCTGACGCGACAGGCCTGCCGCCTCGTCGCCGCGTCCGGCTTCGCGCAGCAGATGGCCGAGGTTGCGCTGCGCATCCGGATAGTCGGAACGCAGCGCGAGCGCCCGGCGATACGGCGCCTCGGCTTCGACATCGCGCCGCTGCATTCGCAGCACGCTGCCGAGATTGTTCCAGGCCTCCGCATACGCCGGCTCCAGTGCGACGGCGCTCCGGTAATTCTGCTCGGCCTCACTCAGCCGGCGCGTCGCGAGCAGCACATTGCCAAGGTTGTTCAGCGCGCTCGCATAGGCCGGCTTCAGTGCAAGCGCCTGGCGAAAACTCTGCTCCGCCTCGCCGAGGTGTCCGGCCGCGCGCCAGGCCTCGCCGAGATTGTTCCGGATATCCGCCGCCTCCGGACGCAGCGCCGCCGCGCGGCCGATCAATACGCAGGCGCGGTCATGACGACCGGCCTGATGTGCGATGACCCCCAGGTAATGCAGCGCATCGGGCTCGTCCGGTGCGAGTTCCAGCACGCGCCGATAGAGCCGTTCGGCTTGCGCGCCGCGCCCCGCGCGCAGATGCGCGAGTGCTGACGCGAGTATCTCGGTTACCGGGAGGCCGATGCCTGTTTCTGCCATGCTGTTCGACGGTAGGTGCGCTTGCGTGGCGCGATGTTTGCCAGTCTACTTGAACACTTTTCCTACGCCGCAGGCCGGAACCGGGCACCTGGCAAGATGCTGATCCACATCGTCAACCGACTCGAGAACGCGCTGGGCGGCAGCGAGCGCGCGGCGCTCGCGCTGTACGAAGGCCTGCGCGCGCGTGCCGACGTCCGGCTGTGGAGCACGGCTGCGCCCGATCCCCGCCTCGGAGAATTCCCGATCACGCAGATCGGCACTGACGGCCAGGCGCCGCGCGGCGGCACGCTTGCGGTGATCGGCAATTACTTCCGACTCGGCGCCTGGCTCGACGCAGCGCGCCCGGAGCGGCTGATCCTCAACTACAACACGGTGGTCGGACCGTCCCTCAAGTACACGGTGATCGACCGCCTGCGCGCGATCGGCCGTCTCGAAATTCTCTATGAAGCCCCCATCGTGCGCACCTCGGTAGCGATACCCGGGCCGGTCTTTCCGTCACATGTCGATCTCGAACGCTTCCGGCCTGCCGCCCCGCCGGCGCACGATGCGCACGCGGACTTCGTCGTCGGACGACTCAGCCGTGACACGCCCGAGAAGCACCACCCTGAAGATCCTGCGCTGTATCGCGCGCTTGCGGACGACGGCGTGACGGTGCGCGTCATGGGCGGCACCTGCCTGGGACCAGAACTCGGAGCCGCGACCGGCATCACCCTGTCACCCGCGGGCACGATGCCGGCAGAAGCCTTCCTGCAGGGTCTCGACTGTTTTCTCTATCGCACCTCGGAAAACTGGACCGAGGCCGGGGGGCGCGTCATCTTCGAGGCACTCGCCTGCGGCCTGCCCGTCGTCTGTCATGTAAACGGTGGCTACACGGCCTGGATCGAGCACGGCGTGAACGGCTTCATCTTTCAGACCAGCGCCGAGGCAAGAGAGATCGTCACGCGCCTGCGCGGTAATGCAGCCTTGCGCCAGCGCGTTGGCGCGGCGGCACGCGCGAGCGTCGAGCGTCTGTTCACGGGTGAGGGCCTGCGCGCGTATCTGGACTTCTTCCTGGATGCACCACTGCCTCCGGCGCCCCGCGCAAGACCGCGCGTGGATCTCGCCTGGGAACTCGGCGCCGGCACCGGCCATGTCACGACACTGCTACCCGTCGGACTCGCGCTGAAGGCGCGCGACATCGACGTGCGCTTTCTGCTGCGCGATCCTGGCGCCGGTCTGGACCTGCGCGGGGCGGCGGAGATCCCGCGCGAGGGCGCCCCGGTCTGGACCGGGCCGCAGCGCACGCGCGACATGCGCACGGTGGGCGAGATCCTGCACAACTTCGGCTATGCCAATCCGGCCATCGTGCGTCAGCTGATCGAAGCCTGGCGCACCCGGCTCGCCGGCTCGAGCGCGGTCATCGCAAGCGCGGCGCCTGCGGCACATATCGCCGCGCGCACACTCGGCATTCCGAGTTTCGAGATTTCCGAGGGCTTTCACGTGCCGCCGCCGACCCTGCCCACGCCGCTGCTGCGCGACTGGCTACAGGTGGATCCGCGCGAGCTTGAAACGCTCGACCGCGAGGTGCTGCATGCGATCAACAGCACGCTCGTCGCCCACCACGCCGCCCCGATCGCGACGCTCGGCGAACTCTTCACCGGTCGCAGCGTGCTGCTCACCTACCCCGAACTCGACATCTATCCGCAGCGCGGCCCGACCGAGTACTTCGGCGTGCCCGAAGCAGGCGAAGGCAGCCTGCTGCCCGAGTGGCCCGCCGGGAAGGGCCCGCGCGTGTTCGCCTATCTCTATGCCTACTACCCGATGCTGGAAGCGCTGCTTGCCGCGCTACGGCGCCTGGATGCGCCCTCGCTCGTGCTGTGCCGGGGCATCGCGCCGCGACTCAGGGAAGCCTTTGCCGGAAGCTGCGTGCAGATCACCGAGGAACCCATGGCGGTCAGTCCGCTGCTGCCGCAGGCAGGCCTCGTCATCTGCCACGCCAGTCACCAGATGAGCGCACAGGCGCTGCTCGCCGGCAAACCGCTGCTCCTGATACCGACCCAGCTCGAGCAGTTCCTCAAGACACGCCGCATCGTCAGCCAGGGCATGGGACTCGGCATCTCGGCCGATACAGCCCGTCCCGATTTCACGGCTGCTCTGGAAGAGCTCGCGGTGAACCCGCGCTACACCGCCGCTGCGGCCGCGTTCGCCGCGCGCTATGCCCGGCACGATCGCAGCGCTGCGCTGCGCACGATGGTCGAGCGCTGTATCGCCGCGATCGGCTGACCGGCGCGCGCCTGAATCAGGAATTGAAGCGGTAGGTCGGGCCCTACTCGCAGATCGTCGTGTCGCCCTTGGAGTTCACGACCGACAGCACCTTGGCGCCTTCGAAGGAGCGCGGCGGCGCAAAGTTTGGCAGCGAAGGCGGCGGCGGAATGATCTGCGGCGGCAGATTGAGCGAGGACGAAAACGCCGCCTGCCCGGCACCGACCAGCGCATCCACACCGCCGCTGCGGAAGGCCACCGCACCTTCGGCCACGCGCACATAGACCCCCGGCGCCAGACCCTGCCCCTGCGGAATATCGACCGCAGTGAAGTCCGTGCCGCGTATGCCGATGGTCGCCGTCGTGGTGCTCAGCCGGAAGGCATCCCGATTGCCGCGCTTGCCCACGAGCCCCGTCACCGCACGCATGCCGCCCTTCAGCAGGCCGAGGATGAACCCGTCCTTCTCCGGCGCGCCCTGGTCGTAGTTGAACTGCTCGAGCTTCACCTGGGTGCGCGGACGCAGCGTGACCTGTGCGCCATCGGGAAAGCGCACCATCGCGTAGCTGTCGCGCTCCGTGGTGATGACATCGCCCTGCCTGACTTCGGATTTCTCCGAAAGCAGGCCCACCGATCCGTCCTGCCGTGCAACCGACAGCGTGCCCGAAAGGTTGGAGACCACCCCGTTATTCGCCGCATGGGCTGCGAACGGTGAGGAGATGAGCGCCAGCACAAGCGCGCTCCTGCGCAGGAATCGAGTATTCATCATGATGGCTTGCACGCTCCGAATGCCTTCTGACGCTGTCTGGCCTTCACATCGTCCGGATCTTCCTTGGTGTTCGTAGTGCCCGTACCGGGTTCTCCGCCCAGATTCGACCCGCCCGAGCCGCCGGTGTTGGTCTTGTTGATGTCATCGAAGGTCTTGGTAATGATGTCGGTCGGAATCGTCGTTGAATCGTCATCGACCGGCCCGGCCCCGCTCCCCGCCGCACGGTAGATGGTTGGCACCACCACCGTCCCCGCCTGGATCAACTCCAATTCGCGGCTCGTGAACACTTCACCCGTTCTGGAGAAGGTCTCGAAGCTGGTCGCCAGTACCATGCTGCCGCCCGCGAGCGGGTAGGTGACCGTGAACTCGCCGTTCTCCGAGAACGTGAACACGCCGTCCAGCGTGATCGCGTTCGAACCGCTGCCGGAAGACGAGAGCCAGATGTTGCCCGCGCTGCGCACGCCGCCCAGCAGGCTGAGCGGGCTGTGCGAGGCAACCGTGAAATTGCCGCCGTCGTTGATGACGAGATAGTTCGACGTCAGACCGCCCCAGGCGTTCAGGACGAGATCGCCGCTCGTGCTGTTCTCCAGCACGGTCGCGATCACAAGCGCAGGACTGAACTGGTTGGTGTCGATATGCATGCCCGCCGCGGACGCCGCCGACAGATTCGTCGTGCTGACCTGCAAGGGCACGGCCGCCGAACCGATCGAGCCACCCGCACCGAGCAGCACCTCCGCACCGGTGGCGAAGTAGCCGCTCGCGTTCTCGCCATCGATCGACCCGAGGCTCGAGATGAACAGCGTGCCGCTCGCACTCGCCCCCGCCGTGACCGAGGAATCGGTCTGCGCGAGCTTGAGGTCGTTCTCGTTGTAGAAGGTCGCATCGCCTGCGGTGGCCTTCATCTGCAGCTTGTCGACGTAGTTCGTGCCGGTGAAGGTCACATTGCCGCCGACTGCCACGAAGTTCTGCACCGCCAGCGAAGCATTCCCGCGCGTCAGACCCTGGTAGGCCGTACCCGAAGTGAAGAGCTTCAGCGTAGTGGTTGTGCCACCCGTGAGATCGATTTCATCGACGAGGGCAATGTTCTGCGTCTGCGAGCCGCCGCCCAGCACGATCGTCGGCGCGCTGATCACATCGAAGAGGCCCGCACCCGCTGCCATCGCGCGATCGTTCGCCGTCATCCACGTCACCGTGTCGGCCGCGACGATCGATGCATCGCCACCGCCCAGGTTGTCCGCGATCAGCGTGACATTGCCGTTCAGCGATTTCACCGAGCCGAGGCTGAGCGTGCCGTCGGCAAACCCGTCCTTCAGCGTGATGTCGCCGGTGGCACGTGCCGATGCGCTCGGGCCCACACCGAGACCGATGTCATTGGTCACCAGACTGACCGTACCCGCGACACCGCCGTAGGACGCCGCATTGCCGTTCGCATTGAAGTCGACCACGATATTGCCCGGACTGTTCAGGCTCACATTGCCCGCCCCGTAGACATAGACCGCCAGACTGTCCACCTGCAGCGTCGTATTCAGGTTGGTCTGCGTGATGTCGCCATGCGCGTTCACGCTCATGTACGCGTTCGCGTTCTGCACCAGACCGCCCGAGCCATCGTTGCCGACGCCACCTGCGAGCCGCACGTCGCCCGCGAGGTTGACCACACCCGGTCCGGCAATCATCACCGTGCCGCCTGCACCGCCAAACCCGGGCGCGCCTGCGACCGTGCCATTGCCACCGGCACCGCCGTCGCCACCGACACCGAAGATCGTGCCGAGCGTGATCGTGCCATTCGCCGCGCCGACCGAGATATAGCCTGCATCGCCGCCGTCACCACCGAGACCGCCGTAGGCACCGGTGCTTGCACCGCCATTGCCACCCCGACCGCCGCTCGCAACGAGGCTGCCCACGCTGTTCGACATGACACTGATGCTGCCGGCGTCACCGCCGCGCCCGCCATTGCCGCCGCCATAGGCGCCGGTACTCGCCCCGCCCGTGCCGCCCGCGCCGCCCGACACATTGGCGCTGCCGCCTGTCACGGTCAGGTATCCGCCTGCACCGCCATCGCCGCCCGAGCCGCCGCCGAATGCGGAACTCGCGCCGTTGCCGCCTTGCGCACCACGCGCCGTAAGCGCACCGGTGAGCGTGTAGGACCCGATGCTCGCCGCGACACCGCTCACGCTGACAGAACCGCCATCGCCGCCATCACCGCCGCGGCCGTGCACGAGATCGACCGATCCCCAGCCGCTGCCCGCGTCACCGCCCGCGCCGGCACTCAGTGCGATGTTCGCGCCACTGATCGCGACATTGCCGAGATGCGCAGCACTTTCATTGAAGGCAAGTACGCCGGCATCGCCACCCGCACCGCCGTTGCCGGCAAAGCCCGCGCTCGAACTGCCACCCTGACCACCCGCACCGCCCTTCATCAGCATGCCGGCCGTAAGCGTGATGTTGCCAAGCGTCGCCTGGCTGAGCTGCAGGCTGATCGACCCGCCGACGCCGCCCGAGCCGCCCGCACCGCCTGCGCCGTTGACCGCATCGCCGCCCGCGCCGCCATTGCCCGCATCGACCATCAGCGGATTCGCACTGGCGATCGAGAGATTGCCGCCGGTCCATGCCGGACCTTCACCGGACTGGATCGTCAGCGTGCCGCCGTCACCGCCGCGGCCACCCGCGCCGCCGACGGCGCCGATGAAGCTCGTCGTTGCGCCGCCCGCACCGCCGTTGCCGCCAAGCGCGCTGACATTCACATTGACCGAGATGTCACCGATCTGCGCCGCCCTGAGCGTGACCAGCGCCGAACCGCCGCTGCCGCCGTCGCCACCGATCCCGCCGCCATACGTACTGCTCGCATTGCCGCCCGCGAGCCCGCCTGCGCCGCCCGAGGCGCCGTTCATGGCGAGATTGCCCTGCACAGTGATCGTGCCGCCGTGTACGCCGTCCACACCGATCGCAACCTGCCCGGCCGCACCACCGCTGCCGCCGCCACCGCCGAGGCCGTAGCCCGCGTTGCCGCCCGCGCCGCCCGTGCCGCCGCTCGCCGATACGTTGGCGAGCATTGCCAGATTGCCGACCGTGCCGCCGTAGGTGGAACTCGCCGACGCCATGAGCATCACGCCGCCGCCCGAACCGCCCGCACCCGCACTGCCGCCAAAGCTCACGTTGCCCGAGGTCACACTGGCGTTGCCACCGGCGCCGCCCGCGCCCCCGCGCACGTCGATACCACCGGAGATCGTCAGATTGCCAGTGGTGATCGGCGCCATCGCGTACTTGCTGCTGACGCCCGCAGCGACGAATCCGCCCCGCCCGCCCTGACCGCCGCGGCCACCGGCCTCAAGACCGCTGCTGCCGAGACCGCCGCTGCCGCCGCGCTGCGTGAACGATCCGCTCAGCGTGATATCCCCGAGCTGCGAGTCCAGCGCAACTAGGTAGGTCACACCGCCGCTGCCGCCCGAACCGCCGCGCCCGTTCAGGTAAGTCGCCTCGCCCGTCCCCGCATTGCCGCCCGCACCGCCGTAGGCATTGCTCGTGCCGGATACGTTGATGGCCTTCAGCGTCTGGTTGAAGAAGATCGCGCCCTGATCGCCGCCGTCGCCACCGTTCCCACCGCTACCCGCGATGGACCCGTTGCCGCCGATGCCGCCGATACCACCATTGAAATTCCGGGTTCCGGAGATCGTCACATTGCCGAGGTCGCCGTGCAGCCCACTGAACGCAGCAACGATTGCGCCGCCCGCCGAACCCGCGCCGCCGCCGGCACCGCCGGTCGACGAGACCGAATTTCCGCCCGCCCCGCCATCGCCACCGATGGCGTTCAGCGTGCCGGAAATCGTGATGCTGCCTGCGGTCATCGCAATAGAACCGCCCGAGTACTTGTCACCGACCAGCACGGCAGTCATGCCGCCCATGCCGCCGCTGCCGCCTGCGCCGGCTGTCGATGCCGTCGCATTGCCGCCGACGCCGCCGCTGCCGCCTTTGGCCGTGACACTCGCACTGAGTGTCAGATCGCCAAAGCTCGCCGTGCCGTTGCCGCCGTAGGCGACCGAGCCGCCATACGCAAAGATGCCTGCGGATCCGCCCGAACCGCCATCGCCACCGATTCCGCCGGAACCGCCATAACCCGAGCCGACGCCGTTGCCGCCTGCGCCGCCATTGCCGCCGGTGAGATCGAGCGTGCCCGAGATCGTGATGTTCCCGGTGTCGGCACCTGCGCCGCCGGTCATCACGCCCACGCTGCCGCCGCTGCCGCCCGTTCCGCCGGCGCCACCGCCCGCCGTGGTGGAACTTGCGCCCGCACCGCCGCTGGCGCCGCGCGCCGTGATGCCGCCCATGATCGTCAGCACGCCGGTGGATGCGCCGCTCGCGTACATACCGAGACTGCCGCCCTTGCCGCCACTGCCGCCCATGCCTTCGGCCGGCAGATAGTTGTAGTACGGATATCCGGTGTTGCTCGCGACGCGGCCCGACCCGCTGCCCGCATTGCCGCCCGCACCGCCGTTCAGCGTGATCGTGCTGCCGGAGATCACCACATCGAGGACGCTCGCACTGTCGACCGTCACGCCGATCGTTCCGCCGCTGCCGCCGTGACCACCGCGGCCCGCGAATCCTGCGGACGCGTTGCCGCCCATGCCGCCCGCAGCGCCATTCAGCGTGCCATTGATCGTCAAGGCGACCGCGCCTGCCGTCGCGCCGTCGAGACTGATCGCCGCGACGCCACCGTGGCCGCCGCTGCCGCCCGCACCGCCCGTGCCGTTCGCGCTCACGCCGCCCGTGCCGCCGCTACCGCCGTTCGCCGTCAGCGTGCCGAGGAGGCGCACGTTGCCCGACTGCGTGAAGTCCGCATCGATGATCACCTGGCCGCCGCTGCCGCCGCGACCGCCGGCACCACCGGCGTATGTGAAGGCGGCCCCACTCAGGCCACCGTCCGCGCCCGCGCCGCCGTCCAGGCTGAACGTGCCCTGCACCGTGAGATTGCCGGCCTGCGATGCCCCTTGCACATTGAGCAGCACCTGACCGCCATCGCCACCGTCTCCGCCCGCCGCGCCGCTGCCGTTCGCTGCGAGCCCGCCCGCGCCGCCCGCACCGCCGGTCGCTGTGACATTCATCAGGATGGATACATGGCCCAGCGTGTTGTTGCCATTCCTGCGCGCGTCGACACGGACATCGCCGCCCTGTGCGCCATCCATACCGGCACCTGCCGACAAGCCCGCATTGCTCGCACCGCCCGCACCGCCCACGCCACCGCGCAGATCAGCGGAGCCGGAAATCGTGATGTTCCCGACCTGACGCCCCGCGAAGGACACGAAGTCGATCGCGTTGATGCCCACGAAGCCGCCATCGCCCGCACTGCCGCCGCTTCCGCCGCTAAACGCATCGGCAGCGCTGCCCGCGCCGCCGTTGCCGCCACGCGCGACGATTGCGCCGCTGATGGTGATGCCGCCGAGATTCGCGCGATAGGCGTTGACGTAGATCTGCCCTGCGTCACCACCGCTGCCGCCGCGCCCATAGCTGCTCGAGCCGTTGTCGCCGCCGAAGCCCGCATTGCCGCCCGCGCCGCCGCTGAACGACAGCGTCGTACCCGTGATGGAAATGCTCTGCAGATTCGCTTCGCGCGCGTAGACGTAGATGCTGCCGCCTTCGCCGCCGTCGCCACCGCGACCGCCAAGACCGGACACCGAACTGCCACCTCGACCGCCTATGCCGCTATTCGCCGCAAGATTGCCACTGATCGTGACCGCGCCGGTCTGTGCCCCGTGGACGTTGATCGACAGATAACCGCCATCTCCCGCGCTTCCGCCGCTGCCGCCGTTGCCCGACGTCGCATTGCCGCCCGCACCGCCTGCGCCGCCGTGAGCGGTCAGGTTCGTGATCAGACTCGCAGCGCCGCTCGAGCCGAAGGGCGCGTAGATCTCGACGTAACCACCGTCGCCTCCGGCACCACCGCTGCCGCCCGCGTTGCTGCCACCGCTCAGGCCGCCCGCGCCACCATCGCCGCCACTCAACACCATCGTGCCGGCGATCGTGAGGTTGCCTGTCTTCGTGCTGTAGACGTCGATCGACGCATAACCACCCGAACCAGCTCTGCCGCCCGAACCGCCGATGCCCGACGAAGCATTGCCGCCCGCGCCGCCCGAACCGCCGGTCGCCGTGAGGTTCGCGAGGATCGCCACATCACCAATCGTGACGCCTGCGTTCTGACGGTTCGCCAGGATGCTGATCGACCCGCCGCCGCCACCCGACCCGCCCGTTCCTGCCGCGAAGTCCGTGCCACCCGCGCTGCCGCCGGCGCCGCCCTTGCCGCCGCTCAGGTCCATTGTCCCCGAGACGGTGATGTTCGAGAGCGTGCTGCTGTCCACCGAACCCGCACTCGCGAAGACCTGCACCCGGCCGCCTCGGCCTGCATTACCGCCTGATCCGCCGCCATAGGCGATACTGCTGCTTCCCATCCCGCCGTCGCCGCCCTTCGCAGTGACCGCGCCACTGATGGTGATGTTCCGGACGTTCCCGCTGTACGCATTGATGTCAATGCGGCCGCCTGAACCGCCGCTGCCGCCGCGACCGTAGTAACTGACTCCGTCGCCGCTTCCGGCATTGCCGCCCGAACCGCCGCTCAGCGTCAGCGTCGTACCCGTGATCGATACGTCCTGCACGCTCGCGTACTCGACATTGACCGCAATCGAACCACCGCTGCCACCGGAGCCGCCGACCCCGCCGTAGCCATCCACGGCATTGCCACCCGCACCGCCGGCACCGCCATACGCGGTCACGTTGCCCGCGAAGACGACGTTTCCGCTCGTTGCGTAGGCCGCGTAAATGTCGACCGAACCGCCCCTGCGGCCGTGGCCACCGCTTCCGCCCGCGTTGCTGCCACCGCTCAGACCGCCCGCGCCACCATCACCGCCATTCAGCACCATCGTGCCGGCGATCGTGAGGTTGCCGGTATTCGTGTAGTCGACGTCGATGGAGGCAACACCACCCGAACCGCCCTCACCACCCGAACCGCCGATGCCGAGCGAAGCATTGCCACCCGCGCCGCCCGAACCGCCGGTCGCCGTGAGGTTCGCGAGGATCGCCACATCACCAATCGTGGCGTTCAAGTCCGCGCGGCTTGCATAGATGCTGATCGATCCGCCGCTGCGACCCGAACCGCCCTTGCCTGCTGCGAAGTCCGTGCCGCCTGCGCTACCGCCTGCGCCACCCGCACCACCGCTCAGGTCCATCGTCCCCGAAATGGTGATATTTCCCGCCGATACGTTGCCGCTCGAGTAGGCATCGGCATCGACAAACACGCGACCACCACGGCCCGCATTGCCGCCCGCACCGCCACCATAGGCTGCGCTGTTACTGCCCGCACCGCCATCACCACCCTTTGCGGTGATCGCGCCGCTGATCGTGATGTTGCGCACGATTGCCTGATAGGCATACACGGCCACCGATCCGCCCGATCCGCCGCTGCCGCCTACGCCGTGCGCGGGGGTTCCGGGGGTATAGACCCAACCGTAGAGAGGGAGGGAGTCGGGGGATCCGGAGTTGCCAACATAGACATAGTCCGAGTGGCCGCTCGTCGCAACCGCACCCTTGCCATCACCCGCACGCCCACCCTTGCCGCCATTCAGCGTCAGCGTCGCACCGCTGATCGTGACGTTCTGTACGGTCGCATAGTGCACGTCGATGCGCACCGAACCGCCTTCGGCGCCGTCGCCGCCGCTGCCTGCAAAACCATCGGTCGCATTGCCGCCCGCACCGCCCGCGCCGCCTTGTGCGGAGATATTGCCCGCGATGAGGACATTGCCGCTCGTCGCATGTCCTGCATCGATCTCGACGTAACCGCCCTCGCCGCCATCGCCGCCGCGGCCACCGTTCCAGGTGCCGCCGCTTACGCCGCCTGCGCCACCGTAGCCGCCATCGAGCACCATCGTGCCCTGAATCGTCAGATTACCGGTCCTGGTGTTGTTCACATTGATGGACGCATAGCCACCGGACCCACCGCTGCCGCCATCGCCACCCATGCCCTGCGAGGCATTGCCGCCCGCGCCACCGGCACCGCCGGTCGCGGTGAGGTTCGCGAGAATCTGCACGTCACCGATCGTGACGCTGCTATTGCTCCGGCTCGCATACACGCCGATCGAACCGCCATCGTTGCCCGAGCCGCCCGCGCCGCCATAGGCATTCACTCCACCGCCGCTGCCGCCTGCGCCGCCCACGCCGCCGCTCAGGTCCATCATCCCCGCGATCGTGATGTTGCCGAGCGCCACGTTGTAAGACGAGCCATCCGCATTGACGAACACGCGACCGCCCCGGCCCGCGTCCCCACCTGAGCCGCCGCCATAGGCTGCGCTGCTCGTACCCACGCCGCCGTCGCCGCCCTTCGCAGTAATCGCGCCGCTGATCGTGATATCCCCGACGGTCGCGCGATAGGCATCCACACCCACCGACCCTCCCGAGCCGCCGCTGCCGCCAACGCCGTAACTACTGGTTCCAGTCCCGCTGCCCGCGTCGCCGCCCTTTTTGCCACTCAGCGTCAGCGTCGTGCCGCTGATCGAGATGTTCTGGACGCTCGCGTAGTCGACGTCTATGCCTACCGATCCGCCTGCACCACTATCGCCGCCGCGGCCTGCAAAACCATCGGTCGCATTGCCGCCCGTGCCACCCGCACCGCCGTTCGCGCTCACGTTGCCGGCGATCAGCACGTTGCCGCTCGTCGCGTGCTCCGCATTGATCTGGATGAAACCGCCCGTACGGCCGCTACCACCGGTACCACCCCTGTAAGTGCTACCACTCAGACCGCCCGCTCCACCATCGCCGCCGCCCAGCACCATCGTGCCGGCAATCGTCAGATTACCCGTCTGGGTGTTGCCGACGCTAAGTGCCGCATAGCCGCCCGAACCGCCAGCGCCACCATCACCGCCGATGCCCGCCGATGCATTGCCGCCCGCACCGCCCGTGCCGCCGCTTGACGTGACGTTCGCAAGGATGGAGACATCACCGACGGGGCCCGGCACAGTAAAGCACCCCGGCACATGCTGCGCGACGATGCTGACAACGCCGCCGGAGCCGCCGCCTGCACCCGAGCCAGCCGCGAAGCCAATGCCACCGGCACTGCCGCCGTTGCCGCCCCAGCCGCCGCTTACATCGATCGATCCCGCAATCGTGAGGTTGCCGGAGGAATTCGTTGATCCAGACGAAAAGTTGGCGATCCGGACCAAACCGCCGTCGCCCGCCGAGCCACCCGCGCCACCACCGTAGGCCGCGCTGCTGCTGCCGTTGCCACCGTCACCACCGCGCGCGCTCATCGTTCCGCTGATCATCACATCACCGACAGCGGCGCCTTGCACATTGGCATCCACACTGCCGCCGGAGCCGCCGCTGCCGCCCTGGCCGAAACCACTGTAGCCTGCGTCGGCACCTGCGTCGCCGCCCGCGCCGCCGTTCAGCGTGATCGTCGTGCCCGTGATGCTCGCGCTATCGAGCGTTGACACCGGCGCGAAGATACCGATGACGCCACCCGTGCCGCCATCGCCGCCGTCGCCCGCATAGCCAGACGTTGCGTTACCGCCGGCCCCACCCGCACCGCCGTTCGCCGTGATGTTGCCTGAGATCGCGAGATTGCCGAGTACCGCGACGCTGTCCATACGAAGAGCAACGGTGCCACCGCGACCGCCGGATCCACCCTGACCGCCATTCAAATTCCCTGCGCCGCCCAGGCCGCCCGCGCCACCGGTGAGATCCATCGTGCCGGAAATCGAGATGTTCCCGGCGGCCATCGTGTACATGCCAGCTGAGATATTTCTCAGCTCCACCTTGCCGCCAAGGCCGCCACCTCCGGCGAGACCGCCGTAATCGCCGCCGCTGCTGCCGTTACCGCCGGCCCCGCCCTGCGCCGTGATACCACCCGGGAACGCGACCGTGATATTGCCGATCGTGGTACCGCCGTAGGGGCTGCCCAGCGAGATGCCCACGCCCCCTGCGTCGCCGCCGATGCCACCGCTGCGTTCACCTCCCGACCCGCCCAGGCCCGCATCTCCGCCGGCACCACCGTTTACCGTCATGTTTGCGGTCAGCGTGATGTCGCGGGTGTTTGCATAGGCGAAGAGGCCGACCACCCCGCCGCCGTAACCGCCCGCGCCGCCGTCGCCCGCATAACCCCCGAATGTTGCATTGCCGCCATGCCCGCCAGCGCCGCCGCCGCTGACGAAGTTCGCGAGCGTGACGTTGATCGGCGCGGTCACCGTCGACGCACCACGTATCTGCATCCAGCCGCCCGCGCCACCCGTCCCGCCATGACCGCCTAGTTGGGCGGAGTTCGCATCGCCTCCTGCCCCCGCCGTGCCACCGCTCAGGTCGAGCTTGCCGCTTATCGTGAACGCGCCGCCGGCGCTGCCGAAATAGGCATCGACGCTGCCGCCGACGCCGCCATCACCGCCCCCGGTTCCGTTGTATGTACTGCCGAAGGTCGCGCCCGTCCCACCTCTGCCGCCGAGCAGGCTCACATTGCCAAGGAACTGCGCGCTGCCACCGTCCTGAATGAGGACAGACAAACCCCCGCCCGATCCGCCCGCGCCACCGGCATAGGAGTAGCTCGTGGAATTACCGCCGTTGCCGCCTTTGGACACGACATCCCCGGAGACCGTGGCATGCACGACATCGAGCGAGATCGCGCCGCCGTGCCCGGCGTTGCCAGCTTCTCCGACAAAAAGCGTAGAACTACCCGAAGCATCGATACCCTGGAGCATGACGGTGTCGCCGAGGATCATGACCGATCCGCCGTCGTTTCCGGAGCTGCCTTGGCCGCGTGTATCGATCAGGCCATTGACCGTGATGTTGCCGCGCGTGCCGCCCCCGAATCCTGAGCGGAGCGTAACGGTTCCGCCCGAGGCGTCCGGCTGGGATGTGGTAATGCTCTTGATGACGACCGCGCCACCGTACAGGGCGTCGACCTGGACCCCACCGGTGCCAGCCTGAAGTTTGGGCAGCGTGATCGGTGCGGCCTGGTTACCGGTATATCCGGTCCGCACGGTGATACCGCCCACACCCGATGTAACGATGTTCAGGTTCGCGCCATGCGCACCGCCCGTCACAAGATCGATCGAGCCGGATTCGCCGACGCCATTGTTGCGCGTGAGCAGCGTGAACGAACTACCCGCTCGGAGCGCAAGCGTGCCGTTCGCCGTATCGCCCGGATTGGTGACTGTGTTGCTGAAATGGTCGAAGGCGTGACTGCCGACCGAAATCGAGCGGTTCGCTTGCAGAACGATGTCCGCGCCGATATTTTCGATCACGGATTCAAAAATGGTGACGTTGGACGGCGCATCGCCGAAGTACACGGAGCTAGTAGCAGAGCTACCGTCGTCCTCTCCCCCCTGGATCAGGATACTGTCCGGATCGAGCAGCAGGGTGCCAGTCCGGCCGTAGGGCGCGCGCAGGTCGACGCTGCCACGGAAGGTAAGCGTGTCCTTGCCCGACACTTCCGCAAAGCCGCCGTCGCCCGACTGCGCGCCGCCGCGTGCGGAGATGTTGCCGTAGAACTGCGTGTTCTTGTCCGCCCAGACGATGACGCGCCCGCCATCGCCGCTCGCGCCCGCATCGGCGCGGATGACGCCGTCCTTACCTATATAGGTGTACTCGGCGTTCTGGATGGACGGATTGCTGCCCTGGTAATCGCCGCCGACGCGCACGTTGCCGCCACCGGTTTCGCCGGAGGCATCGATGACGCCCGCGCCGATGACGCCGACGCGCACGCCGAGCGCCTGGATGTCGCCGCCCTGACCCGCGCTGCCTTTGGCTTCGACATTGCCGGCGATGAGGGCGTCGCCGCCCTCGGCCTGGATGACGATCTTGCCGCCGGATGCGCCGCTCGCATTGGTGCTGCTGCCTGCTGCGACGTTCACGTCCTTCGTGGCGATGAAGCGGATTTCGCCGCCCGGCCCGACGCTCGCCTGCGTGGCCGCGACTCCGGCCTGGGTGACGATCGCGCCGTGGATGCCGATGCGTCCGGCTTCCGCGATGAGGCTGCCCAGGTTCTTCGCCTCGTTCGCACCCGCGGTGATGCGCGCGGTGACATAGGGCGAATTCTCGGACACGAGTTCGATGCTGCTGCCCGCGGCGAGCACGATCTCGCCCTGCGGGGTGCGGATCATGCCGCTGTTCTCGACGTTCGGCGCAACGAGGTACACGCGACCGAAGGCCGCCGTCTCGATGACGCCCTGGTTGATGACGCCGCCGGCGCCGGGCACTTCCGCAAAGCGCAGACGTCCCGCGAGGAAATCCTCGTTCGAGAGGTTCAGCGTGGAGGCGACGAGCCCGTTCACGTCGATGCGCGCGCTGGAACCGAACAGGATGCCGGTCTGGTTCAGCA
This sequence comes from uncultured Pseudomonadota bacterium, assembly GCA_903834835.1. Lineage (GTDB taxonomy): Bacteria > Pseudomonadota > Gammaproteobacteria > Burkholderiales > SG8-39 > CAILKO01. The sequence goes on along the minus strand of CAILKO010000054.1, from coordinate 106,078 downwards.
GGAATACGCGGCCGTTGGACGAAAGTATCCCGTCGATGACGCTCTGCGGAATGACGCCGCCGACGCCGACCACACGGTTCAGCACCGAGGAGGTGGCCGAGGGCTGGATGAAGCGCGTGATTTCGTTCCCGCCGATCGAGAACGCCTGCCAGTTGATGATCGCGTTCGAGCTGTTGGTGACCGTGAACAGGTTGCCCGAGGTGCTGAAGCTCGCGCTGCCCGAGACGACCGAGGGGCCGACCGGATTCGCAAGACCGATGCTCGCCTCGCCGATGAAGCACGACGCCACCACCAGCGCAGTGACTTTCGGGCTCAGGGCGTGTCGCAGCAGGCGCCCTCTCGCGCGGGATTTTCCTGACCTGGCGTTGGCTCGCATGGTGTGGCCTCTTGGCATCTCGACTTTCATGACCATCTGTTCCGTCCCGCCAACTGCGTGGTTGCTACGTGAATTATTGTGCTTCCTGTCCGGCCAGCACGACATTTCTGGGCGCATGCGTGAACCAGTTCACATCTGTGCCCGCGCCGCGCTCAATAGCTGTACACCAGCCCGAAGTGCACTTTCTGCTTGCCGCTCGGCCGGCTGGCGGTCTGGTTGTCGACCACCGCCCAGTCCACGCGCAGCGAAATCCGCTTGCCTTCGTTGATGCGCAGCCCGAGCCCGTAGGACGACATGCCGTTGTCGGCGTTGCGCACCGGCGCGACATCGTGCCCGCGCGCCATGTCGAAGAACACGAGCCCGCGCGCCCGCCAGTTGCCGCCGAGGCGCGCGCCGAAATCCGGCGTATAGCCTTCGAACGACACACGGTGGCCGATATCGTTGGTCGCCTCGCGTTCGAAGAAGCCGCGCACGCTGTCCGCGCCGCCCATGCCGAACTGTTCGCCGCCGATCAGGCGGTCGCGCGTGTACTGGCCGGCGACATTGGCGCGAAACAGCAGGTCGTCACCGAAGGCAAGCGTGTAGCCCGCCGCAAAGCGCGTGTAGGAAAAGGCCGCGCGCGCATCGAGCCGCTGCGCGGCGAAGGCGTCCTGGCTGCCGTTCACGCCGCCCGGAAGGTTCTGGAAATACGCGACGTTGAAGCTGAGATCCTGGCCCACCTGGTTGAAGCGCCCGATGTAGGTCAGGCTGAGCGGCTTCACCGTGATATCGGGCAACAGCGGCACGCCGGGCCCGAGCAGGCGCACATCGTTGCGCGTGTCGCGGTAGTCGAAGCCCGCAACAAGGCGGTGCTCGTAGTTGTCGAACCTCGGCAGCATCTGGCTGTATTTCACGCCGTAGATCGAACCGCTGCCGCTGATCGAAAACAGGTTGGCAAGCGTGCCCGAATTGACGCTCGAGTAGCCGGCGATGAATTCCAGCGCGCCGTTCCACTGGTAGAGCGGGATCTTGTAGCCGAAACCGAGGATCGTCACGTCCCGGATGTTCGTGGGCGAGGTGATGTACTGGGCGCTGAACACATGATCGGCATTGAACACATTCGCATGCTGGTAGCCGATGCCGGTGCGGAAGTAGCCGGTCTGCGAATTGCCGGAACTGTCGAGCGACAGGGACACGCGCTTCGGGTCTTCGTCGCGCACCCGCACCACCGCGTTCACCTTGCCCGGCTCGTCCGCAGATTCGAGCGACACCGCGGTCTGCTTGGCCGGACTGTCGTTCGCAAGCTGCACATGCAGCGCGAGCGCCGTCGTATTGGGCAGCGTGCCGGGCTGCAGACCGGGCAGGCTCGCGCGCACATTCGACTCGTCGAAGAACTTGTTGCCCTCCACAAGCACCTTGCCGATGCGCGCCTCGGTGACCTGCAGGCGCACTTCGCCGCTGCGGATTTCCTGCTCCGGAATCATCACCCGCACCGCGGTGTAACCGACCGCCTGATAGGCTTCCTGCAGCGCATCGAGCGCCTGCTGCACGCTGCCGAAATCCTTGTCCTTGCCGGTGTGCGGCGCCACCAGGCGTTGCACCTCGGCAGCCGGCAGCAGCGTGTTGCCTTCCACGATAAAGCGGCGGATTTCAAACTTGGGCGCGGGGGGAGCCTCCATCGCCCGATCCTGAGCCGAGGCAGCAAAGCCCGCCCCGGCAAACAGGATCGCGAGGAGGAACCGGAAGGGACGTTTCATGACGGGCATCGGATCGACCTGTTTTCTGTCTCTTTTTGTATGAAGTTGCGTACGAAATTCGGTACGGACTTCTTCACCCCAGATTTTGAAGGGTCGTCCTGCGCCGGGCAAGCGAAGTTTTTAAATCTAAAGCTGTTTTTGCCCTTTGTGACTTCGTTTTGCCGCAAAAAAGCAACAATCCCCGGCCTGGGTCATCGGCGCCGCAATCGGCCCCTGAAAAATCTTTGCAAACACGGCGGCCGGATCCGCGACACAAGCCCGCCGACGGATCCGCCTCCGGAGCCTCGCGCGCAGCGCTTCAGGGCTTCGCGCGCAGCGCTTCGGGGACGAGCGCAAGCGCCTCGTCGGGCAGCACGTAGCTGCTGCCGACGAGCAGGTCGTCCGGTTCGAGGAGTTCCGGGCAGGCGACGCCGGGCGGCAGTGCCTTGACCGCGAAGATTTCCCGCACTTCGCCCTCGAAGCGCACGAAGCCGACGTGCTCGCCGGTCTCGATGTTGACCACCCACACGCCGGACACGCGCTCCTCGCTGCGCTCGGTGAGCGGCAGGCCGCTGAACACGGCCGTCTCCCGCACCTGCGAGAGGCCGATGAACGCATAGGGCCCGATGAAATCGAGCCCGCGCGTGAAACCGGGCAGTTCGGTCAGCGTGCGCACGGTGCCCGTGGCGAGATCCACCCGGCCGATCGCGCCCTTGCCGGATTCCAGCACCCAGAGTTCGTTGCGGTACCAGCGCGGCGAGTGCGGCATCGAAAGACCGCGACAGAGGATGCGGTTGGTCTGCACATCCATCAGGATGCCGCCGTCCTTCTTGTTCTCGCGCCAGCCGCCCGGGGTATCGGTCTCGCCGAGCGCGGTGACAAAACGCGGCTGGCCGTCCACCATCGCGAGCCCGTTCAGATGGCAGCGATCCTCGGGCGCGAGCGCGCTGAGGAAGGGCGGGCGCCAGCGCGGCACGAAACTGTAGGCCGGATCGAGCGTCGCGAGGCAGCCGAAGCCGGTCGCGACGATCCACAGCTGACCGTTCGCATCGAAGGCCATCTCGTGGATGTCGATATAGCCCGTGGTATGCGTGCGGCGCGGCACGAAGCAGGCGTCGTAGGCGCCGGCCGGCTCGATGCGCGGAATCACGGCCGGCACGTTCTCGAAGAACACCACATCCTGCCGGGTGCCGATGGCGACATCCTTCAGCGTCGCATCGAGTCCCATCGGGCGCGAGAAATTGCGGTAGTGCGTATTCAGCACGCCGTCCTTCACGCGCAGCATGACGAGCTTGCTGGCCTGATAGGTGCTCACCAGCACCGAGCGGCCGAGCGTACTGAGCAACGTGACCATGCTCGGCGTGAATACGCCGCGCAGCGGCGAGGGCTCCTCGGCCGCCGACGGTGCTGCCTCCGGCGTCGTACCGGGCTGGTCCGCGGACGATGCGACGGACGACTCGACCGACGAATCCGCAGTCTTTTCGGCGTCTGTGCCGGCGGGGGCTGCTTCGGGTGCCGATGGCACTTCGTCATTGCTCATGTATCGGCCCACATCCTAAGCAGGTTGTGATAGCAGGCGGTCAGCACGCCGGCCTCGGGATGATCCGCATTCGCCGCAAGCAGCCGCTGGATCGAATTGTCGAGATCGAGCAGCACGCGGCGCTCGCGTTCATCGCGCACCATGCTCTCCACCCAGAGCACGGCCGCATCGCGCGCGCCGCGCGTGACCGGCTGCACCCGGTGCAGGCTGGACGACGGGTAGAGCACCAGATCGCCGGCCGCGAACTTCACCGAGTGATGGCCGTAGCTGTCCTCGATCACGAGCTCGCCGCCGTCGTAGGACTCGGGCGCGCACAGGAACAGCGTGGCCGAGATGTCGGTGCGCATGCGCGGCTGCATGCGGATCGCGTTGTCCACATGCGTGCCATAGGTCATGCCGGGCGTATAGCGGCTGAACATCGGCGCTGAGAGCTTGCGCGGCAGTGCGGAGGCCATGAACCGCGGGCTCCGCTGCAGCGCCTGGAGCACGATGCGACCGAGTTCCTGTTCGGCCGGAGAGCCGGCCGCGATCTGCTGATTCTGCTTCACGCGTTTCGCCTGATGACCGGCGGTCGCGCCGCCCTCCACGAACTCGGCGGCGGCCATGCCGGCACGCAGCTGATCGAGTTCCTGCGCACCGAGTATTCGCTTGATGTGTACGAGCATATCGGGCGAAGTTTAAGATCTTCTACGCCGATCTGCTGGCACAGCTCTGCCAGTGCAGCCCTAGAATCGCAATGACCGCGATCGCGGATCGGGGCTCAGGCCTCCCGTCGCCGGCATACAAAAGGATGAGGCATCAGCGCATGCAGCAAGCGAGGTCCCTCTGGGACATTCAGTCCGCATTGCCGGAAATCGGATGGCCGGCGGTTCCGGGCGCTGGCGCCGCCGGTGTGCTCGCGCTGCTGTTCCAGCTGGAGCAAGCGCAATGGATGCCCGCCGAAACCATCGAACTGCTGCAGATGAGACAGCTCGATGCGCTGGTCCGGCACGCCGTTCAAGGGTCGCCCTGGTACCGGGAGAAATACAGGGATCACCATGATCCGGGGCAGCCGCTCGACCGCGAGCGCTTCGCTCGCCTGCCTGTCCTGTCGCGTGCCGCGCTTCAGGCGTCCTTCGACGCGATACGCAGTACGAACACCCCCGCAAGCCACGGCACGCCGGCTCCCGGTCACACATCGGGCTCGACCGGCATGCCGGTGCATTTCCTGCGCAATCGCGTGACCCAGATGTTCTGGAACGCGATCACGCTGCGCGACCACCTGTGGCAGCGGCGTGACATGACCGGAAAACTTGCGGTCATCCGGCGCCAGGCGGCCGCAAGCCGCGCGCTCAACTGGGGGCCCGCGACCGATGGCCTGATCCGCACCGGACAGGCCGTCAGCATGAGCAGCGGCAAGACCGGGACCGATGTCGACGCCCAGATCGAGTTTCTGCTCGCGGAGCGGCCGGACTACCTGCTGACCTACCCGTCGAATATTGCATCGCTTGCGCGCCGCTGCATCGAACGCGGCATCGGGCTGCCCGGCCTGAAACAGGCGAGAACGCTGGGCGAGATCGTCACCGACGAGACCCGGAAGCTGTGTCGCGAGGCCTTGGGCGTCGACCTGGCGGATGTCTACTCCTCCGAGGAGGTCGGCTACCTCGCGCTGCAGTGTCCGGGCGGCACGCACTATCACATCCAGTCGGAAAGCATGCTGGTCGAGGTGCTGGACGATGCCGGGCGTCCCTGCGCCCCGGGGGAAACGGGCCGGGTGGTGGTCACGAGCCTGCACAACTTCGCATTTCCGCTGCTGCGCTACGATCTGGGCGACTACGCCGAAGTCGGCAGCGCCTGCAGCTGCGGACGCGGACTCCCCGTCCTGAACCGGATCATGGGCCGGGTGCGCAACATGCTCATCGCACCTGACGGCAAGCACTACTGGCCCGGCTTCGGCACCCGGCAGATCACGCGCATCAGCGCGATCCGTCAGTTCCAGTTCGTGCAGACAGCGCGCGATCGCGTCGAGGCCCGGCTCGTCGTACTGCGTGCCCTCGACGAGCGCGAAACGAGCGAATTGCTGGACATGCTGACCGGCAACTTCCCTGCGGGCATCCGCTTTGAAATCCGCTATGTGGACGACATTCCGCGCGGCGCCGGCGGAAAATTCGAGGACTTCGTCAGCGAGGTGTCGCAGGCTTCCGCGCGATGATCTGCACGTAGGGCGCATCGCTCGGTATGCCGAGTCCCCAGATCTCGGTCTGCGCCGGCGCGGGCAAGGGCTGGCAGATGAACTCGTCGAAGTCGTATCCAGCGCGCTCGAAGATCGCGCGAAACTCCTGCTCCGAGCGGATCGCCTGCGCGCCGCCGGGCATCGCGGCCTGCTCGGTCGCCAGACGCGCAATCTCTTCGGCTGCGGCCGGCATCCGATGCTGCATCCCGGACGCGCGGCGCTGCACCTCGGCCGCATAGCGCGCCCCGTCCTCGGCGGAAAATCCGGTGGAACGCGCGCCGTCCAGCCGCAAGCGGTTGACCGTGATCGCCGCGCCGCCGGGCCGCAACAATCGCATCCACTTCGCTGCCAGCGCATCGCGCTGCTCGGCGGTAAAAAAAGACAGAAAGGAATGCGTGCAGATCACGTCGAACCCCCCGGAGTCTTCGTAGGCGAGTATGTCGGACTGCACGGTGTCCAGGTTCGCGTTCTCGCGGGACGCAAACCATCGGTTCACGGCGAGCGGCGTATCGCAGCGGTCCACCACCGTCACGCTGACCGAACGACCGACCGCGCGCGCGGCATCGAACACGATCGCGGGCAGCGCGTGGTCGGAAGCGCCAGAAACCAGCACGCGCGAAGCGCCCTCCCGGCGCAGGAATTCGGCACCCAGCGCGCGCATGAAGAAATCCCGGTGCAGTTCCGCGCTCATCGCGAGCCCCATCATCCGCAAGGTCGGCCAGAGGCGGTGTATGTAGAGGCAGGTACGGCCATTCCCGGGATTCGCCGTACAGCATCGGGGCGCCGTGACAAACGCGAGCGCCGCGGCCCCTTCAAGCAGGGCGTCGCGGCTCACCGCTTCACCGCCACGCCGAGTTCGCGCAGCAGCTGGCCATAGCGCTCGTAGTCGCGCCGCACCAGCGCGGAAAACTCCTCGACCGGCATGACCAGCGGTTCGAGTCCGCCCGCATTCCAGAGTCGCTGTTTCACTTCCGGAATTGCGATTGCCCGCACGATTTCTTCGCGCAACCGCCGCAGCACCGGATCGGGCGTCCCCGCAGGCGCGAACAGCCCGAACCAGGCGATGGCCTCCGTCCCGGGAAAGAATTCGCCGATGGCGGGCAGGTCCGGATAGATTTCCGATCGGCGCGGGGCCGTGATCAGCAGCGGCTTCAGCTTGCCTGCCTTGATCCATGCATCTGCCGACGCACCCGATGCGAAGCTCACTGCGACTTCTCCCGCAGCGGTGGCGGCCGTCGCCAGCGCGCCGCCCTTGAACGGTATATCGAGCAACTGTATCCCTGCCGAACGGCGCAGGCGCATGATGGCAAGACTCTGCTGCGTGCCGACACCGACCGTCGCCGCCGCAAGCGGCTTCTCGCTGCGCTTCGCGTACTCGATGAACTCGCGAAAGTTCGCCGCGGGCACACCTGGATGCGCAACCAGCATGAAGAAGTGCGATGCAAGCGGCGCCACGGCGACGAAGTCGCGCAGAGTGTCCACCTCCGATGACGGCAGGAGGTGCGGGCTGATCACCATGTTCGTGTCAGCCCCGAACAGCAGCGTATGACCGTCCGGCGGACTGGACGCAACATAGGGATGGGCGACGCTGCCGCCCGCGCCCGGCCGGTGTTCGACGAGGAACGATTGCCCGAGCGCATTCGTGAGTCGCTCGGCGATCAGGCGTGCCGTGAGATCCGGCGCGCCACCCGGTCCTGTTGTCAGAACAATCCTGACAGACCGCGACGGGAAACCCTGCGCCCATGCATCCAGGTGCACGGGGAACAGCAGCAGCGCCGCAGCGCAAAGTTTCCAGAGTGCCGAAGTCATCGCCGCATTTTATGGAGTTTCCTTGAAGCCCGCCGGGCGCGCGAGGCAGGCGCGCCGCATGCGGGATGCGGAGCCTGCCGGCCGCGCGCTTCGGCTCCGGGTGCAGCGGGCGCATCGTTTATCATCGCACCCATGACTACGAATACTCACGCAGCACCCATCCCTGCCGATCAGCGCCGCGACCTGCTCGGCCAGCGTCCGGCGACCGTCTGGCTTACCGGCTTGAGCGGCGCGGGCAAATCGACACTCGCCGAGCGGCTGGAGACGCGCCTGCTCGCATCCGGCCGTGCCTGTTACCGGCTGGACGGCGACGAGATCCGCACCGGCCTCAACAAGGATCTCGGCTTCTCCCCCGCGGACCGGCACGAGAACATCCGCCGCATCGCGGAAGTCGCGCGCCTGCTGAACGAGGCCGGCGTGATCGCCATCACCGCGTTCATCTCGCCCTACCGGGCGGATCGCGCGATGGCGCGCGAGATCATCGGCCCGGACCGCTTCCTCGAGGTCTATCTCAGCACCTCGCTCGCGGTCTGCGAGGGACGCGATGTGAAAGGTCTGTACCGGCGCGCGCGCAGCGGCCAGTTGCCGGAGTTCACGGGCGTCTCGGCGCCCTACGAGCCGCCCGAGTCGCCGCGCCTCGCGCTCGACACCGGCGCCGAGAGCATCGAGACCAGCGTCGAACGCCTGGCGCGCTCGGTGGAAGCGGCCGTGATGCTCGCCGGCGCGGCGCGCTGAGTCCGGCTGACCGCGCGTTGACGACCACCTCCCGACCCCTCGCGCTCGCGGCCGCACTGCTGCTTGCCGCGCTGTGGTTCTCGGGTCTGGATCACCGCCAGCTGGTGCGTCCGGATGAAGGACGTTACGGCGAGATCGCGCGCGAGATGGCGGTCTCGGGCGACTGGGTCACACCGCGGCTCAACGCCTACCGCTATTTCGAAAAGCCGCCGCTGCAGTACTGGGCGACTGCAGCCGCCTATAGTCTGTTCGGCGTCGACGAGTGGACCACGCGGCTGTGGACCGCGCTCACCGGATTCGCCTGCATCGCGCTCGTGTTTCTGTTCGCCCGCCGCATCCTCGGTCCGCCCGCAGCCTGTGTCGCGGCCACCGTGCTCGCCGGCAGCGGCCTCTTCGCCTTCATGGGCCAGTTTGCGACGCTCGACATGGGCTTCGCCTGCTTCACGACACTCGCCGTGTTCGGTTTCGCGCTCGGCCAGATGGACGATACGCCGCCCGCGACGCGTCGCCGCTGGATGTGGGCCGGCTGGCTCGGCATGGCGCTCGCGACACTCTCCAAGGGGCTCGCAGGGTTCGTGCTGCCGATCGTCGCGGTCGGCCTCTACATCCTGCTGCGGCGCGACTTCGGTCGTCTGCGCGAACTGCGATTGCTGAGCGGCGGCCTGCTCTTTCTTGCCGTCGCCGCGCCCTGGTTCGTGCTGGTCGCAGGCCGCAATCCCGAGTTCGCGCATTTCTTTTTCATCCAGGAACACTTCCAGCGCTACACGAGCACGCTGCACGGGCGCTACGAACCGTTCTGGTATTTCGTGCCCGTGCTTGCAGCCGGCATCCTGCCCTGGCTGCCGGCCGCGCTCGCCGCGCTCTGGCGCGCGCCGCAGCATCGCAGCGGCCTGCGTTTCGAACCGCTCCTGTTCCTCGTCGTCTGGTGCGCGACGGTGTTCCTGTTCTTCTCCGCCTCGGATTCCAAACTGCCGTCCTATGTGCTGCCGGTATTCCCGGCTTTCGCCGTGCTGATCGCCTGGCAGCTCGGGCGGTCGGACAACCGCTTCCTCGCGTTGCAGGCCGGCTTCGGCGCGCTCGCGGGCCTGGGCATCGCGGTGCTGGGGCTCTACGCCGATCGTCTGACCGGTGCGGACACGCCGCAGTCCCTGTTGGTCGACTATCGGCCATGGCTGATCGGCGCGGGCGCCCTCATGCTGCTGGCAGGCGCGGGCAGCCTGGCGCTCGTCGCGAACAGACGCCGCGTCGCTTCGATGCTCCTGCTCGGCATCGGGGCGCTGGCCGCGATGAAGGCCGTCACGCTGGGACACGAAAGCTATGCCGAACAGCGCTCGGCCGGGCCGGTGATCGCGCGCGCACAGGCCGCCTTCGAGGCGGCCGCGCAGAAGGCGCCGCTCGCGACGACGCCATTCTTCCTGGTGGAGCTCTTCGACCATACCGTCCCCTGGTACCTCGGGCGCACCGTCACGCTGGTCGCGGACAAGGATGAACTTGCCCAGGCGATCGCGTGGGAGCCGCGCGATTTCGTGCCCGACACGAACGCCTTCCTCGCCCGCTGGGCCGGGCTTCCGCAGGCCTACGCGATCCTGCGTCCGCATGTCTACGAGGCGATGCAGCGCGAGCGCGGCTTCACCGCCGAAGTCATCGCGAGCTCGCGGCGCCTCGTGATCGTGCGCAAGCCATGACCCTCGTCAGCCTCTCGCTGCTGCTCACCGGCGTGTTGCTGAATGCAGCAGCGCAACTGCTGCTGAAGGCAGGCACCAATGCGATCGGCCATTTCGAGTTCTCGCTCGAGAACGCCGTACCCGTGACGCTGCGCCTCGCGCTCGAACCCCACATCCTGGGCGGCATGGCCTGCTATGCGGTGAGCCTGGTGGTCTGGATCATGGGGCTGTCGCGCGTGCCGGTCAGCATCGCCTATCCGCTGCTTTCCATCGGTTACGTGCTGAACGCGATTGCCGCCTGGTACCTGCTCGGCGAATCGATGACCGGCCAGCGCATGGCCGGCATCGGTTTCATCATCGTCGGCGTCTGGCTCGTGACGAGATCCGGATGAGCGCCGGCGCCATGGACTTTCTGCCCTTCACCCGCCCCTTGATCGACGAAGCCACCATCGCGGGCGTGGTCGAGGTGCTGCGCTCGGGATGGATCACGACCGGCCCGGAGGCGCGCAGGTTCGAGGACGCGCTCGCCGCGCGCTGCGACGGACGCGCGGTGCGCGTGTTCAATTCGGGCACCGCAGCACTCGAGATCGGGCTGCAGATTGCAGGCGTCGGCCCCGGGGATGAAGTCATCACGACACCGCTCTCATGGGTGGGCACAGCCAACGTGGTGCTCGCGCGCGGCGCGCGGCCGGTGTTCGTCGACATCGATCCGGTCACGCGAAATATCGACCCCGCGGCGATCGAGGCGGCGCTCACGGACGCGACACGGGTGCTGATGCCGGTGCATCTGGCGGGGCTGCCCGCCGACCTCGATGCGATCTACGGCATGTCCGCGCGCCGCGGCCTGCGGGTGCTGGAAGATGCGGCCCAGGCCTTCGGCAGCCGCTGGCACGGACGCCCGATCGGCAGTTTCGGCGATCTGGTCGCATTCAGCTTCCACGCCAACAAGAACCTCACGACGAGCGAAGGCGGTGCGCTGGTGCTGCCCGATCCGGCGCTTGCGCCGCTCACGGAAAAACTGCGCCTGCAGGGCGTGGTGCGCTCGGGCGAAGACGGCATGGAGGTCGACGTGCTGGGCGGCAAATCGAACATCACCGATATCGCCGCGCGTATCGGCCTCGGCCAGCTGCCGCAGCTCGATGGCTTCACTGCACGACGGCGCGCGCTCGCGGCGCGCTATTTCGAGGAATGGCCCGACGCGCCCGGATGCGAACTGCCGCCGCGCGACCCGGGCGGGAACTCGAACTGGCACATGTTCCAGGTCGTGCTGCCCGAGCGTATCGAACGCGCCGCGTTCATGCGCGGCATGAAGGAAGCCGGCATCGGCATCGGCGTGCACTATCCGGCGATGCATCTCTTCTCGCTCTACCGCGCGCTCGGCTACCGCGAGGGCATGTTCCCGCACGCCGAACGCATCGGGCGGCGCATCGTCACGCTGCCGCTCTTTCCCGCCATGCATGATGCGGACGTCTCGCGCGTCTGTGCGAGTGCACGCTGTGTCCTGGAGTCGCTGTCATGAGTTCGTCCCCGCAGTCCGGCCAGCCCGCGCTGAGCGTCGTCATCCCGGTCTACAACGAAGAGGCTGTGCTCGCGGCGCTCTTCGCGCGACTCTATCCGGCGCTCGACGCGCTCGGTCTTGTCTATGAACTCATCTTCGTCGACGACGGCAGCCGCGATCGCTCGGTGGCCATGCTGCGCGCCCAGCATGCGCTGCGCGCCGATGTGACCCGCGTCGTCGTGCTTGCCGGGAACTTCGGCCAGCACATGGCGATCATGGCCGGCTTCGAGCGCTGCCGCGGCGAGCGCATCGTCACGCTGGATGCGGATCTGCAGAACCCGCCCGAGGAGATCGGCAGGCTGCTCGAGTGCATGGACCGCGGGCACGACTTCGTCGGCGGCGTGCGCCAGATGCGCCGCGACACGCTGTTCCGCCGGCTAGCTTCGCGCATGATGAACGGCCTGCGCGAGCGCATCACCGATATCCGGCTGACCGATCAGGGCTGCATGCTGCGCGCCTACAGCCGCGAGATCGTCGAGTCGATCAACGAGTGCCGCGAGGTGAATACCTTCATCCCGGCGCTCGCCTACACCTTCGCGCAGAACCCCGCGGAAGTCCCGGTGAAGCACGAGGAGCGCGCTGCGGGCGTCTCCAAGTATTCGCTCTGGCGCCTGATCCATCTCAACTTCGATCTGGTTACCGGGTTCTCGCTGCTGCCGCTGCAGCTGTTCGCGATGCTCGGCATTCTGATTGCGCTCGGCTCGGTGGGCACCTATGTGGTGGTGATGCTGCAACGCATTGCGGCGGGCACTCCCGAGAGCGCCTGGAAGCTTCTGTGGGATCGCGACATCCTGCAGTTCTTCCTGATCGGCATCCTGCTCTTCGGGCTCGGACTGGTCGGCGAATACGTCGGGCGCATCTACGAGCAGGTGCGCCACCGGCCGCGCTACCGCGTGCGCGCGGTGCTCGAACGCAGCGATCATCGTGAGCCCTGACACCCGCGCGCCGGGCGCGGCGGCCGGCCCGGACGCCGGGACGCGTGCAGTCGTGTTTGCCTATCACGATGTCGGCGTGCGCTGCCTGCAGGTGCTGATCGACGCAGGCCTGGGGATTCCGCTCGTGGTCACGCATCGCGACGACCCGGCCGAAAACCGCTGGTTTGCGAGCGTGGCCGAGCTTGCCGCCCGGCACGGCATCCCGGTCCGGCATGCCGAGGACCTGGACGAAGCGGCGCTCGCGGCCGCCGTGCGCGCGGCGCGGCCGGATTTCATCTTCTCGTTCTATTACCGGCGCATGCTGCCGGTCGCGATACTGGAGCTCGCCGCACGCGGCGCCTACAACATGCACGGCTCCCTGCTGCCGCGTTACCGCGGCCGCGTGCCGGTCAACTGGGCCGTGCTGCACGGCGAATCGGAAACCGGCGCCACGCTGCACGAGATGGTGGCGAAGCCCGATGCCGGGCGCATCGCTGGACGGGAGGCCGTACCGATCGGCCCCGACGACACCGCCGCCGAAGTATTCGCACGCGTGACCGGTGCGGCCGAACGCGTGCTGCGCCGCGCGCTGCCTGGGCTGGTCGACGGCAGTCTGCAACTCGAGGAACAGAACCTGGCGCTTGGCAGCTACTTCGGCGGGCGTCGGCCGGAAGACGGACGCATCGACTGGCGCCAGAACGCGCGGTCCATCCACAACCTCGTGCGCGCGGTGGCGCCCCCCTACCCCGGCGCCTACGCCGAACTCGACGGCGCGCGCCTGTACGTGTACCGCACGCGGGTGATCGAGACCCCGGGGGAACGGCCTGCAGTGCTCGCGCCACGCCCGGCGCTGCTGCTGGCGCCCGAAGGCGCGGCCCATGTGGGCGCCATCTGCGCGGACGGCAGCGCACTCGCGCTCCTTGAACTCGCGCTCGACGGCAAGCCGCTCGGCGTCGCAGAATTCGCGCTGCGCTTCGGGCGCGGACCGCTGTTCCCGGCCTGAGCCATGCCCGCAACCCTGTACCCTAGCGCCCCTGCGTACTTACAAAAAATTCGGAAAGCGCAATCATGCAACGCATCCTGATACTCGGCGTCAACGGCTTTGTCGGCCACCACCTGTCGCGGCGGATCATCGAGACCACCGACTGGGAGGTCTACGGCATGGACATGCAGACCGATCGCATCGAGGATCTCATGGCGGAGAAGCGCTTTCACTTCTTCGAAGGCGATATCACCATCAATCGCGAGTGGATCGAGTACCACATCCGCAAGTGCGACACCGTGATCCCGCTGGTGGCGATCGCGACGCCCGCCACCTATGTGAAGCAGCCGCTGCGGGTGTTCGAACTAGACTTCGAAGCCAACCTGCCGATCGTGCGCGCCTGTGTGCGCCACGGCAAACGCCTGATGTTCCCGTCGACCTCCGAGGTCTACGGCATGAGCACCGACCGCGAGTTCGACCCGGCCAGCTCGCCGCTGGTCTACGGACCGATCGAGAAAACCCGCTGGATCTACGCCTGCGCCAAGCAGCTCATGGACCGCGTGATCTGGGCCTACGGCATGGAACAGGGACTAGACTTCACGCTGTTCCGTCCCTTCAACTGGATCGGCTCCGGCCTCGATTCCATCCACACCCAGAAGGAAGGCAGCTCGCGCGTCGTCACCCAGTTTCTCGGTCACATCATTCGCGGCGAAAACATCAAGCTCGTCGACGGCGGGCACCAGAAGCGCGCCTTCACCGACATCCAGGACGGCATCGACGCATTGATGAAGATCGCCGCCAACCCGGGCGGCATCGCGAGCGGCAAGATCTACAACATCGGCAACCCGGCCAACAACATCTCGGTGCGCGAACTCGCCGAAACCATGCTCGCGCTTGCGCTGGAATATCCCGAATACCGGGTCAGCGCGAAAAAAGTGAAGATTGTCGGCACCACCGCAGGCGATTACTACGGCAAGGGCTACCAGGACGTCCAGAACCGCGTGCCGAAAATCACCAACACCAAGCGCGAACTCGGCTGGCGGCCGCGGATCAAGATGCAGGACGCGCTCGCGCGGATATTCGAGGCCTATCGCGACAAGGTGGCGCTCGCTCGCGAGCTGGTGAACTGAGGAATCACGCGCGCTGACCTTCACCTCAACCGGGCTCGGTGCGGGTTTGCCTTTAAGACATCTCCCCGAAAACGACGTCTGCGCAGCAGACGTCGTTTTCGGGGAGACCATGGAAAATCAATACCGGCACCGATCCTCTACCGAGAGATTTTCTACGCTCCACCGACGCGCCTTCCGGCCCTTCCCAAGCCCTTGAAACTCGCCCTGAAAATCGACGTCGACACCCATCGCGGCACGCGCGAGGGGACACCGCGCCTGATCGATGTGCTTCAAAGGTACGGCGCCGGCGCGAGCTTCCTGTTCAGCCTCGGGCCGGACCACACGGGGCGCGCGGTGCAGCGCGTGTTCCGGCGCAGTCATCGAGGCTTCGTGGGCAAGGTTGCGCGCACGTCGGTGCTGCGTCACTACGGACTGCGCACGCTGCTCTACGGCACGTTGCTGCCGGGACCGGACATCGGGCGCGACTGCGGGCAGACGATGCTGGCGGCGCGCGAGGCGGGCTTCGATACGGGCATACATTGCTGGGACCATGTGCGCTGGCAGGACGGCGTGGCAGAGGCGGATGCCGCGTGGACGGCGCGCGAGTTCGGTCTTGCGGCGACGCGCTACGCCGAGATCTTCGGCACGCCGGCTCGCGGCCACGGGGCGGCGGGCTGGCAGACCAACGTGCACGCGGCGCGCTGCGAGGACGAGGCCGGCATGGTCTGGGCCTCGGACACACGCGGACGCGGGCCCTTCCTGCCGCTGTGGAATGGCGAGCGCGCCGGCTGCCTGCAGCTCCCGACCACGCTGCCGACGCTGGATGAATTGATCGGCCTGAACGGCATCACGGAAAGCACGGTCGCGGCGCAGGTGCTTACACTTACCCGTGCAGCCCCGGAGTCCTGCCATGTATTCACGCTGCATGCGGAACTGGAGGGCGGACTCTTCCTGCCCGCTTTCGAAACGCTGCTCGTAGGCTGGCGTGAACAAGGCTACGACCTCGTCTCGCTCGACGCGCTCGCGCGCACGCTCGATCCGGCATCGCTCCCGGCACATGAAGTGCTGCGCGGTTCCGTATCGGGACGCGCCGGCCTGCTCGCCGTGCAGGGCGACTGAGATAATCGGGAAACTCCTGCCCCGCCGATGACCACTGCTCCCACCCCCGATCGCGACGAAGCCGCCCTGCTCGATGCCCAGGCCGAGGCGCTGCGCGAAGCGCTGAACCTGCACAACCACCGCTACTACGTGCTCGACGATCCGCTGATTTCGGACGCCGAGTACGACCGCCTGTTCCGCGAACTGCAGGCGCTGGAGACTGCGCATCCCGCGCTCGCGACACCGGATTCGCCCACCCAGCGGGTCGGCGCGGCGCCGGCTGCCGCCTTCGGCGAAGTCGCACACCGCGTGCCGATGACCTCCATCGACAACGCGTTCGAGGACGCGGAGATGGACGCCTGGGACCGGCGCGTGCGCCAGGGGCTGGGCATGGACGATGCGGCCTTGGTCACCTATACGGCGGAGCCGAAGTTCGACGGCGCATCGGTGAGCCTGCGCTACGAGCGCGGCCTGCTGGTATCGGCCGGCACGCGCGGCGACGGTCGCACCGGCGAAGACGTCACCGCCAATGTGCGCACCATCCGCAGCGTGCCGCTGCAACTGCGCGGCCACGACTGGCCCGAGGTGCTGGAAGTGCGCGGCGAGGTCGTGATCCCGGTGGATGGCTTCGCGCGCATGAACGCCGAGCAGGCAAAGCGCGGCGGCAAGATCTTCGCCAATCCACGCAATGCAGCCGCCGGCGCGCTGCGCCAGCTCGATTCGCGCATCACCGCCGAGCGCCCGCTCGCCTTCTTTCCCTGGGGGCTGGGCGAAACGTCGGCTCCGGTCGGCGCGCGTTACGCGGAGGTCGTCGCAAGTCTCGGCGACTGGGGGTTCCGGGTCACCGATCTCTTCAGCGTGGTCGAAGGACTCGCCGGCCTCGTCGCCTACTACGGCGAGCTCGCCGCGCGCCGCGCCGAACTGCCCTTCGAAGTGGACGGCATCGTCTACAAGGTGGATGCGCTCGCCGCGCGCGAGCGGCTCGGTTACACGGCGCGCGCACCTCGCTGGGCGCTCGCGCGCAAGTTCCCCGCGCAGGAGGAGACCACCCAGGTCGAGGACATCCTCGCTTCGGTCGGCCGCACCGGTGTGATCACGCCGGTCGCGAAGCTCGCGCCGGTGCAGGTGGGCGGCGTGACAGTGACCCATGCGACGCTGCATAACCAGGACGAGGTGGAGCGCAAGGATGTGCGCATCGGAGACACCGTCGTCGTGCGCCGCGCAGGGGATGTGATCCCCGAGGTGGTGTCGGTGGTGCTCGATCGTCGGCCGGATACCGCGCAGCCCTGGCGCATGCCTGCGACCTGCCCGGTCTGCGATTCGCAGGTTCTGCGCGAAGAAGGCGTAGCGGCCTATCGCTGCATGGGCGGCCTCGCCTGCCGCGCGCAACTCGCCGGATCCATCCTGCATTTCGCCTCGCGCCGCGCGCTCGATATCCGCGGCCTCGGCGACAAGCTCGTCGAGCAGCTGGTGGACAGCGGCCGCGTGCGCAATGTGGCCGACATCTACCGGCTCACGAAAGAGGACCTCGCGGGGCTGGAGCGCATGGGCGAGAAGTCCGCGCAGAACCTCGTCGACGAGATCGAGAAGAGCAAGGACACCACGCTCGCGCGCCTGCTGCACGCGCTTGGCATCCCGCAGGTGGGCGAGACCACCGCGGCCCAGCTTGCGGAACACTTTCGCGAACTCGATCCGGTGATGGCTGCGACCCCGGAGATTTTGGAGCAGGTGCCGAATGTGGGCCCGGCCATGGCCGCCGAAATCCACAGCTTCTTCCTCCAGGTCCACAACCGCGAGGCGATCGGCGCCCTGCTTGCGGCGGGCCTCGTGCCGAAGCCGCCGGCGCCGCGCGCCGCAGGCAACGCGCCGCTCGCCGGCAAGACCTATGTGCTCACCGGTACGCTCGAATCGATGACGCGCGAGGACGCCAAAGCGCGCCTGCAGGCGCTCGGCGCGAAGGTGGTGGACTCGGTGTCGAAGAAAACGAGCGGCGTCATCGTCGGTGCCGATGCCGGTTCCAAGGCCGAGAAGGCGCGCACGCTGGGCGTGCCGATGCTGGATGAAGCAGGCTTCGCGCTGCTGATCGAGCGCGCCCCGGGGGGGCAGGCGTTTGCGCCACCCCCGGATGGGGAAGGAACTCCCGCTCAGTCAGGCTAGATAGTAACTTATTTGTTACTATCTAGCCGTTGCTGCGTCCCTGCGCTCCTCTGCCCGGCACTCAGGCGCCGCTGACGTCCAGCCGCTCCAGCATCGCGTTGTCCGCGCCGAGTTCCGGCACCGTACCCGAATACTCGTCGCGCTTGCCGTTCAGCAGCACCGGCCGGCGCACGGTGACGATTTCCTCGCCGCTGCGCGTGTCGCGTTCGATGGACCCGAGATGCCGCACCTGCGGATCGTCGAACACTTCGCTGAGGCTGTTCAGCGCGCCGAAGGGAACGTCCTCCTTCTCCAGCGCAGCAGAGATCCTGGCACGGGTGTGGCGCGCGAATTCCGCGCCCAGCACTTCCTGCAGCAGTTCGTAGCCCGCCACGCGGTCCGCGCGTGTGGCGAAGCGCGGATCGGTGGCCAGATCGTTGCGATCGAGCGCGCGCAGCAGCGCGAGCCAGAACTTCTCCTGAGAGGACATGTGGATCGCAAGCAGCTTGCCGTCCGCACAGCGGAAGGCGAAGGACTGCGAGCCCGCGACGCGGGAATAGATCCCCGGATCCTTCCCGGCATGCGCCGCCATCGCGAACTCGCCGCTGATATAGGCCATGCAGGCCTCCAGCATGTTCACCTCCACGCGCGCGCCGCGCCCCGTGCGGTGGCGCTCCTCGAGCGCGGCGAGGATGCCCATCACCGCGTACATGCCGGTGATGGTGTCCGCGACCACCGGACCGGAGAGGCGCGGATTCTGCGGATCGACCGACAGACTGGAAATGCCGCTCATCCCCTGCGCCACGGCATCGTAGGCCGGCCGGCGGCTGTAGGGCCCGTCGGCACCGAAACCGCTGATCGAGCAATGGATGAGACGCGGATAACGCTCGGCAAGCGCCGCCGGATCGAAGCCGAGTTTGGTCAGCACACCCGGGCGGAAATTGTCCAGCAGCACGTCGGCCTCCTTGAGCAGCCCGTGCAGGCGCGCCTTGTCGCGCTCCTGCGTCAGATCGAGCGTGACGCTCTTCTTGCCCTTGTTGTAGGCGGCAAACGACGGATTCACATCGGTGCGGAAGTAGCGGAACGGGTCGCCCTTCGGCTGTTCGATCTTGATCACCTCGGCGCCGAACTCGGCGAGGATGCGCCCCGCGTAGGGCGCGGTGATGATGGTGCCCATGTCGAGCACGCGGATGGAGGAGAGTGCACTGGCCATCTGTAAGGTTCCTTTTCTAGCCGTATTGACGCAGCACGTGGCGCGCGATCGCCATGCGCATGACTTCGGACGGGCCTTCTGTGATGAGAAAGCTGCGCTGATCGCGCCAGAAGCGCTCGATCGGCAGATCGAGCGTAAGGCCGATGCCGCCGTGGATCTGCATGCAGCGATCGGCGGCGCGAAAGCCCATCTCGTCGCCGAAGAGTTTCACCATGTAGGACTCGGCGCGCACATCCTCGCCCTGGTCGGCGCGCCAGGCGGCGTTCTGCACCATGAGGCGCGTCGCGTGCACGTCGGTGTAGGAATCGGCCAGCATCCACTGCACGGCCTGGCGATCCGCGAGCGGGGCGCCGAAGGTCTTGCGCTGTTTCGCATAGCTCGCCGCGAGTTCGATGCAGCGCTCCGCCACGCCGCAGGCGCGCGCGCCGTGGCGGATGCGCCCGTGATTGATCCATTTCTGCGCCAGACGGAATCCGCCGCCCTCGACGCCGACCAGGTTCTCCGCCGGCACCTCGACGTTCTCGAACTCGATCTCGCAGGGTCGCTCGCCCATCATGGTTTCCTGCAGGCGCGCGATGCGCACCCCCGGCATGGTCATGTCGACGAGCAGACAGGACACCGGCCGCTCCATGCCTTCGACAGGATCGGTCACCGCGAACACGGTGGCGAAATCCGCGCGATCCGCCGCGGTGATGAAACGCTTGCGCCCGTTCAGCAGGTAGTAGCCGTCCTTGCGCACCGCGCGCGTGCGCATGCCGGCGGGATCCGCCCCGGCGTCGGGCTCGGTCTGCGCGAAGCACACGCGCTTCTCGCCGCGCATGACCGGTTGCAGGTAGCGCTCGGCCTGCACACCCTGCAGGCCGCCCACGATCGGCCCGACCACCGGGCCGAAGATGTCGGTATCGCGCGCCGGTATCGCCACCGTGCGGCTTACCTCCTCCCAGAACACCGACATGCCGAGCAGACTCAGCCCCTGGCCGCCTGCGGACTCCGGCAGATCGAGAAACCACCAGCCGGCCGCGCGCGTCTTCTCCGACAGGTCGCGCGCGAGGCCGCGATCCAGGCCATCGCGCTGCACGCGCGCCTCGTGCGGCAGCACTTCCTTTTCGATGAAGCGTCGCAGGCTGTCCTTGAACGCCACCAGTTCTTCAGGCAAACGAAAATCCATCGTCCTCACTCCAGTTTGTAATGCCGAGCTTAGCGCCTCGCACGGCGAAACGGCAGCGCGGCTCGCCTTGCGGAACTGCGACCCGTGTTTTACGGATGCGCCGGCATAGGTAGTAACGTTTATGTTACCACATAATTGTCACGGCCCTGCGCGCCCTCTCCTCGCGTGCGTCCTCCAGCGCGTCCTCTAGTCGGCCCCGATTCCGGCCAGCACCTCGAGCGGCGCGGCGTATTCGAGGCCGTGCTGGGCGGCGATCTCCGGTCGCGTCACGCGCCCGAGACAGACATTCAGTCCCGCGCGCAGATGCGGGTCGCGCCCCAGCGCCGCGCGCACGCCGAGATCCGCGAGCGCGCGCACGAAGGGCAGCGTCGCATGGTTGAGCGCATAGGCCGAGGTGCGCGGCACCGCACCGGGCATGTTGGCCACGCAGTAGTGCAGGATGCCGTCCACCACATAGACCGGATCGCGGTGCGTGGTGGGATGCGAGGTCTCGAAGCAGCCGCCCTGATCAATGGCGACGTCCACCAGCAACGCACCGGGTTTCATGGTCTTCAGCATTGCACGCGTGACGAGCCGGGGCGCAAGCGCGCCGGGCACGAGCGCTGCGCCGATCACCGCGTCGGCGGCGGCGAGCTCGCGCGCGAGCGCACCCGGGCTGTTCACCTCCAGCGCGATCGCGGCGCCCAATTCGCGCCGCGCCCGGTCGAGCGCCGCCTCGCTGCGATCGAGCAGGCTCACGCGCGCGCCCATGCCAAGCGCGATACGCGCCGCGTTGAGACCCACGGTGCCCGCGCCGAGCACCAGTACCCGCGCCGGTTGCGCGCCGGGCGGCGCCGACATCAGTATCCCGCGCCCGCCCTGCGGCCGCTCCATGAAGCGCGCGGCGACCTGGGCTGCCATGCGGCCGGCCACGATCGACATCGGCGCAAGCAGCGGCAGCCCGCCCTCCGGGGCAGTCACGGTTTCGTAGGCAATCGCAACCACGCCGGAATCAATCAGCTCGCGCACCTGGTCCGGGTCAGGCGCGAGATGCAGATAGGTGAACAGCGTCTGGCCGCGACGCAGGCTGCGGCGCTCGATCGCCTGCGGCTCCTTGACCTTCACGATCAGTTCCGCGCGGCCAAAGATATCGGCCGCATCGGCCGCTAGCGTCGCGCCTGCATGCAGGTAATCGGCATCGCCTGCGCCCATGCCCTCGCCCGCGCCGCGCTGCACGAGCACCGCGTGTCCGCGCGCAACCAGGTCGGCCACGCTCTCCGGCGTGAGGCCGACGCGGTATTCCTCGGTCTTGATCTCCCCCGGAACACCGATCAGCATCCGCGCGCCTTCATCCTTCGCGTTTCGCGGTCCAGGCGCGCTTGTGCCCGCGCACCTCGACCGTGCCGCGGATCGTGTCGCCGCTCACTGCGCCTGCGTACACCAAACCCTCCGAAGTGAAGCGTATGCGCGTGCCCTCGATCCGGCCTTCGATCGGCATGCTCGCCTTCGCGCGGGTGCGAACCCCGGAGATACGCTGGACTTCCTGCACGATCTCGAAGTACGAGCCGCCCGCCTTCCACCTGCCCGCAACCTGCGCGGGCACGGTATAGAGCATCACCCGGCACCAGGCCCGGCATTCATTGCCGCCGATCGACTCGTCACGCTCCGGCAACCAGCCCTCGATGCCGAAGGTATTGGCCACGATACGGGTCCCGGGCGCAAGCCGCCGGAATTCTGGTTCCAGCCTGCGCAGGTTGTCGGGCAGCAGAAAGAGCGCGAGGACCGTCGCGCGCGAGAAGTCCGTCTCGAACATGTCGCCCTGCGTGAACTGGACGAGATGGGCGACGCCCTCCTTTTCGGCGTTGCGTCGCGACAGTTGCACGAGATCGGCATTGAACTCGACGCCCAGGCCGCGCGCGCCGCGTTTCGCCGCCAGGATGATGTTGCGGCCGTCACCGGAACCGAGGTCGACCACGAAATCCTTCGGCCCGAGCTTCGCCAGATCAAGCATCTTCTCGACCGTCTCGGCCGGAGAAGGCACCCAGACGCCATCCTTGCCGGGCTGACCGGAGACCGGCTGGTAGTCGCCCACCGTTCCGTCCGGGCCGGACGGTTCTGCGGCGATTGCGCCGCAGGCGCCGAGCGCGAGCCACAACGCCGCGAGCGCGAACCGCAGCGCCGCCACCATGAGGGCATCGCGATGCGCTTGACTGCCGAAGCCGAGTGCCATGGATCTACCTCCGGAGCGTACGCCGCCTGCCGGCGCACAACAGGAAAATATCCCGGACGATCATACCAGCGGCACTGCATCCGACCCGCGGACAGGCGCAGTCTTTGGTACATTCGCACGGAGTATCGACACGCATACCTTGCGTTCCTGCCCGATGCACAGACAGCCGCAAACGACGGAAGCGAAATGGAAGAACAATACGGACGCGGCCTCGAAGCCGCGCGGCGCTTCTACCTGCCGAGAGTCCTCGGACTCGCCCTCGGCTTTATCGCGGTTGCCGCAGTGTTCCTCGCCAACGCCGCGCACCCGCTCGCCTGGATTGCGCTCGCGCTGCACGGGTTCGTGTGGCCGCACGCCGCCTTCATCATCTCGCGCCGGAGCGCCGATCCCTATCGCTCCGAACTGCGCAACCTCGGTTTCGATTCCGGCCTTGCCGGCGTCTGGATCGTGCTGATGGGTGCCAACCTCCTGCCGAGCGCGCTGCTCGTTGCGATGCTCGCGATGGACAAACTCAGCGTGCGCGGCTGGCGATTCATGTGCCAGTGCCTGGGCATCCAGGCAGGCGCCGCGCTCCTCGCCGCGCTGGTGTTCGGCTTCGATTTCCGGCCGGAGACCTCGTTCACCCAGATTCTCGCCTGCCTGCCGCTGCTCGCGCTCTACCCGCTCGTCGTCGGCTGGACCGCCTTCAGCTTCGCGCGCCGGATCGCCGACCACAATCGCCTGCTCGCAACGCTCAGCCGCACCGACGGGCTCTCCGGGCTGCCGACCCGCGCCTATTGGGAGGAGGTCGTGCGCACGGAGTTCGACCGCTACCAGCGCCATCGGCGCGACGTCTGCCTGCTGATGATCGACATCGACCACTTCAAGATCGTGAACGACACCTGGGGCCACCCCTGCGGCGACGAAGTGATCCGCAACATCGCGCGCATCCTGCGCGAAGCGGTGCGCGTCAAGGACACGCTCGGACGCTACGGCGGGGAGGAATTCGGCATCGTGCTGCCCGAGACCACGGTGGATGCGGCGCTGGTGGTGGCCGAGCGCATCCGCATCATGGTGGCCTCCGCGGTGCTGGAGAAGAAGGCGGGCGTGCGGGCCACAGTGAGCATCGGCCTCGCCTGCGCGACGCCGGACATGATGCATTACGGCGAATGGATCGAGCACGCCGACCGGGCGCTCTATCGCGCCAAGCTCACCGGCCGCAACCGCACCGAGATCGAACATCGCCCGGCGCACGACGCCGCCGACTAGCGCCCGCCGCGCGCGCTTTACGCGCGGAGACAACCTCCATAGAATGCGCCGCCTCGCAAGGCGTCCGCAATCCGCATCCCGAACACGGCTGCGTCACCCGGACCCCGGCGCGCCAGCCGGCACCGGCCTACGGTCGCCGCAGGATCCACCCCGGAGTACCGCATGCAAGACCAGGCGCGCACCACGCCGGCCGAAGAAGTCGCCCGCCGTAGAACCTTCGCGATCATCTCGCACCCCGACGCGGGCAAGACCACGCTCACCGAGAAGCTGCTGCTGTTCGCCGGCGCGATCCACATCGCCGGCAGCGTCAAGGCGCGCAAAGCCACGCGCCACGCAACCTCGGACTGGATGGAGATCGAAAAGCAGCGCGGGATCTCGGTCGCCTCATCCGTGATGCAGGCCGAGTACCGCGGCTGCGTCATCAACCTGCTCGACACGCCGGGCCACCAGGACTTCTCCGAGGACACCTACCGGGTGCTCACCGCGGTGGACGCGGCGCTCATGGTGATCGATGCGGGCAAGGGCATCGAGCCGCAGACGCTGCGCCTGCTGGAAGTCTGCCGCGCGCGCAACACACCGATCATCACCTTCGTGAACAAGATGGACCGCGAGGTGCGCGCGCCGCTGGAACTCACCGACGAAATCGAACGCACGCTCGGCATGACCGCCGTGCCGCTCACCTGGCCGATCGGCATGGGGCGCGATTTCACCGGCGTCATCGATCTGCGCAGCAACCGGATACGCCTGTTCCAGCCCGGCCAGGACCGCGTCGGCGAGGACACGCTGGAGATCGACGCCTCCGACCCGGGCCATCGCGCGCGGCTCGGCGATTCCTTCGAAGCGGCGCGCAACGAAGCCGATCTGGTGTGCTCGGCGCTCGCGCCGTTCTCGCGCGAGGATTTCCTCGCCGCGCGCCAGACGCCGGTGCTGTTCGGCTCGGCGATCAACAATTTCGGCGTGCGCGAGGTGCTCGATGCGCTGGTCGATTTCGCACCGCCGCCCGGCCCGCGCGAGGCGCGCGAGCGGCTGGTCACGCCGGACGAGCCGAAGTTCTCCGGCATCGTGTTCAAGATCCAGGCCAACATGGATCCTGCGCACCGCGACCGGGTGGCCTTCGTGCGCGTGTGCTCCGGTCGTTTCGAGCGCGGCATGCGCATCATCAACTGCCGCACTGGCAAGGAAGTGCGCACGAGCAGCGTGGTGAGCTTCCTTTCCCAGCGGCGCGAAATCGTGGACGAAGCCTGGGCCGGCGACCTGATCGGCATCCCCAACCACGGCACCATCCGCCTCGGGGATACGCTCACCGAGGGAGAGAAGCTGCAGTTCACGGGGCTCCCCTTCTTCGCACCGGAACTCTTCCGGCGGGTCGAGCTCGCGAGCCTCATGAAGACCAAGCAGCTGCGCAACGGCCTCGAGCAGCTCGGCGAAGAAGGCGCGATCCAGGTGTTTCACCCCTGCGGCGGCGGCCAGCCGATCCTCGGTGCGGTCGGCGCGCTGCAGTTCGAGGTGGTGGCGCACCGCCTCGAGCATGAATACGGCGCGGCGATCCGCTTCCTCGCCGTACCCTATGTGACCGCGCGCTGGGTCTCCTGCGAGGACCCGGCCGAGCTGAGACGCTTCATCGACGCGAATGCGCATCGCATGGCCTACGACGCGGCCGGCGTGCCCGCGTTTCTGGCGACGAGCCTGCCGGCGCTCGACGTTGCGGCGGAACGCGCGCCGAAGATCGTGTTCCACGCGTTGCGCGAATATACGGGCCTCGAGACCCGCGCCGATGCAGCCGCGAGCGCCTGAATGATCGCGCGCCTGCGAGCTGCGTACTGCGAACGATGAGCGCACCGAAAGACGGCTCGCAGGACCTGCGGACCGGCGCCTTCGCGACCTTCTTCACACTGCTGCTGCACGCGCTCTGCTCCTTCGCGATCGCGAGTCCGGCGGTGCTCGCCCCGGTCGCCTCGCGCGATCTGGGCCTGCCTGCCGCCACGGTCGGCGTGGTGGTGGGACTGCTCTTCTTCGCGCAGCTGCCCACGGGCCTGATGACCGGCTATGTATTCGGCCGGCTGAGCGAACGGCGCGTGTGCCAGATGATCGCTGTCTTCGTGTCGGTCGGCTTCGCGATCGGCGCGGCGCTGGGGCTCGCATCCTCGCGCTGGGCGCTGCCGCTCGTCTACGCCGGATTCGTGCTGCTCATGGGGGCGCTGTTCGGCTGCGCCAACGGCTTCGTCAATACGATGGGTGCGCAACTGATGTTCCGCTCCGTCCCCGCGCGCATGCTTTCGATCGCGACTTCGGTGAAGCAGACCGCGGTGCCGGTAGGAGGCATGGCGGCCGGCCTGCTGCTCCCCTGGATGCTGCTCACAGTGTCGTGGACGGTCGCACTTGGGGTCATCTCCGCGTTTGCGGCCGCGGTCGCGCTCGTCATCCAGACCCTGCCACTCGCCGATACGCCCGAGAGCGACCGGCGCACGATGTCGATCGGCGCCCTGCTTGCGCCCGTGCGCATCATCTGGGACAGCCCGGGTCTGCGGGAACTCGCCTTCGTCGCGATCGCCTTCAACGCGTATCAGCTGTCCCTGCTCGGCTACTTCGTCACCTATCTGAACATCGAAATCGGACTCTCGCTGGTTGCGGCGGGGTCCGTGTTCGCGGCGATGCAGTTCACCGCGATCATCGGGCGCGTCGCCTGGGGCGCTTCGGCGGATTTCTTCGGCAATACGCGCCGTCAGCTCGGGCTCATCGCGTTCATCAATGTCGCGACCTCGCTTGCGATCGCCTCGTTCTCGTCCAGCTGGCCGGTGGCCGCAATCGTCGCCGTCTCGGTGCTCGCTGGCGGTACTGCCGTCGCCTGGAACGGCATGTACCTCGCGGAGACCGCGCGCCTTGCACCCGAAGGCAAGGTCGGCCTGACTGCCGGCGGAATCATCGTGTTTCTGTCGCTTGGCGGGCTGCTGGGCCCCGGGCTGTTTGCGCTGATCGCCTCGCTGACGGGCACCTACCACCTCGGCTTTCTCCTGTTTGCAGTGCCGCTGCTTGCAGCAGGCCTGCTGCTGATGATGCCGCCGCGGTGGCGGCGCGCCGTCCAGCTCCCGTAGAGCGGTACCGTCCCAGCCGCGCCCGCGGCGATGCGGCGAACGTCCCCCCGCGTCCGGCACCCGGCCGTTAATAGTTTTTATCTAATCAACAAATAAAAACAAATGTCTTCATCTATTGACTGATAGCGCCTATCGTCGCGTCCGGAACGATCGCCCGACCCGCTCAGCCATCCGGCCCGGGACGCCAGCGGCGGACAACCCGAGGAGATGACGATGACGACAGAAGCCAAGTGCCCGTACGCGGGCGGCGCCGCAGGAACTGCCGTGGCGCGCGGCGCACGGACCAACGCGAACTGGTGGCCCGATCAGCTGAATCTCGACATCCTGCATCAGCACGCGCCCGCGTCGAATCCGCTCGGCGAGACCTTCGACTACGCCGAGGCATTCAGGAATCTCGACCTGGCCGCCGTGGTGAAGGATCTGCATGCGCTGATGACGGATTCCCAGGACTGGTGGCCGGCGGACTACGGCCACTACGGACCGCTCTTCATCCGCATGGCCTGGCACAGCGCCGGCACCTATCGCGTCGGCGACGGACGCGGCGGCGCGGGGACGGGCAACCAGCGCTTCGCACCGCTCAACAGCTGGCCGGACAACGGCAATCTGGACAAGGCGCGCCGCCTGCTCTGGCCGATCAAGCAGAAGTACGGTTCCAGTCTCTCCTGGGCGGACCTCATGATCCTCGCCGGCAATGTCGCGCTGGAATCGATGGGCTTCAGGACCTTCGGATTCGCCGGCGGACGCGAGGATATCTGGCAGCCCGAGGAGGAGATCTACTGGGGGCCGGAAAACACCTGGCTGGGGGACAAGCGCTACAGCGGCGAGCGCAACCTGGAGAACCCCCTGGCCGCTGTCCAGATGGGCCTGATCTACGTCAATCCCGAAGGCCCGAATGGCGCTCCGGATCCAGTGGCCTCGGGCCGCGATGTCCGAGAGACCTTTGCCCGCATGGCGATGAACGACGAGGAGACCGTGGCGCTGATCGCCGGCGGTCATACCTTCGGCAAAGCCCATGGTGCCGGCGACCCGAAACTGGTCGGACCGGAGCCGGAAGGCGCACCGATCGAGGAACAGGGTCTCGGGTGGAGCAACCGGCTGGGCACGGGTAAAGGCATACACACGACGACAAGCGGCATCGAAGGCGCCTGGAAGCCGAATCCGACGCGCTGGGACAACGGCTACTTCGACATGCTGTTCGGCTACGAGTGGACGCTCACGCGCAGTCCCGCCGGCGCGCAGCAATGGGTGGCGGAGAACGTGAAACCGGAACACATGATCCCGGACGCGCACGATCCCTCGAAGAAGCATCCGCCGATGATGACGACGGCAGACCTGTCGCTGCGTTTCGATCCGGCCTACGAGAAGATCTCCCGCCGCTTCCATCGCGACCCGCATGCCTTCGCCGATGCCTTCGCGCGCGCCTGGTTCAAGCTCACGCACCGTGACATGGGTCCGGTCTCGCGCTATCTGGGCCCGCTCGTGCCGAAGGAAGTGATGCTCTGGCAGGATCCGGTACCGGCGGCCGATCACCCGCTCATCACCGGGGAGGACCTCTCCGCGCTGAAGGCCCGGATCCTCGCCTCGGGGCTGTCCGTTTCACAGCTCGTCACCACCGCCTGGGCGTCGGCCGCGAGCTTCCGCGGTTCGGACAAGCGCGGCGGCGCGAACGGTGCCCGCCTGCGTCTCGCGCCGCAGAAGGACTGGGAAGTCAACCAGCCGGCGGAACTCGCACAGATCCTGAGCAGACTCGAAGCGGTGCGCCAGGCGTTCAACGGCGCGCAATCCGGCGGCCGGAAGGTCTCGCTCGCCGACCTGATCGTGCTGGGCGGCTGCGCTGCCATCGAGGCCGCCGCGAAGCAGGCAGGCGAGCATGTGACGGTTCCGTTTACGCCCGGGCGCGCCGATGCCCTGCAGGAAGAGACCGATGTCGCCTCCTTCGCGGTCCTCGAACCCGCCGCGGACGGGTTCCGCAACTACGCACGCAAGGGGCTGGAAGCGAATGCGGCGGCGCTGCTTGTGGACAAGGCGCAGTTGCTCACGCTCAGCGCGCCCGAGATGACCGTGCTGATCGGCGGTCTGCGCGCGCTGAACGCGAACGTCGGGCAGACGCCGCACGGTGTCTTCACGAAGCGCCCCGGCACGCTGACCAACGACTTCTTCGTCAACCTGCTCGACATGCGCACACGATGGCAGAAAGGCGCCACGGAAGGCGTACTTGAAGGGTGCGATCGTGCAAACGGCGAACTTCGCTGGACCGCGACCGTCGTCGATCTCGTGTTCGGTTCGAATGCCCGCCTGAGGGCGATCGCGGAGGTGTATGCCGCGAAAGACGGACAGCAGCGTTTCGTGCACGATTTCGTGGCTGCCTGGGCCAAGGTCATGGATCTGGGGCGCTACGAGCTCGCCTGATGCGGGAGCCGCGAAGAAGACAGGCACTGCCGGTTGCTCCGGCACTGCCTGCGGTAAACGCCGCCCGCCTGCCTAGCCGGCGGCTATCCAGGTTAGCCGGCGGCTATCCAAGGCATAAGAAAAATTGATTTGCTCAATGACGCAGCCGGAGGTAGCCTCCCCCTGCAGGTGAATCGCCGCGCAGCCAGGGACCGCCAGCGTGATCCCGGCGACCCGGCAGGCTGTGGCCGGTTCCCGCAGTTCCGCAATCAGGCGGTGCAGCAGTTCGGCAGTACCCAGACGAGCAGTACTGAAATGACGCCAGTCCCGGCGCTGCCGGGCCTGGGGATCAGCAATTCAACCAAGGAGGCATGCATGAAAGCACTCAAAGGCACCAAAACCCATGACAACCTGAAGGCCGCCTTCGCGGGCGAGTCCCAGGCCAACCGCCGCTACCTGTACTTCGCAGCGAAAGCCGACGTAGAAGGCCAGAACGACGTGTCTGCCCTGTTCCGCTCCACTGCGGAAGGCGAGACCGGCCATGCGCACGGCCACCTGGAGTACATGGAGCAGGTCGGCGACCCCGCGACCGGCCTCCCCATCGGCCGCACCCGTGACAACCTGAAGGCTGCCGTCGCAGGCGAGACCCACGAGTACACCGACATGTACCCGGGCATGGCCAAGACGGCGCGTGACGAAGGCTTTGCCGAAGTCGCCGACTGGTTCGAGACCCTGGCGAAAGCCGAGCGCTCGCACGCCAATCGCTTCCAGAAGGCGCTTGACGGCCTCGCCGACTGAGCAAACCGCAGCAGGGCGCGTGTGGCGGAAGCATCCGTCACCGCGCCGGCGGGGAGACGCGGCTGACGCCGCCCTCCCCTGCAGTACCCGCAGCGCCCGCGCGCGCCGCGTCCGCAGCATCGGCCCCCGGGCACTCCGCCCGCCCCGGGCAGCATCAATGAAAATTTTGCACTGAGAGGATCCCATGCGCGAAGGCAGCCTGGAAGCCCCGAAACGCCACCCGCTCGACTGGCAGAGCGAATCCTTCTACGACGAGGAACTGCTCAACAAGGAACTCGAGCGCGTCTACGACATCTGTCACGGATGCCGGCGCTGCGTGAACCTCTGCACCGCGTTCCCGACGCTGTTCGACCTGGTCGACGAAAGCAAGACCATGGAAGTCGACGGCGTGGACAAGAAGGATTTCGGCAAGGTGGTCGACCAGTGCTACCTCTGCGACATGTGTTTCATGACCAAGTGCCCCTATGTGCCGCCGCATCAGTGGAACGTGGACTTCCCGCATCTGATGCTGCGCGCCAAGGCAGTGAAGTTCAAGAAGGGCGAAACGCGTTTTCGCGACCGCCTGCTCACTTCGACCGATGCGCTCGGCAAGCTCGCCGCCATTCCGGTGGTTGCCCAGACCGTGAACGCGGTGAACCGCAACAAACTCGCGCGCGGCGCGATGGA
This sequence comes from uncultured Pseudomonadota bacterium, assembly GCA_903834835.1. Classification (GTDB taxonomy): domain Bacteria; phylum Pseudomonadota; class Gammaproteobacteria; order Burkholderiales; family SG8-39; genus CAILKO01. The sequence continues at coordinate 75,448 of CAILKO010000054.1, read as the reverse complement.
TGCCGTGCTGAAAGTGCACCAGGACCGCGAACTGCCGCCGTACGCACCTGAGAAATTTCGCTCGGGCGCAGCCGCCTCGCCGCAGTTCCCGGTGAAGACGGGCGAGCGCGCACCGGGCAAGGTGGCGGTCTACGCGACCTGCTACGTGAACTACAACGAGCCGGGCATGGGACACGACCTCCTTGCCCTGCTGACGCACAACGAGATTCCCTATGTGCTGGTCGAGAAGGAAGCCTGCTGCGGCATGCCCAAGCTCGAGCTCGGCGATCTCGAATCCGTCGATCGCCTGAAGAACGTCAACATTCCGGGGCTCGCGAAGCTCGCGCGCGACGGCTATGCGATCCTCACGCCGATTCCGTCCTGCACCCTGATGTACAAGCAGGAGCTGCCGCTGATGTACCCGCAGGATGCCGACGTGCAGGCGGTGCGCGCGGCGATGTTCGATCCCTTCGAGTACTTTGCGCTGCGCAGGCGTGACGGCCTGCTGAAGACCGACTTCAAGGCGCAGCTCGGCAAGGTGGCGTACCACATCCCCTGTCACTCGCGGGTGCAGAACATGGGCCACAAGACGCGCGAAATGCTGGAGCTCGTTCCGGGCACCGAGGTGACGATGGTCGAGCGCTGTTCCGGCCACGACGGGACCTGGGGCGTCAAGACGGAGTACTTCGAGAACTCGATGAAGATCGGCCGGCCGGTGTCGCGGATGATGGCCGAACCGAAACCCGACTACGTGAGCTCCGACTGTCCGATCGCCGCGCGCCACATCATCCAGGGCATGCGCGACTCGGGCGAGGCAGAGGCCGCGGATGTCGCGGCATCGGCCGTGCGCGCCCATCCGCTGACGCTGCTGCGCAAGGCCTACGGCGCCTGATCCGATCCGGCAATGCAGGCCGGACAGGACCTGGCTCAGGATCAGGGTACCGCGCCCTCACGATGCAAACGGAATCACCGAGATGAATCGACTGCTATCCATCGGCGTGCTCGGACTCGCGCTCGTGCTGAGCGGCTGCGCGCAACGCGGCCCGGCGCCCGTGACCGGCCAGGCCTTTGCGCTCTTCGGCGACGTGCCGTATTCGCGCGCCGAGGTCAATCACCTGGACGGCATGATCGACGCGATGAACCGCGAGCCGCTCGCTTTCGTGGTTCATGTCGGCGACATCACCTCGGGAGGCGGACCCTGCACCGATGACTGGCTTGTTGCGCGGCGCGAGCAGTTCGCGCGGCTGCGCGCGCCCTTCGTGCTGCTGCCCGGTGACAATGAATGGACGGACTGCCATCGCACGGGCTTCGACCCGATGGAACGGCTGCGCGCCTGGCGCAGCCTGTTCTGCCGAGACCCCGGTGCCCTGAAGATCGAGCGTCAGCCTGGCGAATACTGCGAACATGTCCGCTGGACCCATGAGGGCGTGCTTTTCGTCGCGCTGAACATCCAGGGTAGCAACAACAACCTGGGGCGCACGCCGGAAATGGACCGCGAGCACGCGGCACGCATGCGCGCGGTCGATGCGTGGATCGAATCCTCCGCACAGGAGCTGCGCTCGGGAAAAGCGCGTGCCCTCGTGCTGCTGATGCAGGCGGACCCGTTTTTCGAACGCGGCGACCAGGAAGATCCGAAGGATGGGCTGGCCATCCTGCGGCGGGAACTGACCTCGCTCGCGGCATCGCTCGGCAACCGGCTTGCTGTCGTGCACGGCGACACGCATGCCTTCCGCAACGACCGGCCCCGACCCGGCCTGCAGCGCGTGGAAGTTCCCGGCTCGCCCTTCCTGCGCTGGTTGCGTTCCGCGCTTCCAGTAAAAGATTCCGCGGGTCAAGATTTTCTTGCAGTTGAAATTGTTAATTAGTGTGAGAGACTCGCATTTGTGATTTTTACTGTCTCTCATGCCCGACAGTGCCGTGTTAGGGTCCGCTGATGCGTGAAGCATTCGACATCCGGGACCTCAAGGTCTTCGTGGCAGTCTATGAAACCGGGGGGTTCGCGCGCGCGAGTGCCTCCCTGAAGACGGTGCAATCCAACGTCTCCGCGCGCATCAAGAAACTGGAATCCTTCTTTGGCGGCGAACTGTTCGAGCGTCGCACGCGCGGCATCGTGCCGACCGAAAAGGGCGAAAAGCTCTATACCTACGCCAAGAACGTGCTGAGCCTCGTGCAAGAAACCGAGGACGTCATCCGCGGGAAAGAAGCCGCCTAGGTTCTGCCCGACGCGCAAGCGCCGGTGCCTGCTTCCAGTTTGCCCGGTTGTCCTACCTGCGCAGCGCAGATGCGAAGCGGCCGCCGAGCGCCTTCAGCCTGCCCAGCACCCCCGACACCGCGGATGTTTCCCGGCCCCGACGCGCCGACTCGATGCCAAGTTCCGCAGCCGAACCGCGCACCCGTGCGTGGCGCTCCAGCGCCGACGCGAGAGCCGGCTGCAGCAGCGCAAGGTTGAGCGGCTTCTTCAGGAAGCGGTGTATGCGGGCTTCGTTGATCAATCCGATGATGGTTTCGGAATCCGAAGCCTCGGCGATCGCAATGAGCTGGGTCGCGGGCGAGGTCTGCTTCAGGACCCGAAGCAAAGCCTGCGCATCCTCGGCCTGCGCATCCAGATCGCAGACCAGCACGCCCACATCTTCCGCGGCGAGCTGGGCGAGCGTGTCCTCCAGATTCGCAGTCTCCAGCACGCGCAAGCTGCCGCGTGACAACTCGCGCGCAGCGCGCGCCGCCGCCGGATCGCCCCAGACCAGCACCGCGGCATCCGAGCGGATGGCCTGCCCGCCGCGCAAGCGCGCGGCCTCGAGCGCGATCGCGATCTCAGCCGCCTCGGCAAGTGTCTCCTGGATTTCCTCCTGCTCCCAGGGCTTGCTCACAAAGCGGAACACTTCGCTCTCATTTACGGAGCCGACGATCGCCGCGAGATCTGAATACCCGGTCAGCAGGATGCGCACCGTCGTCGGTGCGAGCGTCTTCGCTTCGCGCAGCAGCTCGACGCCGTTCATCTCCGGCATGCGCTGATCGCTCACCAGCACCAGATAGCGCCGCGCACGCAGGCGCTCGAGCGCTTCCTTCCCCGAATTCGCCACATCGACATCGTAGATGCCGCGGAACTGCAAGCGCAGCGCGTTCAGCACGCGCTCTTCGTCATCCACGAACAGCACGGCAGGCTTGCGGGGGCCGGATGGCGCCGCTGCGGGCTGCTCGCCGGATGACGCGGCCGCCGTGCCCGCGCCGATACCGCGACGCAGTGCGCCGAGATTCGCGGCGAGCCGCGGCGCTGTTGCCGCAGGGGCCATCGCAGCGGTCGCGCTCGCCGACGCTGGCGTCGCGACCGGCGCCTGCGCGGACTTCGCCGCGAACGCGGTACGTAGCGCGATCAGGAAATCGTGCGCGCTTGCATAGCGGTCGTCCGGCGCCTTGGAAAGCGCCTTCAACAGCACGTTCTCCACCGCCTTCGGCACGCGCGGTTCCAGCGACGTCGGCGCGGGCGGCATGCCGTCCAGTATCTGCCGCATCAGCGCGCCGCCCTGCGCATCGAAGGGCCGCCGACCGCAGAGCACCTCGTAGACCACGACCGCCGCGGCATAGATGTCCGTGCGCTCGTCCGCCTCGTGGCCATCGAACTGCTCGGGCGCCATGTAGTACGGCGTGCCGAGCACATCGCCCGCCTGTGTCAGGTGCGAGCGCTCGATGCGCGCGATGCCGAAGTCGCTGATCTTCAGGTCGCCGCTCGCGGAAATCAGCATGTTGGCCGGCTTGATATCGCGATGCACGACACCGCGCCCGTGCGAGTAGTCGAGCGCCTCGAGCAGCTGCTCCAGCACACCGGGCATGCGATCCGGTTCCGGCCGCCAGCCGTCGCGCAGATGGTCGCGCAGCGTGCGGCCGTTCACGAGTTCCATTGCGATCCAGGCGAGATCGGCCTCTTCACCGTACTCGTAGATCGCCACGATGTTCGGATGCTGCAGGCCGCCTGCCGCACGCGCTTCGCGCTTGAAGCGCTCGAGCGTCGCCGGCGCATCGGCCGGGTCGAGCTCCCCTTTGCGGATCGCCTTCACCGCCACCGGGCGGTCGATCACCGGATCGAGCGCGCTGTGCACGACGGCCATGCCGCCGCGGCCGAGCTCGCCGGTGACGATGTACTTGCCGATTTTCACGCGGCCACCCGCTTCATGCGCCGGCCTGCGCCTTCACCGGCAGGACGATGGTGAAGCGCGTGCCGACGCCGGGCGTCGACTCGACTTCGAGCCGGCCGCCATGGCGCTCGACGATCTGGTAACTGATCGACAGGCCGAGGCCCGTCCCCTTGCCCACTTCCTTGGTGGTGAAGAAAGGATCGAAGATCCTCGGCAGGACCTCGGCCGGTATGCCATGGCCGTTGTCCCCCACTTCGATCGTCACATGCTCCGGATCGCGCATGGCGGTGCGCAGCGTGATCGTCCCACCTTCCTCGGAGGTCGCCTGGGCCGCGTTGTTGATGAGGTTGAGCAGCACCTGATTGATCTGGGAGGGCGAGCAGGACACATGCGGCACATCGCCATAGGCCTTCTCGATGCGGCGGTCCTTCAGGTTCGCCTGCGCGATGCGCAGCGTGCTTTCAATGCCTTCGCGCAGGTCGTAGTCCGCATTGCGACTGCGATCCAGACGGCTGAAATCGCGCAGATTGCTGACGATCTCGCCGATCTGCCCGATGCCGTGCAGACCGTCCCGGACCGAAGCGGCGAGGTCCTCGGCGCTGCCGCCTGCCTGCAGCGCGTCCACGAGGCGGCGCACTTCGGCAAACTGGGCGGCGAGCGCCTGCTCGTCGGCCCCCTCTTCGGAGAGCAGCGCGAGCAGCCGGTCGGTCGCCTGCGCGAGACCCGCGGTATCCGGAAGCCGCTGATTGACCGCCTCGAGGCTCGCCTTCACATAGGCAAGCGGCGTGTTCACCTCGTGCGCGATACCCGCCACCATCTGCCCGAGCGAGGACATCTTCTCGCTCTGGACCAGCATGGCTTCCGACTCCTTCAGGCGCTCAAGCGTATCGCTCAGCTCCTGGGTGCGGGCCGCGACGCGCGCCTCCAGGGTTTCGTTCGCTTCGCGCAGTGCGCGATTGATACGGTCGATCTGCAGCCGGCTGCTCGCGAGGTTCCAGACCAGGTAGGCAAGCACCGCAAGCAGAAACCCGGAGTAGTACAGCAGGTAGATGCGGTAGCGCTCGACCTCGTCCAGCGCATTGCCGAACGCACGCTCGAAGGAGCGCGTGAAACTGTCCAGGCGCGGACCGGTCGCCGCAAACCATGCCTCGTCGAAGTAGGTTCCGGCGGCGGCGTGCTGCTCGGCGACCGTTCGCGCCGCCGATACATAGGCCTCGATGCCCGGGCGCGCCGCATCCGGAACCCGTACGGCGAGGATCTGGTCGGCAAGCGAACGGATCGCTTCCAGCCCGCCTGCGTGCCCGCCCACGGCGAACTCGCGCACGCGCTCGCCCAGCAGGAGCAGATCGCGCCCGACGGCGGCCGGCAGCGCATCGCGCGCCACCACCGGGCGTTCGCGCACGGCGAGACCCATGCTTTCCTGTTCCCGGGCGAGCACCTTCAGCGCCTCCCCGGCCTTCGCATGCGCGGCAAGGAAGCGCTGCACCCGGTCCGCCTTCTCCTCGAAGGCACGGCGCAGCTCCGAGATTTCACGTCCCGAAACGGGCTGCGCGAGCCGGAAAGCCTGCTGCTCCAGCCGCGCGTGGATGCTGCCGACCGGAGCAACGGAAGTCCCGATCCCCGGCCCGGCTGGCGACGCAACTGCATCGTCGACACGCGCCAGCACGCGCGCGCCGACGAGACGGTCGTTCCAGCGGGCATCAATCTCGCGCAACTCGCGCAGCGAACCAAAGGCTTCGTTTGCCGCCGCCAGGTCGACCGAACGGCTTTGCAGAAACAGGAAGGCCCAGCCACCCGCCAGAACCAGCGCCATGAGGCCGTAGGCGGCAATACGAAAGTGCTTCACGAAACTCTCACAAGTCTTTGAGTTGACGGGCAGTATAGAGGAAAGTACCCAGGATCCCCGACCCGCCCTCCCACGCATCCGCCGGAGGGAATCCTGCGGGTCTGCCCCGAAAAAATAGTAACGTTTTCGTTACCATTTTTCCGGCTGGCCCCCGGTGCGCTCCTCCGGGAGGAGTCCGCGCGAGCTGCCTAGTTCGATTCGTAGATCGTCAGTTCCTTGTGTTCTTCCATCCAGGGCTTGTGCGCGCCCACATTCACGCGCAACGCGTCCTTCTCTTCCTTGCCGCCGTAGGCAAAGACCTGGAAGAGTTCGAGTTCCTCGGCACCTACCTGCTCGAACCAGTAGCGCGCATCGGCCGGGAACACGAGCCCTTCGAGCGGACCGAACTCGCCGTAGACCTTGTCTTCCGGTCCATAGAACTTCACGCGGCCCTTCAGCACCATGTAGATGATGTCGACATTGGTGTGGTAGTGAAGATTGTTCTCGCCGCCATTCTTCAGCACCTGGACATGGGTGCGCAGGTTCTTCGTGTTCGCAAGCGGCACGAACTTCTTCACGCCGCCGCCGAATTCCTTGCCGGTGGATTTGTCGTACTTGAAGATCTGTATCGCTTCCTCGGCCTTCAGGTGCCGGGTTTCGTCCTTCGGGGTTGCTGTGGTCATTGCCGCCTCCTCGTTGTGTTCGGTGTGCCGGTCACCCGGTCCCGCATGCGCAACTGCGCGTACGATCCTGTGCGCACCCTCGCGCGTCATGGAAGAGAGGGTTCTAGCCAAGGGCGCAGGCGAAAACAAGCCTGCGGCCTGCGTGCTGCGAATCTGTATCCCGCGCGCCCGGCGCGGCTATTTGCGCCGTATCGCCATCGGCCGGCCCGCTTCGGCCGGACGCGGGCGCGTGCGATGTGCCGCGTGCAGGGCTGCGATCCGTTCGAGCGCCGCCTCCGGCCAGACGCTGCTGCGGCGAGCGGCCATGTCCACGCAGACCGAGAGTTGCTCCTGGGTGGCCGCCACAGTCCCGTCCGCATGCCGCATGGTCAGAAAGTAGTGCACGCGCTTCGCGTCGTGATCAAGCATCAGGAAATCGAAGCGGATCGGATCGCCAAGCTTCACCTCGCGCTGGTAGGTGAGATGCGATTCGAGCGAGAACGAGCTCTTGCCCGTCTGCGCGATCTGGCCGTAGCCGATGCCGAGGCGGTCCCACACGAGATCGAGCGCGCGATCGAACAGCACGCCGTAATAGCCGACGTTCATGTGGCCGTTCGGGTCGATGTATTCGGAACGCACACCGAGCGTGCCGTAGTCGATCGCATCGATCTCGGCGGCAATCGCGGCCGCAGTCACCGTCGAGGCCGGTTCCGGAACAGGGACAGTCATCATGCGGCGATGGTACCGCAGCCCGGGCGGGGACCCGGCGCGGACCGTGCGCCGTCGCTGCGCGAACCGAGCACCGCCCGCGCCTAGAATCGGAGCGTGACCGCATCCGCTCCTTTACCGCATATCCCGGCCCGCGCGCACGGCATCAGCGGCCTCGTCCTGGCAGGCGGCGGCGCGACCCGCATGCGGGGAGCGGACAAGGGGCTGCTTGCCCTGCACGGCCGCAGCCTCGTCGCCCACGTGCTCGGGCGCCTTGCGCGGCAGACCGACGAACTCCTCATCAGCGCCAACCGCAATCTGGAGCAGTACCGCGGCTACGGCTGCACCGTGCTCCCGGACGCGCCACATGCGGGCGAACCTCTCGGACCGCTGGCCGGCATCCGGGAAGGGCTGCGTGCCGCGCGCCATGCGCTCCTCTTGGTCACGCCCTGCGACGCCCCATGCCTGCCTGCCGACCTGGGCCACAGGCTCGCGGGCGCGCTGCGCGCGAGCGGCCGGGGTTGCGCCCGCGCCCGCTCTGGCGGACGTATCCATCCGGTATTCATGCTGGTCGAGCGTCGACTCGCGCCCGAACTCGACCGGTTTCTCGAATCGGGCGGTCGCGCCGTGCGCGACTGGCAGGCTTCGATCGGCGTCGTCGACGTGGATTTCGAGGAGGCCGACTCAGACGCCTTCGCGCCGCTCAACACGCCCGACGCGCTCGCCGCGCTCGAAACACGGTCGGCCTGCACCGATGGCTGAGCCGATGCAGGACCCATCCCTGCATACGCTCGATGCGGCGCGCGAGGAGATCCGTCGCCGTGTTCGCGCCATTGCGCAATCCGAGACCGTTGCGCTCGCAGACGCGGATCGCCGCATCCTTGCAGCGGATCTGGTCGCGCCCGTCGACGTGCCGGGCCACGACAACTCTGCCATGGACGGCTATGCGCTGCGCTACGCCGATCTGAACACCGACGCGGCGACGCAGCTTGCGGTGCGTGGCCTCGTGCTCGCAGGCGCAGCGCCGTCTGCGTGGCCCGGTCCGGGCGCGTGCGTGCGCATCATGACCGGCGCGCCCCTGCCCGCGGACACGGACACGGTCGTGCCGATCGAGGCGACTCTGGAAACCGGGGCCGGCGCGGCATGCCGGGTCAGCATTCCGCGCGGGCAGCAACACGGACAGCACGTCCGGCGCGCGGGCGAGGACATTCGCGCGGGCAGCGTGCTGCTGCGTGCGGGTCAGCGCCTCGGACCGGCGGAACTTGGCCTTGTCGCCTCCATCGGTCTTGCGCATCTCCCGGTGTTCCGACGACTGCGTGTCGCGTGTTTTTCCACCGGCGACGAACTCGCCGCGCCCGGCGGAACGCGCAACCCGGGCCAGGCCTTCGATGCCAACCGCCCCATGCTCTGCGCCTGGCTTGCGCGCCTGGGATTCGAGGTGCTCGATCTCGGCGTCGTGGCGGACGATGCCGCTCGGCTCGAGGCCGCACTCGCCTCGGCCAGCCGGCGCGCGGATGCGATCGTCACCTCCGGCGGCGTATCAGGCGGCGACGCCGACCATGTGCGCGCGATTGCGGGCAGACTGGGCGCGGTGAATTTCTGGAAGCTTGCACTGCGTCCGGGCAGACCCTTTGCGTTCGGCCGCATCGGGGATGCCTGGCTCTTCGCGCTTCCTGGCAATCCGGTGGCGGCCATGGTGGCCTTCGGCGCGCTCGCGCGCGAGGGCCTGCTCAGACTGGCCGGCGAGGCGGATCCGCCCGAGCCGCCACTGCTGCAGGTGCGCTGCGAAAGCGCTTTGCGCAAACGTCCGGGGCGCGTGGAATATCAGCGCGGCATTCTCGTTCGCGAGCCCGATGGCCTGTGGCGCGTGCGCAGCACCGGCGACCAGGGCGCCGGCATACTGAACTCGATGTCGCGCGCGAACTGCTACATCGTGCTCGACGCGACACGCGGCGATGTAGCCGCGGGCGAGAGCGTCCCGGTACAGCCGTTCGAAGGTCTCTACTAGAGTCGCCCGGGTCCGGGCGAAGCCACAGGGCTAGAGGTTGCGCAGGAAGCGGTTCGATTCGTCGACGAGAATGATCTTCGGCTCGAGCGGCTTGTCGGACAACTGGAAGCCCATGATGATGATCTGCTCGCCCGTGTGGATGAGGTGGGCCGCAGCCCCGTTCATCGTGATCTCGCCGCTGCCGCGCTGCCCCTTGATCACATAGGTTTCCAGACGCGCCCCCGAGGTGTTGCTCACCACGAGGACCTTCTCGCCGGGCCACAATCCGCAGCGCTCGATCAGATCCTCGTCGATGGTAATGCTGCCGACATAGGCGAGATTCGCGTCGGTGACGTAGGCATTGTGAATTTTCGAGCCGAGTACCCAGCGCATCGCATTGCGCACCGGCCTGCCGGCCGACGCCAGTTCCGAAAGGGGGCCGATGATACGCGATTCGCGCCGCCGCAGCGCGGCCCGCGCGGAGCGTAAGATGCTCCGCATGAACGCGCCTTCGAAAGCCCGTCGATGAACCCCTTCCTGCATGCGCACGCGGCCGGGCGCGGCTGGACCGACTGCGTCGACGCCTGCGTGGAACGCATCGGCGACCCGGGCAGCGGGCTCGGCTTCATTTATCTCACCAGCGCGCTCGCGCCTGACGCACCGCGCATCATCCGGGCGCTGCGCGAGCGCACGGGGGTGCCCGATTGGGTCGGGACGACCGGGATCGGCGTGATCGGCACCGGCACCGAATACATGGACGAGCCCGCGCTCTCGGTGATGGTGGCCGACATCGAGCCCGAGAGCTACCGTGTGTTCTCCGGCAAGTCGCGCCCGCCGCATACCGGCGATCGCACACCGCAGGGCGCGCTAGCGGCAAATTTTGCGGTAGTGCACGCCGATCCCGGCGCACCGGACGTCTCGGGGCTCATCTCCGACATGTCCGCCAAGCTTGAGAGCGGCTATCTGGTCGGCGGCCTGTCGAGCGGACGCGGCAACACCCTGCAGGTGGCCAATGACGTCCTGCATGGCGGTCTGTCAGGCGTGGTGCTCGCCTCCGACGTGATGCTGCGCACACGGCATACGCAGGGCTGTTCACAGGTCGGCCCGCGGCTGCGCGTGAGCGAGGCCGACGGCAATGTGATCGCGCGCCTCGATGGGCGCCCGGCGCTCGATGCGATGCTGGAGGCGGTCGGCATCGCCGGAGCGCGCGACCTGCGTCGCATGGGACATATGCTCTGCGTCGGCCTCGCGGTTGCCGGCTCGGATACGGGCGACTACCTGGTGCGCAATCTGGTCGGCGTGGATCCGCAGACGCGGCAGATCGCAATCGGCGATCACGTCGAAGTCGGCGCGGAACTCTTCTTCTGCCTGCGCGGCGGTGAGGCTGCGGTCCGCGATCTGCGCCGCATGCTGAACGAGCTTGCGGGCGGCAGCGAGGCGCCCGCACGCGGTGCGCTGTACTACGCCTGTCTCGGACGCGGCGAGCACATGTTCGGCCGGCGCGGCGCCGAACTCGAGATGCTGCGCGAGGTGCTGGGCGATCTGCCGGTGACCGGATTCTTCTGCAACGGTGAAATCTCGCACAACCGGCTCTACGGCTACACCGGCGTGCTGACGCTGTTCGAGTGATTTGCGCTAGGCCTGTTTCGGCACGGCCTGCTTCTCCAGCGATGTCACCGCGCCCAGCCCGTCCACCCAGGTCTGTGCCGAGCGATGCCAGATCTGCAGCACGGGTGGCAGTTCCGCGCGCTGTCGGATCGCGCCCACGCGCAGGTTGTAGACCTCCGCCTCGCCCTCGTTCGTGGCGTAGATCGGCGTGCCGCATTCGGCGCAGAATCCCTGCACGCGGCGATTGCCGCTCTCGGCAATTTTCACGTAGCGTTTCGGTTCACCGGACAGCAGGCGAAAATGCGCGCGCCCGGCCGGGACACTGACGCGAAACGCGGTGCCGGAAAGCGTCTGGCAATCGGTGCAATGACACACGCTCACCTGCGCGGGATCGACTTCGGCCTCGAAACGGATGCGTCCGCAATGACAGGCGCCGTCTATGTGCATGCTGATACTCCCCTGTTGAGTTCTGTCCTGAGCGGAGTTCTGTCCTGAGCGCCGCTCATGCTTCGCGCAATGCCGCGAGCGGCGCACTGCGCAGCACCTTGCGCGCCGAGAGCCAGGCATTGAGCGTGAGCAGCGCGAGTCCGGCGAGCGGGCCGGCCACAAGCACCCAGGGATTGGGCGGCAGGTCGAGCTCGAACACGCGGCTGGCGACAAGCTGACCGATGAGCGCCGCGCCGAACGCCGCGAGCGTGCCCGCGATTGCACCCATGGCGAGGAACTCCACACGCTGCGCACCCTGTATCTGGGCGCGCGACGCACCGTAGACGCGCATCACGGCGGCTTCGCGCCGGCGCTCGTCTTCGGTTGCGATGAGCGCCGAATAGAGCACCAGCAGACCCGCGCCAAGCGCGAACAGGAACACGAACTGCACGGCGGCGACGAGCTGATCGACGACCGCCTGGGCCTGGCGTACCGCCGCGGCGATGTCCACCAGCGTCACGTTCGGAAAGCGCTGCGGCAGCGCATTCAGCGCGGCCTCCGCACCCGGCTCGACACGGAAGGCCGAGATGAAGCTCGCCGGAAAATTGCGCAGCAGCGCAGCCGGCGCCACGACAAAGAAATTCACCCGCATCGAGTCCCAGCGCAGCCGCCGCAGCGAACTGATGCGCGCGCTGAAACGCTCGCCGCCCACCGTGAATCCAAGCTCGTCCCCGAGCTTCCAGCCAAGCGTGCGGGCGATGCCCTCTTCCACGGAGACCTCGCGCGCGCCCGGCGCATACCAGGCGCCCGCGCTGAGTTCGTTGTGGGCCGGCATCGCGTCCATGTAAGAGAGATTGAACTCGCGCTCGATCAGGCGCTTCGCGCGTTCCTCCTGATAGTCGGACTCGCCCGTAGGCCGGCCGTTCACGGACACCACCCGGCCGCGCACCATCGGGTCGAGCGCGGGCGGGCCAAGACCGCGCTCGCGGAAAAAATCGTTCACCGACGCCACCTGGTCGGGCTGCACGCCGATCAGGAACCGGTTCGGCGCATCCGGCGGCGCCGAGCGGCGCCAGGCCTCGACGAGATCGTTGCGCGTGAAACCGAGCAACAGCACCGCGGTCAATCCGAGCGCGAGGCTCGCCACCTGGACCGCATTGCCGCGCGCGTGGCGTTTCAGATTGGCCAGGCCGTAACGGAAGGCACTGCCGCGCAGACCCGGCAGATGGCCGAAGAGCCTGGCCGCGGGCGCGCTCGCCACCGCCCGCAAGGCGAGCCAGGACACCAGGGCGAAACAGGCGATCGCCGCGCCGAAGCCGCCGACCACGTACAGCCCCAGACGCAGGTCGCCCGCCTGCCAGACGAGCAGCGCCGCGAGGAGCAGCATGCCGAAGACATAGGCTGCCCGTGCAGCGCCCTCCGCATCGCCCGCCTCGCGGCGGATCACACGCACGGCCGGCACGTTGCGCAGGCGGATGAGCGGCGGCAGCGCGAAGCCGAGCAGCAGCACCAGCCCCACCAGCAGGCCTTGCAGCGCTGGCAGCAGGCCGGGTGCGGGCAACGCGGTGCGCATCAGGTCCTCAAGTGCCAACGCGATCACCTGCTGCGCGCCATAGCCGATGGCGCAACCGATCAGGCAGGCGCCGAGTCCCAGCGTGACGAACTCGCCGGCATGCATGGCGAAGAGCCGCGCCTGGGTCGCGCCCAGGCAGCGCAGTACGGCACAACCATCCAGGTGACGCTCGACGAAACGGCGCGTCGCGAGCGCAATTGCCACTCCCGCGAGCACCGCCGCAAGAAGCGCGGTAAGACTCAGAAATCGCTGCGCGCGATCGAGCGTCGCGCGCACTTCCGGCCGACCGGTCTCAAGATCCTCGATGCGCTGGCCGCGCTCCAGGCGCGGCTTCGCCCAGGCCTCCAGAGCCTTCAGCGCGGGGGGCTCACCCGCCGCATAGAGGTAGTACCTGATGCGGCTGCCTTCCTGGACGAGGCCGGTGGCAGGCAGATCGGAAATATTCATCAGCAGCCGCGGAGCGACATTGAAGAAGCTCGCGTTGCGCTCGGGCTCGAGCGTTAGGATCGCGTCCACGCGCAGCGTCGCTTCGCCCAGCCGCAGCCGCGAGCCCACGGGCGTGCCGAGTGCGCTGACCATGCGCTCCTCCAGCCACACGCCGCCGGGCCGCGGAGCGCCCTGCGCGGGCGCATCTGGCTGCCCTTGCGCGGCCGCGACACGCAAGCGGCCGCGCAAGGGGTAGCTGTCGCTTACCGCCTTGACGCCGGCGAGCTGGCTGCGCGCGGCCTCGCCCTCGCCCGCCAGCGCCATGCTGATGAAACTCACGCCTTCTGCGCGCAACAGACCGCGACCTGTGATCTCCTCGGACACATCCGCCTTCCAGGGCCGGTCCGAGGCGAGCACGAGATCGGCGCCAAGCAACTGATGCGCATCGCGCACCAGCGCCTGGCCGACGCGGTCTGCGAAGAAGCCGACGCTCGTGATGCTCGCCACCGCCACGACGAGCGCTGCACCGAGTATGCGCAACTCGCCCGCGCGCCAGTCGCGCGCCAGCATGCGCAGCGCGAGCTTCAGGCTGCCCTTCACGGCTGGATGCGCCCGGCCGTGAGCCGGATGGTTCGGGAGCAGCGCGCGGCGAGCCCCTCGTCGTGCGTGACGAGAACCAGGGTCGCGCCGTACTCCCGGTTCAGTTCGAACAGCAGCTCGATGACGTCCCGCCCGGAGGCTGCATCGAGGCTCCCGGTCGGCTCATCCGCGAACAGTATCTTCGGCCGGACGACGAACGCGCGCGCCAGGGCGACGCGCTGCTGCTCCCCGCCGGAAAGATGACGCGGGTAGTGCCACAGCCGCTCGCCGAGCCCCACACGGACCAGCACCTCGCGCGCCGCCTGCTCGGCATCCGCGCGACCCGCAAGCTCGAGGGGCAACATCACGTTCTCCAGCGCGTTGAGCGCCGGGAGCAGCTGGAACGACTGGAACACGAAACCCACGCTGCGCCCGCGCAGCAGCGCGCGCGCATCCTCATCGAGGGCGAACAGATCCTGGCCTTCGATCTCCACGCGCCCGCTCGTCGGCGTGTCGAGCCCCGCAAGCAGCGCAAGCAGGGTCGATTTGCCCGAACCCGAGGCCCCGACGATGGCAAGCACCTCTCCGCGCTGCACTTCCAGGTCGATATCGCTCAGAATGACAAGTTCATCCGCACCGCTCGGCACGCGCTTGCCCAGACCGAGCGTCCGTAGCTGGACCCTGCCGGCCATGTCCGGCGCCGGTGCGGGAAGCGAAACCTCTGGAGTATCCGTATACATGACCTGCCGTTTCGATTTGAAGTCTGAGCTGATGAGAGGCGCCAGCATAGCAGCACGCCTGCTCGCGGCACTGATCCTTGCGAGCCTGGCGCTCGTCACGCCCTTGCAGGTGCACGCCGCAGGGTCGGCGCGCACGCTGCTCATCTACGGGGACAGCCTGTCCGCCGCCTACGGTATCCCGCAGGCCAGCGGCTGGGTCAGCCTGCTTGCGACGCGCATCGAGAAGGAAGCGCTGCCATGGCGCGTCGAGAATGCCAGCATTTCAGGCGAGACTACCCGGGGCGGCCGCGCGCGACTGGAGGCGGTGCTCGCGCGCGTTCGCCCCGCCGTGGTGGTGGTGGCACTGGGCGCGAACGACGGATTGCGCGGCCTGCCGCTGGCGGACATGCGCGCCAATCTCGCAGCGATGACGCGCGCCGCGCGCAAGGCGGGCGCTACGGTGCTGCTGGTCGGCATGAAACTTCCGCCCAACTACGGCGCCGGCTATACGCGGGACTTCGAAGCCGCCTACCGCGAGCTCGCACAGAGGGAAAAGCTGCGCTTCGTACCGTTTCTGCTCGAGGGCATGGCCGAGCGCCCGGAGCTGTTCCAGCCGGATACGATCCATCCCGTGGCCGCGGCCCAGGGCGCGCTGCTCGACAACGTCTGGAAGGAACTCAAACCGATGCTGCGCAGAAATTGAGCGCGGCGCCTGCAGCTTCGTGAGGAGCCTGGCACGACATATTGACTATGTTAGTAACATATACGTTACTATTTATCTCCGACAGCTCCGCAATACGCCCCGCGTTCCTGCGGCCTAGCGCACGGTGATGCCTGGCGCGCCTTCGGTCATCCGGCCGATCACCCGCGCGCCGTCGAGGCCCTGCTTCGTGAATTCCGCCAGGACGGCGTCCACGGAAGCGGGTGCGCAGGCAACCAGCAGGCCGCCGCTCGTCTGCGGATCCGCAAGCAGCCGGCGCTGCCAGTCCGCCATGGCGCCAGGCAGATTCACCGATTCGCCATAGCTCTTCCAGTTGCGCTCCGAGGCGCCGGTCGCGACGCCCTCGCGCACGAATTCGACTGCCTGCGCGATCAACGGCAGATCGTCGTAGTCCAGCTCCGCGGCGAGCTTCGCGCCACGGCACATCTCGAGCAGGTGTCCGAGCAGACCGAAACCCGTGACGTCGGTCATCGCATGCACCGACTCCATCGCACCCAATGCTTCGCCCGGTGTGTTGAGCCGCGTGGTCCAGTCGAGCATCACCGCATAGCCGGCGGCATCGAGTATGCCCTTCTTCAGGGCGGCGGAAAGAATGCCGATGCCGAGCGGCTTGCCGAGCACGAGCACGTCGCCTGCCCGCGCGGTGCTGTTGCGCTTGACGCGATCGGGATGAACAAGACCGATGGCAACCAGCCCGTAGATGGGCTCCACGGTATCGATCGAATGGCCACCCGCGAGCGGCACGCCCGCAGCCGCGCAGACCGATTCCCCGCCTTCCAGAATACGACCGATGACCGATTCGGACAGCTTGTCGATCGGCATTCCGACCAGCGCCAGCGCAAGGATCGGATGCCCGCCCATGGCATAGACGTCGGACAGCGCATTGGTGGCGGCGATGCGGCCGAAATCGTGGGGTTCGTCCACGATCGGCGTGAAGAAATCCGTCGTGGCAACCAGGGCCTGCGTGTCGTTCAGCCGATAGACCGCCGCATCGTCCGAGGTCTCCGTGCCCACCATGAGCTCGCGTGGCAAGGTACGCAGTGGGGTGGAGGCGAGAATGTTCGAGAGCACCGCGGGCGCGATCTTGCAGCCGCAGCCGCCGCCATGTGCGAGATCGGTGAGTCGTATGCGTTCGGCTGCGTTCATGGGTGATCCCTCTGAATGGCGTGACCGGCGCGCACCGGTCGAGGCGTAGAATTTTACCGATGAAGCCCGCCCGCCCCGCGCGACCCGCGCATTGCGTCAGCATCGATGACCTCCGGCTGGATGCCTACGACGCCATCATCGATGCGCGCTCGCCCGGCGAATACGCCGAGGATCACCTGCCCGGGGCAGTCTGCCTGCCCGTGCTGGACGATGAAGAACGCGCGCGTGTCGGCTACCTGTACAAGCAGGTCTCCACTTTCGAATCCCGGCGTCTGGGGGCGATGCTTGCCTCGCGCAACATCTCCCGGCACCTGGAAACAACCCTCTCCGGCCATGAAAGAAGCTGGCGCCCGCTCATCTATTGCTGGCGCGGGGGCAAGCGCAGCGGCGCCTTCACCCATGTGCTGCGCGAGATCGGCTGGAACGCCGACGTGCTGGACGGGGGCTACCGCGCCTACCGCAGGCACGTGGTCACCCAGATGGACGCCCTGCCGCGCCGCCTGCGGTTCCGCGTGATCCAGGGCCCGACCGGCAGCGGCAAGAGCCGGCTCCTCGCGGCGCTCGCAAGCGCGGGCGCCCAGGTGCTTGATCTCGAGGATATTGCCGCGCATCGCGGTTCGGTGCTGGGCGCGCTGTGGGAACGCCCGCAGCCGAGCCAGAAGCGCTTCGAGTCCCGGGTACTCGCCGTGATCCGGCGCTTCGATCCCGCCCTGCCGGTTTACGTGGAGGGCGAAAGCCGCAAGATCGGCCAGATCCAGGTGCCGCCCGCACTGATCGAGAGCATGCGCGCGTCGGAATGCATTGCGCTCGAAGTCGACACGCAGGTCCGTGCGACTTTGCTCCTTGACGAGTACCGCCATTTCTTCGACGATCCTGCCGGACTGGAGACGCGGCTTGGGCACCTCGCCGCGCTGCACGGCAACCAGGTGATCGACGAATGGAAGCAACTGATAC
This sequence comes from uncultured Pseudomonadota bacterium, assembly GCA_903834835.1. Taxonomy (GTDB): domain Bacteria; phylum Pseudomonadota; class Gammaproteobacteria; order Burkholderiales; family SG8-39; genus CAILKO01. The sequence goes on along the minus strand of CAILKO010000054.1, from coordinate 58,005 downwards.
GCGCCGCGGACTGGCCGACGCTGGTCGACCGGCTGCTGCGCGAACACTACGACCCGGCCTACGGCAAGTCGGCCGCGCGCAACTTCGTGCGGCTTGCCGACGCGCAGGTGCTGCGCATCGATTCCGGCAGCGAGGCCGATTTCGCGCGGGCAGCAGCGACCTTGTTGGGCGAGCCGGCCGCCCTGCCTCGCAACGCGGAGGCTGCCTGAAAGTCCGAGGAAGAGGGATGCATCCTTCGAGTCCTGGCCGCCGCCTCGGCAAGGCGGCCGCAGTGCTCCTCGCGAGCGTATTGATGCCCGCCACGCTGGGCGCCCAGTATCTCGGCGACGCGCTGAACTCGGGCGATCTGATCTGTCAGTTCCGCGACGGTTATCGTCGCGCGCAGCTTGCCGATCTCTCCGCCCCGCGCCCGGTCGACATCATGCTGATCTTCGATTCCATTCGTATGGACCAGGCCGGACCGACGGCAAGCGTCCCCGGCAGCGCAAGCACGTACTCGAGCCTCGCGCCGGGCAGGCGGGAGGCAATCGTGCGCGCCGCGCCAAAGGCGGTGCATTTCATCGAACGGATCGGCCCGAGCGTGCGCATGACCACGCTCAGCGCCTGCGAGCAATGGAAATTCCGCAAGGGGCACGAGCGCTGCGTGCGCTTCAGCGCGCAGCATGCCTGGCACTTCGATACCGGCGCCGCACGCGATCCGGAACTGGCGCTCGCGCGCGCACCGAGCGGAGCTTCGAACGGCAGCTGCGAGCCCTGGAATGTCGACTGACATGTCCCTGGCGGCCGACCCCGGCATGGTGTTTCCCGCGGGACCGGCAGGCGGCATCGAAGTATCGGCCGTCATGCCCTGCCTGAACGAAGAGCTCACCCTGACGCTTTGCATACGCAAGGCCCAGGCCGCGTTCGATGCGCTGGGTGTGCGGGGCGAAGTGATCGTGGCCGACAACGGCTCGACCGACCGTTCGGTCGAGATCGCCGAAGCACTCGGGGCACGGGTCGTGATCGAGACGGTGAGAGGCTATGGCGCGGCATTGCGCGCCGGCATCCGTGCGGCGCGCGGCCGGGTGATCGTGATGGGCGACTCCGACGACTCCTATGACTGGAGCGCGATCGAACCGTTCGTGCGCAAGATTTCCGAAGGCTATGACCTGGTGATCGGCAACCGGTTCCGGGGCGGCATCGAGCCCGGCGCAATGCCGCCGCTGCACCGCTACCTCGGCAATCCGGTGCTCTCTGTCATCGCCCGGATTGCGTTCCGGATGAATATCGGCGACGTGCACTGTGGCATGCGCGCGTTCACCCCGGAGGCATTCGACGCGATGCAGACCACGACGAACGGCATGGAGTTCGCGACCGAGATGATCGCGAACGCCTCGCACCAACGGCTGCGTATCGGCGAGATACCGACCCGCCTGTACCCCGACAAGCGGGACCGGCCGCCCCACCTGCGCTCGTTCAGGGACGGCTGGCGCCACCTGAGATTCATGCTGACCTATGCTCCCGATCACCTGTATCTGGCACCGGGACTCGCAATGCTCGTCACCGGGCTCGCGATGCAGTTCGCCCTGGCCGCAGGGCCGCTGCAGATCGGCGCGGCGCATTTCGGCCTGCACTACCTGGCGCTCGGCGGCATGCTCTCTCTGGTCGGATTCAATCTGATCAATCTGGGCGTGCTCGCCAAGACGCTGATGGCGCAGCGCTACCGGGGTCTCACCAGCCGTGTTGTCGCTCTGCTCCGGCGCCGATTCAGCGTGGAGACGGGCATCATCGCCAGCGCCGTGATCGGCCTGCCCGGCGTCGTCATCGACCTGGCCATACTCGTGCGCTGGCTGGCCGATCCCTCGCGAGCGATGGGCGAAACGGTACACGCCGCCTTCGTCGCCACAACCATGGTCGTGCTGGCCGCAAACGTCGCATTCAGCTCCTTCCTGCTGAACATGATTCTCGACGCTCCCGAGAAGCGCGACTGAGTTTCGCGCGCCGGATCAGCGACCGCGCGCGTGCGCCTGATCCCAGAAATACTTCAGATCGCTGCAGGCGCGGCGTACGCGATGCGGCAGCAGATGCGCGCGCAGCCCGAGCATGAAGCCCGCGTGCCGCGCGAGTTCGTAGGGGAAGAATCGCAGCAGCTCGGACAGTGGCCCGGTGCGCGCGACGTACGCGAACTCGGCGAGCAGCGCGCGTAACGCCGCGCCCGGCGCGATGCCGACGCTGCCCGAGAAGATCTGCCTGATCGAGTAACCGCTGTCGAAATTGCGCCGGAAGATCGACCCAACCCGGTAATGGTGGGAATGCAGCACTGCGGCCGACGGCTGGTAGGCGATGCGATGGCCGAGCTGCATCACCTGCGCGGCCCATGCCTGATCCTCGCTCATGATGATGTCCTCCCGGAACGGATGACGCGCAAGGATTTCCGCCCGCAGCGCGCCGCTCACCGTCGAATAGAAGCAGCGTGCGAGGCTCGGGACTTCGCCCCGGCCGAGCGTGCGGACTTCAGGCTCGGAAGGATAGGTCCGACCGAGAAAATGCACTTCCGTCGCCCTTGCATCGGGGCGCGGTATCTGGCGTGCGTAGACCCCGGCAATGCGCTCGTCCGCAAAGGGCTCGATCAGGCGCGCCAGCCATTCTTCCCCGACCGGCGTCGCATCCTGAGGCATGAACACGAGGTAGCGACCGCGCGCGAGACGCGCCCCCAGATTGCGCGTGCGACCGTGCCCGAACTCCTCCGGTTCGATGCGCACCAGCCGCACATCCGGAAACTCCGCGACGATCGCAAGGGTCGCGTCGCTCGAGCCCGAATCGATCACGATCACCTCCATGCCCGGGACGCCCGCCTGACCATACAATGCGACGAGCAGCGAGCGCAGGTATCGCTGCCCGTTCTTGGTAAGTATGATTATCGAGACGTGGACAGTCTCCGGAGACCCTTCAGGATCCGCAGACCGGTTATTCATCGGGTCGGTCATCGTGATCGCCGGACCAGGATCTTCGCGGCATGCGTGTCTGTCATATCGGCTTCAACTACTTCCCTGGTCGCGGACTCACCATTTTCTACGAGTTCGCGCGCCAGCAGGCGCGCCAGGGGATCGAGGTAAGCGTGGTCGCGCCCGGTCGTCCGGGCGAACCGCTTGAAGAAACCGTCGCCGGCGTGCGCGTGCTGCGGGTTCCGCTGCGGTCGATCGGCCGCCTGTCGTTCGACCGATTCCGTTTCATCGCGCGCGCCGCGCGCATCGTGCGGAGCGGGAAATTCGATCTCGTCCACACCTATGCCTTCGTCGGCGCGGGTCTGCTTCCCGTTCTTGCGGCCGGTTCCGGCAGCACGTGGCTCTACGACTGCCAGAGCAGCGCGATCAAGGCCCCGCTGCTTGGCCTGCAGAATTTTTTCATTCGCGCGGAAGCGCTTCCCTACCAGGTCGTGACCGTACTCTCCGAGGGCATCCGCGACATCGTCTTCGGCAGGAACGCTGCGGTGGATGCGATCGTTCCGCTCGGCGCCAATCTCGAACACTTCCTTCCGCGCGAGCCCGACCCCGGGCTGCGCGCCGGATTCTCCCTCGCCGAGGCGGACTTCGTGTACGCATACTGCGGCACGCTCGACCACAACCGCAGGATCGGCACGCTTGTGGAAGCGTTCGCCCTGCTCGTGCACGCCGAGCCCTCGGCGCGCCTGCTGATAATCGGCGAGGGCAGCGAGCTTGAAGCGCTCCGGCAGCTCGCTCGCGCGCTCGGCATTGCGGACCGCGTCCGCTTCCCGGGCCACGTGCCCTACGAGAACATTCCAGCCTGCCTCGATCTGTCCGCCGTCGCGCTGGCGTTCGTTCCCATGGACGCGTGGTTCGAGCATCAACCCCCGACCAAGACGGTCGAGTATCTGGCTCAGGGCCTGCCTGTGATCGGCACCGCTACCGCGGGCAACCGGGTCTTCCTCAGGCACGAATGGAATGGTCTCCTGTGCGCGGACGATGCCCGGTCGGTTGCGGCGGCAATGCTGCGCATGCTGCGCGAACCCGGTCTGCGCGAGCAGGTGGCCGCGAACGCGCGCGCCTCTGTCCTGCGCCATGACTGGGCGGAAATCGTGCGCGAGCACGTCCTGCCCGTCTATGAGCGCGCGCTCGTGCGCAGACGCGCGGCGAGGCCATGATAGAGAACGGAAGCGACGTGGCGCGGGTCCCCGAGCCAGACCATGCGCGCCAGGTCGCTGAACCGTAGCGCCGCAATGCCGTAGCTCGCCATCGCCATCCGCAGGCACAGATCCAGCGTCGGATCCGCATACTCAGGATGCTTGTCGCGAAATCGCCGGTAGGCCGACTCGATGCGCGCAAGGTCGGTGGAAATTCGACGTCCGTCGGGGTCGGCGCTGTACACATAGCTCAGGCCCCACGCCGAGACTCCATGACCGTAGCGTCGGGCGAGCCGGATCCACAGATCGTAGTCCTGCCAGGCGGCGAGCTCCGGGTCGAATCCGCCCACATCGCGCACGCGTGACGCGAGTGTCAGCACCTGGTTGCCGACAATATTGCGCCGGAGCAGGTCCTGAAGACGTGCAGGACCCGAGAGCGGAACGCGCACCTGCCTTGCCCTGCCCCGGCTGTCCGTCGTTTCGCGCAGATACCCGTCGAATACGAAGGCCATGACGGCCGGATCGAAGGCCGCCATCAGCCGCGCGATCCGGTCGGGCAGGAAGTAGTCGTCGTCGTCCAGGCCAGTGATGTATTCCCCGGTACAGGCGGAGATGGCCGCGTTGCGCGCCGCGCAGGCCCCGAGAGGACGCGGCAAGCGCAGGATGCGGACGGATACGGTTTCCGATTGCATCCCCGCCATCCGCTCGAGCGCCTCGTGTCCCGCCGATCCCGATCCGTCGTCCGCAATCACCAGTTGCAGGCAGGGATACGATTGCGCGAGCACCGAACGAACGGCGCGCTCGAGCAGCACCGGGCGGTCGCGGGTCGGAAGATAGATGGAGACCAGCGGCTGCCGGTCACCGGCCGGGGCACCCGTCGGCAAGGTCAGGATCCCGTCGGTTCCGGTTGTGCCGCAACCGATTCCGATCCCGGGGGGATCCTGACAAGGTACGCGACATTGTTTATCCATGGGGCGATCCTCGCGCGCGCCGCGATCGCGTGCGTGCCGAATACCCGCATGATCGTCTCCTCGAGCTCCTGTCCGGTCTTGTAGCGGACCCGATCGCCCGTGATGTACCGGTCCGCCATGTAGCAAAGCAGATGTATCGGCGTACTCTGTCGCTGCCAGTCCTTGATCACGATGAAGCCGCCCGCGCGCACCGCCCGGCCCGCGTCGCGCAGGATTTCCTCGTGCATTTCCCACGGAACATGGTGCAGCACGTCGCAGGCGACGAGCAGATCTGCGGCGCCCGGACATTCCGCCGCATAGTCCCTCATCGTGATCTGCCTGAAAGCGACGCGCGTGCCCGCGGCGCGGGACAGGCGCCCGATGCGCGGCGTGATGTCGATGCCGGTGATCGAGGCCGCGGGGAATGCGTTCGCCAGCCGATCGACCACCGCGCCTTCGCCGCAGCCGAGCTCGAGCAGCTTGCCGGGGCGGCCGGCCCAGAGCGCGACCTGCGCAACGAACGCGTCAAGATCGATGAACACCCTGCGATAGAGCGCGGCGACCGGCGGCTCGAGCGGGCCAAGGGCGCGTCGCAGGACGGGGCCTAGCGGCATGGCTGATGTGTTCCGGGGGGCTTCAGGGCGCCCGCCTTTCGAATTCGAGCCGGAACCACTCCCCGGTCCGGAAACTGGTCTGGTTCTGGTACACCAGCGCGAGCCGGTGACGCGCGGAAAAATCGATTGCCTCGCCGTCTTCGCCGCACCACATCAATCTGCCGTCCGAGACGTAGAAATCATGCTTGTGGAGTCCGCGCCATTTCTGGCGCGTGCCTTCCCGGGTAATGCCGTCGAAGAAGAAGCGGCCTTTCTTGGTCAGCAACGCGCAGATGTTCGCGATGCACAGGTCCGCATCTTCGACATGGTCCAGGGCATTGCGCGAATAGACCGCGTCGAAGCTCTGCGGCGCGAATCGGTCCAGCAGACGCTCGGCCGCGCACCGGATAGGCATTACCGGAAAATCGAGACGGTAAGCACCGAGCAGGAACCGGTAGACATGCGCGAGCGGATCGACCGCGGTCAGATCAAGAAGCCCCGCATCGACTCCCCAGGCAAGCGGCGACAGCGGTCCGCAGCCGACATCCAGCACCCTCGGGCGTCGCGCGCCCGCGTCCGTCAGTTCCAGAAGGTATTCCCGCAGGCGACCCGGGAAACTCTCGCTACGGGCTTCCTTCGAAAGCGCGGTCTTCATCCACGGGGCGCGCATGGGCGGACTGAGATAGAGCGTCCACCATGCAATTTCGGTAAGCAGGTTCAGCCTGTAGCCACGGGCCTGGGCCATCTAGCGGCCCTGCCCGACTTGCCTGTCATCGCCAAGTGGCGACCAGACGCTACCGCGCGTATCCGAAGATGTCTGACGGTAGTCCGGAAAATTCTTGCTCATCATCGCGGTATCTCTCGCACTGCCTCTGGATCCGAAGAATATCCCGGGTTCACGCAGGAACGGGTCGTTCTGAACCAGATCCTGCCGGAACGATCCCCTGGAGAAGTCGATGAACACGATTTCCGCGCGACCGTCCCTCGCTCCCGGCGACTGATCGAGATGACGGCTGATGAATCGTTCCACCATACCTCCCTGAAAGACGTTCATGACCAGCAGGCCCGCACAAGCACACCCTGCCAGATAGGCCTTCAGCCCGGCGCCTGCCCCCCCGTTCGGCGCCCCCCCCGGCTCGATTGCCCGCAACGCGAACAGCGGCAGGAGCAGCCAGGCCGAATGGAAATACCGATAGCCCCATCCGTGCCCCTGGTCGAACCTCACCATGAAGTAGCCGAAGTAGGTCAGCAGCGCCGCGCACGCTAGCACAAGCCAGAGCCCTTTTTCGTCCCGGCAGCGCCACATGCCGATGGCGGCCGCCGCGACCAGGCCCGGCGCCGCCCAGATCCAGAGCTTCGCGAGTCCGACGATCCGCATCTCGACGACCCAGAAATCCGGAAGCTTCATCAGGATCGCAGCGACGTAAAGAAGCCGGTCAAACATCTCGCCGACGAGACCGGCGGAGAGTCCGCCCCCCGCAGCCGGCCGTGTCGCAGCCGCCGCGGAGACGAATTCGCGCAGATAGTGCGACCAGCCCCAGCCAAGCAGGAGCACGAGCGGCAGGTAGCCGAGCGCAAGCGCACCGAGTGCACGGAATCTGCCCTCGCGGGCCGCGAGCCACAGCACGAATGGCGCGGCGAACAGCAGATGCGGCACCGGGTTATGAAGAACCAGTGCGGTGGAACCCACGAATCCTGCGAGCAACAGGCGAGCGTTGCCGGACCGCAGCAGAAGCAGCAGAAATATTGCGTTCAGAAGCAGGTGAGCCGGCATCGAATAGAAGGACATCGCATTCACGGTGACCGCGGGCGATGCCAGCGTGAACAGCATTGCGAGTCCCTGGCGCTCGTCGTCGGGCCATAGCGCTCGCGCGATCCTGCCGACCACGATGACGGTCAATCCGCCGATCAGGGGATTGAGCAGCCAGGGCGCGCCGAGCGCGGAGAACGGCGTCAGGAGCAAGGCCATTCCGGGGAAATAACTCGATGCGACTTCGCCCGTACCCCGGGCAATCGCAAAGAAAACCCCCTGGAACGCGCTGGGAACGAGCCAGTCGACCAGGCCCGGCGGGTACTGCGCGGCGAGCCGGAGTTGCGCGAAGACCTCGCTTTGAAAATAGGGGGCGTACTCGTCCATGGACAGCGGATGCGCGTGGTAGATGAACTTCGCACCCAGTGCCAGCACGAGGGTCGTCGCGACGGCGGTGCGGACAGGGTGCCGCCCCATCGCGCCCGCCAGAGCAAGTCCTGCCGCCTGCACGGGAGGCAACAGACCCGCGCAAAGCAGCGCGGCCTGAGGAATCAGCGTCCAGAAATCCTGTTCCCGCACCAGGTGCAGGAAGATGTCCTGGGTCGCGGTGCCGTCCGTGCCGATACGCAGGGCCCCGATCCAGAGAAAGATCATGAGCGTGACGCCGAGGGCAATGCGGCACAGTGCGGTACTGCTGACTGGCGCCTGGGCACCCGTCGCCGGAACGAGGTCCGGCGAGGACGGTCGGACCTGCGATTCCGGCTTCGCGGAACTTGAGTTGTGAGGCTTGTCCCGCATCAGATGCGCATCAGCCGCTCGCGGACAGGGGCTTCGTCGCCTCTACGGTGTAACCGACCGTCTCGTCAGGATCCGGGTCCATGCGATCCAGCAGCGGCGCAAGGAGCTGCCCGGACACCCAGAACGGTGTCAGCAGGCCTCTCAGCGCCCACCTGAGCGGCCTGGGACCGCGTACCCATCGATGGGTGTGATAGTTCAGCTTGAGCGCCAGCGCTGTCCAGAACCCCCCGGACGGCCGGATTTCGATTTCCGCAAAGCCCTCCCTGGCGAGCATGAACTTCAAGCCGTGTCGCGTGTACCGGAAAAAATCCTGGGGCGCTTCGTGCACCCACCACTGAAAAGGGACCTGCAGGAACAGGAGCCCACCGGGCCGGAGTATGCGGCAGGCGTGTCTCAGCATGACGTCCGGATTCGAAAGGTGCTCCAGCACCGAAAAACTCATCACCGCGTCCGCGAAGCCGTCCGGCAGATCGAGGCCCTGATTGAGATCCGCCACGACGTCCGGCACCGCACCATGCACGCTGTGCGGCCAGTCGACGCCTACATACCTGCATCCCTGGCCGATCAACTCGTCGCGATAGGGCATCGCACCGCAGCCAAGATCCACCACGCATCCGGACATGCGTCCGCGTATCCTGTTGAAGAACGCATTGTGGATGCCAATCGCGAGCCGATTGAATGCCAGTGCGGATACCGCCTTCATGTGGCGTCGCTCGCGAACCCATACTGCATCGCGGCGCGAAACAAACGTCCCCTGCGATCCACACCATCTCCTGGCAATTCAAGTGGTTCCGCATTATGCTCTGAACCCGGGCGCGGCTTCCGGTTCCGGATGTCCGTCCGATCAGGCAGGCAACCGCAGCGCGCGGATGCATCGCCCGGACGCAGCGCCTCGACGTTCGCGTTCCGGATATCCATCGCATCCGCCAACTGCCGCAGGAACCCCGGAACCATTCATGGGAAATACGACCGTCACGCAGCGCGGCCCGATACGATGAGGATTCTGCATCTCGCGCCGGACGAGAAATTCATCCCCTTTGCATTCCGGCTCTTCAATGAATTGCCCGATGTGGAGAACCGTCTGGTCATCCGTTCGCTCGGGCGGGACAGGACGCTGCGTCACACGTCGTCCCTTGCAGCGTGGCGGGTCGTGTCACGCGACTACTTCGTTTCGAGCGCTATGGCGGAGGACCTTCGATGGTGCGACTGCCTGATCGTTCACTATCTCGAACCGCTCGCGGCGACGATGATCCTGCGCGCCCCCGGAGACGTGGTGAAAGTATGGAGCGCCTGGGGCGCGGACTATCACCAGCTGATACCGGAAACCGGAAGGCCGATACTCGGCACGCAGACCCGTGCCCTGGTCGCGAAGCTCCAGCGGGCGAGCACCGGACCATGGCTGCGGAGCCTGTACGCTCGCGCACGCAATCAGCTGATCGGCTTTCCGCTGATGCGCGCCGCGGCACTCAGAGCAGACCTTTACTCGGCCCCGATCGCGGAGGAATTCGAAGACCTCCGCACGGCGCTCGGACCGCGCTTCCGGGCCCGCTTCGCGCAGCTCAACTATGGCGATGTGGAAAGCATATTCAGCGAGGGCGCATCGTCGCCGGCCGGAGAAGACATTCTCGTCGGAAATTCCGCGACAGCGACAAACAATCACGCGGAAGCATTTTCAACGCTGGCTCGCCTAGATCTCGGCGACAGAAGGATCGTGGTACCGCTTGCCTATGGCGACAGCGATTATCGGAGCGCGGTGATCGCCCAGGGGCGAAGGATGTTCGGCGCCCGCTTCGTTCCCGTGACAGAATTCCTTTCTCTCTCCGACTACAACTCCCTGATCGGGCGCTGTGCCATCGCGATCATGAACCATCGACGTCAGCAGGCCCTCGGCAACATCGGCACGCTGATGGAGCGCGGAGCGCGCATCGTCCTTGACGAGCACGGCACGCTGTTCCGGTTCTTTACCGCACTCGGGGCTTCGGTGGACAGCCTGCAGGCACTGGAGCGCGTCGGAGCATCGCTGCCCCCTCCGTTGCAGGAGGCGGAGCAGCTCAGGAATCGCGCCGCGCTGCGCAAGGTCTGGAGCGCAGCAACCGTGCGACGCAACGCGACCGACTTCGTCTCGGCCCTGGAACGATGCAGAATCACGAAAAATCCGCGCCGACACTGAGATCCCTCGCCTATACGGGCGTGCGCTGGACCACCGTGTCGTCCGTGGGAAGGACGGTCATCCAGGTCCTGCAGGTCGCGGTGCTCGCAAGACTCATGGCACCCGCAGAATTCGGGAAGTTTGCGGCGGCGTTCGCGGTCATCAGCGTGTTGCGCATGTTCGCGGACGGCGGTGTCAGCAACGCAGTGATTCACATTCGCGAACTCAGCAGGAACCAGCTTTCGAGTCTTTATTGGCTCAACTGCGGCTGCGGCCTCGCGGTCGCGGGCCTTGCGCTCGCTGCCGCGCCGATTGCCGTAGTGAGCTTCGGCGAGACCGACATGGGTCCGCTGCTCGCGATGGGCGCCGCCTACCTGTTCCTGGGGAGCACCTGGCAGCTGCTGCGCACGCTGTCGGAAAAGCGCCTGAAGTTCTCGGCCCTTGCCGTTGTCGAGATTCTTGCCGCAGCGGCGGGGTTCGCGGCCTCCATCGTCATCGCCATGCATGGCGGCGGCGCGTTCGCCCTGATGGGCGGTCTGCTCGCGGGCGCCGCGGTCTCCGCGGGCCTTGCATGGATCTGGTTGCGAGCGGGATGGCGACCCGTCTTTCATTTCCGAACGAAAGACATCAGACCTTTCGCCTCGTTCGGCGGCTACACGATGGCGAGCGACCTGATCGGAACCCTGAACACGCAGATTGATCTTCTGCTGGGCGGAAGGCTGCTGGGTGCCCAGAATCTGGGGTTCTACAGCGCGACCAAGAATCTCTGCCTGCAACTCATCGCGACTACAAACCCGATCGTGACCCGGGTGGGCATTCCGGTGATCGCCACCTCGCAGTCGGATCGTCCGCAGATCAGGCTGATCTATCTCAAGACGCTGAGCATGACGGCCGGCGTGAATTTCCCCGCCTTCGTCGCGATCGGCCTGTTCGCAGAACCGATCGTTTCCCTGGTATTCGGCCAAGGATGGTCACAGGCCGTTCCCATGCTTGGCGTGTTCGCGGTCTGGGCGCTGCTGCGCTCGATGATCAATCCCGTCGGCAGCCTCCTGATGGGGTGTGGCCGCGCCGATCTTGCCTTCCGCTGGAACCTCGCGTGGCTGCCCGTATACGCACTGGCCTTCCTGCTTGCGGCCCAACCCGGCGGACTTGCGCTCGCGGGGACCCAGTGCGCGCTCGCCGTGGTCGCCCTTCCGCTAAGCTGGCACTTTCTGGTCAGACCGCTGTGCGACGCGCGCCTGGGAGAGTATGTCGGCACCTTCGTCGTGCCCCTCGTGCTGTCCCTGATTGCGGGAATTCTGGCCCGGCTTGCCGCCTCATCGTTCGCACACCCGGTGACACAACTCGCCGTCGGCATACCCGCAGGTTTTGCTGCCTATGTCCTGCTATGCGCCCGGTTCAACCGGGCGTGGCTGTTCGAGATACGCGACCTGCTGATGCCCCGTCGCCCCTCATCAGAACAAATCGGAGCCGTACCGAGATGATGCGCAGTCTGAAAGGAATCCTGGAACTCGCCCTGACCCGCATCGGGCTGGTCTCGAAGAAGTCCGCGGAACTCCGCTACTGGCGCAAGACGCTGCGCCGGGAGCGGACCCTTGCAAACCGGCACTACGCCTATTTCTATACCGAACACTTCGGTCTCGGGACCGCCGACTACGCGGGCAAATACATACTTGACGTCGGGTGCGGCCCGCGCGGAAGCCTTGAATGGGCCTCAAGCGCGGGGATACGCATCGGCCTCGATCCGCTCGCGTACGACTACCGTACTCTCGGTACAGCGGCGCATGCCATGGGCTATGTCGCGGCATCGTCCGAAGCGCTGCCGTTCCCTGACGGCTGCTTCGATGTCGTATGCAGCTTCAACTCGATCGATCACGTGGATCACCTGGACAATGCCATTTCCGAGGTGAAGCGGGTACTCGCGCCCGGCGGGCTGCTCCTGTTGCTGACGGAACTGAATCACGATGCCACGGTTGCCGAACCGATGAGTTTCTCCTGGGACATCATGGATGCATTCCATGATCTGACGCACCTCGACATTCGCCACTACGAGCGTGTGCCGACAGGCCTGTACGACAGCATCCACGCAGCGGTTCCGTACGACCACAGGGATGCGCGCAAGCGCTACGGCATCCTGTCGGCCAAGATGCGCAAGCCGGAAGCCGCCTAGCGGAGCGTGGCAGGCGGCACCCGGGTACAGAAATAGATGTCGCCCGCCGCCGCCGTGAGTCCCATCCGTCGCCGTTCCGCTTCGCCGGCCACGTCCGACGCGGAGGATCGGCGCACATGGAATCCCTCCTCGCGCAGCCGCTCCTCGTAGTCCCTGCCGTAACGGCGCACATGGGTCTCGTCACCGTATTCGCGCAGGCGATCGCGCGGATCGACGATCGAGGCGTCTTCGAAGCTCGCCCCCGGCATGACGGGCACCAGCAAGATGGCCCAGCCGTCGGGCCTGAGCACACGACGCAACTCCCGCATCGCTCGACGGTCATCCGCAACGTGCTCCAGCACGTGGCTGCAATAGATCACATCGAAGGAGGCGTCCGGATACGGAATGGACTGGATGTCGAAGTTCACCATCGCCCCGGGATTGCGGAGGTCTGCGCTCAGATATCCTGCACCGACGCGCTCGCGGATGCGCGCACCGAGACAGGGTTCGGGAGCGATATGAAGCATGGTCTTCGGCCGACCATCGAACAGGTCGGTCGCATGTTTGAAATAGAGCCAGATCAATCTGTGGCGCTCGAGCGCTCCGCAGTGAACACATCGCGCCTCCGGGCGCCTCACCTTTCCGAACGGCGCGAAACAGCGGGATTCACGTCCGCACACCGGGCACCAGCGGCCACGTCCCCGGTACGGGAGAGAAATGAGCCAGCCCGCACCCGCTCTCAGCGCCCGCCGGACGGGAGCCGGCAGACGTTCGGCCAACCCGTAGGCCGTCCTTGCGATCACCGCCGCTCTGCCCCGGCAGCGCGCGCGATGCGCGGCCACCCGTCTACGTATTCCAGCGGTTCGACGAGCAGTACACGCCGCGCGATCCGGCCGTGCACCTGGTCGACGAGCATCGGCTGCCGCGGATCGATCGCGTGGTACAGCATCCAGTCGCGGCCCGCGGCATCGGTGTGGATGCTGTTGTGCCCCGGCGCGAGCCAGGTCCCGTCAGCTTCGAGAATCACGCTTCTGCCGCTTCCATCCGCCTCGCCCAGACGTACAAACGGGCCGTAAGGACTGCGCGCGCGCGCCACCATCACCGCATAGCGCGGCGTGCCGCTGCAGCAGTTGTCGCCCGAGTAATAGAGGTAGTAGTAGCCATGCCTGAACGTCACCCACGCGCCTTCCACGAGCCTGCTGTAGTCCCGCTCCAGACCGGGGAGCAGGAGGTTCTGCGCAACGCTGCCCTGTTCGAAGCGCAGGCGGTCGCGCGCCAGTTCACGCACCCGGATCGGTCCGAATCCCGAGCCCCAGTACAGCAGCCTGCGGCCGCTGCGCGGATCGTCGAATGCCATCGGGTCGATATGTTCGAATCCTGCTCCGCAGAGTAGCGGCTCCCCGGTGTCGACGTAGGGACCGCGCGCCGATGCGGCCGTAGCGACCGCCAGGCAGAACTCGCGCGAACCATCGTGCTCGGCGGAGTAGTACATTACGTAACGCCCTGCCTCGGCATCGTAGACCACATCGGGCGCCCAGAAATTCTGCGTGCGCGCGGCCCAGACGGGCTTTTCGGGCAGGGCCTCGCCCAGATGCTCCCAGCCGGCAAGATCGCGACTGCGCGCGACCTGGATGTTGATCAGGCGGTCCTCGCGCGTAGTCTGGGTCGCATAGGCATAGATCCAGCCGTCCGCGGCGCGCAGCACCGCCGGGTCCGGGAAATCGCTGTCCATCGCCGGCTTTGCGGGGTACGGAAGCGCCTCTCCCGGTCGGGGCAGCTGGGCGCAGGCGCCAAGCAGGACGAGCGCCAGCGCCGCCAGCCACCGCATTCCCGCCCGGCCGGGCGACCGCGCTGATGCGCATTGCAGTCCTCCGGTCACTCCACCCCCGCCAGCACGCGCAGATGGCGCGCGACGCTGCGCCCGAGCGCGGAAAGCGCATAGCCGCCTTCGAGCATCGACACGATGCGGCCACGGCAGTGGCGCTCGGCGGTCTGCCTGAGCTCGCGCGTCACCCATGCGTAGTCCTCGTCGACCAGCCGCAGCATCGCCATGTCGTCCTCGATATGCGCATCGAAGCCCGCGGAGCACACGATGAGCTGAGGCCGGAAACGATCGAGCGCCGGCAGCCAGCGCGACTCGACCGCTTCGCGGAACTGGCGTGACCCCGCGCCCGAAGCCAGAGGCACATTGAGCATGTTGTCCGCAGCGGGCCGGTCGCCGCTGTAGGGGTAGAACGGATGCTGGAAGGTGGACACCATCAGCACCCTCGGATCGCCGGCAAAGATGTCTTCCGTGCCGTTGCCGTGGTGCACATCGAAATCGACGATCGCGACACGCTTCACGCCGAACGCCTCGATCGCGTGCATGGCGGCAACCGCCACGTTGTTGAAGATGCAGAATCCCATCGCAGCGGCGCGACATGCGTGGTGGCCCGGCGGCCGCACCGCGCAGAAGGCGTTCGGCGCCTCGTCCGCCATCACCAGCTCCACGCCGAGCACCCCCGCGCCTGCCGCTCGCAGCGCTGCCCCGAGCGTGTAGGGATTCATCGCCGTATCCGGATCGAGGTGCACTGTCCCCGATGCGGGTGCGGCGTCGCGTATCCGCGCGATGTAGTCGGCCGGGTGCACGCGCAGCAGCTGCGCATCGCTCGCGAGCGGTGCCTCATGGCGGACAAGCACCGATTCCAGACCGGTCGCGATCAACCTGTCCTCGATCTCGTACAAGCGCGCGGGACTCTCGGGATGATGCGCCCCCATGTCGTGCTTCAGACAGTCGGGATGAGTAATGAACGCAGTGGGCATGTCGGATCGGAATAGAAGCGCCGTGCGCGCTGTTTCGCCCTGATGGCGCCCGAAGTTTAGACGATGGCCGCTTGCACCCGATCACCCGCATCGCACACGGCCGCGACCGCGGAACCCGAGGGTAGAATGAAACCATGCTCGTAAAACCTGAACCTGCCGGCGGCGAGAATCTCGCGACGGCCCACCCGGCAGACCTCATCAAGCGCGTGATTTCCGCTGCCGGACAGATCATTCTCGGCAAGGAACATCAGGTCCGCCTCGCGCTCGCCTGCCTGCTTGCGCGCGGGCACCTGCTGATCGAGGATCTCCCGGGCGTAGGCAAGACCACGCTCGCGCACGTGCTCGCACGCAGCCTCGGCCTCGCCTTTCAGCGCATCCAGTTCACCAGCGACATGCTGCCGGCCGACATCATCGGCGTGTCGATCTATGAACGTGATACCGGCGCATTCAAGTTTCACCCCGGGCCGGTGTTCTCCAATGTCGTGCTTGCCGACGAAGTGAACCGCGCCACACCAAAAACCCAATCCGCGCTGCTTGAAGCCATGGAAGAGCATCAGGTCACGACAGAAGGCGAGACCCGCCCCTTGCCTGAGCCCTTCTTCGTCATCGCCACCCAGAACCCGACCGAACAGGTTGGCACCTTTCCCCTCCCGGAATCGCAATTGGACCGGTTCATGATGCGGATCGAACTCGGCTACCCCGACCGCGCCGCGGAACGCGCGCTGCTCGCCGGCACAGACCGGCGCGACCTGTTGCGCAGGCTCGGTGCGAGCATTACGCCTGAGCAACTCCTCGCGCTCCAGGCTGCAGTATCCCGCGTGCACGCCGCTCCAGCACTGCTCGATTACGTACAGGCCATCGTGGAGCACACGCGCCGATCTGCCGACTATGCGGCCGGCCTGTCGCCGCGAGCGGCGCTGGCCCTGGTTCAGTGCGCGCGTGCCTGGGCGCTGATCGAGGGCCGGGACAAGGTATTGCCGGAGGACCTGCAGGCGGTTCTGCCCGGCGTTGCGTCCCATCGACTGCGCTCCGCGCAGGGCGCATCGCGTACGCGTGACACGGGCGCCGACCTGCTCGCTGCCGTCCCGATTCCCTGAATCGGCATCAACTCGGCCTTGCGCTCCGAAGGGGGCGATCCGGGAACGCCCGGATACGAATAATAGTAACGAATACGTTACTATTTAATTGAAAGTTCCCGGGAAGATCCGTTTGCTGCCCTAATCCGTAAAGATCTCCGCGATCGTGGCCTGTATCGCCTCGGCAGCGGCCTTCGGATCCGGCGCCTGACGCACCGGACGCCCGACGACGATGTAGTCTGCCCCGTTCCTGAACGCCTGCGCCACGTCGACGGTTCGCTTCTGGTCGTCCGCCGGCTTGTTTTCGACGGGACGGATGCCCGGCGTCACCACGAGCAGCCGGCCGCCGAACTGCGCCTTCAGACGCGGTGCCTCCAGCCCCGAGGAGATCACCCCGTCGCAACCTGCCTCGATCGCGCGACGCGCACGCGACAGGACGAGATCTTCCACGTTGCAGGAAAAACCCATGTCGTCGAGGTCCCCCCGGTCGAGCGCCGTGAGCACCGTAACCCCGAGAATCTTCACATCCCCTTTGTCCTTGCCTGCCGCCTCCATGATCGACTGATTGCCGTGCACAGTCGCGAAGCTGATGCCGCGCCCCTGGAGATTGCGAACCGCGGAGCGGACCGTCTCGGGGATGTCGAAGAACTTCAGATCCACGAATACCTTGTTGCCGCGCGCCACCAGCCAGTCGATCAGCTCGAAGTAACCGCCCGCCATGAAAAGCTCCAGGCCGATCTTGTAGAAGCGCACCGAGTCTCCGAGACGCTCGACGAGTTCGCGCGCCTCAGCCGTGGTCTGCACGTCCAGCGCGAGAATGAGACGCTCGCGTCTCGGAATGGCAAGTTTCGAAATCAGGTCCATGGTTCCTCGACTGTATATCCGCGCCGGCCGGCAGCGGGGGCGCTAGGATACCGCAGGCCTGCCGGTATCGCCGG
Organism: uncultured Pseudomonadota bacterium; assembly: GCA_903834835.1. Classification (GTDB taxonomy): domain Bacteria; phylum Pseudomonadota; class Gammaproteobacteria; order Burkholderiales; family SG8-39; genus CAILKO01. The sequence continues at coordinate 40,680 of CAILKO010000054.1, read as the reverse complement.
CGCGCGCGATACCAAACTCCGGCCAGCGTTCGGCCAGCAGCGTGCCCGCGCGCGGGTCGAGATGGAACAGCCGGACGAGGTCGGCCACGGAGATCGACTCCGGCCGGCGCACCAGGCGCCAGCAATCCTCTCCGCGCTCCTCCACCCAGTTCTCGGCTTCCATCCTGGCGAGCAGCCGATCGCAGGTCTCGGGCGCAGGCCCGGCGCGCGCAGCGATCTCCCAGAGGGTCAGATCCGATTGTCCGCCTGAGGCGCCCACGAGCACCTCGAGCACCGCGCGCGCGTCCAATAGCTCCATGCCGGGGAGCGCATGCTCTGGGCGGCGCTCGTGAAAGCCCGAGAACAGCGCCGTCAGGCTGCATCCCGTGATTACCACGAGCCATGACAGGTAGAGCCAGAGCAGAAACACCGGCACCGCTGCGAAGGCGCCGTAGACCACCGAATAGGTCGGAAATGTCGTGACATAGAGCGCGAACCCGCGCTTCATCAACTCGAACAGCAACCCGGCCGCAAACCCGCCCGCAAACGCGTGACGCATTGCGATGCGGCGGCAGGGCACGAGGTAATAGAGCAGGGAGAGCGCAAGCACCGTGATCAGGACGGGCCCGGCGCGCAGCAGCGTGTCGCCCACATAGGGCATACCGCGCGTATAGCCGAGCGACTCCGTAACCAGATAGGAGGTCATCGAGATCGACAGCCCCATGAGCACCGGACCGAGCGCAATGACCGCGCCGTATAGGAGAATGCGCCGGGGCAGGCGCCTTCCCCTGCGCACGCCGAAAATCTGGTTGAACTCGCGCTCGATCGTAACCATCAGCATGCCGGCAGTGAGCGCGAGCAGCGTAAGGCCGATCACCGTCAGGCGCCCCGCGCGCTGGGTGAACTGGTCGACATAGCGCAGCACTGTGCGCCCGACTGTTTCAGGGAGCAGATTGGCGAGCAGAAAATCGTCCAGCCTCAACGTGAGCGTCTTGAACCAGGGAAAGGCGGTCGCGATGGCGAGCGCGACCGCCACGAGCGGCACCAGCGCAAGCAGCGTCGTATAGGTAAGACTGCCCGCCACCTGCGTGCAGCGATCCTCGCGTATGCGCCAGGCGACCAGCCGCTGCCAGGACACCAGTTGCCCGACGCCGAACCGTCCCGGCTCACCTCCCGGGCGGGGGTGTTTATTCATTCCTGATCACCAGCTGAAAAGTGGGCTGCCGCATAATACACAGCCTGCCCGCAACCATCGCCGCCCGGAATACGAAACGCCACCTGACCCTGAACGGTTCCCGCCATGCAGCATCAGCCCTTTTGCTCATGCTGATCGCGCTTACGCTTGCCTGGGAGATCTGGCTCGCGCCGCTGCGCCCGGGCGGATCGATGCTGGCACTGAAGTCGTTGCCGCTCGCGCTGCCGCTCGGCGGCGTGCTCGCGGGGCGGCGCCATACCTACCAGTGGTCCTGCCTGCTGATACTCGCCTATCTGCTGGAAGGGCTGGCGCGCAGCTGGACGGACGATGGCGTCTCCTACGTGCTCGCCATCTCCGAAATCGCGCTCGCGGTTCTGTATCTTGCCGCCGCGATCGCTTACATCCGCGCCTCGCGGGCGGCGGCACGGGTCACCCCGGCTGCCCCCGCCTGAACGACCCGGAGCTCAGCCCGTGTGTTGCGGGTTCACTCTTTCGGCGCCAGTCTCAAGACGGTTCAAGGCCGCGATGTAGGCCTTGGCCGAGGCGACGATGATGTCCGTATCGGCGCCCACGCCGTTGACGATGCGCCCGGCCCTGGACAGTCGTACCGTGACTTCGCCCTGTGATTCCGTACCCTGGGTCACCGCGTTCACGGAATAAAGCTGAAGTTCGGCACCGCTCTTCGCCACCTGTTCGATCGCCTTGAACACCGCATCCACCGGGCCGTCCCCCTGGGATTCGGAAGGGTACTCGCGCGCCGCGTCCGCCAGCACCAGACTGGCATGCGGCCGCTCGCCCATGCCGCTCGCCTGATTCAGATGGACGAGCTTCCAGTGTTCATCCGTGGTTCGGCCTGCTTCCTGGGCGACCAGCGCCTGAAGATCCTCGTCGAAGATGTCGGCCTTCTTGTCGGCAAGATCCTTGAAACGCTGGAAAGCCTTGTTGTACGCGTCCTCGGAATCGAGTTCGATGCCCAGCTCCTTCATCCTCTGCTTGAAGGCATTGCGACCCGAGAGCTTGCCCAGCACGATCTTGTTGGTCGTCCAGCCCACGTCCTCCGCAGTCATGATCTCGTAGGTCTGGCGCGCCTTCAGCACGCCATCCTGGTGAATGCCCGAGGCATGCGCAAACGCATTCGCACCGACGACTGCCTTGTTGGGCTGCACCACGAAGCCGGTGATCTGCGATACGAGGCGCGAGGTCGGCACGATATGGCGCGTATCGATGCGGGTCTCGAAATGGATCGCGTCGCTGCGCGTCTTCACCGCCATCACCACTTCCTCGAGCGCCGTGTTGCCTGCACGTTCTCCGAGCCCGTTGATCGTGCACTCGATCTGGCGCACGCCGCCGATTGTTACCGCGGCAAGTGAATTTGCCACCGCCATGCCGAGGTCGTTGTGACAGTGCACCGACCAGACCGCCTTGTCGGAGTTCGGAATCGCCTGGCGCAGGCGGCGGATGAAGTCGCCGAACTGCTCTGGAACCGCGTAACCCACCGTATCCGGAATGTTGATCGTGGTCGCACCCTCTGCAATCACGGTCTCCAGGATGCGACAGAGGAAGTCGAAGTCCGAGCGGCTTGCATCTTCCGGCGAGAACTCCACGTCCGGTGCCAGCTTGCGCGCAAAACGCACCGCGAGTCGCGCCTGTTCATGCACCTGCTCCGGCGACATGCGGAGCTTTTTCTCCATATGCAACGCGCTGGTGGATATGAACGTGTGCACGCGCCACGCATTGGCGCCCTTCAGAGCGTCCACGCAGCGCTGGATGTCCTTGTCGCTCGTACGGCAGAGCCCGCATACGATCGAGTCCTTGATGGTGTCCGCCACCAGCCTGACTGCCTCGAAATCGCCGTTCGAGGACGCAGGGAATCCGGCCTCGATCACATCCACCCGCAGCCGCTCCAGCGCCCGCGCAATACGCAATTTCTCGTCACGGGTCATCGATGCACCGGGACTCTGCTCGCCGTCGCGCATCGTGGTGTCGAATATGATGAGACGTTCCTTGTTCATCTGCCGCTCCTCGTGTTCGTTATGGCCGCTTCGGGCGACCCTGAGTCAATAGCACGTGTCCCGGCGGTGTCGCGCTGCCGGAGGGGTGAAGCTGGGGGGGATGGGGGGTAGTGTTTAGCGCGCGGGGCGCAGCAGCGGACCGGCCAGACGCAGGCCCAGCCGAATCGGAAGCGAAGCCGGGCTGAGGGTGTGTCGAAGCCCGGCGATATGCGCTGCATGGTTCATCGTTTTACTATAACCGCGATCCTCGCGACCCGCAAGCCTCCGGCTACGAGGCCGGTCGGCGGCGCGCCCGACGCACAAACCAGAGCACGTAACCGGAAAGCGCATAGCAGACAAACAGCAGGAAGAGCACGGCGGGCGGGCGATAGGCAATGACCACGATGCCCGCGACAACCGCGAGGACTGCCCAGAACGGCACCCGTTTGCGCAGGTTCAAGTCCTTGAAACTGTAGAAGGGCATGTTCGACACCATGGTGATGCCCGCAAATATCGTGAAGGCACAGGCGATCCAGGCGATCCAGTCGGCGCGCCGTATGCCCAGATCGTCGAGCACCCAGACGAGCCCTGCCACGAGGGCCGCAGCAGCCGGACTCGGCATGCCCTGAAAGAAGCGCTTGTCCACGACCTCGATATTGGTATTGAAGCGCGCCAGACGCAGCGCAGCGCCGGCGCAATAGATAAAGGCGGATATCCAGCCGAGTTTCCCCAGATCGCTGAGTGCCCATACATACATGACGAGCGCCGGCGCCGCACCGAAGGACACCATGTCGGAAAGGCTGTCGTACTCGGCACCGAATTCGCTTTCGGTGCGCGTCCAGCGCGCGATGCGTCCGTCCATGCCGTCCAGCACGATGGCAGTGTAAATCGCCACCGCAGACACCTCGAAACGGCCCATCATCGCCTGGACAATGGCGTAGAAACCGGCGAACAACGCCGCCGTGGTGAACAGGTTCGGCAGAAAGTAGATGCCGCGCCGCCTGAGGCGCCCCAGCCTCGGCGTATAGCCCGCCGCGGCTCTTGGCGTCTCATCCATTCCGGGGAAATTCCGCAAGAATGGAATGTGCCGCTCCGACTTTCTCTCCGATCGCGACGAGCGGACGCGAATCGAGCGGCAGATAGAGATCCACGCGCGATCCGAAGCGGATGAACCCGTAGCGCTGCCCTCGGGAAAGGTCCGCGCCCGCATCCACGTAACATAGGATGCGGCGCGCCACGAGCCCGGCGATTTGCACGCAGGTGACATCCGCACCGCCGGCGGTCTGCATCCAAAGCGCATTGCGTTCGTTTTCGAGCGATGCCTTGTCAAGTGCGGCATTGACGAAGCTGCCCGCGTGGTACCAGCGCTGACGCACCGTGCCGTCCACCGGTGCGCGGTTGGAATGGACGTTGAACACGTTCATGAAAACGCTGATCTTGAGGGCATCGCGCTCGAGCCACGGATCCCGCGCTTTGCCGACAAACACCACGCGCCCGTCGGCCGGGGAGACGATCGCGGCAGGATCCTCTGGCACGTCGCGCTGCGGATCGCGGAAGAACTGCAGCACGAACAGCGACACAATCCAGACAGGAAGCGACCAGAGCCAGCCGAGCAGGAGGGCCACAAGCAGCGAGGCCCCCACCGCGATCGCCAGGAAGGGCCAGCCTTCCCTGGCGATGATGGGATGCGGATAGGGTGTGCGCACTAGTTTTTCGCGTCGGCGTCGCCGGTCCGCTCCGCGCCCTGCTTGACCGCCTGATTCACGTCCGTGACCGTCTTGTCGATGATTTGCTTGGGCGCATTACCCAGCTTCTTGGCAGCCTCGGATTCCGGAACCTTGTCGCCGCAGCCAGCCAGGAGCGCGAGCCCGACGAACAGCGCCACGACGCGCCACACCCCGGTCCGCTTCATCAGTTCTTGCTCTGATCGACAAGACGGTTGCGCTTGATCCAGGGCATCATCTCGCGCAGGCGCGCGCCAACCTTTTCGATCGGGTGCTCGGCCGTCATGCGCCGGCGCGAAAGCAGCGTCGGGGCGCCAGCCCGGTTCTCGAGGATGAAATCGCGCGCGTACTCGCCCGACTGGATGCGTGCGAGCACCTCGCGCATCGCGCGCTTGGTATCCTCGGTCACGATCTTGGGGCCGGTCACGTACTCGCCGTACTCCGCATTGTTCGAGATCGAATAATTCATGTTGCTGATGCCGCCTTCGTACATCAGATCGACGATCAGCTTCAGCTCGTGCAGACACTCGAAGTACGCCATCTCGGGCGCGTAACCGGCTTCCACCAGGGTTTCAAAACCAGCCTTCACGAGATCCACGCAGCCGCCGCACAGAACCGCCTGTTCGCCGAACAGATCGGTCTCGGTCTCTTCCTTGAAATCGGTCTCGATGACGCCAGCCTTCCCGCCCCCGATCGCAGCGGCATAGGAAAGGGCCATGTCGCGCGCCTTGCCACTTGGATTCTGATGCACGGCAACCAGCATCGGCACGCCGCCACCGGCCGCGTAGGTCGATCGGACGGTATGGCCCGGCGCTTTCGGAGCGACCATCCAGATGTCCAGGTCAGCGCGCGGCTGCACCTGCCCGTAGTGGATGTTGAATCCGTGCGCAAAGGCCACTGCCGCGCCCGGCTTCACGTTCGGCTCGACCTCGGTCTTGTACACCGCCGCGATGTGCTCATCCGGCATCAGCATCATGACGATATCGGCGTCCTTGACCGCATCGGCGATTTCAGCGACCCGCAGACCGGCTGCCTGTGCCTTGGCCCAAGACGGGCCGCCTTTGCGCAGACCGACCGTCACCTTGACACCGGACTCGTGGAGGTTGAGCGAGTGTGCATGCCCCTGGGAGCCGTAGCCGAGTATGGTGACCTTCCTGCCTTTCACGAGTGAAAGATCGGCGTCCTTGTCATAGTAGACCTTCATGGGAAATTCCTTTGATATGTGTGCCGCATTCCGCGGCGCCTGTGGTTTGTCCGAAATCGCGGGAGGACGTCTGGTTTCCGACTGTCCGGCGCGGCGGCGCATCGCTCCTCCGCCCTGCCGACCCGCTAAGCCTTGAGTACCCTGTTTCCCCGCCCGATTCCGCTGGTGCCGGTACGGACGGTTTCGACAATCAATGCAGGATCGATAGCCTCAATGAATGCGTCCAGCTTGTGGCCGTCGCCAGTCAACTCGATGGTGTAGGTATTGTCCGAGACGTCAATGACGCGACCCCGGAAAATATCTGCCATGCGCTTCATGTCCTCGCGCTCCTTCGCCCCGGCGCGAACCTTGATCAGCATCAGTTCGCGCTCGATATGCGCCGCCTCGGACAGGTCGACCACCTTGACCACTTCAATCAGCTTGTTGAGCTGCTTCGTGATCTGCTCGACGACATCGTTCGAGCCGCGGGTGACGATCGTCATGCGCGACATCGACTTGTCCTCGGTTGGCGCAACCGTGAGCGATTCGATGTTGTAGCCTCGCGCCGAAAAGAGGCCTGCTACGCGCGACAGCGCCCCGGCTTCGTTCTCGAGCAGCACCGAAATGATGTGGCGCACGATCAGAGATCCTCGGCGAAGATCATTTCAGTGATCCCCTTGCCCGCTGCAACCATCGGGTAGACGTTCTCCGTCTGGTCGGTCACGAAGTCGACGAACACCAGTTCATCCTTGCGGGCGAAGACCTCGCGCAATGCAGGCTCGACATCCTCTGGACGCTCGACCTTCAGACCGCGGTGACCATAACCCTCGGCGAGCTTCACGAAATCGGGCAGCGCATCCATGTACGATTCGCTGTACCGGTTGCCGTGGAAGAACTGCTGCCACTGGCGCACCATGCCCATGTACCGGTTGTTCAGGTTGATGATCTTGATAGGCAGCCGGTACTGCTTGCACGTCGAGAGCTCCTGGATGCACATCTGAATCGACGACTCGCCGGTGACACAGGCAACCGTCGCACCTGGATGGGCTAACTGCACGCCCATCGCCGAAGGCAGACCGAACCCCATGGTCCCGAGACCGCCGGAATTGATCCAGCGCCGAGGCTTGTCAAACTTGTAGAACTGGGCCGCCCACATCTGATGCTGTCCCACATCCGATGTGACGTATGCGTCGCCACCCGTGACTTCATAGAGCTTTTCGATCACGTACTGGGGCTTGATGATGCTCGAGGCCCTGTCGTAGCGCAGACAGTTCCTGGCACGCCACTCGGCGATCTGGCGCCACCAGTCGTCCAGCGCGGCGGCATTTCCGCACGCCTCTGCCTTCGCGAGTTTCAAAAGCTCAGCAAGCACGTCATCGACATTTCCGACCACCGGCACATCCACCTTGACGCGCTTCGAGATCGAGGACGGATCGATATCCACATGGATGATCTTGCGCCGGTTCTGGGCGAAGTGCTCGGGATCACCGATCACACGGTCGTCGAATCGAGCGCCGACCGCAAGCAGGACGTCGCAGTGCTGCATCGCCATGTTCGCTTCGTAGGTGCCATGCATGCCGAGCATGCCGAGACTCAGCGGATCGGTACCCGGAAAACCGCCCAGGCCCATGAGTGTGTTCGTGCAGGGCACCCCAAGCAACCGGACAAGCTCAGTGAGGCGGTCCGACGCATTGGACAGAATCACCCCTCCGCCCGCGTAGATCACCGGACGTTTCGCCTCAAGCAGCAGCTTCGCCGCCTTCTTGATTTGACCGGCATGACCCCTGGTAATGGGGCTGTAGGAACGCATCGACACGGAATCGGGATACAGGAACTCGCAGTCCTGCGCAGTGAGGTCCTTGGGAATGTCGACCAGCACCGGCCCGGGCCGCCCGGTCTGCGCGATGTGGAACGCCTTCTTGATCGTCACCGCGAGGTCCTTCACGTCCTTCACCAGGAAGTTGTGCTTCACGCAAGGCCGCGTGATGCCGACCGTATCGACTTCCTGGAACGCATCCTCGCCAATCGCCTTTGTCGGCACCTGACCGACAAGCACCACCATGGGGATCGAATCGAGATAGGCCGTCGCGATACCGGTCACGGCGTTGGTCAGGCCCGGGCCGGAAGTGACCAGGCAAACGCCGACCTTGCCGGAAGAACGTGCGTAACCGTCCGCGGCATGTGCCGCACCCTGCTCGTGGCGGACCAGCACATGACGCACCTTGTCCTGCTTGAACAAAGCATCGTAGATGTAAAGCACCGCGCCGCCCGGATAGCCGAATATGCACTCCACCCCCTCCTCCTGAAGGCAGCGTACGACAATCTCCGCGCCGCTGAGTTCGAGTGCCTTTATCCTGTCCATGGTTTGGGTTGATTCGAGAGGAAAGTATTAAATATTAGAGACTTAATCTACTACGGTCAATCCTTGGTACAGGGTCGCTGCACTTCCGGCAGGCGCGTTTGATACTATGCCGCCAAACAATGACGAACCCCGACTGACGAGGGTCTTCTGGCATCTCCGAGCGAGCTCGCCGCGTTTCTTGAGAACGCGGAACGAAGAGCATACAAGCAGGCCTTGTTCGCGGTACGCGATCAGGACGCCGCGCTGGACGTCGTCCAGGACGCGATGCTTCGGGTCGCCGAAAAATACGGCGATCGGCCGGCGGAAGAACTACCTCTGCTGTTTCAGCGTATCCTCCAGAACGCGATCCGCGACTATTTCCGGCGCCAGAAGGTGCGTTCGACCTGGATGACACTGTTCTCTTCTTTTGGCTCGGCCCAGGATGACGATGACCATGATCCATTGGAAACCTTGCAGGCAGCAGGGGAGTCCAAGGAGAGCGAAAGTCCGGCAGGCAAACTGGAACAGTCTCAACTGCTTGAAATAATTGAAGAAGAGTTGAAAAAACTGCCAGCACGTCAACGCGAAGCCTTCCTCATGCGTTACTGGGAGGAAATGGACGTTGCCGAGACGGCGCAGGCAATGGGTTGTTCGGAGGGCAGTGTAAAGACACACTGCTCACGGGCCGCCCACACGTTGGCTGCCGTGTTGCGCACACGGGGTATCACGCTTTGACCCGATGGAGTCTGAAATGAGCAGCACCAATGAACGCCTCCTAGGTAGCCGGGTTCGGCAGATCCTGAATTCCGGCATGCGGCTTGACCCGCATGTCGAGGAGCGGCTTCGCGCCTCGCGCGAGCAGGCGCTGCTCGCTAAACGACCGGAGCGCGCGACATCACTCGTCTGGGCGGGCATCCCCGGCTTCGGCTGGCCTGTGTTCGGCGAGTTGTCGCTGCGGCTGCTGGTCCCTACTTTCGTCCTCGCGTTTGCGCTGCTCTCGATTTACACATGGAGGCAGGATCATCAGGTCGCGGAATTAGTCGAGATCGATACCCAGTTGCTTACCGACGACCTTCCGATCGACGCCTATCTGGACAAGGGATTCGAAGCGTGGCTGAACGACCGCGCTTCCGAATAATTCCGCAAGGAACGCCGCACCGCTCCGGTTCCGGAGCGGTCGCACCGCGCAACGGCCGGTTCCGGGCATGGGTGTTTCTTGCATCCTTGCTCTTCTTCACGGCAGGCGCGCACGCGGCTGCACCCCAGGCCGACATCAAGAACCCCAAGTGGTCACAGCTGAACGCACAGCAACAGGGCGTGCTTGAACCCCTTGCCGGCGAATGGGACAACCTTGACGGGGCACGCAAGAAGAAGTGGCTCGGAATCGCGAAAAGCTACCCGAAGATGAGTGCCAAGGAGCGCGAACGGGCGCAGGCCCGGATGCATGAGTGGGTCCGGCTCAGCCCCGAACAGCGTCGCGACGCGCGCGAGAACTACAAGCGCCTCGTGAAGAAGCTCCCCCCCGAGAAGCGCCAGGCCCTCGGTGACAAGTGGGCCGAATATCAGGCACTTCCCGCGGAGGAACGGCAGAGCCATCAACCGCAGCCCGAGCCAGCGGGCGGCAAGCGCAGGGCCAAGAGCGCCGCGCCGGCTGCCGATTAACCCAGCCGAAGTTTTCGTGAACGACTCTGCGGGAACAGATGCGAATCATGCGTCAACGCCCGCTCCGAGCTACGGCCGGCGCATCGCCAGCTTCACCTACGAAATGCTGCTCCTCGCCGCAATCGCATTCGTAGCATCTTCCGTGTTCACGCTGGCAAGCGGCGCAGCCCAAATGCAGGGCTGGATTCTGTACCTGCATCAGGCCTACCTGATGACGGTGTTCGCAGCCTACTTTGTCTGGTGCTGGACCCGTAGCGGACAGACACTTGCGATGAAGGCTTGGCGCATCCGCCTGGTTGGTGCGGGCGGGCGCCGCGCATCGCCCGGCGCAGCGCTGATCCGCTTCCTGCTCGTTCTGCTCTCTTCCGCCGGCATCGCGGGCGCGCTCATACTGGCGCGCGCCGCGCCCGGATCAGCCTGGATCGCAGTCCTTGCGGTTGGGGGTGCACTCAGCCCCGCCTGGTCCCTGTTCGATCCGGAGCGGCAGTTTCTGCATGATCGCCTCTCCGGCACCCGGATCGTTACCGTGGCCTAGCGTCTCTCCACCCACCACATCATCACGCACGCCGCGAGAAGGAAGCACACCGAGGGCAGCATCGCGGTCGAAAGCGGCGGCCAGCTTCCAAGCAGACCCAGGTGAGAGGACAGACTGTTAAGCATATGGAAGGATATCCCCAGCATGATGCCGAGGAACACCTTCACGCCAAGCATCCCGTGGCGTGTTTCCATGTAGGCGAAAGGCAGCGCCAGCACCATCATCACCAGCGCCGCGAGCGGATAAAAAACCTTTCGCCACATCGCGATCTCGTAGCGTTCCGTCTTCTGCTTGTTTTCCGCAAGGTGGGTCGAAAACTTATGCAGTGCCCAGATCGACATCTTGTCGGGAACTACCAGCAGGACGTTCAGCAACTCCGGCCGCAGGGCAGACTGCCAGAGCTCGGATTCGGCGCGCTCCACCAACGGCCGCCCCTTGTCGCCGAACTTCGTGCGCGCGACATCCTCGAGTTTCCAGGCGCCTTCCGACATATACCGGCCGCGTTGCGCGAAACTGACAGACTTCAGCCTGAAGTCGGAATCGAACTGGTAGATCGTCAGGCCGGTAAGGACATCCACCTCGCGCGCCTCGCGAACGTTGATGAACGCACCTTCATCCTTGAACCAGAGGCCCGAGCGCAAATCCTGCCCGATCACTGAGCTCAGGGCACGCATCTTGAGCGTCCGCGCAGCCTGCTCAGAAGCTGGCGCGATCCATTCGCCTAGCACGAAGGTCGCAAGAACAAACGCAAGCCCAATCCTTACCAGGATGCTCGCTGCATGCACCGGCGACATCCCCGAGCTGCGCATGACCGTGAATTCGGAGCTCGCAGCAAGGCTGGCAAGCGCATATAGCGTGCCGATAAGCACGGCGACCGGAAGCAAATCGTAGGCCTGAGCAGGCACCGAGAGAAGCACGAAACCGAATATCTGGGTGACCTGATAGTTGCCCTTGCCGAGATTCCCCAGCTCCGCGATCAGGTCGAAGAAAGCAAACAGCGCGAGAAAGCCCGCGAGCACCAGACCCACCGCCCCGTAAATCTGGCGGGCCAGATACCGTTGCAGGACGCGGCTGCGCACCGGCTTCAGCGCCTGAAGCGGATCAAGCGCATCCGCTCGCTGAATAGCACCAGAAGCAGCGTAAGCATGACCCCGTGTATGAGCCACCAGCCGAGCGCGAAGCTGAGCCTCCCCTGCACCACGTTCGCCTGACTGAGCGACAGGAGATTGGAATAGAGCATGAAGACGACCAGGGCGAAGATGAGGTTGAGCGAGCGTCCTGCACGCGGATTGACGAAACTGAGTGGTATCGCAAGCAGCGAAAGTATCAGCGCGGAAATCGGTATCCCGAGCCGCCACACCAGCTCGCCGTGGTTCGCAGGGGATGGATCAGTTGCGAGTTCCAGGGTCGAGAGATTCTTCTGTGTCGGCACCGGATCCTCGCCCTCGCGGGACTCGACTCGCATAGCATAGCGCTCGAATTCCATCACCCGGAAGCTCGCCTCGCCCGCGCGGCCCTCGTAGCGGCGCCCTTCGCCAAGCACGATGAAACGGTCCCCGTTCGGCGCTGTTTCTGTTCGTCCTGTGCGGCTGGTCATTACGCCGGGGCGCTGGTGCTGTATCGAGCTTACGAATACGTTGCGCACGACATCGGATGACTCGGAAACCGATTCAACGAAGAAAACGCGATCCTTCGATGCGGATTCCCCGAACACGCCCGGCGTGATCCTTGATACGTCGTCTCGCGCGGAAAGTCTGGCGCGGTAGAGTTCGGCCATTTCCGCAGACCACGGTGTGAGCAGCAGCGACATCACCGCGATCACGAACACGACGGGCAATGAAAACGTGAGGACGGGCCGCAGCCATGCCGCAAGGGACAGGCCCGAATTGAACCAGATGATCATCTCGGAATCGCGATAGCTGCGCGTAAGGGTCAGGAGCACCGCGATGAACAGCGTCAGAGAAAGAAGGACCGGCAGCACGCCGAGCGAGAAGAAGCCTAGATAGGCCACCACGGCGTCCGACGGAATCGAACCGCCCGCCGCCTGCCCCAGCAGCCGGACCAGACGAGTAGTGAGCGCGATAGCGAACAGGGTAAGGAAGACCGCGCCGGAAAGGGCCGCAAACTCCCTTAGCAGCGCACGCTGAAATATCATCGGCTACCTTCGAAGACCAGCACCGGAGCGCGCAATCGCGTCACGCGGCGATTCATGCGATGATTGGCGAAGCCAGATCAATTGCGAGGACGCAGTGAAATTTAGCATACGGAACGTGATACCCGAGCGCGTAAAGACGGGTTGCCTGGTGCTCGGCGTATTCCGCGGCAGCGCGAAGTCCGGGCTGCCCGATTTCCCCGAAGCCACGCGTCGGGTCGACCAGGCGGCAGCCGGCCGCTTGCGCAAACTTGCGACGGCCGGAGACCTGTCGGGCAGAAAATCCTCCACGCTCGTGCTGCACGGCGTCACCGGAGTAAGCGCGACTCGCGTGCTGCTTGTCGGGCTTGGCGCGCGCGCAGAATTTACGGAAAACGCCTACCGGGAATCGCTGCGCGCAGCCGCCGCTGCGACCAAGGACCTGGGTGCCACCGACGCCGTGGTCTGCATACCCGATGGCGAACTCGCGGAAAGCACATCGCGAAAACTCGCCTGGCGCGTGAGACATGCTGTGTTCATGCTGGGCGACGCGTTCTACCGGTTCGAGGGTCTCAAGTCCCGGAATGCGGCGCATCCCTGGAAGCTCCAGGAACTCACAATCGGACTTTCCTCGCGACCTGACTCGGCGACCCAGAAAGCCTTCGATGCAGCAGTTGCAACGCTCGGGGGCGTTTCGCTCGCGCGTACGCTGGGCAATCTTCCCGCCAACGTGTGTACCCCGACCTATCTCGCCGATGAGGCGCGCAAACTCGCGCGCCAGTTCAAGATCGGCATCGAAGTGCTCGAGCGTCGCGACATGGAGAAGCTCGGCATGGGCGCCCTCCTCGCAGTGACCCGAGGAACGGCGGAGCCGCCAAAACTGATCGTGCTGAAGTACCAGGGTGGCAGCAAGGACGCACGCCCTGTCGTGCTCATCGGCAAGGGCATCACCTTCGATACCGGAGGCATATCCCTCAAGCCGTCTGCGGAAATGGACGAAATGAAGTTCGATATGTCCGGCGCAGCGAGCGTGCTGGGCGCTGTGCGTGCGCTTGCTGCGATGAAGGCGACGGTGAATGTGATCGGACTGATTCCCGCATGCGAGAACATGCCGAGCGGTACCGCCATCAAGCCGGGCGACATCGTGAAATCAATGTCCGGACAGACGGTAGAAATTCTGAACACCGATGCGGAAGGGCGCCTGATCCTGTGCGACGCGCTGACCTACTGCGAGCGGTTCAACCCGGATATCGTGGTGGACGTCGCGACCCTCACGGGCGCGTGCGTGATCGCCCTTGGACACGTTGCGAGCGGTTTGTTTTCCAACCACCAACCGCTCGCGAACGAGATCATGGGCGCTGCTGACGAAGCCTGGGACCGCGTATGGCAGCTTCCTCTCTGGGAGGACTATCAGGACGGCCTGCGATCGAATTTTGCCGACATGGCAAACGTGGGCGGCCGTCCCGCCGGCAGCATCACCGCGGCGTGCTACCTCGCGCGCTTCACGCGCAAGCTGCGCTGGGCCCACCTGGATATAGCGGGTACTGCATGGAAAAGCGGACGCGAGAAGGGATCGACGGGCCGTCCGGTGCCCCTGCTCGTGCAACTCGCGCTCGCGCGCGCAGACCGACGCTGAGGGGGCGCACGCGCAGGATGGAAGAATGACATGACGCAGGTTGATTTCTATTTCAACGCGCCTGAAAAACTCCAGGTCGCATGTCGGCTCGCGGCCAAGGCCTTCAGGCAGCGCAGGCCCTTGCTCATCTATGTTCCCGAACCCGAACTTGCGCGACGCCTGGATACGCTCCTCTGGAGCGTGCCCTCGACAAGCTTTGTGCCTCATTGCCGCACGGGTGACCGGATCGCCGCGCAAACGCCGGTGCTGATCGCGGAGGACGATACATCGCCCGCTGGCTTCGATCTGCTGATAAATCTTGCCGACGAATGTCCACCGCATTTCGAGCGTTTCGAGCGGTTGTTCGAGATCGTGTCACGTGACGAAGCGGAACGCCTGAACGGCAGGACGCGCTACCGCTACTATCGGGATCGCGGCTACCCGCTATCGGACCACGACCTCTCACGGGACGCCTGAACCGATGGACGCACCCGGCGACCACGAACCGCTGCTTGATCGCGTAGACCTGCTGCTGAAGCGGCACAAGCAGCCTTTGCGTTCTCCGGACGACGACGTTCCGGTGCTGACCGAAGTCCTGAAGCCCGAAGTTGCCGCACCGACTGCTGATCCCGCGATGCTGGATGCGCTGATCGCGCGCCTCTGCGATGCGATTCTGCGGCATGTGGAAACATCGGTGACACAGCAGCTGCTCGAGCGCCTGGAGCCACGCATCGCAGAGCTGGTCGCCGCAGAGGTATCAACGGCACGCGTGGAGCTGCTCTCCCGCCTGCGCGAGTCCCTGCCTGCTGCAATCGCCACTGCCCTCTCGGCGAACGCCGGCGACTCCGAAGACCTCGCATCTCGCTGATACCAGCGGAGTTGCCCGCATTGCCCGGGGGTGCGCAGGGCACGGCGTTATAATCCCGACCGTTCCTCCGCCCTCCTTCCCACGGCAATGCCTCTAGAAAAAAGTTTCGATCCCGCTGAGGTTGAGCGGCGCTGGTATCAGCATTGGGAGCAATCCGGATGGTTTGCAGCGGGCGAGCAGCCCGGCCGACCCGGGTTCAGCATCCAGCTGCCCCCGCCGAATGTGACCGGCGTCCTCCACATGGGCCATGCGTTCAACCAGACGATCATGGACGCGCTGGTGCGCATGAATCGCATGAGCGGCCGCAATACGATGTGGCTGCCGGGTACCGATCACGCCGGCATCGCGACGCAGATCGTCGTCGAGCGCATGCTGGAACAGCAGGGCCGGTCGCGCGCCGGGCTCGGTCGCGAGAAATTCATCGATGAAGTCTGGTCCTGGAAGCAGCGCTCCGGGTCCACGATTACCGAACAGATGCGGCGCATGGGTGACTCCTGCGACTGGCAGCGCGAGTACTTCACGATGGACCCGAAGCTCTCGCGCGTCGTGGTCGAGACCTTCGTTCGTCTTCACGAACAGGGACTGATCTACCGCGGCAAACGCCTTGTGAACTGGGATCCCGTGCTCGGCACCGCAGTGTCCGATCTCGAGGTTGAAAGCGAGGAGGAAGATGGCCAGCTCTGGCACATCCGCTATCCACTCGCGAAGGGCGGTGGTCATCTGACCGTCGCGACCACGCGCCCGGAGACCATGCTCGGCGATGTCGCGGTGATGGTTCACCCGGAAGACCCGCGCTACGCATCCCTGATCGGCAGCGAGGTGATTCTGCCCCTTACCGGCCGGACAATCCCCGTGATTGCGGACGAGTATGTGGACCGCGAATTCGGCACCGGCTGCGTGAAAGTTACGCCCGCCCACGACTTCAACGACTGGCAGGTCGGCCAGCGCCACGGTCTGCCGCAAATCGGCATACTCACACTGGATGCGAAGATCAACGATCAGGCTCCGGAACGGTTTCGTGGTCTGGATCGCTACGAAGCGCGCCGCCGCGTCGTGGAAGACCTGCAGAATGCGAACCTGCTCGAGGCTGTAAAGCCGCACCGCATGATGGTGCCGCGCTGCGGTCGCACAGGTGCGGTGGTTGAGCCGATGCTCACCGATCAGTGGTTCGTCGCGCTCGGCAAGGCGGGTGGCAGCGATAGTCCGCACCCCGGCAAGAGCATTGCGCAAGTGGCTCAGGAGGTGGTCGACCGCGGCGAGGTCCGGTTCGTGCCCGAGAACTGGGTGAATACCTACAACCAGTGGATGCGCAATATTCAGGACTGGTGCATCTCGCGCCAGCTGTGGTGGGGACATCAGATCCCCGCCTGGTACGACAACGCGGGCAACATTTACGTCGCGCGTGATGAAGAGGAAGCGCGTCGCAAGGCAGGCGGCGCAAATCTGCGGCGCGATCCCGACGTTCTCGACACCTGGTTCTCATCGGCGCTCGTGTGCCATTCAACCCTCGGCTGGCCCGATTTGAAACCGGGCGATCGCACCGCATTCGACCTCTATCTGCCCTCCTCTGTGCTGGTCACGGGTTACGAGATCATCTTCTTCTGGGTAGCGCGCATGGTCATGATGACCACCTGGTTCACCGGGCGCATACCGTTCCGCGACGTGTATATCCACGGCATCGTCCGTGATGCGGACGGCAGGAAGATGTCCAAATCGGAAGGCAACACGATCGATCCGGTCGACCTGATCGAGGGAATTGCGATCGAGCCGCTCCTCGAGAAACGGACAACGGGACTTCGCCGACCCGAGGACGCCCCGCGCATCCGGGAGCGCACGCTGAAGGAATTCCCGGAGGGCATTCCTGCATACGGCGCCGACGCGCTGCGATTCACCATGGCGGCCTATGCCACCCTCGGTCGCAATGTCAATTTCGATTTCAAACGCTGCGAAGGCTATCGCAACTTCTGCAACAAGCTCTGGAACGCGACGCGCTTCGTCCTGCTGAATACGGAAGGGCAGGTCAACGGTCATCCCGACGCGGTCCCTGTCGGACGATCCGCCTGGGATCGCTGGATTCTCAGCCGACTCCAGGCGAGCGCGGCCGAGGCGGCCGCCGGATTCGGGGAATACCGGCTGGACAATGTCGCGAACGCGATTTACCGGTTCGTGTGGGACGAATACTGCGACTGGTATCTCGAACTCGCGAAGGGACAGCTCGCACGTGGCAGCGACGCGGAGCGCATCGCCACGCGCTGGACGCTGCTCCAGGTGCTCGAATCGGTGCTCCGCCTCGCCCATCCGATCATCCCGTTCATCACCGAAGAACTCTGGCAGCAGGTAGCGCCGCTTGCAGGTCGCGCCGGTGACACGGTGATGCTCGCCCCCTATCCGGTGGCAGAAGACCGCCACCTCGACCCCGTAGCTGAGCGTGAAGTCGCGCTCGCCAAGGAGGTCGTGAACGTCGCCAGAAACCTCAGGAGCGAGATGAAGCTCTCGCCCCAGGTCAAGGTCCCGGTCTATCTCACCGGGGACCCCGGCCCTGCGGTACTGCGTGCGATCGAGGCACTGGTACGCCCCGCTTCGATCGAGGCCGTCACCGACCTTCCTGCTGCGGACTCGCCCTCGGGCGCGGTCGGGCCGCACCGGATCATGCTGAAGGTAGAGGTCGACGCGGCTGCGGAACGTGAGCGCCTCACGAAGGAGGTTGAAAGGCTCTCCGGGGAAATCCGGAAGTGCGCCGACAAACTGGGCAACGAGTCTTTCGTGGCACGCGCACCCGCCAAGATCGTGGAACAGGAACGTGCCCGTATGGCCGGATTCGAGGACACGGTATCCAAGTTGCGCGGACAGCTCGAACGACTTTCACGCGGCTGATTCAAGAACCACCCCCGCCCTACTCTGCCCGCGAAACCCTACTTTTTGCGCAGGTAGAACGTGAACTCGCCACCCGCGGCCCCATGCGAGAGGAGTGCATGCCCGGTCTGCTTGGCGAAAGCCTGGAAGTCCCGCTCTGCGCCCGGGTCGGTTGCGACGATCTTGAGCACTTCGCCGGAATCCAGGTCGGAGAGGCACTTCTTCGTACGCAGGATCGGCAGTGGACACTTCAGTCCCCGTGCGTCCAGTTCCCTGCTGTAGTCCGGTGCGTTTTCCATCGTTTTCAGTGGTCGCTCGAGCGTCCGAATGCGGATTAATGGATAATTCTAGATGATCCCTTGTCTGCAATCCGTTGCAGGCTAGTGATCGTGCCGATCGTACTCTGGATTCAACGAGTCTTTATCTACGCATGACCACCATGTCGAACAGGTCCGCACCGGACAACGGCTGGCTCCTCATGATCGCGCAACTCCCTACCGAGGAGCCGGCGGTGCGCATGCGCGTGCTGCGCACGCTCGAATCGCTTGGCGCGGCAAACATGAGAGAAGGCGTGTTCATACTTCCCGTGACCCCGGCCAATCGTCAGGCACTGGAACACATGGCAGCCTACATCGCGCGCAATGCCGGCACTTCGCACGTATTCCAGACCGTGGAAGGGGACGCGGCGCAGGAATCCGCAATCCAGCGCCTGTTCGACCGTTCACATCGCTACGCCGACCTTGTCAAGACGGTAGAAAGCCTGAAGCTGGGTTTCGGTGTGTCGGATCCTGGCGCGCTCTCCCGTGTGCTGCACAAGCAACAACGCGAATTCGACGCGATCAGCGCTCTCGACTTCTTCCCGAGTGACGCTCAGGCCCGGGCACGACGTGCACTGGACGAGGCGGCAGCCGACATCCGCAGGCTGGTATTTCCGACCCGCACCCAGGACGCAACTCTGGCGGGCACGAACCTGCAGGGTCGGCTCTGGGCTACCCGCCGACCGCTCTGGGCCGACCGTCTGGCGAGCGCCTGGCTTATCCGGCGCTTCATCGATCCCGGCGCAACCGTGTACTGGATGGACCCGGTGCAGCCCTGCCCCCCCGATGCCCTCGGGTTCGCGTTCGACGGTGCACATTTCGGCAATACCGAGAACCGGGTCACGTTCGAGGAATTGACGCGCCACGCCGGCCTGCATCGCGATCCAGCCCTGGCGAAGATCGGGAGCATCGTCCGTTTCCTCGAGGTGCGCGACACGCCCGTTCCCGAGGCGGCGGGCGTGGAAACCCTGCTCCAGGGCGCCGTTCGCCGCGCGGCGAATGACAATCTGCTACTCGTCGAAGCGGAAAAGACCTTCGACCTGCTATACGAGGCACTGTAGGCCGAATTCCGGAAATCTGGAATTCCGCGATCCGCATCAGCTGTCCCGGTATTGCACTAGGGCCGTTTGCTCTGCCGCGCTTCCTGCTCCCGCTCCGCCCGCATCAGTTTCAGCCGCGCCTCCGCAGCCGACAACTGGTAGAAATCTCCGTCCCCGGCCTTCAGCGCGATCTCGAGCTGCTCGATCGCCGCAGGCAGTGCGCCCTCCAGATAGTAGGCTTCCGCCTGAGCCTGGTGATGGAGCAGGTTCCTGCCCTGCGCCTGATAGACGCGCGCCTGGAATGCCTGGAGCTTCGCATCGCGCGGTGCGCCACGCAAGCGCTCGGCGAGCACCGCGCCCGCGGCGTCGTATTGCCGGTCATCGAGCAGCAACCTGAGAAAATCGTAGAGCACCGCCCGACGCGCGGGATAGCGCGAGATGGCGCTGCGCAACGTCGCAATCGCGGCTTCGCGATCGCCACGCGCATCCTGAATCCGCGCCGCCAGCGACTCGATCATGGGCCCTGACACACCCGTCGCACGCAGCTTGAGCATCTCCTGCGCAGCCTGATCCTTCCGGGCTCCCTTGAGCAGTGCCAGCGCGAGGCCGTAACGTGTCGCCGCCTCGCTCGCGTAGCGCTGATCGCGCAGGGCGTCAGAGAAAAACGCGACAGCATCGCGCGCGTCGCTTGCTTCCACCCTGAGCTTGGCGCGCACCAGAAGATAGTCGGTGCTGTCCAGCGACTGACGGTAAGGGATGCCCGCGGCACGCGACTGGGCCTCCGCGATGCGCTCGGTCGTCACCGGGTGACTGCGCAAATAGCCCGGGACGGACCCGTCGTCCGCAACACGTGTGGTTCGCTGCAGCTTCTCGAAGAAAACCCCCATCGCACTCACGTCGAATCCCGCTGCCGACAAGCGCTGGAAGCCGACGCGGTCTGCCTCGCGCTCGAAATCCCGCGTGTAGTTGAGCTGGTACTGCATTACACCGGCTTGCGACACGGCCGCCGCCGCACTCGCCAGGTCCGGGCGAGAATTTGCGAGTAGGATCGCCGCCGCCAGACCGATCATGGCTGGAATCTGTGCCTGCTGCTGTCCGCCTATCATCCGCGCGATGTGGCGCTGGGTAACGTGGGATACCTCGTGCGCGAGCACCGAGGCAAGCTCCGATTCGTTCTCCGTCAGTCTGATGAGCCCGGTGTTCACACCCACGTACCCGCCCGGCAGCGCGAACGCGTTGATGCCAGCGTCGCGCATCGCGAAGAACACGTAGTCCCAGGGCGAACCCGGGCCTGCAGCGACAAGTTTCGCCCCCAGCAGGTTCAGGTATTCGTTTACCTCCGTGTCGTCCAGGAATTCCGGATCGCGCTGGATGTCCCTGTAGATGGCCTCTCCGATCTTGCGTTCGGTCTGCTGGGACAGCACCGAGCGTTCCGATCCGCCCAGATCGGGCAATTCCTGCGCGACCGGCGCACTCGCGAGGAGTGCCGCCAGGCAGGCCGCGGTTATTCTTCCGCATCGTCGTGAAGTCGGCACGCGCATGCGTTTATGATAGCCGTATGGTCCGCATTGCGGCCTGTCGCCGCCCTTAAGACTTCCTTCGAGAACTCCCGGCATGTCGTCCACACAACGCAAACTCACCCACTTCGATCGCAGCGGCGGTGCCCATATGGTGAACGTCGGCGCGAAGGCGGTCACGCGGCGCATTGCAGTCGCCTCGGGGCGCATCTCCATGGAGCAGGCAACCTTCCTGCTTCTCGCAGAAGGCCGGGCCAAGAAGGGCGACGTGCTGGGCGTTGCGCGCATCGCCGCCATCCAGGCGGCCAAGCGCGCTCCGGACCTGATCCCGCTCGCCCACCCTATCGCACTCACCCGGGTCGGCATCGAGTTCGTGATGCATCCGTCGAAGGCCGCCGTCGAGCTGCGTGCAAGCGTGGAGTGCAGGGGCAGAACGGGGGTAGAGATGGAGGCGCTGGCCGCGGTCGCGGGCGGCCTGCTCACGGTCTACGACATGCTTAAAGCCGTCGACCGCGGCATGATCATCGGGCCGATCCAGCTTGACGAGAAGCGCGGCGGAAAATCGGGCATCTATCTGCGCGCGCCGGCCGGAAGATCGCCGCGCAAAACAAAATAGTAACGTATATGTTACTATTTAATCAGAATCCTGCTCCTTCCCTCTCCTCATCTCGCCCTCGCGCTCAGACAAAACTCGGTCCGTAGGCCCATGCAACGATTGAGACGCGCACACCGCGGGTCACGGGCGCGATACGGTGCGCAAGGAACGAGGGAAAGATGATTGCGGTACCCAGCCCGCGCGCCGGTTGTCTGCCGTGAATGTTGATGAACTCGAGGTTGCCGCCGTCGTAGTCGGCCTCGTCGCTCAACTGCACGGTGAGACTCAACTTGCGTCCGGCGGTCTCTCGCAGACCGCTGTCGGTATGCCAGTCGAAATGTCCGCCGACCCCGTAGCGCGCGATCTGGAGCGGCTCCGCAAGTCCTTTGAGCACGAATCGATATTCGAGATTGGCCTGATGGAACAGGACCCCGACGCGGTGGTAGAAGGCGGTGCTCGCCTCTGAAGGCGGAATCCAGCTCAACTCGCTGCGCCGAAGCGCCGGGTCACCCTTTTCGAGTTCGCCCTGTTCCCGGGCGACGGTATCGCCCAGTGCGATCATGCGCCGGCAGGCATCCGGACTGAAGGCCCCGGGCAGCACCCGCACCGTGGATACCGCTGGATTTTCCGCCCAGCTTGCATCGGCCTCAAATGGCGCACCCGGCAACGTTCAGCGTAGCGCGGCCTGGCCGTTGTCATCGCGCTCGATGCGATCGGGCAGCGCATAGACCAGCCGCTTCACCTCGGTCCCGCTCAACGGCCGCGGCGCCCTGCGGCGGCGCGCCTAGTCCGGCTGCGCGCCATCCTTGGACACTTCCTCGTGATACTCGTCATCGATGTTGACATCCCAGATCGGGGACTTGTCCGAGCGACCCGCCGCGATGGCCTCGGCCGCGAGGCGGGCCGACAACATCGAGTGGTCCTGATTGTTGTAGCGATGCATGCCGTTGCGGCCGATCAGAAAGAGATTCGGTATGGCATCGAGATAGCTTCGCACCTCGTCGAAATGCTCGTAGGCGCCGAAGTACCCCGGATAGGCCTTGGGCATGCGGATCACCACGCCGTCCAGACAGTCCGCCGGATTGGCGAGGCGCAGCTTGTCCATCTCCTCGCGCCCGAGCGCAATCAGTTGCTCGTCGCTGAGCTGCCACAGCGCGTCGCCTTCCCGGCAGAAGTACTCCATGCCGATCCACACAGTGTTCTCGTCCTTCACCATGTAGGGGCTCCAGTTGTTGAACACCTGCAGCCTGCCCACCTGCACACCGGGCTCCTGGATGTAGATCCAGTTGTCGGGAACGATGTTCATCGGTCCGGAAGCAGAGGGCACATCGCCCAGCCGCTTGTACAGCAGGCCCACCGTGATGAAGTCGCGGTATTCGAGCGCACCGCCGATTTCCCTCACGCGCGCAGGCGCCGGTGGCTCGATGCCGAGGACAAGATCGCGCACCGGCATGGTCGAAACGACGTAGTCCGCCTCATGCGTCGCGCTCGTCCCGTCCGCCGCTTGTGTCACCACCGCAGCCGCGCGGCCGTCCTTCATTTCGACGCGGACCACCTGCTCCTGCATCCGTATTTTCACTCCCCGCTCGCGCACGAGGTCGGCAACCGACTCCCACATCAGGCCGGGCCCGTACTTCGGATAGAGAAAGCGCTCGATGAGCGAGGTCTGCTCGGCGCCGCCAGCCGACCCCAGGCCCACCAGCTTGCCGAGGGCGTGCAGCAATGCCTTCGCGACCGAGAGGCTTTTCACGCGCTGTGCGCCCCACTCGGCGCTGATACGATCGCATGTCGTGCCCCAGACCTTTTCGGTATAGGCCTTGAAGAACTGCAGATAGAGCCGGTAGCCGAAGCGGTTGATGAAGAAGTCTTCCAGCGTACTCTCCGGCCGGCGGGGGTTCAGCTTGGCGTACATGTAGCTGAATCCGAACATCATGCAGCGCCCGATGCCGAGCTTCAGCGCGGTATCCAGATTCACCTTGAGCGGATAGTCGAAGAATTTCCCCGCGAAGTAGATGCGCGAGAGACGGCCGCGGACCAGCATCACGCGTTCGTCCGATTCGCTGCGCTCGGCATTCGCCGCCAGCTCGCGCTCCTTGCCCTGGAACCGCAGGAGCAGCTTCCGCCCCGCCTCGTCGATCGCCTGATTCTTCGCCAGCGGCAGCACCCGCAGCCACCAGTCCATCACCCAGTCGGATTTTGAAAAGAAACGGTGACCACCGATGTCGATACGATTGCCCTTGTGGTTCGCTGTCTTCGACAGACCACCGATGTCGCCAGTCGCCTCGAGCACGAGGATATCGGTCACCCCGAGCGCGAGCAGCTCATGCGCCGCGGTCAGCCCGGCCGGGCCTGCACCGACGATTACGACTCTCGGACCGGCCATCGCGTTTCACGCTGAGTGCTGAACAGGAGCGCCTTGCGGGCCCCGTAGTTGAAGACGTAGCTTGCGCCCGCCGAGGCCACCTTGGCCAGTTCAGGCGCGAGATGCAGCCACTCGACGCCGATATAGATCACCACCTGGTTCAAGAGCAGTCCTCCTATCCCGATCAGAGAAAACACGATGAACTCGACGCGTGCATTCGTCACGCTGCGCGCGCTGAACACCCAGCGCGTGCTGAGCACATAGTGGAGCGCGAGTCCGAGCAGGAATCCCGCCGGTGCGGCCGCCATGTAGTGCACACCCGCCAGCCGGATCAGTACCGTGTAAAGCAGCGCATCGGCGCCGAGCGCAAGGCACGACGCGGCGAAATAGCGTCCGCCCTCCCGCAGGAAGAGGCGCAGGGCACCTGCCGGTGCCGGCCGGTTGTCAGCGCCCCGCGAGCTGTTTGCAGTCATACAGGTAGTAGGTGGGTCGGTAAGCCGGGTATTCTACTGGCGGGGTCCATGTGGCCACTGCGACATTTCCCCTGCGTGTCTCGAGCACGATGAAATCCAGACCCTTCCCGTCCCGGCAGGCATCCACCAGCGGCTGAACGTCATCGACGCAGGCATCATCCCGGTTGTTGCCCTTGTTCATGAACTGGCAGAACTGCTCCTGGAACTCCAGCGCGTTCATCACCTCACGACGTTCCATCAACTGCATCGCAGTGCCTCGGTTGAACATCTGCCCGGCCGCCTGCGCGCCCGAGAGGTAGCTGCGGCGCTGCATCAGGACCCAGGGCGCAGACGGCTCTTCGTACCAGAAGATTTCCTGATCACGCCGCACGTAGCGCGAAAATGGATGGCTTCCGAGCGACACGGTTTCCGCATACTTCTTGATCGGCAGACGCCTGTCCCAGGTGGCGACGGCTACCGCTAGGAGCGCAAGCGCGACCAGAGCCGCGGCCCGGACTCTGCCTCTGCGCAGCCCGAGAAAAACCACGGCCAGGGCGATCGACACCAGCACGAAGGGCTTGCTCGCCGACTCGTGCACGAAGTACTGAACCGGATCCAGCCATACGTCCGGCGCTCTGGCGTTCGCGCGATCGGAGATCGCATACCAGTGCAGATAGGCGCCAACGCCGAATACCCAGAGCGCGAGATTCGCGATGCGCCGGTCTAGCGTGAGCTTCTCGCGCGCGAAAAAGAGCAACAGGGAGAACAGCGCCGAGAACAGCCCCGCGTACAGGCCCCGCAGAAAGAAACCGAAGAGCGCGGCGCCTGCAACCAGCTTCCCGGCCGGCGCAGCGTTCCACAGCCCCCGCAGCACCCACGGCAGAAAGGCGAGTGCCAGCCAGTGCACGATCCACATGCCGCGCCAGATCTGCAGGTTGGTGATCAGCACATTGCGCAGCAGATCCGCTCCGATCACCGTGACGCCGAGCGACACCGCCGCAAGTGCGAGGCCAGTGCGCGCCACGCGACGCAACCCGCCCTCGGCCATCGCATGCGCCATCACCAGGACCGAAACGTCCCACGCAATGAGCGCCCAGTCATAGACCTGCCATTCCGACACGAAGACATGCTGGTTGCCGTTCAGTAGTGCGCCCAGCCATTGCGGGTCGAAACGCTGCAGCAGTTGACCGAAGGGCGCGATGCCCGCGATTCCTGCGGCGAGCGGTATCAGGCCGAACAGCAGCATCCAGAGCCAGCGCCGGT
This sequence comes from uncultured Pseudomonadota bacterium, assembly GCA_903834835.1. Taxonomy (GTDB): domain Bacteria; phylum Pseudomonadota; class Gammaproteobacteria; order Burkholderiales; family SG8-39; genus CAILKO01. The sequence continues at coordinate 15,057 of CAILKO010000054.1, read as the reverse complement.
CGCCCACCACCAGATAGAGCCAGCAGAAGATAAGCCCTGAAAGCGCCACGAGCGGATGCAGCAACCCGCCCATGAGCACGAGCGCGAACGCGGCCGTCCGCCGCCCGGAAACCAGCAGCGCCGCGCCGAACAGGACGAGCGCCTCGACGAAGGGGCGCGGGATCGCGAACTGCTCACCCATCTTGAAGATGAACGACGCCCCGTAGAGCCCGTTGCTCGCCGCAATGAACAGCATGGCGTAGCCGTGCATGCCGGCAGGAACCCAGGTCCGTACGAAAATGAACGAGGCGCCGAGAAACAGAGATAGTGCGGTCCCGACGAGCAGCAGATTCGCACTCTCAAGCCCGTAGTTGCCGATCAGCCACGCATACACCGGCGAGAACACCGTGTAACGATCCTGCGAGCCCCAGGCGAGATAGATATCGCCCTGGTAAATCTCCGGTTCGAGACGTGCGAGCGCCTGTGCGAGATACAGGATGTTGTCGTGTACGAAGCCAAAGTAGCCGCGCGCCCCAAGGAAGACCGCGACCACGAGGCAGAACCAGGCTGCCGCCCGCACGCCGTCGTCGAAACGGCGCGTCCGGCTGGCGCTTGCTGCGGATGTCGTGGAAGACTTTTTCAAGAATGCTGCTCCGGTTTCAGATGGGTCTGTGTGGACATGTGTGGCGGAGATGGATTTCAACTCAGTCCGAGCTTTGCGCACAGGCGTTTCGCGACCTCGTCTGCGCAGCAGACCCAATCCGTGGATCCCGCAGGTCGCAGCACCTGGACCGAGCGGTACCAGGGCATGTGCTCGCCCTGCCAGAGATAACGCCAGGTCCCCGCGCGGGAAACGAGCGCCCAGACAGGTCTGCCGAGCGCTCCCGCCAGGTGTACCGCCGTGGTGGCAACGCTCACCACACCGTCAAGCGCGGTGAGCAGTGCCGCGAAGCGCGCCATATCGAGCGGCGCCTCGTCCCACCAGGCGACCCGGCCCGCAAGACCGGATGCGTTGATCTCGGCCCGGCAATCCGCAAGTTCCAGGCTGACGAAGTGCGCACCGGACAGGGATGTAACCGGAGCAAGCGCCGCCAGCGGCATCGATCGCAACGCACCCAGGGTTTCCGGCAGACCGCCGCGCCATGCGATGCCGATCTTGGGCCCGGGCCCGAGCGCTGCAAGACGGGCCCGGTATTCCGCGACGAGTTCGGGCGGCGCGCACAGATAGGCCGCCGAAGTCGGAAAATTCTCCGCGCTGCGCCTCAGCCGCAGCGGCAAAGAGCCGAACGCGACGCGGAAATCCGGCCGCCAGGGCAACGCATCCGGCGCCGACCCTTTGGGCACTACCGTGATCCCCGGAAAGGAATGTCTGAACAGCGACACCAGCCGCGGGCTGACTTCGACTGCAACGATGGCTCCCGCTCGCTCCAGGTCCGGCAGGCAGGATGCAAACATGATCTGGTCGCCGAGCCCCTGCTCGGCTTCCACAAGGATGGAGCGCCCGCCGAGCGGCTCTCCCGCCCAGAACGGCGCATCGGGAGCCAGCCGCGCGACACGCGGTTCCAGCTTCAGACGCCATTCATATTCGTCCCAGCCACGCGCGAACTCGCCGTCACCGAGCAACGCAAGCGCATACGCCGCATGCAAGCGCGCATTCTCCGGCTCGCGCGCAAGCAGATGCTGGTAGATCGCACGCGCATCGCGCGAGTGCCCCGTGCAGAGCAGACCGAGGGCGCGCTCGGTCTGGAATCCTGTAGCGTCGACACAATCCGTGCGCGCGCCGTATTCGCGGAGCAGCGCCTGAGACGCCTCCAGTCGGCCGGATTCCCGCAGCGCCGCGGCCTGGCGACCGATGGCGGCGCAGGGCTGCCCGGCGAGCCTGGCCTCGGCAGCGAAATCCTCCGCCGCCTGTGCGTAGAGCGCGTCGTTGTCCGGCGGGCAGGCCCGGGCACGCACGGCATCGGCATGCCGGCCGCGTGCGATCGCGACCCTGCATGCGCCGGCCAAGCCGCGCGCCTCCGCCCGCCGCGGCTCCCGCGCTGCAACGTCCAGGGCAATCTCCAGTGCTTCGTCATGACGACCCGCCTCGCGGGCGCGATGCGCCTGCGCAAGACGGTTTCCTGCGGCATCCCGACGGGTGCCGACCAGGGATTTGAGGAATTTCGTGAGCATCAACAAAAACGCCTCCCGAGGGAGGCGTTTTCTAACGTGCTGCAGCGATCAGTCGGTGCGGCAGCTCGAGGGGCCGAACTTGGCCGGAACAACTTCGCAGCTCCAGACCACGGTCTGACCGTTCCAGCTCGGGGCCAGCGTGACTTTGATGTCCTGGTTGTTGAACTGCGCCGGAACGCCAGCGATCGCGATCGTGCCGTTCGTGTCCACCGAACCACCGCTGATCTTGGTGGTCGTGGCGATCGAAATGCCGGAGTTGGTGTTGCTCAGGCCACCGATGTTCTGCGCAGCTTCGGTCACGCCGGTGCGGGCCGAGCTGGCAGCCAGCATCAGTTCGGACACTTTCGCGCGGATGGTGTAGTCCTGATAGGCCGGCAGCGCAACCGCAGCCAGAATACCGATAATCGCAACCACGATCATCAGTTCGATCAGCGTAAAGCCCTTCTGCATCTTCTTCATAAGTCTCCTTTTTCTCAAGATTTCCGGGGGATCCCCGGGGGATAGTAAGCAGGACTCGTGCCATACGGCCCTCTGCCCGATTTGTGAACTATTTGTAACTTTTGACGCGTCGAGCGCCTCCGAGGTGACAATTTTCGTCAGTTGAACTGACCTGAATAGACAGTCCGCGACCTGCCGGTCTGCCCCGCCGGACCCGTCACCCGGTGCCAGGCGTCGAGCGCGGGAGTGCGTCCACGGCGCGCATTGCGGCCGCGAGCGGCGCGCTCCAGTCGCCCGGCACACCCTGCCTGAACAGCCGGACCAGGGGGTACCAGGGCATGCGCTCGCCCGCGCTCCCGTAACGCCACTCGGGCGCGGACGGAAGCAGTACAAAAGCCGGCCGCCCGAGCGCTCCTGCAAGATGAATGACAGCCGTCTGTACGCTGATCACCGCATCGAGCGCCTGCACCAGCGCCGCCGTTTCGTCGATGTCGTCGATGGCCTGCTGCCAGTGCGCGATGCCAAGGCCGCGCGAGGCCGCGAGCCCGAGATCCGCCGCCACATCGCCATACTGCAGGCTCACGAAACGGCAATCATCGCGCGCGAGCAAAGCATCCATTTCAGCGAGGTCCATGCTGCGCATCGTCGCACGCGTCGCCGCCGTGCCGCCACGCCAGGAAATTCCGAGCTTCAGCCCGGGACCGAGCGCCCCCAGGCGCTCGCGCCAGCGCGCCACTTTCTCCGGGTCCGCGACGAGGTAGGCCTCGCGCGCGGGAAAATCCTCCGGCCGCGAGCGCAGATAGCGCGGCAGGGAGCCGGCCCGCGCGTGACAATCGATGGCGGGCAGCCTGTCGAGATACGGCAGCACAGTCTCGTGATCGCTCGGCCAGATCGTAGCGCCCGGGAAGGACCGCGCAAACAAGCTGGCGAGTCTGTGCTCGCATTCAAGATGCACGCGCGCTCCCAGCGCGACGAGTTCCGGCACACAGGATGCGAACATGAGTTCGTCTCCCAGACCCTGCTCGGCCGTGACGAGCAGACTGCGTCCCGCGAGCGGCCCGCCGTCCCAATCCGGGTACGGAATGAGGCGCGCCGGTCGCGAGCGCAACAGCATGCGATAGTCGTAGTCGCGCCAGCCCTCTTCGTAGCGGCCCATCGCCAGCAGCAGGTGCGAGCGGTTCCAGCGACCTTCCACATTGTTCGGCTCTGCAGTCAGCAGCGACTCGATCACCTCGAACGCCCGCTTGAAGCGTCCGATGCGCAGCAATGCGTTGGAAAGATTGATGCGCGGTCGCACGACGGCGGGCGAGGTGCGCGCGCAGATATCCTCGAACAGCGCGATGCCCGGTTCGAAGCGCTCGAGCGCGACCAGCACGTAGGCAAGCTGATTGAGGATGCGCAGGTCATCAGGCCGGAGGGCGCAGGCACGTTCCAGGTACGCATGCGCGTCCGGCAGGCGACGCTGTTCCTGCGCGATCCAGCCGAGTTCATAGAGCGCATCGGCATGCGCGGGATCCCGCCGCTCCACGAGCCCGAAGCAGGCCGCCGCGAGCGCCAGTTCCCCGGACTGCTTGTGCAGCATGCCGAGTTCGAAATTCGCTTCCACGTGCTCCGGATCCCCTGCCAGCACCTGCGCGAGCGCATCCTGCGCTTCATCCGGTCGGCGCAGCCGGGCGAGCACGCGCGCACGCAACACGTCGCTCGACGGGCCGGGGCGCGCGCGCACCAGTTCATTCGCGGCGAGCAGCGCGCCTTCCGGATCATCGCGCTCCAGCAGTCCGATCACCGCCGCACGCGGATTGGAGGCGCCCGGCACGCCGTTTGCAGGGTCAATGCGCGTGCTCATGCCGGCCTCGCCGCGGTCCCGAATGCTTCGAGCGCAGACGCGAGACGCGCGATCACCTCCTGCCAGCCCTCGTCCCGGCCCTGGCGGAACAGCCGGGCGGACGGATACCAGGGCATCGTCTCGCCGGCCAGTCGATAACGCCAGGCCGCGCCATGCGGCGTGAGCACCCAGACCGGCACCCCCAGCGCGCCGGCCAGGTGGGCCATCGTCGAACAGGGCACGATCACGAGATCGAGCGCGGCGACGAGCGCAGCACTGCGGTCGATGTCGGCCAGCGTACCGGCATCGTGCAGCACGGGCGCGAGCGCCGACAGGCTCGCGAGTTCCTCGCGCCGCGCGTCGTGCTGCAAACCCACCCATCGGATGCCCGGCAGCGCAAGTACTGGCGCAAACAGTTCCGGCCCCACGGATCGCAACGCCTGGCCCGTGCTCGGCAGGCCACCACGCCAGGCAATGCCGACGCGCAGCGGCGTCCCGGAGAGCCGCGCGCGCCATTCGGCCACCGCGTGCGCATCGGCGCGCAGATAGCCCGGATGGGGCGGATGGCGCGGAAAATCGGCTTCGCTGTTGCGCGTATACCGCGCAAGAGAGCCGATCGCGATGCAATGATCGAAGTCCCGCGTACCGGCGTGCCGTGCCGCTTCGTCATCGAGCACGCGCAATCCCGCGAACGAGCGCCGGAACAGCTGCCTCAGGCGCGGCGCGCAATCCAGCGCAAGCGGCAGGGTTAGGCCCGGCCGGCCCGCGATATCTTCGAGCAAGGACGCGAACATGATCTGCTCGCCCAGTCCCTGCTCGCCATAGACCAGGACCCGTCCCGCGGGTGCCTCGTCCGCCTGCCAGTGGGGCAGCGCATAGTCGCGGCGCGGCGAAGCACGGCTGTGCAGCCGTGCTTCATAGTCCCGCCAGCCCTCGCGGTAATGTCCTTCGGCGAGCAAGGCATGGGCGCGTGCGAGCAGCGCCTCCGCGTCGCCCGGCGCCGCTTCGAGCGCGCGCCCGGCAAAATCGCGAGCGCCCTGCGCATCGCCGAAGCGCAGCCGCAGCGCGCTCGCCGCGCAGAGCGCAGACGCATCCGCCGGGGCAAGCGCGAGCGCGGCCTCCACTTCCTGCCACGCGGCGTCGAGCTCGCCCAGATCCTGCAGCGCAAGCGCGAGGCCCACCCGTATGCCGGCCGAGGCAGGATCCGCTTCGACCGCGCGTGCGTAAGCGTCGCGCGCCGCTTCGGGACGATTCAGATCCCTGCAGGCGAGGCCCAGATTTGCCGCCGCGACCGCATGCCCCGGATCGAGCGCGAGCGCGCGCCGGAACGCGCGTTCGGCCTCCTGCAGCTGCCCCTGCCCTGCCAGCGCGAGTCCGAGGTTGTTCCAGGCGGCCGCATGTTCCGGATCGCGATCTAGCAGCAGTTCGAAGGTGCTGCGCGCGTCGGTCCGATTGCCGAATGCGAGTTCGACGAGACCGAGTTCGTTCAACGCGTCTGTATCGCCCGGCGCAATCTCCAGCACCGCCCGGAAATACTGGTGAGCTTCCGCCAGCCGGCCCGCGCGATAGCAGAGCGTGCCCAGTCTCATCCAGCTTTCCGCATCGCGCGGATCGCGCACGAGCGCGCTGCGCCAGGCCGACTCCGCGGCCCCGATATCCCCCCGCGCACGCGCGCGCTCGGCCTCGGCCCGAAGCGCCGCTGAACCCTCTTCCGGATGCGCAGGCTGCGGCGCCGCGGGTGCGGTCCGCCGCAGCAGGCTGCGCAGTAGATTCTTCAGCATCCTTGCCCGGGGCCGGGTTCGCGCGGGCCCGCCGGGCACCCCGGCCTAGGCAGGGTTCCCCGTCAGGGTCTGAACCTTCATCTTGCCGCCTTCGCGCGTGAGCAGCGCGACCTCGTAACGCCCGACCGGGTGCGCGCGCTGCGCGGCCTCGAGTTGCGCCTGCCACCAGTCGGCGGTCTGGATGGTGCAGTGCGCGTTGCTGCCGTCGGGCAGCAGTTTCGCGGCAGGATAGGAGGCAACCACGGCGAACACGAAGCGGCTCGCATAGCCGAAGATCTCCCCGAGTATCCAGCCGATGTCCTCTTCCGGGCAGTGCTCGAGCACGTCGGTGCAGATCACGCCGTCGAAGCGCTCTTCGGGCAGGGCGCTGTAGGGCGCGTAATTCGGGTCATAGCAGCGCACCTCGTCCACGCCCCAGTAATCGAGCACCGATTCTGCGCCGCCCAGCGATTGCGCGGTCTTCGCATCGAGCATGTCGTACTGCTGACCCTTGCCCGAGCCATAGTCGAGCAGCGTCTGTGCGCCGGTCTGCGCGACGAGCTCGCGGATGCGCACCACCCAGTTCATCAGGGAATGCCCGGAGAACATCTCCTCGGTCGGGATGCCGGCATTCGCGTCGCCCTCTGCGTGCATCGTCCGGTACTGCTCGGCGAGATAGAGGTAACGCGGGCTGGGACTGTGTCGGGTATAGGTCATGGTGCCTCGAAGCGCGTGATTATAATGAGCCGCACCGGGTTGACTGCTCTGCCTGCATGATTCGGCGCGCAATTTTCCGGCCAGCGAGAAATACTTCCTCATCCACCACACCGAGGCCACGATGGGCTTATTCGGCACCGTATCCGGCAAGGACATCGACCAGTTCGCGAAATCGCTTGCCGAGGCCGTGGCAAAACGCTATCCGCCTTCGCTCGAGCGCTCCGCGGAAAAGAAGGTTTCGGTGACGCGTGTCACCAAGGTGCTGGAGGATGCGCTCGCCAACGCGGCCGAGTTCGCGAAGCAGAAGAAGCTGGGCACCTTCAACAAGGCGCGCCTCGGCAACAGCTTCAAGTGGGAACTGAAGGAACTCGGCTACGGCGAGCGCTTCATCGAAGTGGCCACCGAAGGCCTCATCGTCTACATCACGCGACGCGACGCCGGCGACGCCGGGGCGGCGCCCAAGTAGCGCGCCGGGACGCCGGGCCTGCGCAGGACGCGCCGTGTACGACAACTGGTTCGCAAACGGCGCGGTGGTGGCGGCTACGCTCGCCGCAGTGATGCTCTCCGCGTTGATCCACTACGAAGGGCTGGTGGCGGTCTCCCAGGGCCTCAACCGTATCCACCCGCGCAACCCGCGCATCAAGGTTCTCTACTCCATCCTCTGCGTGCTGGTACTGCACGTGGCGGAGATCTGGGTCTTCGGGCTCGCGATCTGGCTGCTGATGCTCTGGCCGGAATGCGGATACCTCGCCACTCGCGGGAGTCTGCATTTCCTGGATGCGATCTACCTGTCGGCCGTGACCTTCACCACGGTCGGCTACGGCGATATCGCGCCAGTGGGGCCGATCCGTTTTCTGTCGGGCACCGAGGCGCTGTCCGGCTTTGTGTTCATCACCTGGTCAGCCTCGTTCACGTATCTGGAGATGGAGCGGTTCTGGCGGCGTAACTAGAATCGCCGCATGCCCGGGGCTCTGCGCCGCATCATCCACATCGACATGGACGCGTTCTACGCGTCGGTCGAACAACGCGATGCGCCCGAACTGCGCGGGCGTCCGGTGGCCGTCGGCGGCTCGGCGGAATCGCGCGGCGTGATCGCCGCCGCCAGTTATGAAGCGCGCCGGCACGGCGTGCGCTCGGCGATGCCGACTTCGCGCGCGCTGCGCCTGTGCCCCGATCTCGTGCTGCTGCGCCCCGATTTCCAGCGCTACCGCGCGGTGTCGCGCCAGGTGATGGACATCCTGCATTCCGCCACGCCGCTGGTCGAGCCGATCGCGCTCGACGAGGCCTATCTGGATGTCACCGAGAATCTGTTCGGCGAGCGCTATGCGACGCGCGTCGCGCAACGGCTGAAGCAGGAGATCCGCGATGCGACCGGCCTCACCGCCTCCGCGGGCGTCGCGCCGAACAAGTTTCTCGCGAAGATCGCTTCCGGCTGGCGCAAGCCCGATGGACTCACCGTGATTCCGCCGGAACGCGTGGAAGCCTTTCTGCAGGAACTGCCGGTCGAGGCGCTGTGGGGCGTCGGCCCGGTCACCGCGAAGAAGCTGCACGCGCTCGGCGTGCGCCGGCTGGTCGAACTGCGTACCACCGATGCGCTTGCCTTGCGCCAGTCCGTCGGTCGGCAGGCGGACTCGCTGCGCCGTCTCGCGATCGGCGAAGACGACCGGCCGGTCACACCGGACCGCCCGCGCAAGTCGGTGAGCGGCGAGACCACCTATGCGGTCGACCTGGCCGATGGCGCGGAGATCCGCGCGGAAATCGAGCGCCTCGCCCGGCGCGCCGCCGCCACGCTCGCTGACAAGCAGCTGCGCGCGCGCACGGTGAACATCAAGGTGCGCTTCGGCGATTTCAGCACCGTGACGCGCAGCCACACCGCCAGTCTCGCGACGCGCGACCCGGAAGAAATCGTCGCGCGCGCCATTGCGCTCGTCGAGCGCACCGAAGCGTCCGGCGAGCCCGCCCGGGCCGTGCGGCTGCTCGGTGTCGGCGTGCACGAACTCGTGCCCGACTACGGCACCCAGACAACTGGCGGCTAGGCCGGCACGCCGGCGGGCGTTCGCTGCACCCGGTACAGCGCACAGGCCGCATCGCGCGCGGTCAGTGCCGCACGACGGACTGTGAACAAATCCCGATAGCTCGCCTGCCGCTCCCCCGGCGTACGCCCGAGCGCGTAGTAGACCGGATGCGGCGCGACGAGCGGGTCGTCCTCCCCGAGCGCATTCGCGCGGTGGCTGGACCAGCGCCAGTCCGCCGGCGCGCGCACAAGCCTGGCGCGCACCGGGTTCAGCTCGATATAGCGCATGCAGGCGAGCAGATGACGGCGCGCCCGGATCGGCGTCAGCGAATCGCGGCGCAGCACGCGCGGCGCCTCGTCCGGATTAAAGCCCTCGTCATCCTGCGGCTCGAGTTCGTGCCGCACCGCGAGTCCGCGCAGCAGCCGCTCGCCGCCCGCGCGCCCCGGGGTCACCAGCAGATGCACGTGATTGCCCATCAGCGCATAGGCATGCACCGCCGCCTCCAGCCGCGTCGCGCAGTCCGCGAGCGCACGCAGGTAGGCCAGACAATCTGCCGGCTCGCGAAAACAGGCTTCGCCAAGGCGGCTGCGCTGCACGAGGTGCACGGGATCGCGGTTTGCAACGGGGGCATCCATGCCCGCACAACGCGCGAGCCTGGCTTCAGGATGACCGGAGGAGGGAAACCCTGGACTCGCCGCTTACTCGGGAGTATGGCCGGCTTCGCGCTGATGCCGCACTGCAAGGACGAGCACCGTATCCTCAACTGGCTCATAGCTGTACAGCGCAACGTAGCCGGACTTGCCGCGCGATATGACAAGCTCTCTAAGGCCCTGCTCCGCGGAGCGCCCGATCAGCGGATGATTCTCGAGAACCTGCACCGCCTCGGCGATGAGCTCTACCGTTTCCAGGGCAGCTGCAGGTTCAGCCTGCATAAGAAAATCAGCAAGCCGGCTCAGATCAGAGAGCGCTCGCTCGGTGTAGATTACCCGCGCCAAGATTTGGCCCGGGGCTTGGGGACAGGCTTGCCCTTGACCCGGGCGCGCAGGTAGGCATGAACCTCCTCCGCCGCGTACCCCTTGCCGGATTTGACGGCTTCTTCTCTTGAAGCCACCGCGTCAGCGACAAACTGCGCACGCCGCTCCGCATGTGCCGCTGCGGTACGAATGGCATCGACCATGAACGCATGGGGTGTGACGCCTTGTTGTTTTGCTGCGGCGGCAGCCAGCTGCTTTACGTCATCAGGCAGCTTCAGTGAAGTCGTGGACATGCCCGCGCTCCGGGTTGGGTGTCACCATGGTAGCACCCGGTCTGGCGCTGGAGCAATCCGGGGGGCGTGCCGCCGGCGAGTCGACCTAGGCCGGCCGTGCCGGGTGCTGCACGGTCACCATCGTGGCCTGCATCAGGGCGATCACCTTCTGCACAGCCCCGCCACTGGAATACGCGCGGACTTCTCCGCTGCATACCGTGAGGAGCTTCCCCGCGCTCTGTACCCGTCCGATGGCGAGGAAGTGCTCCCCGATCGCGGGCCGCATGAAATTCACCTTGAACTCGGCCGTGACGATCTCCGAGCCCGGCGGCGTCTTCGTCAGCGCCGCATAGCCGCAGGCGCTGTCGACCACGCTGGTGATCGCGCCGGCGTGTACATAGCCGTGCTGCTGGGAGAGCTGCGTCGAAAAAGGCAGCGCGATGTGCACTTCGCCTTCTTCGACGTGGACAAGCTTCGCGCCCAGGGTTTTCATCAGCCCCTGCGCGTCGAAGCTCGCTGCAATTCTCGTCTGGATGTCGCTCAATGTCCTGCAGCCATCGCTCAGCCTCTGCAGTCCAGGTTACTTCTGCCATGCGCGGATACGCCGCCCCATCTCATCGTTCGAGATTGTGCGCTTCGCGTCTGAGTCGGCGAGGCCACGTTCTACCATGACATGGAAGGCAAGCTCGCGCACGATCTCCTCGCGGGAGCTGTCTTCCGGTTGCCCCTGGATGAGACGGGCAAGTTCTTCCTTTACTGTCGACATATCCTGATACCTCCAATCTGCCCCAATTCTGCATCAATCGGGAAGGGGTCGCCAATGACCGTAACGTCGTGCTCTGCGGTGGCCATCCCGGAAGGTCGAGCTTTCACGGCGATGCTCGCCCGTACGCAGTAGCTAAGGCCTAGCCCGCCCCACGCTGAAACCTCTGCTCCCGCACCACGGCACCCCACTGCCTGCCCTCGCTCTCGTGCACCAGCCGGAAACCGTGAGCCTCGTAAAGATGCCGGGCGGCGTCCAGTCCCGCGAAGGTCCAGAGATAGGTTGAGCGATAACCGCAGCGGTCCACGAAGGCCAGTGCCGTTTCGAGCAATTGTCGACCGATACCTTGCCCGCGCAGGGCGTCGGAGGTGATGAACCAGCGCAGATGCGCGCCGGTCGTTTGCGCCTGCGAGCCGTCGATCACCACGGACGCTTCGATCTCCGTACCGCGGGCCAGCCAGATGCCGTCACGGCCGCTGACGTAGTGCTGGCAGAACTCCGCAAGCTCGCGCGCGACCCGGGCTTCGAACTCGAGGCCGAAGCCGCTCTTGCCTGCGTAGTAGCCGGCATGCAGCTGGGTAATGCGCCCGATGCAACCGGGCGAGTAGCCTTCAGTGATGGTGATGGGCATCGGGGACCTGCGCGGCCTGACGCGAAGTTATCGGGCGAACGCAGCCATTCCGGGCGAACTTTCAGCCAGGCTGATTGCGAGAAGTGATCGTGAGTCGTGCGAATGGACACGGCCTAGTGCGCAGCGCCTTCGCGTCCATCTGCGCCGGGCAGTCACTTGCGGCGCCGCCAATACGCAGGCCGACGCCTGAAGTGGGCTATCGCCAGAAAGACCAGTTCGTCGGCTTCAGTGCGGTACACGACCGAAACCGGAAAACCCTTGGGAAATACACGCCGCGTGCGAAGCTTCCACGGCGACCCGAGCTTCGGGTGTGTAGAGGCAAGCGCGGTGGCGGCCTCGACAGACTCACGGAAGTGATCGCCGAGTCCCTGCTGTTGTTCTTCGTAGTACGCGACCTGTTCGAGGAACTCTTCCTGCGCCTCCCGAAGGAAGCGAGCCGGCTTCACTTCGTAAGACGGCGCGCCGCGGCAAACACCTCTTCCGCGGGTATGAGTTCGGCCTCCCCCCGTTCGTACCTGGAGATGCGGGAGGCGATCTCTGCCTCCCAGGCCACCTGGACCTCGGGATCGGAATCGCGTTCGACCGACTCAAGCAACTCCTGGGCGAGCTGTGCCCGCTCCTCGACTGTGAGGGTCTGAGCTTTCCTGGAAAGTTCAACCAGCAGTGCGGACATGAGTGTGCTCCAGCGATACGAACAACGAAGTCTACGCCCGGGCGGCGCTGGATACGAGACAGGCGGGTTGGTGACGCATACCGTCCGGAATCACAGGCGCCGCGCCACGACATGGCGGGCGAAGCTGTCCAGAATTGCCTGCCATCCGGCGCGCTGCTGCTCCTCGGAGTGCGTCGGTTCACTGTCGAAGCTCACCGTAACCGTCACCCCTTTGTCGCCCTCGGCAAACTCCACCACGCCGGTACGCTCGCCAAAACTGTACTCAAGGAGCTTCTGCGGAACCACCTTCGTGAACTCCCCGGCAAAGTCAAAACCGCACGAGCCATCCTTCGCCTCCATGCGGGACGAAAACCTGCCGCCCACGCGAAGATCGACAGAAGAAGCCGTTGTGTGCCAGTCCGGAGAGGCCGTGTTCCAGACCTTGATGTCTTCGGGCGAGTTGTAGGCGCGCCAGACTTCTGCGAGGGGGGCGGTGACTAGGGTGGAGACGGTGATTTTCATTGAGGCGCGTTGAAGACCTGAGAGGGAGATTGTGCGGCGTGACGTCTGAGCTCGGGACGCGCTCCGTCAGGGCCGTCGACCCTGCAGCAAATTGTCGGGCGCCGACGTACCAGTTAGCGGCGGGTTAGCCAGCGCCTTCTTTGCAACGTCAGCGATGGACTCTGGAGTGATACCACGGCGCTGGCAATATGCCGAACCCAACCACACACCCAAGTCCTTGGCGCCTTTGCTTGCATTGCAGGATGAACAACAGAGAGCAATGTTTTCGCGGTTGATGATGCGCGCGTCGTTGACGATGTGCTCCCACGTTGGCCTTGCCCCACGAGATTCAGGGGCAGACTCGAATGACACCCTGCAGTAAATGCACTGGCGATCACGCGCAATTACCTCGTCCTCCAGCCAACCCGGGATGTTCCATCGATTCACTCTGCGCGACCTCTGCGCCTCACTTTCATGTGCGCTCACCTTTCACGTTCACAGGCGCGCGTCCGCGTGCGGCGTGTTGTTCGCCGGCAAGGCGCTAGACGAGATTGCCAAGTTTGATGAGAACCTGAGCGAACAGCTTGGTGTCGAGCGGATGGTTGCTGGAATGACTGCCGCACACATCGTGGCCCTTGGCGCGAAGGTGCTTGGCCAGTGCCGCCTCCATGGGCGCGACAATGTCTCGGTACTTGCGATGATCCTCAAGGGTCTTTTGCTCCGCAAAGACCGGCCCGATAGCGATGAATTTGAATGCGCATTGCTTTGGGTCGAGGCCGCGATTTCGGATATGGCGGTGGAGCATGTTTGCGCTTGCCTTGGGCCGTAGATCTAGGTGTTGTCCGATTCGAGAAAATGGCGATGCCGCAAACTGTGAAGAGCTATCACCAGTACGACCCACGTAGAGAAACTGATTCGTTCCCTTCGTCACTCGCCAAACGTAGAGCCAGAACCCGCGTTCGAGTATTGCGCCGCCAAAGCTCAGCTGATGCGCCTTCATTTCCCGCTCACGATACAGCCACCGGTGCTGCGCGTCTTCATCGCGCGGCGTCCATGTGGACTGGCGGGCTAGCTCTCCTCGAGATCCTTGAGAGACTTGCCATTCGCGTCTTTCCAAGCGGTAAGGCCATTTGCCCCCCCTCCGTGAATTACTGCGGCGGCGGCACTAGGACTGCCGAACTCCATATCCTTGGTGAAGGTGAGAACGCCATTCGTTTCAACGAGCGTCCCGTCTTGAATTAGCTTCTTTCGAAGAGCGACGATATAGGGATGCTGTCCTTCAGCTGATGGACGCTCAAGGAGAACCGCTGTTGAATCCTTGTACACCACGAACCCGCCTTCAGTTCGCTTTCCGCGAGCGGACGCACCCTTGATCTTGCACAGCAACTCACTCTGTGGTTTGGTCGCCTTGTTCGAGCCCGAGATTGGCGTGAGCAGGTCTGACCCTAGCACGGGTAGGACTTGCTGGATGCGGGCAAGGAAGACCTCCATATCTTCACGATCTGATTCGGGAAGTTTTGGGTTGCTTGTGTTCGCGTTCTCAAGGCGGTAGCGGCCAGCCCTCTTTGCTTCTTGAAGAAGGCGGTTCTCAAGGTAACGGATGTGGGCCTTGGTCAGGTTTTCGTCTTTGCTCACGAATACGACGACGGCGTTCCAGAAGTCCTTGGCCTTGTGTTGTTTAAGGCGGTCTCGGATTACCTCGGCTTCGCCGATGTAAGCCAAGGCATCGCCACTCTCAGGATCAGAGCCGAAAAGAAAGTAAATGCCCGCGCTCTCGGCCTCTTCACGAAGGAGCAAGTCGTCAAGTTCGGTTCTCGGAGCGGCAAGTGCTTTCCCAGTCCAGTTCGAAACCTCACCTACCCGCAAGCGCTTTGCGTCGCCGTGTGGGAGAAAGAGTTTGATAGTGGCGGATGTCATATGAGAGCTGACGTCTATTGGGTGCCAGAGTAGTTGACGCCCCATCACCTATTTTGGCAACCAATCCGGCTCTGTCATCCGAGATCGTTTCGCTATGGCATACACGCATGTCGTTTTAGGATCGAACAACCGATCGCACCCGCGACCCATCGCGAGTTCGATCAAGGTTTCCCCACAAGAAATGATGCGATGTAACGCCATCTGCAAAGGATGGGGCCGGCGTATCGAGCTCAGTAAGGAAGAAATTCAGGCACCCGCAGCACAGATAGTAACGTATACGTTACTATCTATCCACAACCCCGCCGGTGAGTTCAACCCAACAGTGCAACAGGGGTTTTCTGGGATTGTAGAGACCCGAACAGCACCTCGTGGGGTGTTCGGAAGCCCAGGCACTTCCGGGGTCTGTGATTCAAGCGACGGGTTGCAAAGCGCATAGCCTCC
>CAILKO010000053.1 GCA_903834835.1 uncultured Pseudomonadota bacterium | reverse complement strand
TCGATCAGTTCATCGAGCGAGGCGTTGCGCTTGGCCAATATCGCGCGCAGTTCCGCATCCACCGGCATCTTTATGGCCGCAGCTGCGGTCAAATCCGGCTGTGCCGGCACGGCGCAGCCGGCCACGGCAGCCGCGATGGCCGAGGCCTTGCCTGCGAGCGGCGATGCCGGATCCGGCGCAGATTCCGACAGCAACATGTGGAAGCCGACCAGCAGCCACCGGGGGTTGAGTTCCAGCGCGCCGGCGGCTTGGGCGGCGGCTTTGGCGCGGGTGACGGATTGGGTGAAGAGGGGATGGGAAAGAGTGGCCGACATGGGTTTTAGGTCCTCGAATCATAGTTCCGCTCCGGTGCTCTCGACGCTTTTGCCATCGCAACCGGATGAGTTTCGGCCCCGGCAGACTTTCCTCGCTCTTCTGGCGTATTTGATTTCTTCACGGCTGCAGAAAGCTTTCTGGTCAATTTCAACCCGCTGTCTGCGACCGCCTCGAGTGCCGCATATCTGACTTCCCAGTTGGACTCGTCGCCCTCCGCCAGTTTGAACATCTCGTGAATGGCTTTGTTTCTGTCGTCTGCCCATTTGACGCAATCTTCGTAAATCAACTTGTTTGCTTCGATGGGGTCCCCAGCTTTCTTGGAAGATTGACCCAAGAGTTCTCTGGCCAATCCGCCCAATGTGCCGAACTCTCTTTTCGACTCGTGCTGGCGCGCCAACCATGCACGGCGCGCCTCAAGTCGATCACTGAGGAGGCTTTCGCACAGCGCTATTGCCTCAATGTGAAAACCAGCGGCCATTGCTTCTTTCAACCTTCGTGCCCCTGCAGCGTAGATGCGCTGACGCCGCTTCCCCACGTCGTTACCAGGCAAATTGATCGCCCTGCGTGATTTCTGCTTGTTCATATCTTGAGCTCCCTGTCGATTTGAAGTCTGAAATGTTCTTGGATCGATACAGATGTCGGTAACAGCCACTGAAACTCTTAACCAGACTCGTCCTCCTTGAGTTCTGTTAATTGGGCCCACAATGTTTGAACACCTTCGTCGTCTGACGGGAACTCGCGTTCGAGAATCGACAACCCCTCGATGATCAAATCTCGTGCCTCGGCGTTGCGACCCTGTAGAGAGCGCGACTCACCGAGGACACTCAAGATGGAAGACAATTCGATCGAGTCATAGCCGTACAGTTGCCGCGCGGCGGCAAGCGACTGTTCTAGAAACTCCTCAGCCTCCGTTAGCCTGCTCACTCCCATCAGGAGCTTTCCGAGATTCAGCCGGCTGATTATTGCGGCGTCCGAATATGCTCCCTCATGTTTATCCACGATGGCCAACTCGCGTCGGAAAACCGGTTCGGCCTCGTTAAATCGACCCAACTCTGAAAGCGTGTTGCCGAGGAGGAACAAATAGCCGCCCGTTGACGGGTGCTCCGGCCCCTGCGCCTTCTCCGAGATCGCCAGCGCGCGGCGAAACAACGGTTCCGCGGCCGCGTAGTCGCCTTGGGCCTGCAGCAACACCGCCAGATTTCCCAAATAGGCGCCCGTATACGGGTGTTCCCGCCCCTGCGCTCTCTCAGCAATCGCCAGCGCACGGCGAAACAACGGTTCCGCGGCCGCGTCATCGCCTTGGTCCCGCAGGAGCACAGCCAGATTGTCCAAATAGACGCCAGTACAGGGGTGTTCCCGCCCCTGCCCTCTCTCCGCAATCGCCAGCGCACGGCGGGCTAACAGTTCCGCGGCCACATAGTCGCCCTGCGCCTGTAGCAGTCGCGCCAGATTGTGCAGGCAGGTACCCGTATCAGGGTGCTCCGGCCCCTGCGCCTTCTCCGCAATCGCCAGCGCACGCCGGAACAAAGGCTCCGCGGCCGGGTAGTCGCCTTGGGCCTGCAGCAACACCGCCAGATTTCCCAGACTTAGGCCCGTCACCGGGTGCGCCGAACCCTGCGCCTTCTCTGTAATCGCCAGCGTACGGCGGGCCAACGGTTCCGCAGCCACGTAGTCGCCCTGCGCCTGTAGCAGTCGCGCCAGATTGTGCAGTCTCGCACCGGTATCCGGGTGCTCCGGTCCCTGCGCCTTCTCCGAGATCGCCAGCGCACGGCGAAACAACGGTTCCGCGGCCGCGTAGTCACCTTGGGCCTGCAGCAACACCGCCAGATTTCCCAAATAGGCGCCCGTATACGGGTGTTCCCGCCCCTGCGCTCTCTCAGCAATCGCCAGCGCACGGCGAAACAACGGTTCCGCGGCCGCGTAATCGCCTTGGTCCCGCAGGAGCACCGCCAGATTGTCCAAATAGACGCCCGTATACGGGTGTTCCCGCCCCTGCGCCCTGTCCGCAATCGCCAGCGCACGGCGGGCCAACGGTCCAGCGGCCACGTAGTCGCCCCGCACCCCCAGAAGCACCGCTAGGTTGTTCAGGGAAATGCCCGTATACGGGTGCTCCGGCCCCTGCGCCTTCTCCGCAATCGCCAGTGCACCCCGGAACAAAGACTCCGCGCCGGCGTGGTCGCCTTGGGCCTGCAGCAGCAGCGCCAGGATGTTCAGGCGCGTGCCCGTCTTAGGGTGCTCGGGTCCCTGCGCTCTCTCGGCGATTACCACTGCCAACCTAGCCAAACCTGTCGCAAAGGATCCCGTCAGTCCTCGCCCTGCATGACGCATGAAATTTGCAAGTTGCCCCGCCACATTTGCCGTGGCCTCTGCCCGCTTCGGCAGCCGCCACGCTTCCCACGCCCGCTTGTATGCGACCTCGATCAAGAACCTGCCGCCTCGAGCCGCCTCTATGGCCAGCCAATAGCCCAGCAATTCATCGTCGTCCCGATGCTTGAGCACACCCTCAAACATCTCCACCCGCGTCAGACACCCCCGCAACTCCCCCCACGCCTTCGCCGCCTGCCACTGCCACGGCAGTTCCTCCGCCACACGCGCATCCACGGCGCGGGCGTCAAAGAACTTCCCCAGCGCCCGGTGCGCCGCACGCTGCCGCGGCCATGTGGGCAGGTAGCGGTCACGCACCGCGATGCGCGCGTAGTCGTGCGCAAAGACGAGCCGCCCGGCGGATTCCAGCAGCATGTCGTCCAGCGCAAGACGGATCGGTGCCCACAGTGCGGGGGCGAGGGATGGAGCGGTTTTGCCTTTGTCCTTGCTCTTGCGTTTGCCCTTGCCTTTGGTCGGTGCCGGCGCATGCGGGGCCAGCACCTCCAGCAACTCCTTCTCGCTCAGCCCCGCGCGGCTCGCCCAAATGGCGGTGAGCGCGTCGCGCACGCGCACCCTGCCGTGGTCGCCTTCCACGCGCGCCAGCACGTGCTCGAAGAGATCGTCCACCGTCGGTGCCTCGTCGGGCGCCTTGCCCTTGGGCGCAGAGAGCAGCTCGTGCAGCCGCTGCCCCAGCGCTTCGTGGCTCCCGAAGAGCCGCAGTTCTTCTGCCAGTGTTTTCAGCCACAGCGGGTTGTTGGCCAGCGGGTAGCGCAGCGCCCGGCGCTCCAGGTCTGCCGGCAGCACCTTGTTGTAGCGGGCCAGGTACTGGCGCAGCAGTTCCTTGCGGCCTTGGGCCGTCAGCGGCTTCACGCGGATGGGCGCCCAGGCGCCCTTGGTGACGAGCGCGTTCTTCACCTCGCCATCCAGGCACGAGACCACCAGTTGCACGCCCGCGGGCAGGTACTCCGGCAGCCAGCGCAGGTCACGGTGCCCGGAGAGGCCGTTCAGCGCATCGAGCACGAACACCCAGCGGGTGCGGTGCTTCTGCGCCCACGCGCTGGCAATGGCGAACCACGTGGGCAGGCTCTCGAAGAGCGCCTGCGGATCACCGGGGATGGCCTCGCTGCTCTGGGTGGTGCGCTGGATGAAGTCCACCAGCCGGCGTGCCAGCGCGGGCGCGGCGGCAGCGTCGGAGCTGGCGCCCAGGTAGTGCTCGAGCATCAGGAGCCGCTTGTGGCGCGCGCGGTAGCCGCCCAGCGCGTTTGCCAGCAGCGCGCTCTTGCCGCCGCCCGAGGCGCCTTCGATCAGGATGCGCGGGCTGCCTTTGTCGAGCGCGGTGACCAGCGCGTTGATGTAGCCCTCCCCGCCCAGGTACAAGCGCCGCCGCGGCACGGCGTAGGCCTCGTGGCGCGCGCTCTCGCGGGTGAAGGCATCGGGGACTTCGTCTGCGGGGTAGACGCTGTCCAGGATCGCCCAGAGGTCTTTCTCGAGGCGCTTGGCGAAGGCCTCCGGATCGCGGTAGCTCTCCACCACCGGGAAGCCACTCTCGCGGATGCGCTGCTTGAGCGCGTGCTGGCGGGCGCGGTCTTCGGGGCCGGCCGCGAGGTAATCGCCGCCTTTCTTGCGCGCGTAGGCCGCAGAGCGGAAGTAGAACAGCGCATTGCCCGCCATCTTCGGGTTGTTCAGCACGCCGTGCAGGATCTCGAGCTCGGTGACGCTGCGCTCGCCGCGATGGCGCTTCAGCCACTTGCGCTGTTCCACCAGATCGGCGGGGTAGCTGCCTTCGTCCGGCACCCAGCCGTAGCGCTCGCCCAGCAGCCCCACGAAGAACGGCCGCGAGCGGTCGATCTCTGCCAGACAGATCGGCAGCACCTCGCCGCGCTCAGCCTGCTCCTGCGTGATGCCCCAGCGGAGATCCACATCCACCAGTTCCACGAAGCGATCCCGCAGCCGTGCCCGCAGCGCGGGGAAGACCTTGCGGATCAGCAGGTCACGCTCTTCGCCGAAGTCCCGGAACGTGGAGGAGAGGAAGATGCGGGCGGTGCGGGAGCGGGGGGTGGGCATGGGAGTCCTTTCGCGCGGGGGCCGCTGGATTGTTTACATTTTGGTGACAGGATGCAGATTGCCGTGCTCAAGGCTCAGGGTGTGAGGCCGCGCGGCTCTGATTGGCAGTCGCCGAGAGGATATGGCGGTTGTGCCATGATTGGAAAGCTTGAGCGCACGGACCGCCGCAAGGCCCAACCCCACCTTGCCCCATTCACCCCCACCGACCGACCCTGTATCCGTTGGCTTACCAGGTAAGCGGTGTGATAGCTTGCTGTCCCGGCTGTAAGGAACGTCCCCCATGGCTGCCGCAACGCTCACCGCCAAAGGCCAGATCGTCATTCCCGCGGAAATCCGCGCACGCCACGGCCTGACGCCGGGAACGCAGGTCGAATTCGTCGACGAAGGGGGAACCATCCGTCTCGTCGTGCACAGACGTATCACGCCTTCTGATCCGGCAGCGGGTTACGGCCTCGTGAAGGTCAAGCGCAGCGGGAAACCCCGGCGACTGTCTGACTTCGATGCGGCCACGCTCGTGAAGCGCGAAAGGGGCGGCGCAACATGATCGCCGTCGATACCAATGTCCTCGCCCGGTTCTACTGTGACGATCCGGATGATCCGGAGTCGCGGCGCCAACGGCCGCGCGCGCGGCGGATCATCCTGGAGTCACCCGCCCTTTTCGTACCACTGACAGTCATTCTGGAGCTGGAGTGGGTGATGCGAGGCTATTACGACGTCGAGCGGGAGTCGTTCTGTGAGGCCATCGAGCACCTGCTGGGTATGCCACATGTGACCGTCGAGCGCTGGGAGGCGGTAAAGGACGCCGCTGACCTTCACCGTCAGGGATTCGATTTCGCAGACGCACTGCACTGGGTATGCAGCGCAGGCTGCAGTCAGTTCGTGAGCTTCGATGATCGCCGGCTGGCGAGGCGTGCGCGACGGTTGGACCGGACGCCGGAGATCGTCGTGCCCTGAGGGCGTGCCGGGACGCCATGTTCAGGTGATGCGTAAAGCATATGACGCGGGTCGCGGGCCATGCCCCTGTATCCACGCCCCCTCGTCCGACATCACGCAGTCCACCATAGAGGCAATGTCAGAAGGCTCGCCCAGCCGCGCATAGCGCGTGCCTTTCAACATCTGCTCGCGGAATTCCACCGGCAGCGATGCCTGTATCTGCAGCGTCATCACAAAACCCAGCTACTCGGGCGGCTAATATGTAGCGTATGCATCTTTTATTGACCATTAAGATGCTGATGCCATATGTTTCGATCACGCCTGAGAGGAGCCGACATGAGCGCGCTGCCCACCCCAAAGCCCGACCCTTCCACCGTTCTGCTCACAGCTACGCTGCGTACCGCCGAGCATCTCGGGCTCGGGCAGCGGGAACTCGGCGAG
>CAILKO010000052.1 GCA_903834835.1 uncultured Pseudomonadota bacterium | reverse complement strand
GAATCTGGCAAAACAGTGCACAGCGCACTGCATGGCTACCTGCATTCCTTGCCTACTACAACACCCGCAGGCCCCACTCAGCATTAGGCTACTGCCCTCCAGCTTCCCGCCTCGGTGGGAACAACCTATTGCAACTTAACACCTAGCGCAGTTCCGCGAGATGCCGGGTCGAGCCCGGCACGACCGGGAGAAACCCGCTCGCCCAGAGCGGCTCCGCACCGGCAAGTTTCGCCACCGCGCGCGCAATGGCGCCGATGCGCGCCACATCGGGCTTCGGCGGCCGTGGCATGAAGGTAAGCAGGAGCGTGACGGGATCGAAAGGGGACAGGTCGGGCATCTTGAGCGGCAGGTAGGCCGGTTTGCGCTCGAAGGCGAGCGTCAGGGACCCCCTGGGTGGGGCGCCCGTGCGTCCGCCCGGCCATGCGCCCGAGCAGAGCGTGACCACCAGACCCGGAAACGGATGATCGAGCGCTACATGAGGCGGCACCGTGGACGCACCGACGTACGCAAGCGCCCGGCGGAAGTTGTAGAGCGACAGATTCATGATCGTGCGCTCCGCGAACATCCGACCTGTTTTCCACATGATGTCGAGTTGCGGCTCGACCCAGTGCTTGAACGCGGCGCCACCGCCGTGGGTGAAGAAGTAGGTTGCGAGATTGGTGCCGAGCTCGGGTTGCGGGAACAGCGCCCGGCTGCCGGTGTAGCGCGATTCGCGCAGCGCGCGGCTGCAGTACCAGCGTCGCCCGGCGAGCACGCCCGGCCCGAGCACGCCGCCCGAATAGAAGTGATCGTTCTCGTACCAGGTGTTGAAGGCCGCGTCATGGCCTTCGTGCACATGCACGAAGGTGAAGTCCACGCTCTCCAGTCCGATCTCCCAGGGACGCACTGCTGCGTCAGGCCCGCCTGTTCCGGATCCGCTCATCGCCGTCTCCTCCTGCCGCGCAAAAAACAAAGGCCGGCGTCCTTGCGGAACGCCGGCCCGGCGATGCTAGCAGGGAGCGAGTCAGCGGCGAAAGCTTGCCGCGCGCTCGGCACCGCGTGCGGGCGTGCGCTTCTCGGCCGCGCGGCGCTCGTAACCGAAACCGGCGCTTGTGCCGGGCTTGCGCGCGGCGGGACGACGGGCTTCCGTGCGCGGGCGCTCGGTGCGCGGGCGCGGTTCGAGGCCGGGTATGGTCGCCACTTCGATCGGGTTGCCGGTGTAGCGCTCGATGGTGCGCATCAGTCCGCGCTCGTCCTGGTTGAGCAGGGTGACTGCGATGCCGGTGCGACCTGCGCGGCCGGTGCGGCCGATGCGGTGTACATAGTCCTCGGCCTGGCGCGGCGCGTCGAAATTGATCACGTGCGTGATGCCCGGCACATCGATGCCGCGCGCCGCGACGTCGGTCGCGACCAGCATGCGCATGTTGCCGTCGCGCAGGCGCTGCAGCGTGAAATTGCGCTCGCGCTGACGCATGTCGCCGTGCAGCGCGCCGACCGCATAACCCTGCGATTGCAGCGATTCCGAGAGATCCTCGGCCGCGCGCTTGGTGGCGGTGAAGATCACCGCCTGACGCAGCTCCACGTCGCGCAGCAGCGCGTCGAGCAGGCGTGTCTTGTGCGCGAAATTGTCCGCGAACAGGGCGCGTTGCTCGATCTTGGCGGTGTGCTTCACTTCCGGCGCGATGTCGATGCGCTGGCCGTTGCGCGTGACGCGCAGCGCGAGCTTGCCGACCACGCCGTCCAGTGTCGCCGAGAACAGCAGCGTCTGGCGCGCGGCAGGAATCTTGCCGACGATGAAATCGATGTCTTCCTGGAAGCCCATGTCGAGCATGCGGTCGGCTTCGTCGAGCACGAGGATCTCGACGCGATCGAGCGCGAGCGAACCGCGCTCGAGGTGATCCTTGAGGCGACCCGGCGTCGCGATCGCGATATCGAAGGGGCGGCTGATGTTCTTCAGCTGCAGGCCGTAGGGCATGCCGCCCACCAGGCAGGCAGTGCGCAGGCGCTGGCCCTGGCCGTAGCCGTGGGTTGCCTTCTGGACCTGCAGCGCGAGTTCGCGCGTCGGTGCAAGCACCAGCACACGCGGGCTGAAGGCGCGCGAGCGGCGCATCGGCGCGGCTTGCGCCGTGCCGGCTTCAGTGGGGCCGGGGCGCGGGCTGGAAAGCAGGCGCTGCAGCGCGGGCAGCATGAATGCGGCGGTTTTGCCGCTGCCGGTCTGCGAGGACACCAGAAGATCGGTGCCTGCGAGCGCGGCGGGAATCGCGGCGATCTGTACCGGGCTCGGTGATTCGTAGCCGAGTGTTGCGAGTGTTGCGACCAAAGACGGGTCCAGCCCGAGCGTATCGAAGCTCATGATTACCTTTCGTGTGATCGGCGCCAACCGGTGAAACAGCGTGCCGATCGAAAAACGAAGGAATTCGACGGGACCTGAAGGGGGTCGGAGACGAGGGTGCTGCTTTAAGAAGCGTGCATTGTAGCCGAATGAATGCTGCAGCGCCACATTCTTCGTCGAGCGGGTGTGTGGGGCGCGCGCTGCCTGCGGCGATCGAGCGTGTGCCGGACGCCGCGTCCTAGAACTGCAGGCAGAGCAGCACGAGGCCGGCGGCGAGCAGCAGGATGCCGGTCAGCTCGCGCGAGGTCGTCTTCTCCTTGAAGTACACGTGCGAAACGATATAGCCGAACACCATCTCGATCATGCCGAGCGTGCGCACATCGGCCGCGTTGCGCATGCCGAAGGCGGTGAACCAGCCGAGCGAGGAGACCGACCCGGCCATGCCGGCGAGCAGCGATACCTTCCAGCTGCGGCCGACCTCCACCAGCGCGCGCCGGTCGCGTACGACGAGCCAGGCACCCAGCACCAGGCTCTGCACGATCTGTGCGCAGAGCAGAGTGCAGGCGGCGCCTAACCAGGGCGAGGGCGAGCCGGTCTCGAGTATGGCGCCGCGAAAGCACACGGCGGACAACGCGAAGCCCGCGCCCGATCCCATGCCGAGCAGTGCCACGGTCGAGAACCAGTCGCGCGGCGAACCGGAGCGCAGCTGTCCCGGGCGCAGCGACATCATGAGCACACCGGCCGTGCCGAGCGCCATCGCGATGCCGGTATAGACCGACACCCACTCGCCGAGGATGAGCGCCGAGAACACCGCGATCTGCAGCACCTCGGTCTTGGAATAGGCCATGGACACGATGAAGCTGCGATGCTCCATCGAGGCGAGCAGCAGTGCCGTGGCGGCGAGTTGCGCCATGCCGCCACCGACCACCCAGGCGAAGAACATGCCGTCGAAGCGCGGCAGGGGCAGAGCGGTGATCGCCAGCACGATCGCCAGGCCGATCACGGTAAAGGGCAGACCGAATGCGAAACGCACGAAGGTTGCGCCCAGCGTTCCCGCGGTGCGCGTGAGACTCTTCTGACTGGCGTTGCGCACGATCTGCGTTGCGCCGGAGAAGATGGTGATCGGGATCCAGAGCCAGTTTTCCATGGGCGGCATTATGAACGACGGCCTGCGGCGCGTTGCGCGCGCCCTACAATCGCGCTCCCGCGGGCAGCACGCCCGGATCCGCATTCCTGCAAGCATGCGCACTACGCAAAGCCTGATCGTCGGCGAAGCCGGCGCGAAGTTCTCGAGCTGCCGCCGCTGGCGCTACCTGCTGTGGCGGCGCTGGGATCCGTCGCTGCCGGTGGCAAACTTCCTCATGCTCAACCCGAGTACGGCGGACGAACGCGTGCTCGATCCGACCTGCACGCGCGCGCGGCGCTATGCCGAGCGCTGGGGCTATGGCGCGCTCATCGTCACCAATGTGTTCGGCTGGCGGGCGACCGACCCTGCCGCGCTCAGGCAGGTGGACGATCCGGTCGGGCCAGGCAACGACCGCGCGATTCTGCGCGCCGCCGCGCAGTCGGATCTGCTGGTCTGCGCCTGGGGCAACCATGCGCTCCTTGAAGGGCGGTCGGCTGCGGTGCGCCGCCTGTTGCGCGAGGCCGGCGTGGCGCTGCACGCGTTGCGCCTGAACGCGAATGGCGAGCCGGCGCATCCGCTCTACCTGCCGGGCAGTCTCGCGGCGACGCCCTGGGAGGGGTAATCCGGCGCTGGTGTGGATATATAGTAACGTATATGTTACTAATAGTCGAAATTCAGCCGTCCGGACTCCGCGCTGTTCAGCCGGGGGCGTTTCGCAGCCACGGGCAGGCGAGGGGTGCCTTTCCGCTAATATCGATCCGTCCCGGCGCGGATCTTCCGCAGACTGCGGCGCGTGTCAGGCGCCGGACGCGTACACCCCGCAGGACCCGGCCCGGCACCGCCGCGAAACGCGATGCCCCGGGCGCAGGCCCAGTTTTCAGACACTCACCGATCAGGAGGATTACATGGGAAAGATGATTGAACTTACCGCGTCCGACGGCTTCAAGCTCGGCGCCTATCTGGCCGAGCCGGCCGGGAAGCCGCGCGGCGCGGTCGTCGTGATGCAGGAGATCTTCGGCGTGAACAGCCACATCAAGTCGGTGGCCGACGGCTACGCGGCGGACGGTTATCTCGCGATCGCGCCGGCGGAATTCGATCGCGGCGAGCGCAACTACGAAGCGGGCTACACGCAGCCTGAAATCCAGGCCGGCGTCGCTGTCATGCAGAAGCTTTCCTGGGACAACACCATGCTCGACGTCCAGGCGGCGGTGGATTACGTCAAGCACGCGGGCAAGGTCGGCATCGTCGGCTACTGCCGCGGCGGAACGGTGACCTTTCTCGCCTCGGCCAAGGTGACCGGGCTGTCGGCGGCCGTTTCCTACTATGCGGGTTTCGTACAGAACTTCATCGCGGAAAAACCGAAGTGCGCGCTGATGTTCCATTTCGGCGAACTCGACCAGAATCCGAGCCCGGAAATCGGCAAGCAGATGCTGGCGGCCAATCCGGCGGCCACCGGTCACTTCTATCCGGGCGCGAATCACGGCTTCAACTGCGACCAGCGTCCTTCGTATCACGCCGAGAGCGCGAAACTCGCGCGCGAGCGCAGCCTCGCTTTCTTCCGGCAGCATCTGGGCTGAACCCGGCATTGCACTGACAGGCGACAGGGGCCCGGGCGCCGAGTGCGGCCGGGCCCTCTGTTTTTCCGGCAGTTCCGCTTTTCGCTTCCTCCGTATCCTGAGCACGTTCCTCCCGGCCGCCCGATGGCCATACTTCTGAGTCTGATCATGATGTTCGGGGCGCTGCTCGCCCTGGCAAGCGCGCGCATGGTGGTGTCGCTCTACGCGCTCGCGCTCGGCGCGGGCCCGGGCGAAGTCGGTGTAATGATCGCGCTGTTCTCCGTCGGGCAGATGCTGTTCGCGCTGCCCGTGGGCCTGACCGTCGAGCGTCTCGGCGCGCGTCGCCTCATGGCGGCGGGATGCCTGGCCGGCACGGGCGCCTTCGCGCTCGCCTGGGCGGTCGGTCAGATCTGGGTGCTGTATGTCGCATCCTTCTTCATCGGCGTGTGGTTCACGTCGACCTTCGTCACCGTGCAGAATCTGATCGGCCTGCTCAGCACGCCTCAGGACATGACGCGCAATTTCGCGAACTTCGCGCTGTCCGGTTCGATCGGGCACCTGATCGCGCCGCTGCTCGCCGGCGCCGTGATCGATCACTTCGGCCATGCGAATGCCTGTCTGCTGGTGGTGGGCATCGGCCTTGCACTGTGCGCGCTGCTCGCATTGCGGGGCGCGGCGCTGCCGGGGCCGCGCGCGCAGGATCCGGAGCGGGCGCCGGTGCGCGCGATGCTGACCGACCGCGCCGTCTGGCAGGCGCTCGGGCAGTGCGCAGCGCTCGAGTTCGCGATGGAGGTCGTGCCCTTTCTCGTCACGCTATACGGTCACAGTCTGGGCTTTTCGGCGACGGAAATCGGGTTCACGCTCGCGGGTTCAGCGGTCGCGACGCTGACCGTGCGCGCATTGCTTCCGCGCATTGCGAAGCGCTTCGGTGAGGAGCGCCTGCTCAGGGGTTCGCTCGTCACGGCCGCGCTCGGAATCGCGCTGTTCCCGCTCTTTGCCACGCCTGTCGGTCTTGCCGGTGTGGCGGTGCTCTACGGAATGGGTGTGGGAAGCGCATTCCCGCTTACCGTCATGCTGGTGTTCAAGCGTTCGCCGAAGGGTGCCTCCGCGCCGGTGGCGGGCCTGCGGGCGACCGGCAGCAGCTTTCTGCGCCTGTTCGGTCCGGGCCTCGGGGGTGCTGCGGGGGCGCTGCTCGGCATGCTGCCCGTGTTCCTCGCGGTCGCAGCGCTGCTTGTGTCGAGTGCGCTGGTGCTCGGGCGGCGTGCGCCGGACGGTGCGGGCCGATGAGCACGCGCGCCGGCGCCCGCCCGCCGGTCGTCATGCAGTCCCTGGTGCTGATGAATTCCGCCGGGTTCATCGCGCTGCTCGCTTCGCGTGTGGTGCTGTCGCTGAACGCGCTTGCGCTCGGGGCGAGTGCGTTCGAAGTCGGAATCATGGCGGCCGTGAACCAGATGTTCTCGGTCGTGCTGTCGGTGCCGCTCGGCGCCTACGCGGACCGCCACGGCTCGCGCGGGCTGTTCCTCGCGGGCATGCTGGTCGCGGTGCTCGCGCTGCTGCTCCCGTTTCTGTTTCCGGGCATGACCGCGCTCTACTTCTCGGCCGCGCTGATGGGATTGTGGGCGGTGGCCCTCGCGGTGCTCACGCAGACCCTGGTCGGGCAGCTCAGCCGACCCGAGGAGATCACCCGCAACTACACCACGCTCGCAATCTTCGGCTCGGTCGCACTGTTCAGCAGTCCGCTCATCGCGGGGTTCGCGATCGACAGCGCCGGGGTCGAGATCGCCTGGCTCGTAATTCTGCCCTTCATGCTGTTCGACCTCGCCTGGATGACGCGCAACTGGCAGCGCCTGCCGCGCGGCCGCGCGCGCGAAGCGGTGCAGCAGAAAGGTCCGCATCTGCTGCGCGACCGGCGTTTCGTCTGGATCCTGATTCAGAGCGGCATGGTGCAGCTGTGCTCGGATCTGTATCCGTTCTTCATGCCGATCTACGGGCACGCGCACGGTCTCAGCGCGAGCATGATCGGCATCGTGGTGGCCGGTGCTGCGGTGTCGAGCTTTGTCGCGCGCCTGCTGATGCAGCCGCTCGTGCAGCGCATCGGCGAGGAGCGCCTGCTTGTCGCCTCGCTCGTCGTGTGCGCGGCGTGTTTCGCTGCAGTGCCGCTCTTCACGCATCCTGCGGCGCTGGTGCTGGTGTCGCTGGTATTCGGCGCGGGCAGCTCGGTCGGCCATCCGATCACGACCTCGCTGGTGTTCCGCAGCTCGCCTCCCGGGCGTCAGGCCGAGACCATCGGCGTGCGCATCATGGTGAACGGCGCGATGCGCACCGCGGCGCCCGGCGTGTTCGGCGGTATCGCCACGCTTGCCGGGCTGACCTCGATGTTCCTCTGCACGGGTCTCCTGATCGGCGGTGTGGCGATCGCGAATCGCTTGATGTTGCGGCGCGCGCCGCGGCCCCGGCCATGATGTCGCGCCGCTTCGGCATGGTCTACACGCTCTCCATCATGGCGAGCTGTCTCACCACGCTCGTCGGGCTGCGGATCATGTTTTCGCTGTTTGCGCTCTCGCTCGGTGCGAGCGCCTTCCAGGTCGGCCTGCTCGCGGCAACCTATCAGTTCTTCTCGCTCGTGGTGGCGATCCCCGCGGGCATGCTGGGCGATCGCTATGGCGCGCGCTGGCCGCTCGTCGGCAGCGCCGTGCTCGGCGTGCTGGGATTGCTCGTCCCGTATTTCCTGCCCTCGGTGCCGATGCTGTTTCTCGGCATGGCACTGTGCGGGATCTGGGCGGTCGTGAACCTCATCCTGACCCAGAGTCTGATCGGCGCGTTCAGCACGAAGGAAACGCTGGCCCAGGCCTTCAGCAATTTTTCGCTCGTGTCCTCCTGCAGCTTTCTGGTCGGCGGGCCGCTTGCAGGGTTCGCGATCGACGCGGTCGGCCATGAACTCGGCTTCCTGGTGCTCGTGCCGCTCGCCAGCTTCTCGCTGATGCTTGCGCTGTTCGGGCGCGGACTGCCGGGCGCGAAGCGCAAGCAGGTGGCGCGCGGGGATCTGCGCTCCCTGCTGACCGACCGCAGGCTCTGGTGGGTGCTGCTGCTGGGCGGTTCGGTGCAGCTTGCCGGCGACATGTTCCCGTTCTTCGTGCCGATCTACGGTCATTCGGTGGGGCTGAGCGCATCCTTCGTCGGCATCGTCGTGGGCGCGGCCTATGGCGCGTCGTTCGCGGTGCGCATCTGGCTGCAGGCGTTGATCACGAGGCTGGGCGAGGAACCCCTGCTCGCCTGGAGTCTTGCGGTCGCGGGCGGCGCGATGGCGATCGTGCCGCTGTTTTCGAGTCCCGCTGCGCTGGTCGCCGTGGCGCTGGTGTTCGGGGCGGGCATCGCAGTCGGGCATCCGCTTACCTCGATGCTGATGTATCGCAATTCGCCGCCCGGGCGCGAAGGCGAGGTGATGGGGCTGCGGGCAACCGGCAACGGACTGCTGCGCGTCTCGGCGCCGCCCGCCATGGGCGGGCTTGCCGCGCTGGCCGGTCTGCCCGTTGTGTTCGTGACGACGGCGGTGATACTCGGCTCGGTCGCGCTGTTCATCGGCTCGCGCCAGAAGCACCGGGCGAGGGCGGAAGGCGTTGCGGACTGATGCAGATTCCCTACATCCTGCTGATCCAGTTCCTGTCATTCACGGTGGTGATGGGCTCGCGCACGATCTTTTCGCTCACCGCGCTCGAATTCGGCGCGACCGAATTCGAGGTGGGTACGCTCGCCGCGGCCAATCAGGCGCCGGCACTGCTCTTTTCTTTCTTGATCGGTCTGATGGCGGACCGGTTCAGCGCGCGGGTACTGTTCCTCGCGGGCTTCGCCTGCGGTGCGCTGGGCATTGCGCTCGCCGCCGCGCACAGCACGATACCGGTGTTCTACGTCGCCTCTGCGCTGGGCGGGATCTGGTCGGCATTCCTCGTGGTGCTGATCCAGCGTCTGGTCGGACTGCTGAGCACCCGGGAATCGATGGCGCGAAACTTCAGCAACCAGGCGATGATGAATTCGCTATCGGGCATCAGCGGGCCGATCATGGCGGGCTATGCGATCGAGCATCTCGGCCATGCACAGGCGGTGGGCGCGCTGCTGCCTGTGCTGCTGCTGATCGGCATCCTGCTGGTGGCCGGCCTGCGCCTGTTGCCCGGAGCGCCGCAGCGCGGCACGGCGCGCGATACGGCTGCGGCGCCTCTGGACCGCAGCCTCGTGCGGATCATGCTGATCAGCAGCGCGGTGCAGCTTGCGATGGAACTCTTTCCCTTCTACGTCACGCTGCACGGGCACGCGCTCGGCATGTCGGCCTCGGCGATCGGCTTCGCGATCTCGAGTTCCAGCGTGGTCTCGCTCACCGTGCGCATCATCCTGCCGCGGATCGTGAAGCGCTACGGCGAGGAGCGCATGCTCTCCTCGGCGCTCTATGTGGCCGCGGCGGCCTTCGCGCTGCTGCCGTTTTCCTCGAGCGCGGGCGCGATGGTCGCGGTGGCCCTGCTGCTCGGCGTCGGCATGGCCTTCGGGGGGCCGCTCGTGCTCATGCTGGTCTACAGGGGCGTGGCGCGGGAGCGCGCCGGGGCGGCCATCGGCCTGCGGATGACGGCCAACGGCGCGACGCGGGTCTGCGTGCCACCGCTCTTCGGCGCGCTGGTCGGCATGACGAACCTCTTCGGCGTCGCGCTCTTCACCGCCGTGCTGGTGGGTGCTTCGGGCTGGGCGATCATGCGCGGGGATCGTGCCGCGCCGGGCATCGGGCGACGCGAATGAGCGTCGCGAGCTAGACGCCCAGATAGCGCTGCCAGAGCGCGGGATCCGCCCCGAGCGCGGCGGAATCCCCCTGCCAGACCACGCGGCCGCGCTCGATCAGGCAATGACGGTCGGCGATCGCGAGCAGACGCCGGACGTACTTGTCGATCACGAGGATGGTCTCCCCCTCGGCCTTCAGCGCGGCAAGACAGCGCCATATCTCTTCCCGCACAAGCGGGGCGAGACCTTCAGTGGCTTCGTCCAGGATCAGCAGGCTCGGGTTGGTCATCAGCGCGCGCCCGATCGCGAGCATCTGCTGCTCACCGCCCGAGAGCTGGCCCCCCATTGCATTCGCGCGTGCGGCGAGCTGCGGAAAGAAATCGAACACCCGCGCGAGTGTCCAGGGCGCGGCGGACGCACTGCGGTTGGCGGCGAAGGCGACAAGGTTCTCGCGCACGCTCAGGTTCGGAAAGATCTGCCGGCCTTCGGGGACGAGCGCGATGCCGGCGCGCGCGATGCGCTCGGGTCGCCAGCGCTCGATGCGCTCACCGCGATACCGGATGCTGCCCGCGCGCGCGGGCGTGAGGCCCATGATGGCGCGCACCGTGGTGGTCTTGCCCATGCCGTTGCGTCCGAGGAGCGTCGCCACCTCGCCCCGGTGCATCGTGAACCCGATGCCGAACAGCACCTGGCTCGCGCCATAGGCGGCCTCCAGGTTTTCGATGTCGAGGATCGCGGTCACGGGGCGGCCTCCTCGCCCAGCTGGAGGAGCGGCGGGGTCATGACGCCGCCTCCTCGCCCAGATACGCCCGGATCACCTCAGTGTGGGCGCGTATGGCGGCGGGGACGTCGTCCGCGATGATGCGCCCGCGCACCAGCACGGCGATGCGGTCGGCGAGGCGGAATACCGCGTCCATGTCGTGCTCGACGAGCAGCACCGTGGTCTGCGTGCGCAGGCTTTCGATGAGTTCGATCATGCGCGCGGATTCCTCCGGACCTAGACCGGCCATCGGTTCGTCGAGCAGCACGAGCTTCGGCCGCGTGGCGAGCGCGAGTCCGACCTCGAGCTGGCGCTGCTCGCCGTGCGCGAGCGCACCGGCGATGCGCGTCTCGCTTCCGGCGAGCCCGGCGAGCCGCGCGTAGTGTCGGGCCTCGTCCTGAAGCGCGGCTTCCGATGCCGCCGGTCGCCAGAACGACAGGCTGGTGCCGCTGCGCGCCTGCACCGCGAGCGCGAGATTCTCCAGCACGGTGAAGCCGCGAAAGATGCTCGTGATCTGGAAGGCGCGCGCGAGGCCCAGGCGCACGCGCATGTGCACGGCGGCGCGCGTGATGTCCGCGCCCTCGAACCGGATCAGGCCGTCATCGGGGCGCAACAGGCCCGAGATCTGGGCGACGAGCGTGGTCTTGCCCGCGCCGTTCGGGCCGATCAGCGCAAGGATTTCGCCCGCTCGCACGGCGAGACTCACGCCGTCGGTCGCGGCGACGCCGCCGAAGTGCTTGGCGAGGCCCTGCAGTTCCAGCAGCGCATTCCCGGGTCCGCGCGCGGCACTCATCTGCCCGCCGCCTCGCGCGAGAACAGTCCGGCGATGCCGCGCGGCGCGAACAGCACGACGCCAAGCAGGGTGAGTCCGACCCAGAAAGCCCAGTGCAGCGTATAGGCCGAGAGGATTTCCTCGAGGCCGAGCAGCAGCCCGGCGCCGAGCACGCCCGCGTAGCGGTGGCCGACACCGCCGAGGATCACCATCACCATCAGCGAACCCGACTGCGTCCAGTGCATGAGCTTGGGGCTGACGAAGCCGTTCTGCGCGGCGAGCAGCGCGCCCGCGAGGCCGGCCGCCGCGCCGGCGATCACGAACAGGATGAGCTTGTAGCGGTAGACCGGAAAGCCGATCGCCTCGGCACGTATTTCGTTTTCGCGCTGTGCGGCGATCACGCGGCCGAAGCGCGAGGCGGCGAGCCGACCGGAGAGCCACAGCGCGAGCGCGAGGATGCCGAGGCAGAGGTAGTACCAGTTGAATTCGTCCGCCAGGTCGAGCGCAAAGCCGGGGGCGAGCCCGAGTCGGGGTCGCGCCCCGAGGTTGATGCCGTCGTCGCCGCCCCAGACCTTCAGCGAAACAACAACGTAGTAGAGCATCTGGGCGAAAGCGAGCGTGATCATGATGAAGTACACGCCGCGTGTGCGCAGCGAGATCGCGCCGATCACGAGCGCGGCGAGCGCGGCCACGCACATTGCGGCCGGCCACAGGATCCATGCGCTCGTGGTGCCGCCCGTCCACAGCAGCGCGGCACAGTAGGCGCCGGTGCCGAGAAACGCGGCATGGCCGAAGCTCAGCATGCCTGCGTTGCCGATCACGAGGTTGAGGCTCGAAGCGGCGAGCGCGTAGACGAGCACCCGGCTCGCGAAGCCGATGTAGAAGCCCTGGCCGAGCGCATCGAGCGCGTGCGGCAGCAGGCTTAGCGCGAGGAGCGACCAGAGCGCAAGCGCGACACCAGCTCTTGGCGCGAAGGCGGCGCCGCTGCGCGCTGCGGTCGGTTGAGTTTCCATGCTAGCCGCGCGCGGGAAACAGGCCCTGCGGTTTCCAGAACAGCACCCCGGCCATGATGAGGTAGATCATGATCGAGGCAAGGCCCGGGCCGATGCCAGAGGCGTATTCCGGCGGCAGGAACGCGCGGAAGAGGATCGGCAGAAAGGCGCGCCCCGCCGTGTCGGCCATGCCGACCAGCAGCGCTCCGACCAGTGCGCCGCGGATCGAGCCGATGCCGCCGATCACGATCACGACAAAGGCGAGGATCAGTATCTCTTCGCCCATGCCGATCTGCACCGCGAGCAGCGGTCCGAGCATGGCGCCCGCCACCGCGCAGAGCATCGCGCCGATCGCAAACACCACGGTGAACAGGCGCCGGATGTCCACGCCCATCGCTTGCGCCATCTCGCGGTTGGAGGCGCCTGCGCGCACCCGCATGCCCATGCGCGTGCGCGTGACGAGCAGGTACAGCGCGGCGGCCACGACAAGCCCGACGGCGATCACCGCGAGCCGGTAGGCCGGGTAGGGCATGCCGGGCAACAGCTCCACGGGTCCGGCAAGTGCGGCCGGCGCGTTCAGCATCATCTGCTGGGGACCCCAGAGCATGCGCACGGATTCATTGGCGATCAGGATCAGCGCGAAGGTCGCCAGCACCTGCGACAGATGATCGCGCTCGTAGAGCCGGCGCAACAGCATGAATTCGAGCACCGCGCCGATCGCGCCGGTGGCGAGCACGGCAAGGACCAGTCCGAGGAGAAAGGAGCCGGTCGCTGCGGCGAGACTCGCCATCAGGTAGGCGCCCAGCATGTAGAGCGAGCCGTGCGCGAGATTGATCATGTCCATGATGCCGAACACGAGCGTGAGCCCGGCGGCGAGCAGGAACAGCATCAGACCGAACTGCAGCCCGTTCAGCGTCTGTTCGATGATCAGGATGCCGGTCATGGTCTCGGAATGAAAAAGGCCGGATCGCGCGCGATCCGGCCGGATGGACGCAGTGCGCGCAAGCCTACTTCAGCTTGCATTCCTTGCCGTAGGCGTCGGCATGGTTCGCGAAGATCGTGCCCATGGTCTTGTTGACGATCTGGCCCTGTGCGTCCTTGCCGATCACGCGCAGGTAGTAGTTCTGCACCGGATAGCCGTTCGCCCCAATCCTGTAGTCGCCGCGCACCGAGCGCGCCTTCACCGTTTTCATCGCCTTCATCAGTGCGGCGCGGTTCTCGACCTTGCCCTTGGCGCCGCGCACACCCGCGTCCATCAGCATCGCGGTGTCGTAGCCCTGGGCCGCGTAGACCGAGGGAATGCGCTTGTATTCGGTCTGGAAATCGGCCATGAAGCGCTTGTTGTCGGCGTTGTCGAGATCGGGGGACCAGTGTGCGGTGTTGAACAGGCCGAGCATGGAGTCGCCCACCGCGGAGATGATGTCCTGGTCAGCCGAGAAGCCCGGCAGGATCAGCGTCGAGTCCTTGGCGAGACCGGCGGCGACATACTGCTTGATGAAGTTCACGCCCATGCCCCCCGGGAAGAACACGAACACCGCCTCGGGCTTTGCCGCGCGCAACTGCGCGAGCTCGGCCGCGAAATCGAGCTGACCGAGCCGCACATAGACTTCGTCGGCGACCTTGCCCTTGTAATAGCGCTTGAAGCCGGTGAGTGCATCCTTGCCGGCCGGATAGTTCGGCGCCATCAGGTAGACCGTCTTGAAGCCCTTGTTGGTCGCGTGCTGGCCGGCGGCCTCGTGGAAGCTGTCGTTCTGCCAGGCGGCGGATACGAACCACGGATTGCAGTCCTTGCCGGCGTATTGCGAGGGCCCGGCGTTCGCGCTTACGTAGGGGGTGCCGGATTCGAACGCAGCCTGACCCGCGGCGAGCATGATGTTGGAGTAGATGATGCCGGTGACGAAGTCCACCTTGTCGCGCTTCACGAAGCGCTCGACGGCCTGTTTGCCGGTTTCGGGGTTGAAGTTGTCGTCAGCCACCAGCAGTTCGACCGGGATGCCGCCCAGCTTGCCGCCCAGATGCTTCAGCGCGAGGTTGAAGCCGTCGCGCATGTCGATGCCGAGCGCCCCCGGCGGGCCGGACAGCGTGGAGACCATGCCGACGCGCACCTTGTCGGCGCCGATCGCGATGCCGGACAGGGCGGAGGCGGCGAGCGCGCCCGCGAGCGCGAGGCCCTGGATGCGGCGTGTGCTGAAGAGACTTCCAATGCTTGCGATGTGGAACGGGTTCACGCTTCCTCCTGAAAGAGTGCGCCGGCCTGGCGCGCGGCAGGAGCGGGATTATAGCCGCCGCACCTGCGCCGGACCTGCAGGCGCCGATGCCGGAACGCGTGACAGAATGCGGGGCTTGCGGGGCCCGTACCGGCGCTCCGTACCGCATCCCTGGAGAGACCATGGCGCGTGCCGTGCTGGAAGAAGACCGCATCCACCCCGCGATCCGCGAGCGCATCGCCGCGAACGGACTGGAGGTTGTGGACGAGGTGCGTGCCGCGCTTGCGGCGAACGACTATGTGATCGTCGGCATGCGCCAGAACCCGTTTCCGAAGAAGGCGCGCCGCCTGCTCGATGCGGCCGGCATAGCCTACTGTTATCTCGAATACGGCAGCTATTTCAGCCAGTGGCGACGGCGCCTTGCGCTGAAGCTGTGGTCCGGCTGGAGCACTTTTCCGATGGTGTTCGTGAAGGGCGTGCTGATCGGTGGCGCCGAGGACCTGGAACGTATGCTGAAGAACGGGGAACTGCGCGGCCGCTGAGGCGCGCGGTGCTCGGCATGCCGCTCAGGCGCGTCGTATTCGGCATCCTGTACCTCGCGATCGCCGCGACCTTCGCGGCGCGCATGGTGCTGACGCTCTATGCGCTGGATGCAGGTCTGGGCGAGTTCCGTACCGGACTCCTTGCGGCGATGATCCAGCTCCCCTCGCTCTTCCTGTCGGTGCCGGTCGGCATGCTCTGCGATCGCTACGGGGCACGCTGGCTCATGGCCGGCGCGGCGCTCACCGGCGCGGCCGGTCTTGCCCTGCCCTATGCCCTGCCCGGCGTCGCCAGCCTTTTTGTCGGGGCGGCGCTGCTCGGTGTGTTCTCCGTGGTGATCATGGTGCTCTCCCAGGTGGTGGTCGGGCAGCTCAGCCATCCGGACGAACTGACGCGCACCTACGGCAACCTCGCGCTGGTGCTCTCGGCCACCGCGATGACCGGGCCGCTCGTCGGCGGCTATGCCATCCAGCTGCTCGGGCACGAGCGCGCCTGTCTCGCGCTCGCGGGGGTGGCGGTGCTCGTGGCCGCGTCGGTGCTCGCGATCGGCAGCCGGCTGCCGCCCGGCCAGGGCGCGCGCGCCGCGCAGACCCGGCTCGGGGATACGCTGCGCGACCCGGGCTTCTGGCGCATCATGTGGATGAATGCGGTGGTGCAGATGGCGGTCGATTTCTATCCCTTCTGCATGCCGCTCTACGGCCACGCGCTGGGGCTGGAGCCCGCTGTGATCGGCTGGATCATGGCCTCCGGGTCCGCGACTTCGTTCGCGATGCGTTTCACGCTGCCGCATACGGTGCCGCGCTTCGGCGAGGAGCGCCTGCTCGCGTTCTCGATGGGCATGACCGGACTCGCCTTCATGGTCATGCCGTTCATGGATGCGCCCCTCCTGCTGGTCTGCGCGGCGATGCTCTACGGCATCGGCGTCTCCAGCGGCGCGCCGGTCACGACGCTCATCATGTACAAGCGCTCCGGCAAGGGCGCGGCCGGGCAGTCGATGGGTCTGCGCATGACCGGCAATGCGATCGTGCGCATCGCCGGGCCGTCCGGCTACGGGGCACTGTCGGTCGCAGCCGGTCTGTTCACCGTGTTCCTGACCTGCGGCGCGCTGCTGTGGATCTCGGCGCTCGCGGTGCTCAGGGATGCGCCCGCGCCGGCACCCAGACCCGAGCGAGGGGGCACCGGGGGCGGTCGCAGCACTTGATGGTAACGTAAATGTTACTAACTAAGGCAGGAATCCCGCCAAGGATCCTCCAGGAATCCCTCTGATACTGCCCGCAGCGGGCGCCGGTTCTCAGGTCGGCCGCGCCCCGGGCTTCACCAGCAGCATCTGCACGTCGCCGAGCGCGCGCTCCGCAAAGCCGCCCTCGCAGTAGCAGAAATAGAACTCCCACATCCGGATGAAGGTCTCGCTGTAGCCGAGCGCCAGCACGCGCTCCCGGTTCGCGAGCAGGTTCGCGCGCCAGGCGGCGAGCGTGCGCGCATAGTGCGGGCCGATGTCCTCCATGTGGTAGAGCTTCATGTCGGTCGCGCGCGCGACCGATGCGGCAAGCGCCGAGACCGACGGGATGCAGCTCCCGGGAAAGATGTGACGCTGGATGAAGTCCACCGAGCGCAGCGCCTGCTCGTAGCGCTGGTCTGCGATCGTGATCGCCTGCAGCAGCATCATGCCGTGGGGCGCGAGCAGCGCGGCACAGCGGCCGAAGTATTCGTCGTAATAGCGGTGGCCGACCGCCTCGATCATTTCGATGGAAACCAGCCGGTCGTAGCCACCGGCCGACGGCAGTGCGAGGTCGCGATAGTCTTCGAGCAGCAGCGTGATGCGCTCGGACAGTCCCGCGCGCGCGATGCGCTCCGCGGCCAGTTCATGCTGCTCGCGCGACAGGGTGGTCGTGGTGACGTGACAGCCGTAGTGGCGCGCAGCGTGCAGCGCGAATCCGCCCCATCCGGTTCCGATCTCGAGCACGCGCTGGCCGGGCCGCAGATCCAGCCTGCGACAGATGCGATCGAGCTTCGCGAGCGATGCTTCCTCGAGCGTCATCGCGTCATGCTCGAAGCGCGCGCTGGAATACATCATCGTCGGGTCGAGGAACAATGCGAAGAAGTCGTTGCCCAGGTCGTAATGGGCGGCGATGTTGCGGCGGCTGCCGCTGCGCGTATTGCGCGAGGCGAGGTGCAGCAGCTTCTGAACGGGCGCGGTGATGCGGGAGAGACTGCCGTCCACGCCGTCCAGCACGTCCCGGTTGCGCAGCATCAGGCGCACGAGCCCGGTGAGATCGTCGGTGCGCCAGTCGCCCTGCATGTAGGACTCGCCCGCGCCGATCGAGCCGCCGAAGGCGACTTCCGTCCAGAAGCGCCGGTCGTGTATGCGCAGGCTGACGGGTCGTTCCGCGCCCGGACGTCCGTAGCGCGCCATAGAACCCTCGTGCTCGATCAGCAGTTCACCGTCCGTGATCCGCTCGAGGCGTGCGCGCAGGGTGCGTTCGGCGAGGGCGGAAAGGAACTGCGGCTTCGGCGTGCGTGCGGGACGGCCGGGTAGCGCGATGACTTCGGATTCTGGCGGCATGGCAATGGCTCCTTGCGGGGACGGTCAGCGACCGGAGGGATGCGGATGGAAGGGAATGCGTTTCAGCCACAGTCGCAGCGCCTGCCAGTAGATCGCGGTGATCACGCGCGCGGTCATGAACGGAAAGGCGAGGAGTTCGCGGGCGAGGTTGGCGGACGTGATCTCCCGGCGCTG
Organism: uncultured Pseudomonadota bacterium; assembly: GCA_903834835.1. Lineage (GTDB taxonomy): Bacteria > Pseudomonadota > Gammaproteobacteria > Burkholderiales > SG8-39 > CAILKO01. The sequence continues at coordinate 68,893 of CAILKO010000052.1, read as the reverse complement.
CAGCGCGAGGTTTGCATCGAACACGCGCTCCTCGGGACGTGCCCCGGCCGCCGGGGCGACGAGCGCGGTGTGGATCGCAAGGCGCGCGCCCGGAACGCCGAAGCGCCAGTCGTAGAGGAGTGCCATCGGCATGAAGGGCGAGACATGGAAATCCTTGTCGAAGCGGAAGCGCCATCCTTCGCCTGCCGCGGCCTGGGCGGCATCGAGGACATAGCAATGGCGTTCTCCCCAGGGCGTGTTGTTCACCTCTGCGACGATGGCCGCAAGGCGTTCGTCCGTCCCGGACCCCTCGTAGCAGTAGTAGAAGCTCACCGGATTGAAGCAGTAGCCGAAGTGTCGCAGATGAGTGAGCAGGCGGATTGCGCCGGTCGGGGCGTGGCCGAGCCGTTCGCGCACCAGCTCGCGCACGCACTCGGCGAGCGGACGCGCCGGATCGCCCAGATGGTCGCGTCGGTCGAAGCGCAGCGGAGCCGCGCGCCGGGTCGACCACAGCCAGCGGCCGAGAAATACCGTATCGAGCTCGGCCAGGTCGAGCCAGGCGAGCATCACCTGGTAGCGGAAGGCGTGCACGCGCGGCGTCTGCCGCCGGTGGTCAAGCCACCCGTGATAGATCGCGCTGTGCACCGATGTTCTCCGAGAAATGCGCGAGCGCATCGACCGCGCTCTGCAGCCCGTCTTCATGAAAGCCGTAGCGCCAGTAGGCGCCACAGTAGTAGGTGCGCGCGACATTCAGCTCGCGCTGGCGGGCCTGGGCCGCGACGCCCGCAGGCGTGAAGAGCGGATGGTGGTAGACGATGCGGCGCACGACGCGGCGCGGGTCGATCGCATCGCTGCGGTTGAGCGTCACGCACCAGGTGTGGCGCGATGGGAGGCGCTGCAGGATGTTCATGTTGTAGGTGAGCGCCATCGGTCCGCCGTCGCCCCCGGCGTGATAGTTCCAGGCCGCCCAGGCGCGACGCGAGCGGGGCAGGAGCGAGGTGTCGGTGTGCAGCACGGCCTCGTTCTCCTGATAGGGCAGCGCGCCGAGCACTGCGCGTTCCGTCTCGCTCGGGTCGGCGAGCAGCGCGAGCGCCTGGTCGGCGTGGCAGGCGACGAACACCGCGTCGAAGGATTCGGGCGCATGGCCGCGCGCCTTCACGATCACGCCCGCCGGCAGGCGCCGGATCCACTCCACCGGCGTCGCGGACCGGATCCGCTCCCGGAAGGGTTGGATGAGCAGCTCAACATAGCGCGCGGACCCGCCCCGGACGGTGCGCCATACCGGGCGCTCGTCGATGCTTAGCATGCCGTGGTTGAGCAGGAAGCGCACGAAGAAGCGCGCCGGGAAATCGAGCATGCGCGCCGGATCGGTGGACCAGATCGCGGCGCCCATCGGCAGCAGGTAATCCTCGATGAAGCGGCGGCCGTAGCGGCCCGCGGCAAGGACATCGCCGAGCGAGGGTTCGGCAGCCCCGGGCGCGTCCACCAGCGCCGGCGCCTCGCGGTTGAAACGCAGGATCTCGCGGATCATGCCGAGGAAGGACGGCCGCAGCAGGTTGCGCCGTTGCGCGAACAGACCGTTCAGATCCGTGCCGTTGTATTCCAGGCCGCTCGCCGCATTGCGCACGCTGAAGCTCATCGAGGATTCCTGGCTTTCCACGCCGAGGGCCTCGAGCATCGCGCTGAAACGCGGGTAGGTGCGGTGATTGAACACGATGAAGCCGGTATCGACGGCGAGGCGCTCGCCGTCGAAGTCGATGTCGTGGGTGTGAGTGTGACCGCCGACGTGGGCGGCCTGTTCGTACACGCAGATGTCGTGCTCGCGGCACAGCGCGGCGGCCGCGGTGTTGCCCGCGATCCCGGTGCCAATGACGGCGATTCTCATGCGCCGGCCCCGATGCGGCGCGTCTCGCGCACGGCGGCGGGAACCTCGCGCAGTCCGCGCACCAGGCCGAGCGCGGCAAGCAGCCTCAGGCCGAGCCATGTGGGGTCGATCTCCCACCAGTAGAAGCCCTGGCGCGCGGCGCCCGCGTAGTGATGATGGTTGTTGTGCCAGCCTTCTCCGAGCGTGAGGAGCGCGATCCACAGGTTGTTGCGCGAATCGTCGGGCGTCGCATAGCGGCGCGCGCCGCAGCGATGCGCGAGCGAGTTGACGGTGAACGTCGCGTGATAGAGCGCGACCGTGGAGATGAAGAATCCCCAGACCACGAGCTGGGGTCCGCTCGTGCCCAGATGCGGGGCGGCTGCGGAAAGGAAGGCGCCGGTGGCGTAGAGCAGCGCGATCAGCGCGACCGGCGCGAGCACGTCGAAGCGGTCGAGAAAGCGCAGTTCCGGATAGCGCGCGAGATCGCGCACCAGATGTGCGCGCGGCGCAAAGTTCTCGCGCGCGAGAAACCAGCCCAGATGGCTCCACAGCAGCCCGTCCCGCAGGGCCGAGTGCGCGTCGCCGGCGCGGTCCGAGTGCGCATGGTGATGGCGGTGGTGGGAAGCCCACCACAGCGGCCCGCGCTGCGCGGCGCTTCCTGCGAGGAGCGCGAACAGGAACTGCATCAGGCGCGACATCCGGTAGGCGTGGTGCGCGCAGTAGCGATGGTAGAAGGCGGTGATCGCGAACATGCGCACCAGGTAGAGCGCGACCGCGCAGACCGCGGCGGTCGCGCTCACGCCTGTCCATAGCGCGAGCAGACAGCCTGCATGGATGCCGAGAAACGGCAGCACGCGCAGCCAGTCAATGCGTCGCGTCTCGCCTTCTTCCTGCTCGAAGGAACCCGGTGCGCTGTCGACCCAGCGCCGCAGCGCGGCAGACAGGGCGGATCGCATGTCGTCAGCTTCCCGCATCTCAGTTTCCCGCTGCCGGCTTCGCGTCCCAGCGCTGCGGCACGCGCTCGAGCTTCGAGACGTCATAGCCCTGGTCGGCAATGAACTGGCGCATGCGTGCGTAGTCCGCCTCGGATATCGTCGGCGTGCGCGCCATCAGCCAGACGTAATCGCGGCGCGTGCGTGCGACGACGGTCATGCTGTAGTCCGGCGCGAGATACGAAATCCGGTAATCGGCCTTCACCGGCCAGATGAACTGCATGCCCCAGACCGCGTTCGATCCGCGGTCCACGACGAAGCCGCGCGGCTCGTAGCGCTTCTCAGGGCCGTCGAATCCGCCTGCACGAAACGTGAACGTGGTGGCGATGCTGCCGTCCTTGTCCAGCCGGTAGTTTTCGACCGCGTTGTGCGCGCCCTTCTCGATGAAGGTCGGAATATTCGCGATGACATACCAGGGCCCCATGAAGCGCTCGAGTTCGACGCGGGGAACCTGCGAGAGCGGCGGCAGTGGTGCGGTCTGGCATCCGTACAGCATCAGGATCGCGGCAAGTGCTTTCAGCTTTGCGGTGAGTGTCTTCAGCTTTGCGTGCATGGGCTCTCCTTGCGCGGGCCCGGAAAGAAGGTATTCGTGCGCGCGACATAGTCGTGGTATCCGGGGCGGCGTTCGCCGATGTCCTTTTCCAGCAGGGGGACGCCTGAAACCCTGAGGAGCAGCACCGACATGAGGATCGGCGCAAAGACGGTGTACGCGGCGCCCGCGCCGGCCGCGACAACGTACAGGCCCCACCAGACGCAGAATTCGCCGAAATAGTTCGGATGACGCGAATAGCGCCACAGGCCGCTGTCCATCACCCGCCGGGCGTTCGCCGGTTCGGACCTGAAGCGCGTCAGTTGCGCATCGGCAACCGATTCCCAGACAAGGCCGAAGAGCGCGATCGCAATCCCGAGCCACTCGATCGCGCCGAGCGGCTGGCCCGAGGTGATCGCGCCGGCAAGCGGCGCCGAGACCAGCCAGGCCAGAACCGCCTGAAATCCGAATACGAGGTAGAGGCTCTTCCACCAGAAGCCGGGCTCGTTGCGCGCGCGAATCGCGCGGTAGCGCGGGTCTTCCGGCGCATACCAGTTGCGTCGCGCGAGGTGGCCCGAGAGCCGCAGCGCCCAGACAGCGACGACGGCGAGCACGGCGAGCGCCGTGCCCGACAGGGTTTCCGCAGCGAGCGCATACGGCACGCAGGCGGCAAGAAAGAACACCGACCAGAATATGTCCACGAGCCCGGCATTGCGCCGCGCGGTGCAAAGCGCCCAGGCCGGGATGGCGAGCGCCAGCAGCACCGGCAGCGCCCAGAGCCAGCTCGTGAGTCCGGTCATGCGTCAGTCACCGTCCTTCCTGTTGCGCTGCATGCGCCGGAACTCCACGACGGTAAGCACCAGACCGATGATCATCGTGACGAATGCGCCGATGGCCGGTATCAGAAGGTCGGGCGCGTTCATCGGTTTTTCTCCAGGGAGGAAGCGAGACTGGCCAGTCTGAAATAGATGCCGAATCCGAGTATCGACGGCACCCAGATGGCGGTGAAGATTCCGTGCTGCGGGTAGCCGTTGAACCACAGGTACGCCGATACGACGAACGAGATCGCGACCGCGATCAGGATGAACACATCAGACAGCTTGAACATGACAGCTTTCCTCGGGTTGGTTGAGGGGGTGTGCGACTCGATGTTTCCAGAGCGCGGCGGTTGCGCTCAGACATTCCAGAACGCGGCGGCGGCAATCAGCAGTCCGGCGACGGCCGCGCCGGCCGGGGCGCGCAATCCCGCCTCGCCGAATATCTCGATCATCGGCGGCGCGACGTCCAGCAGGCCGAGGATCAGCCAGGCGAGCACGGCGGCCGGAAGCATCAGCGCGCCGATGCCCAGTACGCGTCGCCCCGTGCCGATCGATGCGATATCGACATCGACCAGTCCTGCCCATCGTCTCCTCCGCGGCGGCCGGGTGACAGGGGTCATCATCGGGCCGGCCGATCATCCGGGCCGGGCGCGTTGTCGCCCGATCCGGGCCGTTCGAACAGGTAATGGCTGACCCACCATTCGTTGCCACCGCGGTAGCCGAAGAGTTCGGAGCAGGACATGAAGAAGATGCGCCAGCGCTGCAGCCAGACTCGGGCATGGCCTTCGCCGTAGATGTCGGCGAGGAGGGGCATCGCGATCGCGCGGTTTGCGTCGAGCTGTGCGAGCCAGGCGTCGGCCGTGCGCTGGTAGTGCGTGCCGTTCCAGCGCCAGCGCTCGCGCAGCCGGAGGTGATCCTGGAACTGCAGGGCAAGATCGTCGCTCGGCATGATGCCGCCGGAAAAGAAGTGGCGGCTCATCCAGTCTCCGGGGCCCTGGTCGACAAAGGCATAGGGCGTGGAGCGGTGCACGAAGACATGCATGAAGAACCGTCCGCCCGGTTCGAGCCATTGGCTGATGCGGCGGAAGAGCTCCGGCCAGTTGCGCATGTGTTCGAACATTTCGACGGAGACCACGCGGTCGTAGCGGCCGGGGGCCTCGAAAGTGTTCATGTCAGTGGTGATCACCTGCAGATTGGCGAGGCCGCGCGCCCGGGCGGTGGTCTCGATGTAACTGCGCTGCGAGTGCGAGTTGGACACCGCGGTGATCTGCGCGCGCGGATAGGCCGCAGCCATCCAGAGGGAGAGCGAACCCCAGCCGCAGCCGAGTTCGAGGATGCGCTGGCCGTCCTCCAGCCCCGCGCGTTCGCAGGTGATCGCGAGGGCCGCCGTTTCCGCCTCGTCCAGCGTACGGGTGTCGCGGTCCCAGTAGCAGCTGCTGTACTTGCGGTGCCGGCCGAGCACGAGCCCGAAGAAGCCGGCTGGAACTTCGTAGTGCTGCGCGTTCGCGACTGCGGGCAGGGGCGCGACTTCGGCCGCCCGCATCACGCGGGCGAAACGGGTCGAGGCGGCGGCGCCGGCCTCCGGGTCGTTCTCGTCGATCTCATCGAGCCGCTCGCGCAGCAGACGCCGGATGCCGGCGCGGATCAGCATATCCGGGAGCCAGCCCTCCTCGGCCGCGCGCAGGCCGCGCCCCGCGGCTTGCGCTGCACCCGGACCGGCGCGTGCGATGCGGTTGTGCTCGGGAGCGTTCACGCGCGTGCGTCCGTCACGGGGGAGACTGCATCACGCCCGCCTGTCAGACGAGCGTAGGCAGAGTGATTGTGGATCGACTCGAAATTCTCGACTTCCACCATGTAGCGGCGGATCGCCGGGTGGTTCTCCAGCGCGAGGGCGAGATCGCGCACCAGGTCCTCGACGAACTTCGGGTTGTCGTAGGCGCGCTCGGTCACGTACTTCTCGTCGGGGCGCTTGAGCAGACCGTAGATCTCGCAGGAGGCGGCAGCCTCGGCGATCTCGGCCAGCGATTCGAAATCGAGCGCGCCGGGTTCGATCAGTTCCACGTCCAGCGTGACATGCGAGCGCTGGTTGTGGGCACCGTACTCCGAGATCTCCTTCGAGCAGGGGCACAGGCTGGTGACCGGCGCGGTCAGTGTCAGACTCAGGCTGGCGGGTGCATCTGCGACCACCTCGGCGCGCATGCCGGCCTGATAGTCGAGCATGCTCTCTACGCCGCTCACCGGCGCGCGCTTGCGGATGAAGTAGGGGAAACGCAGCCCGATCCTGCCGGCCTTCGCGTCCAGGCGCTCGAGCATGCCCGTCAGGCGCTGGACCAGATCCGCCGGACCCACGGCGCTGTCCCAGGACTCAAGGGTTTCGACGAAGCGCGACATGTGGGTGCCCTTGACCGACGGATCGAGCGCCACGGTCATCTCGGCCTCGGCCACCGTGTGCTGGACGCCATTCCGGCCCTGCACGGGGAGGGGATAACGCAGGCCGCGCACGCCGACATGCTCGATCGCAACGTTGCGGGCATCCTGGCTGGCCTGGACGTCTACGAGGAACATTCTTTCGGTCGCATTCATTGTTTGTCCTAGACAAAGTGATGGGGTGTGCGGATAATAGGGCTCATGGAAACGCCTTGTCAACAGTTTGTCTTGGACAAATGAGAAATAAATGAGCGACATGTCAGGAATCTCCATTGCCGCCCTTGCGCTTGAAACCGGGATAGGTAAGGACACGCTTCGGATATGGGAGCGTCGCTACGGGTTTCCGCAACCGGTCCGGGACGCAAAGGGCGAGCGGCTCTACCCGCCGGAGCAGGTCGCCCAGCTGCGCGATGTCCGTCGTCTGCTTGACCAGGGCATGCGTCCGGGCCAAGTCTTCAGCCTGAGCCCGGACGAGCGTAGCGAGCGGGCCTGCCCGCCCACGCCCGAAGGCGATGACCCCGGCCTGCTGCAACTGCTCAGGCGGCACGACGAGGCGGCCCTGCGCGAAGAACTGCGCATGCGCCTCGCCCGCGAGGGCATCGCCCGGTTCGTGACCGACGCGGTTTCTCCGATGCTGGTCGCGATCGGCAATGCCTGGGTGCGCGGCGAGATCGAGATCTTCGAGGAGCATCTGTACTCGGAACAGCTGCAGAGCGTGCTGCACGAGGCGATGGGGCAGCTGCCGGCGCCCGGCAGCGCGCCCAAGATCCTGCTCGCGACGCTGCCGGGCGAACCGCACGGCCTCGGTCTGCTGCTCGCGCAGGCGATGTTGCGCCTGGAAGGCGCGGCCTGCATTCCGCTCGGCACCCAGACGCCGGAAAGCCAGGTGCTCGCCGCGGCCGAGGCCTACGGCGCGGACGTGGTCGCGCTGTCGTACTCGGAGAATTTCGGCGCGGTGCCGATGCGAGGAACGGTTCGACGCATGCGTGCCGCGCTCCCCGAGGCAGTGGCACTGTGGTGCGGCGGTGGCGGCGCCGGTCACCTGAAGCGCCCGCCCGCGGGTGTTTCACGGATCGCCAGTCTCGATGCGTTGAAAGAAGAACTCCTGCGCTGGCGCACGGCGCGCAGCATGCAGCCTGCCTGAGCGCGGCCCATCATGAGCGCTGAGGCAGCCCTCGTCTGGTTCAGGCGCGATCTGCGCGATGACGATCATGCGGCGCTCGCCGCAGCGCTAGCAGCGCACGAGCAGGTGCACTGCGTGTTCGTGTTCGACAGCGCCATCCTCGGTCAGCTCGCGCCGGACAACCGGCGCGTGGGTTTTCTGCATGCCAGTGTGGTCGAACTTGGCGACGCGCTCGCGGCGCGCGGTGGCGCGCTGCGTATTCTGCGCGGCAGCGCCGAAGAGGAGATTCCGAAGCTCGCGCATGCGCTCGGCGTGGCGGCGGTCTATGCGAATCGCGACTACGAGCCCGCAGCGATCAGGCGCGATGCCGCGGTCGCCGAGGCGCTTGCCGCCTGCGGCATCGACTGGCGCACGCGCAAGGACCAGGTGGTCTTCGAGCTGGACGAGGTGCGCACGCGCGGTGGCACGGCGTTCTCGGTCTTCACGCCCTACAAGCGCGCCTGGCTGGAGAAGCTCGCGCCGGAGGATCATGCGTCGCGCGACACCCGCGTTCATCCGGGGAGGCTTGCACCGGCGGAGCCCGCGCAGGCGGTCGTGCCGACGCTTGCCGAGCTCGGCTTCCGGCCTGCGGCTTGCGCAATCGAACCCGGCATGGCGGCGGGCGCGCGCCGGCTCAGCGCCTTCGTGCCGCGTCTGCGCGACTACGCCGCGCGGCGCGACTTTCCCGCGATCGACGGGACTTCGGGCCTGTCAGCGCATCTGCGTTTCGGCACGGTGTCGATCCGCGCCCTCGTGCGCTTCGCGCTCGCGGCGCCCGGAGAGGGATCGGCCGCCTGGCTCTCCGAACTCGTGTGGCGCGACTTCTATCAGGCGATACTCGCCTGGCGACCCGATGTGGTCAGGCGCGCGTTCAAGCCGCAGTTCGATGCGCTCGTCTGGGAGCCGGATGCGGACGGCGCGTTTTACCGTGCCTGGTGCGAGGGCCGCACCGGCTATCCACTGGTGGATGCGGCGATGCGCGAACTCGCCGCGACCGGGCTCATGCACAACCGGCTGCGCATGCTTGTCGCCTCCTTTCTCGTGAAACACCTCGGTCTCGACTGGCGCCGCGGCGAAGCCTGGTTCGCCGCGCAGCTGCTCGATCACGATCTCGCGGCGAACAACGGCGGCTGGCAGTGGAGCGCGTCCACCGGCTGCGACGCCCAGCCCTGGTTCCGGATCTTCAATCCCGTGACCCAGTCGCGCAAGTTCGATCCCGAGGGCAGCTACATCCGCCGCTGGGTTCCCGAGCTCGCGCGCGTGCCGGCCGCGCTGATCCACGAGCCCTGGCGCATGGCCCCGCTCGAACAGCAGGCGGCAGGCTGTGACTATCCCGCCCCGGTGGTGGACCACGCCGAAGCACGCCGCCGCACGCTTGCGCGCTACGGGCTGCTGAAGAAGGAGGACGAGAGCAGGAATCTGCGTACATAGTAACATATGCGTTACTATTTATCTTCGACCCTGGCCGCGGGATTCCCCGCCCGGCGTGCGAAACTCGCGTCATGAAAATCTGGGTCGATGCGGACGCCTGCCCGGCGCCGATCAAGGAAATCCTGTTCCGCGCGGCCGAGCGCGCGAAGGTGCACATGACGCTGGTCGCGAATCAGGCGCTGCGCACGCCGCCCTCGATCTATATCCGCGCGCTGCAGGTGCCGCGCGGTTTCGATGTGGCCGACAACCGCATCGTCGCCGAGGCCGAGCCGGGTGATCTCGTCATCACGGCAGACATCCCGCTTGCGGCGGACGCGATCGCCAAGGGGGTGACGGTGCTCGATCCCCGCGGCGAACTCGTCTCGCCGGAGACGATACGCGAGCGGCTGGTGATGCGCGATTTCATGGACGAACTGCGCGGCAGCGGCGTGCAGACGGGCGGCCCGTCCGCCTTCAGCCAGGCGGATCGCAAGCGTTTCGCCGGACAGCTCGACCGCCTGCTCGCGCGCGCAGGCGCGGCCTGATGGCGATGCAGGGACCATCCGCCGCCGCGGGCGGCGCGCTCGAGCTGTTGCGCGGCACCTTCGGCCATCCTGCCTTCCGCGGGCCTCAGGAGGCGATCGTCTCGCACCTCGTCTCCGGGGGCGACGCGCTGGTCCTCATGCCCACGGGCGGGGGCAAGTCGCTCTGCTATCAGCTGCCCGCGCTGCTGCGCCCGGGCACGGCGCTCGTGGTCTCGCCGCTCATCGCACTGATGCGCGACCAGGTCACGGCGCTCGAGCAGCTTGGCGTGCGTGCCGCCTTTCTCAATTCCTCGCTAGACGGGCGCGCGGCCGCTGCGGTGGAACGCAGCTTCGCCGCGGGGGGGCTCGATCTTCTCTACGTGGCGCCCGAGCGGCTGGTGATGCCGCGCATGCTGTCCCTCCTCGAGGAGGCCGAGCTTGCGCTCTTCGCCATCGACGAGGCGCACTGCGTGTCGCAGTGGGGGCACGACTTCCGCCCCGAGTATCTGCAGCTCTCCATCCTGCACGAGCGCTTCCCGCAGGTGCCGCGCATCGCGCTCACCGCGACCGCCGATCCCCAGACGCGCGCCGAGATCATCGCGCGGCTCGCGCTCGATGAGGCGCGCGTGTTCGTGTCGAGCTTCGACCGGCCGAACATCCGCTACACCATCGTCGACAAGGCCGAGCCGCGCGCGCAGCTGCTCGCCTTCATCCGCGGCGCGCACTACGGCCACACCGGCATCGTGTACTGCCTGTCGCGCCGCAAGGTGGACGAAACCGCGGCCTTTCTGGCCGCACAGGGGATCAAGGCGCTCCCCTATCACGCCGGTCTGGACGCGGAAACGCGCAGCGCCCACCAGGCGCGTTTCCAGGACGAGGAGGGCATCGTGATGGTGGCGACCATCGCCTTCGGCATGGGCATCGACAAGGCCGAAGTACGTTTCGTCGCTCACCTCGATCTGCCGAAAAGCATCGAGGGCTATTACCAGGAGACCGGGCGCGCCGGTCGCGACGGCGAGCCGGCCGATGCCTGGATGAGCTACGGCCTGGGCGATGTCGTGCAGCAGCGCCGCATGATCGATCAGTCCGAGGGCAGCGAGGACTACAAGCGCGTGTCGGTCGCCAAGCTCGATGCGCTGCTCGGCCTGTGCGAGACCGCGGGTTGCCGTCGCGTGCGTCTGCTCGATTACTTCGGCGAGACGAGCACGCCCTGCGGCAACTGCGATACCTGCCTCGAGCCGCCCGAGACCTGGGACGCGGGCGAGGCGGCGAGGAAGGCGCTCTCCACGGTCTATCGCACCGGCCAGCGTTTCGGCGCGGTGCACCTCATCGACGTGCTGCGCGGCAAGGCGACTGACCGCGTCAAAAGCTGGAACCACGACCAGCTCTCGGTATTCGGCATCGGCGCGGACCTCGATGACTCCGAATGGCGCAGCGTGTTCCGCCAGCTGACCGCGCTCGGTTTCCTGCGGCCCGACCACGAGGCCTATGGGGCGCTCACACTTACCGAGGCGAGCCGCCCGGTGCTGAAGGGCGAAACCGGCGTGGAGCTGCGCCGCGTTGCGCAGAAGAAGCGTTCAGGCACGAAGCGCCGCGGCCCGGCGACGGATCTGCCCGCTGCCGATGCCGCGCTGCTCGACGCGCTGAAGGCCTGGCGCGGCGGCGAAGCGCGCAGTCAGGGCGTGCCCGCGTATGTGATTTTCCATGACCGCACGCTGGCCGCGATCGCGGCGCTGCGGCCGGATACCCTCGAGGCGCTCGGCACGCTGGACGGCATCGGGCAGAAGAAACTCGAGCGCTACGGCGAGGCGATCCTCGGCTTGCTGGCTGGATGATCGGGCCTCGCCGGGACCGGATGATCGGGCCTCGCCGGGACCGGATGATCGGGCCTCGCCCGGACTGCAGGGGCATAGAACCGGACAGGCCCGATGAGGAAACCCGGTGCCGGGAGCGAATCGGCCAGCCTAGCGCCGGATTGCGAGCAGCCCGTCGCCCCGCGGACTCGTGTCGAAACCCGCGCGCTTCAAACGGGTGGCGACTTCCTGCGGAACATCGCGCCCGCTAGTGAGTCTGTTCGGTGTGCCGGTGTAGTGAAACAGCGTTCCTCGGCGCTTCAGCACGCGAGCGAGTTGATCGTAGAAAGCCTGCGAATAGAGTTCCCCGGCGATCCCGAAGCGCGGAGGGTCGTGCAGGATCGCGTCCACGGAACCCTCGGGCAGCGCACGGATTTCCGCCGCTACGTCGGCGTGCTTCAGGCTCAGGCGCACATCGGGAGGCGGTGACCAGGGGTTCAGCGTGCGCAGCCAGAGCACCTCCGCGCTCTTTTCGAAGGACAGAACTTCCGCGACGGCGCCCGCCAGGCACCAGGCCGCGAAGTAGCCCAGCCCGCCGCAGGTGTCGAGCACCCGTTTGCCACGCGGCCGGATCAGGGCCACCTTGCGCCTGGCGTCTTCGTAGGGCGAAACGCTAGCGGTGGGCAGCATCTTGATGCCGTCGATCTCGAAGGTGGGGGCGCCCCACTCGGTGGGGACCAGCTTGATGAGCGCGCCGGCGTAGCGCGCGATCGGCTCGAAAGCCGCGCCGGTCCAGTAATACACCGTGCGCGGGCGGAGCACCTCAGGCCAGGGATAGCGGCGATCCTGCCAGGAGAACCCCGCAGCATCGACTGCCACCGCGGCGCGCGTGCGCTCCAGGTCAAGCGAGCAGACGAGGGTCGGCGCGCCCGTATCGAAGGCCTCGCGCAGCGCGCCGAGCGTCTCGGCAGTGAGCAGCGGATGGCTCATCGGGGCGCGCTGCCGGCTTGGGATCTGTGGTTCAATTTCGCCCCGGTCTGCCGGATCCGGCAGACCCATTCAGCGAGGAGGAACCACGATGTCGATTTCCCTGTACCAGATTTCCGTTCCCGTATTCGCGCGCCAGCTGGGCGGCCTGAAGGCCGTTCTGCAGCTTGCGCAGACGCACTACGCCGAGAAGAAGTACGACGAGACCACGCTGCTGGGGTTTCGCCTCTTCCCCGACATGCTGGATTTCACCATGCAGGTGCGCATCGCCACCGATCACGCCAAGAACTGCGTCGCGCTGCTCTCGGGCACGCAGCCTGTGGACCTCGGCAGCAGCGAGAAGAGTCTCGCGGATCTCATCGCCCGGGTCGACAAGGCGCTGGCGGCGGTGAACGCGGCGAAGCAGGCCGACATCGACGCGGCCGAGGCGAGGACCATCATGGTGAAAATGCGCGACAAGGAAGTTCCTTTCACTGGTCTTGAGCTGGTGCAGAACCGCTCGATGCCGAACTTCTACTTCCACGTGACGACGGCCTACAACATCGTCCGTCATATGGGCGTGGAAATCGGCAAGCGGCACTTCCTGAACAACGCCTGAGTTGGAAGCGAGGGGTGCCGTGCGGGCGGGGCAGGAATTCCCGCCCGCGCTGCGGCCTCAGGATTCCGGGGTATAGCGCTCGTCCAGGAACTGCTGCACCGCCTGGAAGAGCTGCATGCGGTTCTTCTCCAGCATCACCATGTGGGTGCCTTCGCCGATCTCGACGCTGCGCCGGTAGGGCGCATTGACGAGCTGCGCGAAGTACGCGTGCATCAGCGCGCTCGGCAGGTCCACATCCCATTCTGCGTGCGTGAGGAGCACCGGCACGCGTATTTCCGATGGTTCGTACACGGGTCGGCCCGAGAGCCAGTATTCGCGCAGGTCCTGCACCGAGCCGTTCGGCGCGCGCAATCCGGGCGGCGTCAGCGTCGCACCCACCGGGTCGGTCGCGAAGGTTGCGTCCTCCCAGGCCTGGTACCAGGCCGCGGGCAGCAGGCTGGCCTGCTGTGCCTCGGCCACCCCGTTCAGCCAGCGCTTCTTAGCGCTCGCGCGTTCGACGATGCGATAGGCGCCGAGCTTCGAGCCCGGATCGACCGGCGAGGTCACGGTGCGCACCCAGGCTGGTGCGTACAGCACGAGCTTCTCCAGCTTGTCGTTGTGGCGCGTGGCATAGAGCCCGGTCACCGCGGTACCCCAGGACCAGCCGAGCAGGTTGAGCTTCGCCACGCCGCGGCGCGCGAGGATGAAATCGACTGCCGCCGCGACATCGCGCGCCGCCGTCTCGGTGCGCACGACCGGCGGATTGTCTGCCGCAGGTTGCGACATTTCGGGCGGGCGCGTGGAGCGGCCGAAGCCGCGCAGGTCCAGACAATAGACGTCGTAGCCCTGGCGCGCGACATGGTCCATCCACGAGACGCCGTTCAGCGCGAGGTCGTAGCTGGTCGAGGCGGGGTAGGTGGCCCCGTGAACCATCAGCAGAATCTTCGTGCTCTCGAAATTCTCCGTTCCGCGCGGGTGCTTGTTGCGCAGGTAGAGCGCGATGCCGGCATCCTGCGCCGGCACCATGAATTCGTTCATTGTCAGTTCCACGCGCGCTGCTCCCCCCTGGATCATGGCTGTTCAAGCTGTGGTGATGGATTCATTGCAATGCGGATTCGGCGGCCAGTGCGATGCGACGTTTCAGTTGCGCGGCCGCTGGTCCGTCGCCGGCGGCTTCGGCGCGCGCGAGGGCCACGCCGAGCCAGGCGAGGAGCGGCCGGCGCCAGCCCCGGGCCGAGGCGGTGTCGATGGCGAGGGTGATGCCCTCGGGCGTCATGCGCCCTGCGCGCAGCAGCGCGCCGGCGGCGACCAGGCGCGACACCGGGTCGGCGATGCCGGCAAGCGCCGCGCTGCCGCCCTGGATCGCGGCCTGCGCCGTGCCAGGCAGTGCCGCGGTTTGCAGGTCCCGCCAGTCGCCGGCGAGGTAGCGCGCATAGTCGCGTTCAGCGGGCGCCGCATCGGCCGCGAGCGCGAGGAAGCCCGGGCACTCGTCGAAATCGAGCGCGGCCACGCGCAGCGCGCAGGCATAGAGTTCGGCATGGGCGACGAGCGCCGGTCTGCCGGTTGCGGAGAGCTCCCGTCGGGCGAGTTGCAGCGCACCCGCCGCGGCGCGCGAACTGCCGCCGAAGTAGGCGCTCTGGTAGCTCGCAAGGCCGTCGCGCGCGCCGAGCTGCCAGTCGGCCGGCGGCGTAGCCGCGCAACCGGCGAACTGGAGGCAGGCGACGATCAGACAGCCGGGCAGGGCGGCGCGTCTCACGGCAGCGGTGTCTCCGTCTCGCGCGCGAACGGCCACTTGCGATTGATCTCGTTCACGAGGGACCCGATCTTCCTGAGGTTGTTTTCAACCTCGGCGCGCAGCAGGTCGAGGTCCTGGCTTGCCACGGCGGCGTTGGCGGAAATCTTCTGAGCGTCGGCGAGCACGCCGTCCACGCGCCTGAGGCTCGTGCGCGCCTCGGCGATCGCGCCATTCAGTTCGACGAGCGTCTTCTGCGCCTCGTCCATGGCGCCCCCCGGGCTGAGCAGGCGCTGGTCCAGGCGATTGAGTGCCTGCTCGGCGGTGGAGAGCGTGCCGCCGAGCTTCTGCGACAGGCCGTTCAGCGAATCGAGCAGCCGGTTGGCGTTCGCGATCGCCTCCATGACCTTCTCGGCGTTGCGCCGGTCGCCCACGAGGGCGCCGACCACGCCGTTGCGACCGTTCATCTTCTCGCCGAGCGCGCGCAGCGCGGCGATGCTCGCGCTGATATCGGAATCGGCCGAAGTCATGCGCTCGATGTTCTGCACGATGCTTTTCACGCCGTTCAGCACGATGGGGATTTCCTCGGCAGCATCGCCGCGCAGCAGGGTGCGCTCGGCCCCGTCGGGCAGCGGCGGGGCGCTGCGATCGCCGGTGAAGGCGCGCAGCCGCGCCGCGCCCACCAGGCCGCGCTCGAGCGTGAACACGCTCGTCGCCGTGAGCCAGTGCGCCTGACTCTTCGGCACCGACACCTCGGCGCGCGCCCGCCCGTCGGAGGCGAGCTCGATCTTCTGCACCCGGCCGATCGCGAAGCCCGAGTAGGTGAGATCCGCACCGACCGAGAGACCTTCGGCGTTCTCCACCATCAGCACGAGCTTCTGCGTCGACTCGAACACGCCGCGCGCAAGCATCACATAGCCGATGAATCCGCCGATCAGCAGCACGAGCAGCGCGAGCAGCAGCTTCGCCCTGAATGTGCTGCCGCGCGCCTCGTCGATCGCCTGCGCCGGATCAGGCATAGATGGCCGCCAGGAACAGACCCTCGATCAGCGCGATCGCGAGCATGACGCGCACCATCGCGCGCAGCACCGCCACCGGCACTTGGCGCATGTCGCGCGGTGCGGCGAGCGCCTCGCTGATCGGGATGGCCGCGACCGCTGCGCCGAACAGCAGCGTCTTCAGCACGCAACCGAACACGACAGCCGGGCCGTAGACCGCGCCGCTGGTGCGCAGGAATTCCTGCGCGCCCCAGGGCGAGAAACCGTAGGACTCCACGTAGAGCATCGCCATCGCGAGCGCGCCGTTCGCGAAGGCGAGCGCCATCACCGCGACCATGGTGCCCATCACGCGCGGCATGAGCTCGTGGCGCAGCGGGTCCGCCCCGTCCTCGACCAGCCGGTCGAGCTCGCCGCCGATATGGAACATGGCAACCTCGGTCGCAATCGCGGCGCCCGAACGCAGAGCGACGAAGAGCGCCGCTGCAAGCGGCACGAGTTCCAGCACGAGCACGCTCATGACGAGCTGCTGGGCGTATTCGGCGACGCCATAGTCGGCCGCGGCGCGGATCGTGATCCGCACGAGGACATAGGAGAGCAGCGCGCAGGCGAGCGTGAAACTGCCCAGAACCTGCCAGGCGGAGAAGCGGATCTGCTGCGCAGCCACCGTGCGGGCGCGCGCATCGTAGGCGGACGGCGAGAGGCCGGTGACGAGCAGGTTCGCGCTGAACAGCAGCGCCCGCCACCAGCCGGTGGCCTCGTTCATCACGCCGCTGCCGAGCTCGCCCAGCCCGCGCAGGGTGTCGTGGGCATCCAGCTTGTAGGCGCGGCGCGGCGCGGCGGGAGGTGTGCTAGTGGGCATGCGCCAATGATAGCCGGGCGCGGGCATGCGCGCGCTCGCGCCGCTTTTCAGGTTCCCAGCGTGGACGGGTGGAACAGGCCGTCGATGCCCACCGGATTGCGGATCAGGCGTTCGAGCAGCAGTTCCTCGCGGATCGCCTCGATGACCGGGCGGTTCGCCTTCAGACCGGAAGGATAGGGATCGGCGCCGAACGCGGCTTCGTTGTCGGCGAGGTAGAGCTCGGGGAACATGAGGAAGGTATCGGCGCTCTCGCGCATGCGCCGGTAGGCGATCTGCTTGGACTTCTCCATCGCGTCAAAGAGCTGCATCGGCAGCGCGGGGTGGGCATCGGCGAGCGCCTGCTGGATAAGCAGCACGTGGTTCACGGGGCGCAGACCCGTCTTCGCGTAGAGCTCGGCGCACATCTGGCGCGTCACCGCGAGCGGCACGCGCTCGACGCCGTTGCCCGTCGTGAGGCGGCAGCTGATCGCATCCGCGAACGCGGCGTCTATCTCGCCCCGGTGCAGCAGGTCGTCGAGGCGCTCGTGCTCCTGCAGGCGGCGCAGCCGGATGCCGGGCGCGAGATCCTGCGCGACACCCTCGCCATGGGTCTGGCTCGCCGGACGGCCGTTCACCCACGAAATATCCTGCGCCTGGATGCCGTAGAGCTTGCGCAGGATGATGCGCAGCCACACCCCGGCGGTCATCTGGAAGTCGGGGATCCCGACCGTCTTGCCCTTCAGATCGGCGAAGCTGCGGATGCCCGAGCCCTGGTGCACGTGCAGGTCGTAGAAGAAGTCGCAGCGCATCAGGTGGATGGGGATCGCCTGCCAGCGCAGGTGCGCGCGCTCGGGCATGTCCTTGGTGATGAACAGGTTGGAGATCGAGAACTCGAACACGTCGAAGGCGTTTTCCTTCAGATGGCGGCCATGCATCTCGGCCGCGCCGCCGAAACTGAGATCGATGCGATAGCCCTCGACACCGACCGCGCCTTCGGTCATGGGGAGAAGTCTCGGGTTCGGGTGGTAGACCGCTTTAATGGTGTGCATGGGGTTCCCGTGGGTGGAGGCGTTCAGTCGATGCAATGGCGCCAAGGCAGCAGAAGAGGCGAAGGAAAGTGTCAGAGGTTGTCGAAGGCCCCGAGCACCGTCTGCCCGCCGTCGGTGACCAGAATCTGGCCGGAGACATAGCTTGCGAGATCCGAGGCGAGGAAGAGGATTGCCTTCGCGACTTCCTCCTGCTCGCCCACGCGGCCGAGCGGAATCACGGCGCGCGCCTTCTCCACGACTTCGGGGCGTTTGCGGCTGCGGTCGGTGTTGATCATGCCGGGCACGACGCAGTTCACGCGGATGCCGAGCGGGCCGCACTCGACGGCGAGCGTACGCGTGAGCGAGATGAGCGCCGCCTTGGAGGCGCCGTAGGACGCGAGTCCCGGCGCGCCGAGCACCCCCGCGAGCGAGCCCGTCATCACGATCGCGCCGCCGGATTTCGCGGCCCGCAGATGGCGGATGAAGGCCGCACAGGTGTAGACGTGATGGCGCAGGTTCACCGAGAGCGCGTTCTCCAGACGCTCGGGCGGCATGTCGGCGAGCGCGCCGCGCTCGCCCGTCTGGCCGATGATGTTGACGAGAATGTCGAGACCGCCGAGTCCCTGCACGGCCTCGGCGACCACGCGCTCGGCCTGTGCCGCTTCGCGCAGGTCGGCCGCGATGCCGGTGGCGATACCGCCGGCGGCGCGCAGTTCTGCGGCCGTTTCGTTCGCGCGTGCGCCGTCCAGATCCGCGACCGCCACCGCCGCACCGCACTGCGCGAGCAGGCGCGCGCTCGCGCGGCCGATGCCGAGTCCGCCGCCCGCCACGAGCGCCCGTTTTCCCTCCAGAGCGAAGAGGGCGTTCATGACGCGAACCCGTTGCAGCCGTGTTCGTCCAGG
This sequence comes from uncultured Pseudomonadota bacterium, assembly GCA_903834835.1. Lineage (GTDB taxonomy): Bacteria > Pseudomonadota > Gammaproteobacteria > Burkholderiales > SG8-39 > CAILKO01. Next base: position 50,333 of record CAILKO010000052.1, on the reverse strand, counting down.
TGTCGCAGGCGCCCTGCGATGCGGTGGGCGTCGGAATCGATGTTGCGCATGATGTGCTGGTTCTCCTCTAATTTGGATCGGGTGCTCTCCGGGCACGCCGCAAGATCGTCCGGGTGACGGGTCGCCCGGGCCGCAGTTCAGCGTCCGCTACGGCGTTTGCCGCTCTCCGGTCCGCGTGCGGCGCCGCCCGCGCGCGGCGGCAGGCCGGTGTGCTGTGTCAGGACGCGCCCGCGGCGCGGCGCGGCGCCCGGTTTTGCACCGGCAGCCGCCGGGGTCGAGTTCTTGCGCCGCGGGCTTGCGTAGCCACGGTCAAGGTCCGGCTGCCAGATCGGAATCAGGTGCTGCTTGCCGTTGCCGATCAGATCCGCCCGGCCCATTTTTTTCAGCGCCTCACGCAGCAGCGGCCAGTTGGCCGCGTCGTGATAGCGCAGAAAGGCCTTGTGCAGCCGGCGGCGCTTGTCCCCCTTCACGATGTCCACGGTTTCGCCGGAGCGCGACACGCGGCGCAGCGGATTGCGGCCCGAGTGGTACATCGCGGTCGCGCTCGCCATCGGCGAGGGATAGAAGGTCTGCACCTGGTCGGCGCGAAAGCCGTTCTTCTTCAGCCAGAGCGCGAGGTTCATCATGTCCTCGTCGCTCGTGCCCGGGTGGGCCGCGATGAAGTAGGGCACGAGGAACTGCTCCTTGCCCGCTTCCTTCGAATACTGTTCGAACATCTGGCGGAACTTCTCGTAGCTGCCCACGCCGGGCTTCATCATCTTCTCGAGCGGACCGGCCTCGGTGTGCTCGGGGGCGATCTTGAGATAGCCCCCGACATGGTGGGTGACGAGTTCCTTCACGTACTCGGGCGATTCCACGGCGAGGTCGTAGCGCAGGCCGGAGCCGATCAGGATCTTCTTCACGCCCTTCAGCGCGCGCGCGCGCCGGTACAGGCGCACGAGCGCCGCGTGGCTGGTGTTCAGATTGCTGCAGATGCCGGGATAGACGCAGGAGGGCTTCCGGCAGGCGGCCTCGATTTCGGGCGAGCGGCAGCCGATGCGGTACATGTTGGCGGTCGGTCCGCCGAGATCGGAGACCACGCCGGTGAAGCCCGGCACGCTGTCGCGGATCGCCTCGATTTCCTGGATGATCGAATCCTCGGAGCGGCTCTGGATGATCCGGCCCTCGTGCTCGGTGATCGAGCAGAAGGTGCAGCCGCCGAAGCAGCCGCGCATGATGTTCACGCTGAAGCGGATCATCTCCCAGGCGGGGATCTTCGTTGCGCCGTCGTGGCGGCCGGCCGCATCGGCGTAGACCGGATGCGGCGAGCGCGCATAGGGCAGGTCGAAGACATGGTCCATTTCCGCCGTCGTGAGCGGGATGGGCGGAGGATTGATCCACACGTCGCGCGCGGTCGCGCCCGCGCCGTGTGCCTGCACCAGCGCGCGCGCATTGCCCGGGTTGGTCTCCAGATGCAGCACCCGGCTCGCGTGCGCGTAGAGCACCGGGTCGGTGCTCACCTGCTCGTAGGAAGGCAGACGGATCACGCTCGCCGTGCGCTCCGGCGGCCGCGGCCGGCCCGCACGCGCGTCGAGCGCGGGATTCGGCGTGAAGCGCAGCGGCTGCGCGGCTGATGCCGCCGCCGTCGTGGCGCTGCGCGTCGCCGCTGATGCGGGACTGGCGTCAGGCCCGGTTTCGGTCCCCGGTGCACAGGCCGCGCCGGGGCTCTCGCCGATCAGCGCGTAGGGACTCAGATGCGATTCAACCGGGCCGGGCTGGTCGACTTCGGTCGAGTCGATCTCGGTCCAGCCATCGGGTGCTTCCTTGCGCACGAAGGCGGTGCCGCGGATGTCGGTGATGCTCGCGACCGGCTGCTTCGCGGCGAGGCGGTGCGCGATCTCCACGATCGCGCGTTCCGCATTGCCGTAGAGCGCGATGTCGCACTTGGAATCGATGACGATCGAACGGCGCACCTTGTCCTGCCAGTAGTCGTAGTGCGCGATGCGCCGGAGCGAGGCCTCGATGCCGCCCAGCACGATGGGCACATCCTGCCAGGCCTCGCGGCAGCGCTGCGCGTAGACGATCGCGGCGCGATCCGGCCGCCGGCCCGCAGCGCCGCCGGGCGTGTAGGCGTCGTCCGAGCGGATTCTTCGGTCCGCCGTGTAGTGGTTGATCATCGAATCCATGTTGCCCGCGGTCACGCCGAAGAACAGATTCGGCCGCCCGAGCGCGCGGAACGCGTCCACGCTGCGCCATTCCGGCTGGGCGATGATGCCCACGCGAAAGCCCTGTGCTTCCAGCACACGGCCGATGACCGCCATGCCGAAGCTTGGATGATCGACGTAGGCGTCGCCGGTGACCAGAACGATGTCGCAGCTGTCCCAGCCGAGCGCCTCCATCTCCGCGAGGTTCGTCGGCAGGAACTTTGCCGTGCCGAAGCGCGATGCCCAGTACTTGCGGTAGCTCGTCAGCGACTTCGCGTGGCGCGGGAAATGCGACACATCGTTGCGTTCGGGCGCAGGGCGGCGCTCAGCGGGCGCGGCGAGGCCTGCGATGCCGCGGGATGGGCTCATCGTTTCCTGTCTGTCGTGTCGGTGCCGGCCCCGGTCACTGGGTACGCTGCACGACGGTGCCTTCCGGCAGCGTGTAGTTCGTGCCCGTGCGCTCGGCAATCGGTTCGGGCCTGGAGCCGATGCGTTCGGACGCGCGCGGCAGTTGCAGCGCGAGGACTTCCGCGCCCTGCGGCCCGGCCCGAAATACCGGCGTGGCCTCGCCCGGTTCGACATAGACGAGCGACAGCCGGCCGTAGTCGCGGCCTTCGTGGGCAAGCGTGCCGGTGCAGACCACGTAGTACTGCGCGCCCGCATCCACGGCGAGTCCCTCGGCCTGCGCGCCCGGTCCGAGGGCGAGTCCCACGGCCTGCATGCCGTCGCGCGCATCGGCAAGCAGCACTTCGCGGCGCGTCTCGCCGGCCGGGGGCAGCGGCTGGTTCACCACGAAGCGCCCGCCCGTGTTGCGCCCGGCGCGCGTTTTCATCAGGTGGCGCGAACCGGGCATCGAGAAATGGCCACCTGCGCAGGCGCCGCGCAGCGTGAAAAAGGAGATGCCCTCGGCTGGCCCGACGATCGGGCCGTAGGGCGTGTAGGCATCCGCGTAATGGAAGCAGAACTCGCTCACGCGGTCCTTGCCGAAGCGCCCCTCGCCGCGCACGATGACCTGGAACTGGTCCACGTCATGGAAATGCGGCTCCACCGTCGCGCCGGGTTCGGGCAGGTCCACCAGAAAGCCTTGCGGGCCGTCGTAGAGTTCGATCAGCTTGCCGTAATAGCCCCAGACCAGGTTGCGCCAGCCGCGCAGCTGCATGTCGATGATTTCCTTCGGGGGGCGTGCCGTGATCTGCATGGGGGACTCCTGGTCGATGGCGGGCAGGCGCGATCTTACTGCTGCGGGAGGTCCAGCGGCGCCGTTCTGGAAGCCGCGGCGGGCGTTGGTGCGGCATCCGCGTGCGCGGTGAGCCCGAGCGCTTCGAAGCGCAGCCAGAGCTCGCGGCAGATCCAGGCGTCGGTCGCGGCATAGCTCACCTGCTGGGGGCTGAGCTGCCGTGCCGCCCAGTTGGAGGTCTTGGTGCCCTTGGTGATGCGCACCCCGAGGAAGAGGGCGGCCAGATTGCGCACCCCGGACTGTTTCAGCCCGTGGCGCCGCGCGATCGCGCCTAGGTCACGTATCCCGTGTTCGCTGAAGGGGAATCGTTCCTTCAGCTGGCGCAGATCATCGGCGAGCGCGACGCCCGCCTTGACGATCTCGCGCGCGCCGAGGAATTCAGCCAGCACGGCCGAACAGTCCAGTCGCTCCAGCGGAAACAGCCACACCGCATGCGCGGTCGCGATCTGTGCAAGGCAGGGAAGATAGCGCTCGCCCGGCCGGAAGGCAGGACGCGTCTCGGTATCGAAGCCGGTCGCGGTCTCGGCTCGGATGGCCTCCAGGGCCCGGGCAAGCGTCGCCTGCGTCTCGACCAGCACCACCGGGCCTTCATAGCGGCATACCGGCAACTCGAGCAGCTGCTCGCGCGAGATGGTGAGGGGGAGTCCTGCGGGCAGCGGCATGGGGCCGCGAGTATAGAGGCTGCAGCTGCGCGCGCGGGCCGGAAGAGCGCAAATGAAAAGGCCCGCGCCGGGGCGGGCCTCTGTAGGGTGCCGTCGTGCCGCGCCGGAGGGGGAGGTAGCGCGGCACAACGGCGGGCGGTGAGGGCTCGCGCCCCCGCCGCCCTGAGCCGGTCAGGCGGGCTGCAGCTTCTTCGCCGGGGCAGCCTCGGCCTTTTCGATGTTGCCGGTGGCGCCCATGCGCGGGTCTGTCGGAGCACCCCAGAAATCGATCGACTCCGGAAGCGGCGGAAGCTGGCGCGGCTTGCGCGGGCTCACTTCCGGGAACTCTTCCATGCCGAAGCTGTATTCCACCGTGTGGCCGTCCGGGTCGAGCGCGTACAGGAACATCGCGCCCGAGGGGGGGTGACGACCCGGTCCGCGCACCACGACGACGTCATTCTTCTTGTAGCGCCACATCCCCTTGCCGATGTCGTCCACCTCGGACACCATGAAGTTCAGGTGGTGCATCGCGCCCTTGTCGCTTTTCGCGAGGCCGAAGGAGTGGTGGTAGGGGATCGGGAAGGCGCGCATGAAGGTGATCATGCCTTCGACGAAATCCGAGGAACGGAAGTTGAGCACGTCCATGTAGAAGGCGAGCGCGTCTTCGTAGCGCGGGGTTTTCAGCACGACGTGGCCGAGCTTCTGGATCTTGGCGACCGTCGGCTCGAAGGGCGTGCCGCCAAGGCGCCGCTGGTCGGTGTAGTACTCGTGCACCGCGCCGCTGAACGGATCCTCGAAGCGGATGGTGCGGCCCTGGTGCAGGAAGGCGCGCTCCGCGGCATCCACCTCGCGGACCTTGACCTTGCTGCGCTCGAGCGCGCTGTAGAGCTGGTTCATGTCGGACTCGCTCTCCAGCTCCCAGCCGATGCGCTTCAGGCTGGCCTGGTCCTTCTTGTAGAGCACGATGTTGTGATGGTCGTCGCTGCAGCGGAAGAAATGCTCGCCGTTCGCACCGATCTCCGTGAGGTTCAGGCCGACCATGGATTCGTAGAACTTCTTCGAGGCTTCCATATTCGTCACGTTGAGTGCGAGGTAGCCGAGCTTCAGGTGTCGATGCATAGTGTTCTCCAGAGTGCCTGCGTTGCCTTGCCAGTGCGCGGGGTCTCGCCGTTTCCATCGGCCGAGCAACCCTGCTCCCGTCCTGCTCCGGCTGTCTGCCTTTCCCCCTTCCGCTCGCGGAAGCAGGCATCGGTGCGCCGTGGGTTCCTTTGTACTGGCCGGCCGGCCACAGGGGCTTGATGCAGATCAAAGGTCGGCAAGGAGACGGCCGGAAGCGGAGGAAGGAAATGGCGGATATTCTGCGACAATAGTAACATATACGTTACTATCAATTCCGGTCGGCCGTGAAACCGTCCCCGTGCCGGCCGGCGGTCGTGCGACACTCCCGGCCGCCGTGCGCGACTGTCGCCGTGGCACCCTGGCGACCCGACCCCCCCCCTGGCGGAGGACCGCGATGCGCATCTCGCCGCGCGTGCTCTACATCAGCAGCCTGTTGTTCGTTCCATTTATCGGCATCATGGCTTCGCGCGTGGCGTTTCCGCTCTACGTGCTCGAACTGGGAGGCAGCGCGCTCGACGCGGGCCTGATCTCGGCGGTGAACCATATGCCCACGCTCGCCTCCTACAACGTCGGCGTGATCCAGGCGCGATTCGGTTACCGGCGCGTGATGGCGCTCGGCGCGATCGCAGGCGGGCTGAGCATGCTGCTGCCCTGGTTCTTTCCAGGCATCGGCATGCTCTATCTCGCGGCGCTCCTGAGCGGCACCTGGACGCTCTGCGTGTTGCCGCCCACACAGAGCCTGGTCGGGATGCTGAGCGAGCCGACCGATGTGGCGCGCAATTTCAGCCTCTACAACATACTCGCCTGGCTCACCGGATTTCTCGGGCCGTTGCTCGCGGGCTATGGCATCGAAGGCGCGGGCTACGCGGGCGCATTCCTGCTCTTCGGCATTGCCGCGCTCGCCACGCTTTGCCTCCTCGGGCTCTGGAAACGATTCGTCCCGGAGCTTCCGCGCACCGAGGGCCCGCGTCCGGGGCTGCGCGCGACCCTCGCCGTGCCGCGCATGCTCGGCGTGCTGCTGGCGACCGGCGTGCTGCAGGTCGGACTCGACATGTACGGTTTCTTCCTGCCGATCTACGGCCACGGGCTCGGCTTCTCGCCCTCCGAGATCGGCATCCTGGTATCGGTGGCCTCGGTTTCCGCGATCGGGGTCTGCTTCGTGCTGCCGCGACTGGTGGCGCGTTACGGCGAGGCGCGACTGCTCGCCGCGTCCCTGCTGCTGACCGGGGCCAGCTTCGCGCTGCTGCCTGCCTTCCAGGGCTTCTGGACGATCCTCGCCGTGTCGGTGCTCTACGGCCTGGGTATCGGAGGCGGCCAGCCGCTCACCACGATGCTCACCTTCCGGCGCGCGCAGAAGGGCGCGGAAGGCGCGGCCATGGGCCTGAGGCTCCTCGCCAGCAGCCTGACCAAGGTTGCAGCGCCCGCGCTGCTCGGCCCGGCCGCGAGCGCCCTGGGGATCGCGCCGGTGCTGCTCGGCATCGGCGCGCTGATGGCTGCGCTCGGCTGGCGCTGGAAGTCCGGCTAGTGCGGATCGCCCTCGTCGTGCCCGCTGCACGTAAATGGTGCCTGGGGTGCCGGGCAAGTCGGTGCATGACGCAACAGGGACCCGGCACAGCGTTGCCGGTCCCGGCGGGCTCCCGTTAGGTGTATTCTCCCGCCCGCGTCGGCTGACTGCGGGCGCGAATCAGTCACCACAACAACACGATAAGAAGACTTCAAAAGAGCCGGTTCATCAGTGCGGGACTGCGGCGGCAGGGGTGCCGGCCGCGTCCGCGCGAGGAGGAAGACGAGTGAGTGAGAACAGCAAGTCCGCCCTGGACGGCATGGACGCGTTCGTCCACAGGGCTATCTCGGTGCTGGAGAAGGTGCTCGGTGCAGCGCTCATCTTCATCGTCTGTCTGAACTTCATCAACGTGGTCGGGCGCTTCGTATTCTCGAAGACCATGCTCGGCGCCTATGAAGTGCAGATATTCACCATGGTCTGGATGACCTTTCTCGGTGCGTCCGCGGTCATGCTGCGCGGCGAGAACCTGCGCATGGACGCGCTTGTCAAAGTGTTCCCGGCCTGGCTGGTGGGCACGCTGCGCTGGATCGAGTTGCTGCTCATGATCGGTCTCACGAGCTTCGTGATCTGGGTGTCGTCCAACTACGCACTCAGCCAGCTCGGTACGAGCAGCACCGTAGGCCAGATTCCGATGGTGATTCCGCATTCCTCGGTCGCGGTCGGCTACGTGCTGATCATGATCATCCTGATTCGTCACGCGCTGCGCGGAGGCAAGCCATGAGCTTCGCCCTTGGCATACTCCCGGTCATCCTGCTGCTGCTCGGTTTCCCGATCTTTGTCGTCCTGCTCACCTCGGTGACAGTGTGCCTCGTCTTCTACATGAACCTGCCGTTCGCGGCGCTGCACCAGAACATGTACGGCGCGGTCGACGCATTCACGCTGCTTGCGGTGCCGTTCTTCCTCTATGCGGGCGAAATCATGGGGCGCGGCTCGATGGCGCAGCGTCTCGTGGTGCCGATGCAGGCGGCGATCGGGCGCGTCCCGGGAAGCCTGGGCGTGACGTCGGTCGCAGCCTCCACCTTCTTCGGCGCGATATCCGGGGCAAGCACCGCCACGGTCGCGACCATCGGTCAGATCATGGTGCCGCCGATGCGGGCGAAGAAATACCCGGAGCACTTCATCGCCGGCCTCATCTGCTCGGTGGGGGCGATCGATTCGATCATTCCGCCTTCCATCGTCATGATCCTGTACGGGGCCACGGCACAGGAGTCGGTGCCCAAGCTCTACGCTGCCGGCCTCGGACCGGGCCTGCTGATCGCGGTGATGCTCGGCCTGTACGTGATGTACTACGGCTGGTCGCGCAACATCGACCGCGGCGCGCCCTTCGACGGCAAGGCGCTGTGGGCGGGCGCGGTGCGCGGCATCTGGGCGCTCGGCGCGCCTATCGTGATCCTCGGGGGCGTCTACGGCGGCATCTTCTCGCCGACCGAATCCGCCTCGGTCGCCTGCGTCTACGCGGTCATCGTCACGCGCCTCATCTACAAGGATATCGGCTGGGGCGAGGTGCTGGAAGCCGCCTCGCGTACCGCGCGGCTCACGGCACAGGTGTTCATCATCGTGACCTGCGCGAACGTGTTCTCGTGGCTGCTCACCGTTAACCAGGTGCCCGCGGCGATCGTCGACTGGATGCAGTCGATGGAGCTCGGAAAGTTCGCGGTGCTCGCCTTCATCAACGTGCTGCTGCTGGCGGTCGGCTGTTTCGTCGATCCGCTCTCGGCGATCGTGATGCTCACGCCGCTGCTCGTGCCGATCATCAAGGCGGCAGGCGTGGACACGGTGCATTTCGGCATCGTCGTGACGGTGAACCTCGCGATCGGCATGTTCCATCCGCCCTTCGGCATCAACATCTTCGTCGCCCAGGCGGTGCTGAAGTTCCCGCTGAACACGATCATCCGCGGGATCATGCCCTTCCTCGCGATCTACCTGGTCGCGCTTATCCTGATCACCTACGTGCCCGATATTGCACTGGTCGGCGTGCGCCTGCTGTTCTGACCGGGATTTCCGGGCTGACGTAAACCTTGCATGCGCATCGCGCGTTACTTGCAAACACGATCCTCGAAAGGAACTTTCATGAAATTCAACCTGCGGACCGCCGCGCGCGGTGTTCTCGCCCTGGCCCTGGCGGCGGGATTTTCCACCGGCATCCAGGCGCAGCAGAAGGTGTTCACGCTGAAGTTCTCCACGCCGGCGCTTAACGACACCAACCACGAGTTCTACCGCCAGCTGAAGGCCGGGCTGGAATCGAAATCGAACGGCCGCATCAAGGCCGACATCTTCCCGGCCGCCCAGCTCGGGCCGCTGCCGCGCACCATCGAGGGCGTCACGCTCGGCACCATCGACATGGACCAGCCTGCGATCGGCTTCCTCGTCGGTCTGGATCCGCGCTTCATCGTGTTCGATGCGCCCGGCCTCTTCGACAGCGTGGAGCACGGCTGGGCGACCCTGCGCGATCCCGAGGTGCGCAAGCGCATCGAGACCATGGGCGCGGCCAAGAACTTCGAGGCAATCTTCGTCACCTTCAGCGGTCCGCTGATGCTGCTCTCGCACAACGCGGTGCGCACCGTGGATGACTTCAAGGGCAAGCGCCTGCGCGCGCCGGGCGGCGCGCCGATGCACATCGAGCCGCTGCGCAAGCTCGGCGCCTCGCCGCTCACCATGCCGCTGAATGAAGTCCTGCCCGCGATGCAGAACAAGGGTCTGGACGGCATGATGTCCGGCTTCAACATCATCACCGCGTTCAAGTACTGGGATATCGCGAAGCCCGTCACCGAAGTGCCGGGGTCCTACCTGGTCGGCGCGAACATCATCAACCGCAACACCTTCAAGTCCTTCGGTCCGGAGCTGGAAGCCCTGGTGCGCGGCGAAGTCCGCCGTCTGGAGACGGTCTACACCACCTACGGCGTGACCGATCTCGAGAAGCACTACAGCCTCTGGCGCCAGAACGGCGGCGAAGTGATCCGCCTCGCGCCCGCCGAGCAGAAGCGTTACGTCGGCGAGGCGACCTCGGTGCTGCCTGCGATGCTCGCGGCCGACCCGAGGCTGAAGGAAGACTACGACGTGATCGTTGCCGCGGCCCGCAGGCAGCGGAAATAGAGCAGGGCCCGATCCGGCGGGGAAAAGCCGCGCCTCAGGCGCGGTTTTTTTTCACCGGTATCAGTCCGGTACCCACAGGGCGGCGCATCAAGTAACATCGCGTGCGCCACGGTCGGCAGAAGGCGGACAAGCGGCCGGCAAGCAGCCGACAAGCAGCATTCATCAACCAGGAGATCCCATGAAATTCAACCTGAAAACGGCAGCGCGCGGTGTGCTCGCGCTGGCGCTCGCGGCCGGTTTCACCGCCGCCCAGGCGCAGCAGAAGGTCATCACGATGAAGGCCTCGTCGGTCGGCCTGAATGACATCAACCACGAGTACTTCAAGCTCTTCAAGGCAGGCATCGAGGCGAAATCGAACGGCCGCATCAAGGTCGACATCTTCCCGGCCAGCCAGCTGGGGCCGCTGCCGCGCACCATCGAGGGCGTGACGCTCGGCACCATCGATCTCGACCAGCCCGCGATCGGCTTCCTCGTCGGCCTGGACAAGCGCTTCGTCGTGTTCGATGCGCCGGGCATGTTCGACGACCAGCCGCACGCGGTCGCGAGCCTGAAGGACGAGACGCTGCGCAAGCGCATCTCGACCATGGGCGCCTCCAAGAACCTGGAGGCGACCTACATCCTCGTGAACGGCCCGCTGATGCTGCTCTCGCACCAGGCAATCCGTACGGTCGACGACCTGAAGGGCAAGCGCCTGCGCGCCCCGGGCGGCGCGCCGATGCATATCGAGCCGTTCAAGAAGCTGGGCGCCCTGCCGCTCACCATGCCGCTGAATGAAGCCATGCCTGCGATGCAGAACAAGGGTATCGACGGCCTGATGTCGGGCTTCAGCATCATGACCGCGTTCAAGTACTGGGACATCGCCAAGACGGTGACGGAGCTCCCGGGCAGCTTCCTGGTGGGCGCGGTGATCACCAACCCGAAGACGCTCGCCTCCTACGGGCCCGAGCTCGAGGGCATGGTGCGCGCCGAGCTGCGCAAGGCCGAGGACATCTACACCAACACCGGCCTGGCCGAACTGGAGAAGGTGCGCAACGTCTGGCGCACGAACGGCGGCGAGATCATCCGTATGTCCGCCACGGAATCGAGGCGCTATGTGACCGAGGCCTCCTCGGTGCTGCCCGCGCTGATGGCGGCCGATCCGCAGCTTAGGGACGACTACGAGTCCTTCGTGGCCACCGCGAAGAAGTACCGCAAGTAGGCCCTTGCGGGCGTATGAAGAGCCGCGCCCTCGGGCGCGGCTTTTTTTTGTGCGGTACATCGGGTAACTTACGCGCTCGACAAAATCCCTGAGGAGGGAGCATGACCAGAGTGAAACGAATTGCCGCCGGCGCGCTCGCCGTCGCGCTCGCCTTCGGTGCCGGCATCGCGCAGGCCCAGCAGAAGGTCATCACCATGAAGGCCTCGACCGTCAGCCTGAACGACATCAACCACGAATGGTTCAAGGTGTTCAAGGCCGGCATCGAGGCGCGCTCGAACGGCCGCATCAAGGTCGACATCTTCCCGGCGGGACAGCTCGGACCGCTGCCGCGCACGGTCGAGGGCGTGACCCTCGGCACGGTCGATCTCGACCAGCCGGCCATGGGCTTTCTGGTCGGGCTGGATCCGCGCTTCGTCGTGTTCGACGCGCCGGGTCTGTTCGATGACGTGCCGCATGCATTCGCCACGCTGCGCGACCCGGATCTGCGCAAGCGCATCTCCACCATGGGCCAGGCGAAGAATCTGGAGGCGCTGTTCACGTTCGTGAACGGTCCGCTGATGCTGCTCTCGCATCAGGCGATCCGTACGGTGGATGATTTGAAGGGCAAGCGCCTGCGCGCACCGGGCGGTGCGCCGATGCATATCGAGCCGTTCAAGAAGCTCGGTGCCTCGCCGCTCACGATGCCGCTGAACGAAGTGCTGCCCGCGATGCAGAACAAGGGCGTGGACGGCATGATGTCCGGCTTCAGCATCATGACCGCGTTCAAGTACTGGGACATCGCCAAGCCGGTGACCGAACTGCCGGGGAGCTTCCTCGTATCCGCCGTGATCACCAACCCGAAGACGCTCGCCTCCTACGGGCCGGAGCTCGACGCCATGGTGAGGGCTGAGGCGCGCAGGGCCGAGGAGGTCTACACCACCGGCGCATTGCCCGATCTCGAGCGCGTGCGCGCGCTCTGGCGCTCGAATGGCGGCGAGATCATCCGCATGTCGCCCGCGGAGACGAAGCGCTATATCGCGGAAGCCACCTCGGTGCTGCCGCCGATGTTCGCGGCCGATCCGAAGCTGAAGGAAGACTACGAAGCGATCGTCGCCACCGCGCGCAAGTACCGCAAGTAAGCCGCGCGCGCCGACCGGCGCGCCGGAAGAATGCCGCACCTCCGGGTGCGGCATTTTTTTTCGCGGTCCGCGCAAGCCGCGCGCGTCACGTTTCGCTGCGCGAGCGAGCGCGCCGCGCGGCACGGTGGCGGGCTACCATCGGAGCATGCCCCTGCCGTTGCACAGCGCGCCCGTGTGCGCAGCCGCCATCCGAATAGCCGCGCGATGAACCGCGAGATCCGCTTCGTCGTGGCGTGGATGACGCTCGCCTATGTCCCGATCGTCGGCTCGCGCGTGGTGTACTCGCTGCTCGCGCTCGACCTCGGCGCGGATGCGCTCGATGTAGGGCTCATCATCGCCGGCATGCAGTTTCCGATGCTGCTCCTGTCGATTCCGGTCGCCACGGCGCTCGAGCGCTGGGGCAGCCGGCCGCTCCTGATCGCGGGTGGCGTGCTCGGGGTCGCAGGCTTTCTGCTGCCCTGGCTGTGGCCGAGCCTGCCTGTGCTCTACGCCGGCGCGCTGTTGTTCGGTCTGTGGAACGTGCTCGCCTTCCAGCCCACGCAGAAGCTCGTCGCCGAACTCTCAGGCATCGACAGGCGCGCGCGCAGCATGTCCGTCTACGCGTTCTTCGCCGCGAGCAGCCTGCTTGTGGGACCGCTGATCGGCGGCGTGGCGGTGGACTGGCTGGGCGCGGCGGCCGCGGGTCTCGCGCTGCTGCCCTTCGCCGCGGCCTGCGTGCTGTTGCCCGTGCTCGGCGCGGCGCTGCTGCGCCGCCAGGCGCCCCGGGGGGAACCCGCGCCCGCGCTCGCCGAATCGCTGCGCGATCCGGCGGTGCGCCGGCTCATCGTGGTGACGAGCATGATCTCGGCCTCGATGGAACTCTTCCCGTTCTTCATGCCGCTCTACGGTCACGCGGCGGGGCTCTCCGCCTCGGTGATCGGCAGCATCGTCTCCGCTTCGGCGCTTGGTCAGCTCGCGCTGCCCCTCGTGCTCACGCGCCTCGTGCGACGGATCGGCGAGGCGGGCGTGCTTTCCATCGGCATGATGCTGATCGGCGTTGCCTTCGCGATCGTGCCCTTCAGCACGAACCCATGGGTGCTCTCGGCAGCCTCCTTCCTCTACGGCTTCGCCTGCGCCGCGGGCAACCCCCTGAGCGTGCTGCTCGCCTATGCGCGGCTCTCGGAGGCGCGCGCCAACCAGTTTCTCGGGCTGCGCAATTCGGCCAATGCGGGCATGCGCAGCGCCGGCCCGCCGGTGTTCGGCGCGCTTGCCGCGGCGATCGGGCTCTTTCCGGTTTACCTGCTGAGCGCGGCGCTGATGGTCGCGGGCGGCGCGCTCGCGCGCAGAATGCTGCGCTGAGGCCCGCGTGATGGATGCTGCGCTCGCGCGGCGCAACGAAAGGATGTCCCGATGGCGGACCGCAGGATCGTACTGATCAACGTTTTCAATTTCCTCACTTACACCACCGTCACCGGTGCGCGCGTCATCTATACGCTGCTTGCGCTCGAGCTCGGCGCGGGTTCGCTCGAAGTGGGCATCATCACCGGCGGCATGCAGGTGGCGCTGGTGCTGTTTTCCATACCGGTCATCGCCGCGTCCGAGCGCTGGGGTGTGCGCGCGCTGCTGATCACCGGCGCGATCTGCGGCGCGACCAGTCTCGTGCTGCCCGTGTTCTTCACCTCGCTCCCCGTGGTGATGTGCTCGGCCCTCCTCTTCGGCATGTGGAACGTGCTCACCTTCCAGCCGACGCAGAAGCTGGTGGGCGCCTTCAGCCGGCCCGAGGACCGCGCGCGCAACTTCAGCACCTATGCTTTCGTCGCCGGCACGACCATCCTGTTCGGGCCCTTCATCGCCGGGGTGTCGATCGACGCGATCGGTCACGTGCCGGCGCTGCTCGTGTTCCTGCCGCTGCCGCTGGTGGCGATCGCGCTTCTCGTGCTGCGCGGCAAATCGCTCGCGGTGCGCGACAAGGCGCCTGAGCACACGCCGAAGATGCGCGAGACGCTGGCCGACCCGGTGGTCTGGAAGCTGATCGCGGTAAGCAGCGTGTCGGCGATGGCCTTCGAGCTCTATCCCTTCTTCCTGCCGCTCTACGGCCATGCGGCGGGGCTCTCCGCCTCCACCATCGGCGCGATCATCTCCGCAGCGGCCTTCGGCAGCCTGTCGCTGCCGCTGGTGCTGCCGCAGCTCGTGCGCCGTGCGGGCGAGGAGCGCGTGATGGCGGCCTGCCTCGCGCTCTGCGGCATCGTGTTCGCGCTAACGCCCTTCACCGTGAATCCCTGGGTGCTCGGGTTCCTGTCCTTTCTCTACGGCGTGGGCATCGCCTCCAGCATCCCCGTCACCGCGATGATGGCCTTCGGCATGCTCTCGCAGGTGAAGGCGAATCACTTTCTCGGGCTGCGCAACCTCGGCAACGGCGTCACGCGCGTGCTCGCGCCGCCCGTATTCGGCGGCATCGCGGCCGTGGGCGGACTCGCGCTGGTGTTCTGGATCGCGGCCGCCTCGATGGGGGTGGCGAGTGTCTGGCAGGCACGCAAGCCGCGCGGCTAGGCAGCCTGTCCTCGCGGGTCAGGCAGGCGCGTCGCGCTGGCGCAGGTAGCAAAGCCGCGAGGCGCCGGCGAGGAGCACACCGATGCCGACGAATACCCAGGACATGCCGACGAGTGCACCGAGAGCGCCCGCGATCATCGGCGTGACCGCTCCCATGCCGAACTGCATCGAGGTGCGCAGGCCGATCACTTCGCCCTGGCGCCCGGGCGGTGAGGCCGCGTAGACGAGCGATGTCAGCACCGGCGGCGCGACCCCGGTGCCCACGCCCACGAAGGCCGCCACGACGAGCATGGTGAGCGGCTGCTCGATCAGGGGCAGCGTGAAAAAGCCGATGCCGATCGCGACATAGGAGGCCGCAAGCAGTCCCCAGGGCCCCATCAGCCGGTTGGCGAAGGGCAGCAGCACGCGCGCCACCACCACCGCCCCGACCGAGAAGCCGAGGATGAGGCCGGTCACCGAAGCCGACCAGCCGCGTTCGGCCGCGATCAGCGGCACGAAGAAAAGGTAGGTGTCGAGCGCCATCGGCACCACGGTGGCGAGCAGCAGCATGCGGCGCAGCCGCCGGTCGCGCCACAGATCACGCATCGCGCCGCGCGCCGCGGTGCTCGCTGCGGGCGCGCCGCCGGGGTAGCCGCGTCCCCAGACGAACACGCTCGCGAGCGCGGCGAGCGGAATCAGCGCGATCACCCCGAAGGTGAGCTGGTGACCGGCGTGGTCGATCGAGAAGCCGGCGATCACCGGGCCGATCGCGCCGCCCGCGGAGGCCGCAGCGGCGAGCCACCCGAGCCGGCCCGCGCGCTGCTCCGGACTGGACAGCGCGGCCACGGTCTTGTTGGTGCAGACCAGGGTCACCATGAATGCGAGTCCGGTGGAAAGACTCGAGAACGCGAGCGTCGCAAAGGAGAGCCAGGCCAGCGGCACGAGCATGGAGATGATCAGCAGCCCGGCGCTGAGCATCATCGGCAGGCGCACGCCCACGCGGTCCACCACGCGACCGAGCGTCACGCCGAGGAGCACCGGCATCAGACCGTAGAGCGCGATCAGCACGCCGACGCCGACCGCGTTCGCGCCCAGACCGAGGGACGAGAGCGAGATCAGCAGGCGGCCGTTGTTGAACATCGCGTGGCCGCAGGCGCCGAAGAAGAAGACTGCCAGTAGCTGCATCGGAGAAAAGCGGGCCGGACGGTGGGGGCAGGGAAGGCGAGAAAAATGCGCGCCGATGCTAGCACGCAGGCCGGGCGCGACCGGCGCGACCGGTGCCTGTTTCGCTCCCGGGCCTTCGCGGGCGGGGACTAAGCACCTAGACTGCTGCCGGCATACACGGACGCCAGGGAGCGCAGCATGGATTTCAATCTGCAGGCCGACACACCCGAGATCGCCGCCTTCCGCAAGGAAGTGAGCGACTGGCTGGACGCGAACATGAAGGAGGGCGAGCACATCCGCCTCACCGGCATCTGGTCCACGGTGCACGACGATGCCGAGTACCTGTTCCGCCGCCGGCTCGCGGAAAAGCTCGGCAGGAAGGGCTGGCTCTTCCCCACCTACGCGAAGGAACATGGCGGCGGGGGGCTCACTACCGCGCATCGCAACGTGCTGGAAGTGGAGCTCGACCGGCGCGGACTGCCGCTCGGCAATGTGTTCTACACGCGCGCCGAGCTCGTGGTGCCGGCGGTGACGATGTTCGGGACCGACGAACAGAAGCGCGAGTTCCTGCCGCCGATGATGCGCGGCGATGTCGCGGTGTGGCAGCTCCTCACCGAGCCGCACGGCGGCAGCGATATCGCAACCTGCCGCACACGCGCGATCCGCGAGGGCGATGACTACGTCATCAACGGACAGAAGATCATGGTCGGCCATCACACCAAGGCCGACTGGCTGATGGTGCTGACCAATACCGCGCCGGAGGGCAAGCGCCACGAGAACCTCTCCTGGTTCTACATTCCGGCCGACCTGCCCGGCATTTCGTACACCCACCTCAACCTGATGATGGGCGTGAAGAACGCGGTCTATCTCGACAACGTGCGCGTGCCGGCGAAATACCTGGTGGGCGGCGAGAACAACGGCTGGAAGGTCGCGAGCGCCTACCTCGTGCTCGAGCAGGGCGGCGGGGGCAGCCTCGGCGAGTCGACGCTGCTGCGGAATGTGGTCGCACGCTGCGAGGAAGTGCAGCCCGACGGCACGCGCCTCATCGACGACCCGGACGTGCGCGACCAGCTCGCCGACATGATGCTGGATGTCGACACCGAGCGGCTCTGGGGCATGCGCAACTACTGGCATTACAACGAGAAGACGCCGCACCGCTATGCCGGCCCGCAGTACTTCTTCTTCCAGCGCATGGTGCGCCTCAGGAACGCCGAGCGCCTGCAGAAGATGCTCGGCTACGACGCGCTGGTGCCCGAGGAGCGCTACGACGAGCTCGGCGATTTCGAATACAACGTGCGCTACGGTCCGGGGATGATGCACGGCGGCGGCACGCTGCATACCGATCGCATCATCATTTCGCGCTGCCTCGGCCTCGGACGCAATGTCGAGGGCAAGCGCCAGGCCAAGGGATAGGAGAGGGCGATGGACTTCCGGCTGACCGACGACCAGCGCATGCTGCAGGATGCGGCGCGCGATTTCATGAAGACCGAGGCGCGCTCCGACCAGATCACCATCTGGTACGAGCAGAAGACCTTCCACCTGCCTGAGATCTGGGAGAAGGCCGCGGGCCTGGGCTGGCTCGGCATGCGCCTGCCGGAGGCCTATGGCGGCGCGGGCATGGGCGCCTTCGACTGCGGCGTCGTGTTCGAGGAACTCGGCCGCGGACCGCTGCCGGGCGCGTATTTTTCGTCCGGTGTGCTGGCCGCGGAGATTCTGCTCGCGGGCGCACCCGAAGCGCTGAAGCAGCGCCTGCTGCCCGCCATCGGCGATGGCAGCGCGATCGTCGTCCCCGCGCTCGCGGATCCGTCGAACCGCTTTGGCGCCGAATCGGTGACGACCAGGCTCGAGAAGGCCGGCGCGGGATTCGTGCTCGAGGGCAGCAAGCGCTATGTGCAGGATGGCGGCGCCGCCACCCACTTCCTCGTCGCCGCGCGGCGCGATGACGGTCGGATTGCGCTTGCCTGCATCGCGCGCAATGCGCCCGGCGTCAGCGTGTGTCACCAGCAGGGCTTCCTGATCGGGGCTTCCGAAGTGCGCTTCGAGCGCGCGGCGGTGGACCCGGCCGATGTGTTCGGCGACTGGAATACCGTGGAAGATGCGCTCACGCGCGCGCTGCCGATACTCGGCGCCTTCATCACCGGCGCGCTTCAGGAGATCTCCGAATTCACCAACGCCTACACGAGCGAGCGCATCGTCTACGGCCAGCCGATCGGCCGCTACCAGCGCGTGCAGGACAACTGCATCGAGATCCTGAATCATCTCGATGCGACGCGCTGGATCACCTGGGAGACGCTCTGGAAGCTCGACACCGGGCAGGACGCGCGCGCCGCCGCGCGCCAGTGCAAGGCGGTCGCGAGCGAAGGCTATTTCCAGGGCTGCAACCAGTCGCACATGGTGTTCGCGGGCCCCGGCACCGACTACCGGCATCCGCTGATGGCGCACAGCGTGCTCGCGCACGCGCTCTATCCCTATCTCGGATCGCCGCTGCACAACAAGCGCGCGATGATGGATATCCGGTTTCCGAGGAAGGTCTGATCTCGGGGCGAGTGCCGCGCGCCATCCGGGGCGCGGCCTCCCGACACCCGTAGTTTCGATGTCACAGCCCCCGACGATGTCAGCCGACACCCAGCGCGCCGGCCTGCGCTACACCAACATCTGGATGATGTGCGTGTTCAGCTCGCTGATCGGCGCGCGCGTGATGCTGTCGCTGTTCGCGCTCTCGCTCGGTGCGGGCGCCTTCGAGGTGGGCGTCGTGTCGGCCTCCACCCAGCTGCCGATGCTGTTCCTGTCGGTGCCGGTGGCGCTCGCGATGGACCGCTACGGTGCGCGCTCGGTGCTCTGGGCCTCGGCATGCTGCGGCCTGGTCGCGGTGCTGCTGCCCTTCGCATTTCCGGTGATGCCGGCGGTGCTGGCCTCGTCCATCTTCTTCGGTCTCTCGAACGTGCTCGGCTCGCAGCCCTTGCAGAAGCTCATCGGCGCCTTCAGCGACCAGAGCACGCTCGCGCGCAACTTCAGCGTGTATTCCTTTGTCGGCGCGATCGCGGGCGTGATCGGGCCCTTCGCGGGCGGGCTCGCGATCGATGCCTTCGGCCCCGCGCGCGGCATGCTGGTGATGCTGCCGCTGGAACTCGCCGCGCTCGCGATGCTTGCCTTCGGCGGGCGCATGCTGCCCGGCCCCGCGCCGACGAAGGAGGCCGCAGGCGTAGGGGCACTGCGCGAGACGCTGCGCGACCGGCGCGTCTGGGGCTTCATCGCGATGAGCAACAGCGTCGCGCTCGCGCTCGAGCTCTATCCGCTCTTCCTGCCGCTGCACGGCCATGCGGCGGGCTATTCGGCCTCGGTGATCGGTGCGCTGGTGGCGGTGATCTCGATCGGGGCGATGCTGCTGCCGCTGGTGCTCGCCTGGTCGGTGCGCAAGCTGGGTGAGCACCGCGTGATGGCGCTCTGCCTCGGTTTCGTCGGGCTCTCCTTCCTGATGCTCGCGGCGGGAACGAACGTCTGGGTGCTCGGCGCCTCGGCCTTTCTCTACGGCTTTGCCACCTGCGCCTGCAGCCCGGTCACCGCGATGCTCGCCTACCGGCATCTGCCGCCGCTGCGCGCCGGGCAGTTCCTCGCGCTGCGCAATACCGGCAACGCCGCGGTGCGCGTGGTGGTCTCCCCGGTGTTCGGCGCGCTCGCGGGCTTCCTCGGCCTGCCCGCGGTGTTCGTGCTGCTCGCTGCGGTGATGGGCGTGGCGGGATGGCAGGCAAAGCGCCCCGGTCGTGCGGAGGCGGAGGGCTGAGCATGCGGCGCGGGTTCGTGTTCGTGCTGGTGTTCTCGCTCCTCGTGTTCATCCCGGTGATGGGGGTGCGGATTGCGCTCTCGCTCTATGCGCTCGATCTCGGCGCGGGCGCCTTCGAGGTCGGCGTGATCGGGGCGGCGAGCCAGATTCCGATGCTGCTCTTCTCGCTGCCGGTGGCCGCGATGCTCGAGCGCTGCGGGCCGCGCGTCACGCTCGCAGCGAGCGCGCTCTGCGGCATCGCGGGCACGCTGCTGCCCTGGGCCTGGCCGGACGTGAGCGCGCTCGTCATCGCGTCCTTTCTGTTCGGCACCTCGAACGTGCTCGCCTTCCAGCCGGGCCAGACCCTGGTCGGCCTGCTCGGCAGGCCGGAGACGCTCGCGCGCGATTTCAGCGTGTACGCCTTTTTCTCCTCGCTCTCTGCGCTCTTCGGTCCCGTCGCCTCGGGGCTCGCGATCGATGCGGCCGGCCACCGCAGCGGCTTTCTCGTCTTCCTCGCCTTCGAACTCTCCGCGCTCGCGCTGGTGCTCGCGGTCGGGCGCGTGCTGCCGGCCGCGAGGAAGGCGCGCGCACACACGGGAGGGGGAGGGCTCGCCGAGACGCTGCGCAACCGCAAGGTCTGGCGGCTGATCGCGATCAGCGGCCTCTCCGGCATCGGGCTGGATCTCTTTCCGTTCTTCGTGCCGCTTTACGGCCATGCGGCCGGGCTCTCGGCCTCGGTGATCGGCGCGACCGTGTCGGTGGCGGCGATCGGCATGATCCTGCTGCCGGTGCTGCTGCCCTTTCTGGCGCGCACCTGCGGCGAGGAGCGCGTGATGGCGGCCTGCCTGGGCGTGATGGGCATCGCCTTCCTGATGCTGCTGCCGCCGGGCAATGTGCCGCTGCTGGTCGCCGCTTCCTTCCTCTACGGGCTGGCCTGCTATGCGGCGAACCCGCTTACCTCCACGCTTGCCTGGGCGCATCTGCCGCCCGGGGTGGCGGCGCGCTTTCTCGCGGTGCGCAACACCGGCAATGCGGCGCTGCGCGTGGTGATCGCGCCCGTCTTCGGCGCGCTCGCCGCCGGGCTCGGCCTCGCCGCGGGCATCGCGGTGAGCGCCGCCATCATGGGCGCCTCGGGCCTGTGGGTAGGCGCGCGCCGGCGTTTCGCCGCCGTGCCGCCCGATGTCGCGGCGAGCCGCTAGCATCGGCCGATGGCTACCCGCGCCTCCCCGGAATCCGCGCGCAGCCCGATGAGCACCGGCCTGAAGCTCATCCTTGCACTGCTCACGCTCGCCTTCGTGCCGATGATCGGCGCACGCGTGGCGCTGTCGCTGTTCGCGCTGGAACTCGGCGCGGGGTCCTTCGAGGTCGGCGTGATCGCCGCCGGCAGCCAGATCCCGATGCTCTTCATCTCGATACCGGTGTCGATGGCGCTCGATCGCTGGGGCGCGCGGCCGCTCCTCTATGCGAGCGCCTGCTGCAGCGTTACCGGGGCGGTGCTGCCCTTCTTTGTGCCGACGATTGCCTCGGTGTACGCGGCGGCGCTGCTCTTCGGCGCAGCGAACACGCTCGCCTTCCAGCCCACACAGACGGTGGTCGGGCTACTCTCCACGCCGGCCACGCTATCGCGCAATTTCAGCCGCTACGCCTTCATCTCCTCCTTCACCGCGTTCATCGGTCCCTTCGCCTCGGGCATCGCGATCGACGCGGTCGGGCAGCAGAGCGCGATGCTCGTCTACCTGCCCTTCGCGCTCGCGATGCTGGTGCTGCTGCTCGTCTGGGGGCAGAGCCTGCCCGCGCCGGTGGGCGCGAAGTCCGCCGCAGGCGGGCTGAAGGAGACGCTCCGCCATCGCGAGGTCTGGCGGCTGGTCGCGATGAGCAGCATCTGCTGCGTGGGTTTCGAGCTCTATCCCTTCCTGCTGCCACTCTTCGGTCATGCGGCGGGGCTCTCGGCCTCGGTGATCGGTGCGACGGTGTCGGTGTCCGCGATCGGCATGATCGTGCTGCCGCTCACGCTGCCGCGGCTTTCCATCTGGCTGGGCGAGGAGCGCGTGCTCGGCCTATGTCTGGTGCTGATGGGCGTCTCGCTCGTGCTGCTGCTGGCGGGCAGCGGCGCGGCGGTGCTGGTCGCCTCGAGCTTCATCTATGGCTACGCCTGCTATGCGGCGAACCCGATCACCTCGACGCTTGCCTATGCGCGCCTGCCGCCCGCGGCGGCGAGCCAGTTCCTCGCGGTGCGCAACACCGGCAACGCGGCGCTGCGCGTGCTGACCCCGCCCGCTTTCGGCGCGCTCGCAGCCGCGATCGGGCTCGCCGGCGTGTTCGTGGCGGGTGCGGCGCTGATGGGGATGGCCGGCGCCTGGGTGGGGAGGAAGCCGGGGCGGGTGTAGAAGATAGATAGTAACAAATACGTTACTATCATGGCATCACAGGGCGTTTTTTACTGCCGGTATTCAGCCCGCGCGGCGTGCGCGTTCGCGGAAGGAGACGCGCGCCGCCCAGCTCATCGCGAAACCCATGGCCCAGATCATCGGCGACAGGCCGACAAAGGTGCCGAGCGCGCCCACCGCGAGCGGCGCGCCGGCCGCGAGCGCGAACTGCAGCGAGCCGCGCATCCCGAACACCTCGCCCTGGCGCCCGGGCGGGGAATCCTCGTAGAGCAGGGCCGAGAGCACGGGCGGGGCCATGCCGGTGCCGAGCCCCATCGTGAGCGCGAGTACTGCCATCAGGAGCGGGTGCTCGACCACCGGCATCAGCAGATAGGCCCCGCTGATCGCGACGAAGGATACGGCGAGCAGCGTCCAGGGCCGCATCACGCGCGTCGTCCAGGGGAGCAGCGCGCGCGCCAGCATCGCCGCGCCGAGCGCGCTGCCCATCACGATGCCGGTCAGGGTGGCCGACCAGCCGAGGTTGGAGGCGATGATCGGCATCAGGAAGCTGAAGGTGTCGTTCGCCACCGGCACCACCGCCGAGAGCAGCAGCATGCGGCGCAGCGGCGCATCGCGCCACAGATCCATCGTGGAGCCGGTCCGCTGCGCGGGCGCGTCCGGCCCGCGCCGGGGCAGGCTGCGCCCGAGCGTGGCGAGCGCGAGGCAGGAAACCGCCGGCACGAGGGCGGTGAGCATGAAGCTCGCGCGATGCCCGTAGTGGTCCACCGCATAGCCAAGCGCCATCAGCGCGGCCGAGCCGCCGATCGAACTCGTGGCCGAGAGCCAGCCGAGCTGGCCCGCGCGGCGCTCGGGCGAGGTGAGCATCGCCACCGCCTTGTTCGCGCCGATGATGCCCATCATGAAGGCAAGCCCCGCGAGGAGACTCGCGAGCGCGAGCGTCCAGTACGAGGGCCACAGCCCCGGCGCGAGGATGCCGAGCGCGGCCAGCACGAGACTGCCCATCACCGGCCGCGCCACGCCGACGCGGTCGATCAGCCGTCCGAGCGGCACGCCGAAGAGCGTCGGCAGCAGCCCGCCGAGCGCCCCGAGCGCGCCGAGCGTCGCCGGCCCCGCCTCCAGCGTGATCGCCATCAGCGAGACGATCATGCGGCTGCCGTTGTAGAGCGCATGCCCGCAGGCGGAGACGATGAAGGCGGCGAGGAGTGCAGGCAATGCGGCGGGCAGGGCGGCTGGCATGGGGGGCGTAGTGTATTCGCTGCGGGCGGCGGGTTCCGGTCCGCGTACTGATGCGCTACGCTATTTGCGCGGACTTGATCTGCGATGCCTGCCAGGTCGAGATCGTGCCCGGATTGCCAACGGAATGACACTCTGCGCCAGCAGTTTCCAATAGACTGCGCAGGAAGCGAGGAGGGCCGACGACGCGCAGCATGCGAAGCGCGTCGCGGCGGAATGAGGAGGAGCACCCCATGCAGTCCCCGACGGCCGCGGGTGCGGCTGTGATAGACACCGGCAAGGCGGACACGTTTCCGCGGCTGCTGCTGCACCATGCCGCAGCGCGCCCGGCGCATCCCGCCATACGCGAGAAGGATCTCGGCATCTGGCAGACCTGGAACTGGGGCCAGGTGGCGGAGGAAGTGCGCAGGATCGCCTGCGGCCTCGCGGCGCAGGGCTTCCGCCGCGGCCAGCATCTCGCGATCATCGGCCAGAATCGTCCGCGCCTGTACTGGTCGATGGTGGCGGCGCAGGCGCTCGGCGGCATACCGGTACCGCTGTACGAGGACGCGGTGGCCGCCGAACTCGTCTACGTGCTGCAGGACGCCGAGATCGAATTCGCGGTGGTCGAGGACCAGGAGCAGGTCGACAAGCTGCTCGAGATCCTGCCGCAGTGCCCGAAGCTGAAGCACATCTGTTTCGACGACCCGCGCGGCCTGCGCCACTACGCCCAGCCCGAGCTGATGAGTCTCGCGATCCTGCGCTCGCTCGGGGCCGAATTCGCCGAGCGCAACCCCGAGTACTTCCTCGACGAAATCGCCGCCGGCAGCACCGAGGACATCGCCGCGATGTTCTACACCTCGGGGACCACCGGCCATCCCAAGGGCGTGGTGCACACCCATGCGGCGCTGATCCATGCCGGTCGCAGCGGCGCGGAGATGGAGGGCCTCACGCCGGACGAGGAAGTGCTCGCCTACCTGCCCATCGCGTGGATCGGCCAGAACATCTTCTCCTATACCCAGGGCTATGTGGTCGGCTTCTGCGTCTCCTGCCCGGAATCGCCGGATACGGTCACGGCCGACATGCGCGAGATCGGCCCGACCTACTACTTCGCGCCGCCGCGCGTGCTGGAAGGCCTGCTCACCCAGGTCACGATCCGCATGGAGGATGCGGGCTGGCTGAAGCGGCGCATGTTCGGGTATTTCATGGAGGTCGCGCGGCGCGTCGGCGCGCGCCTGCTCGACGGCCGCGAGCCGGTCGCGTTCATGGAGCGGCTGCGCTACCGCATCGGCGACCTGCTGGTCTACGGGCCGCTGCGCAATGTGCTCGGCATGAGCCGCGTCCGCGTGGCCTATACCGCGGGCGAAGCGATCGGGCCGGATCTCTTCGTGTTCTACCGCTCGATCGGCGTGAACCTGAAGCAGCTCTACGGCTCCACCGAGACGGCGGTGTTCGCCTGCGTGCAGCCCGACGGCGAGGTGCGCGCCGATACCGTCGGCCCGCCGGTGAAGGGCGTCGAGCTGCGCATCACCGATGCGGGCGAGATCCTGATCCGCAGCCCGGGCCTGTTTCGCGAGTACTTCCGCAACCCGGAAGCGACGGCCGAGGCGCGCGATGCCGAGGGCTGGTTCCATACGGGCGACGCCGGCTATCTGGACGCGGGCGGACACCTGCGCATCATCGATCGCGCGAAGGACGTCGGCAAACTCGCCGACGGCACGCTGTTCGCGCCCAAGTACATCGAGAACAAGCTGAAGTTCTTCCCCTATATCAAGGAGGCGGTGGCCTTCGGCGACGGGCGCGAGCGCGTCTGCGCGTTCGTCAACATCGACATGGAGGCGGTCGGCAACTGGGCCGAGCGCCGCAACCTGCCCTACGCGGGCTATGCCGATCTCGCCCAGCAGGCGCCGGTCTACGACCTGATCCGCGAGTGCGTGGAACGCGTGAACCGCGACCTCGCCGCCGACCCGGTGCTGTGCAATGCGCAGATCCACCGCTTCCTGATCCTGCACAAGGAACTCGATGCGGACGACGAGGAGCTCACCCGCACGCGCAAGGTGCGCCGGCGCTTCATCGGCCAGCGCTACCAGCCGCTCGTCGAGGCGATGTTCGACGGCGCGCCGCAGTGCTACATCGAGTCCGAGGTGCGCTTCGAGGACGGACGCAGCGGCCGGATCAGCGCCACGCTGCGCATCGCCGATGCCGCGATCGCGGCGCCCGATGCGGCGAGAAAGGCCGCCTGATGAACCCCGGAGCCTCCCTGCAGGCCGTCCACCAGGCGCATATCGGCGCGCCGATCCTGCAGCTCGAGGGCATCTCGCTTGCGTTCGGCGGGGTGCAGGCGCTGCAGGATATTTCCTTCGACGTGCGCGAGCACGAGATCCGCGCGATCATCGGGCCGAACGGCGCGGGCAAGAGCTCGATGCTGAATGTCATCAACGGCATCTACAAACCGCAGCAGGGCCGCATCACCTTCCGCGGGCAGACGTTCTCGCACATGGAGCCCTGGCAGGTGGCGCGCATGGGCATCGCGCGCACCTTCCAGAACCTCGCGCTGTTCAAGGGCATGAGCGTGCTCGACAACATCATGACCGGCCGCAATCTGCGCATGAAGTCCAACCTGCTGCAGCAGGCCCTGCGCTTAGGCGCCGCCGAGCGCGAGGAGATCGCGCACCGCGAGCGCGCCGAAGAGATCATCGACTTCCTGGAGATCCAGGCCTGGCGCAAGACCCCGGTGGGGCGGCTGCCCTACGGTCTGCAGAAGCGCGTCGATCTCGGGCGCGCGCTCGCGATGGAGCCCGCGGTGCTGCTGCTCGACGAGCCGATGGCCGGCATGAACGTCGAGGAGAAACAGGACATGTGCCGCTTCGTGCTCGACGTGAACAACGAATTCGGCACCACCATCGTGCTGATCGAGCACGACATGGGCGTGGTGATGGATATCTCCGATCGCGTCGTGGTGCTCGACTACGGCCGCAAGATCGGCGACGGCGCGCCGGACGAAGTGCGCGGCAACGAGGATGTGATCCGCGCCTATCTGGGCGTGGCCCACTGAAGGCGCGGGAGACCGGGGACCCATCATGAAGAAGAACTGGCCCGTCTATACGCTCGGTGCGCTGCTCGCCGCAGGCCTCATCGCGCCGCTTGCAAGCGGTGCTGCCGCCCCGGGCTTCTGGCTCGAGGTGCTGATCGGCGGGCTGATGGCGGGCGTGCTGTACTCGTTGGTGGCGCTCGGCTTCGCGCTGATCTTCAAGGCCTCGGGGGTATTCAACTTCGCGCAGGGCGCGATGGTGCTGTTCGCGGCGCTCTCGCTTGCGCGCCTGTCGGAGGCGATGCCGCTCTGGGCGGCCTTCGCGCTCTCGGCCCTCATCATGGTGGTGTTCGCGTGGCTGGTCGAGCGCCTCGTGCTGCGTGCGCTGGTGAACCAGGAAGGCGTGACGCTGCTGATGGCCACGCTCGGCATTTCGTATTTTCTCGACGGCTTCGGGCAGTCGCTCTGGGGCAGCGACATCTACAAGATCGATCTCGGCATCTCCAAGGACCCGACCATCATCCTCGAGAGCGTGTTCCAGGGCGGCATCCTGATCAGCAAGGAGGACCTCGTCGCGACGGTGATCGCCGCGGCGCTGGTCGCCTTCCTCGCGGTGTTCTTCCAGAAGACCGCCACCGGGCGCGCGCTGCGGGCGGTGGCCGACGATCACCAGGCCGCGCAGTCGATCGGCATCCCGCTGAACCACATCTGGGTCATCGTCTGGTCGGTGGCGGGCGTGGTGGCGCTGGTGGCCGGCATGGTCTGGGGCAGCAAGCTCGGCGTGCAGTTCTCGCTGCAGCAGGTGGCGCTGAAGGCGCTGCCGGTGGTGATCCTCGGCGGCTTCACCTCGGTGCCCGGCGCGATCGCGGGCGGGCTGATCATCGGCGTGGGCGAGAAGATGGCCGAGGTGTTCTTCGGCCCGGTGCTCGTGAAGGCCTTCGATCTCGCAGGCGGCGGCATCGAGAACTGGTTTGCCTACATGCTCGCGCTCATCTTCCTGCTGGTGCGGCCCGAGGGCCTGTTCGGCGAGCGCCACATCGACCGCGTCTGATGACAACCCGCACACTGAAACGCTGACGCCATGTTCTATCGGGAAAACGGACAGTTCAAGACCAGCTACCGGGCGGATCAGCAGATCCTGCCGATCCGCCAGGACCGCCTCCTCATGGCGGGGCTGCTCGTCGTGGCCTATCTGGTCGTGCCCTGGGTCGCCTCCGACTACCTGCTGCGCGCGATCATCCTGCCCTTCCTGATCCTGTCGCTCGCCGCCATCGGGCTCAATCTGCTGGTCGGCTACTGCGGGCAGATCTCGCTCGGGCACGCGGCCTTCATGGCGGTGGGCGCCTATGCCGCCTACAACCTCGCGGTGCGCGTGCCGGGCATGAATTTCCTGCTCGTGCTGCTGCTCGCCGGGGTCTGCGCCGCGCTGGTCGGCGCGCTGTTCGGCATCCCGAGCCTGCGCATCAAGGGCCTGTACCTCGCGGTTGCTACGCTCGCCGCGCAGTTCTTCATCGACTGGATGTTCGCGCGCGTGAAGTGGTTCACCAACTACGCGTCCTCCGGCTCGGTCTCCACCGCCACGGTGGAACTGTTCGGCTGGAAGATCGAAACGCCGGCGGAGAAATACCTGTTCCTGCTCAGCGTCGTGAGCGTGCTCGCGCTCGCGGCGAAGAATCTGGTGCGCAGCCACATCGGCCGCAGCTGGATGGCCACGCGCGACATGGACGTCGCCGCCGAGGTGATCGGCATCCGTCCGGTCTACGCCAAGCTCACCGCCTTCGCGGTGAGCGCCTTCTACGTCGGCGTGGCGGGCGCGCTGTGGGGCTTCATGCATCTCGGGGCCTGGGAGCCGGCGGCCTTCGGCATCAACGTGAGTCTCAATCTGCTCTTCATGATCATCATCGGCGGCATGGGATCGATCCTCGGCAGCTTCTTCGGCGCGTTCTTCATCACCGTGCTGCCGATCCTTCTTGCCCAGGTGCCGGCGATGCTCGGCTTCAACCTGTCGGTGGAGACCGGATCGCATCTGGAACTGATGATCTTCGGCGCGCTGATCGTGTTCTTCCTGATCGTCGAGCCGCACGGGCTTGCGCGGCTGTGGGCGATCGGCAAGGAGAAACTGAGGTTGTGGCCGTTCCCGCATTGACGCGGGGCGGCACAGAGCAGTGGGGGCATGGCGGGATGGTCCCGGCACCCCGGGGTTGGAACCAAGGAGGAGCGAAATGAAACTGACTGGCAAATTGAAGCTGCTGGCCGCGGCCGCGGTCGCAGCCGGCGTCCTGGCATCGGTCGTCCCGCAGGGGCCGGCCTATGCCCAGAGCAAGGCCGTGGCGAAGGAACAGTATTTCCCGGTGCTGGTCTACCGCACCGGCGCCTACGCGCCGAATGGCGTGCCCTTCGCGAACGGCTATGTCGATTACCTGAAGCTCGTGAACGCGCGCGGCGGCATCAATGGCGTGAAGCTGGTGTTCGATGAATGCGAGACCGGCTATGCGACCGACCGCGGCGTGGAGTGCTACGAGCGCATGAAGGGCCGCAACGGCGGGGCGACGGTATTCCAGCCGCTCTCCACCGGCATCACCTTCGCGCTGACCGACAAGGCGCCCGGCGACAAGATTCCGCTGATCACCGCGGGCTACGGCCGCGCCGACACGCAGGACGGCATGGTGTTCAAGTGGAACTTCCCGCTTACCGGCACCTACTGGGTGGCGGCCGACATCCTGATCCAGCACCTCGGCAAGAAGGAGGGCGGGCTCGACCGGCTGAAGGGCAAGAAGATCGCGCTCGTCTATCACGACAGCCCCTATGGCAAGGAGCCGATTCCGCTGCTCGAGGAGCGCTCGAAGATGCACGGCTTCGAGCTGCTGCAGATTCCTGTGACCGCACCCGGCGTGGAGCAGAAATCGGCCTGGCTGCAGGTGCGCCAGGCGCGTCCCGACTACGTGTTGCTGTGGGGCTGGGGCGTGATGAATTCCGCCGCGCTGAAGGAGGCGCAGGCCACCGGCTATCCGCGCGACAAGATGTACGGCGTGTGGTGGGCCGGAGCCGAGCCTGACGTGAAGGATGTCGGCGAAGGCGCCAAGGGCTACAACGCACTCGCGCTGCAGCACGGTGCGGAGCCGAACTCGAAGGTTGCAAAGGACATCCTGCGCGACGTGCACGGCAAGGGCCAGGGCACCGGACCGAAAGAGGAAGTGGGCCAGGTGCTCTACATGCGCGGCCTTACCGCGGCGATGTTCGCGGTCGAAGGCGTGCGCCGCGCGCAGGAGCGCTACGGCAAGGGCAAGGTGATGAGCGCGGAGCAGGCGCGCTGGGGTTACGAGAACCTCGCGCTCGATCAGAAGAAGCTCGACGGGCTGGGCTTTGCTGGCGTGCTGCGTCCGATCTCCACCTCCTGCGCCGATCACATGGGCTCGGCCTGGGCGCGCATCCACACCTGGGACGGCGCGAAGTGGAACTTCACCTCCGACTGGCTGCAGGCCGACGACCAGATCATCAAGCCGATGGTCAAGGCTTCGGCTGCGAAGTACGCCGGCGAGAAGAAGATCGCGCCGCGCACGGTGGCGGACTGCCAGGCATGACCGGCGGCTGGCGGGCGCAGGCCGCAGGCGCGCCCGCCAGCGCCGTTTTTGACAACGCAACCGGTATCGGCACAGGCAAGGCATGAACGACACACAGGCCAGGACAGCGGGCAATGCGGCAGCGGGCGGCGATCCGCCCACCGCGAAGGTCCTGCTCGATGTGAACGGCATCGAGGTCATCTACAACCACGTCATCCTCGTGCTGAAGGGGGTGTCGCTGCGCGTGGCCGAAGGGAGTGTGGTCGCGCTGCTCGGCGGCAACGGCGCCGGCAAGACCACCACCTTGCGCGCGGTCTCGAATCTGCTGAAGGGCGAGCGCGGCGAAGTCACCAAGGGCAGCATCATGCTGGGCGGCGAGCGTATCGAGCGCCTCAGCCCGGCCGAGCTGGTGCGCCGCGGCGTCATCCAGGTGATGGAGGGGCGGCACTGCTTCGCCCATCTCACCGTGGAGGAGAACCTGCTCGCGGGCGCCTATTCGCGCCGCGCGCGGCGCGCCGAGATCGAGGCCGATCTCGAGAAGGTCTACACCTATTTCCCGCGCCTGAAGACGCGCCGCGCCGCCCAGGCCGGCTATACCTCGGGCGGCGAACAGCAGATGACCGCCGTCGGGCGCGCGCTGATGGCGCGCCCGCGCATGATCCTGCTTGACGAACCCTCGATGGGCCTCGCGCCCCAGATCGTCGAGGAGATCTTCGGCATCGTGAAGGATCTGAATACCCGCGAGGGGGTGAGTTTCCTGCTCGCCGAGCAGAACACCCATGTCGCGCTGAAGTACGCCGACTACGGCTACATCCTGGAGAGCGGCCGCGTGGTGATGGACGGCGCGGCCGCGGATCTCGCCGGCAACGAGGACGTGAAGGAGTTCTACCTCGGCATGTCGGCGGGCGCACGCCGCAGCTTTCGCGATGTGAAGCACTACCGGCGCCGCAAGCGCTGGCTCGCCTAGGCTTGAAGGAGGCATCGATGGATACGCTGCACGCACTCGAAGTGCGCCCGCCCGAAGTGCGCGAAGCGGCGCTCCTCGCCGCGCTGCCCGAACAGATCGCGCACGCGCAACGCCACGCCGCGGGCTATGCGCAGCTGCTCGCGGGCATCGATGCGCGCGCGGTCACGAGCCGCGCCGCGCTCGCGCGCCTGCCGGTGACGCGCAAGTCCGATCTGCACCGCCTGCAGCAGGCCATCCCGCCCTTCGGCGGGCTGAACGCAACCGCGACCGGCGAACTCGCGCGCGTGTACATGTCCCCCGGCCCGATCTTCGACCCGGAAGGCCGCGCGAGCGACTGGTGGCGCATGGCGCGCCCGCTCTATGCGGCGGGCTTCCGCCCGGGCGACCTGCTGCAGAACTGCTTTTCCTATCACTTCACGCCGGCCGCCTCGATGATCGAGGGCGGGGCGCAGGCGCTCGGCTGTGCGGTGATTCCGGCCGGCACCGGTCAGACCGAAATGCAGGTGCAGGCGATGGCGCTCCTGCGTCCGCGCGGTTATGTCGGCACGCCTTCGTTCCTGAAGATCATCCTCGAGAAGGCCGCGGAGATGCAGGCTGATGTGTCCGGCACGCGGATCGCGCTCGTCGCCGCCGAGGCGCTGCCGCCGTCGCTGCGCCAGTGGCTGCTCGCGCACGGCATGGAGCGCGTGCTGCAGACCTATGCGAGCGCCGATCTCGGCAACATCGCCTACGAGAGCGAGGCGATGGAGGGGCTGATCGTCGACGAGGACCTGCTGGTCGAGATCGTCCAGCCCGGCAGCGGCGATCCGGTGGCCGAGGGCGAGGTGGGCGAAGTCCTGGTCACCAAGTTCGATCGGCACTACCCGCTCATCCGCTTCGCGACCGGCGATCTTTCCGCCGTGCTGCCCGGCATCAGTCCCTGCGGGCGCACCAACATGCGCATCCGCGGCTGGATGGGGCGCGCCGACCAGACCATCAAGGTGAAGGGCATGTTCGTGCACCCGCACCAGCTGGCCGAGGTGCAGCGCCGTCACCCCGAAATCGCGCGCGCGCGGCTGGTCGTCGACAACCCGGGCAATGTGGACCGCATGACGCTCAACTGCGAAGTGCGCGCGCCGCAGGCCGAGGGGCTCGCCGCGCGCATCGCCGACTCGCTGCGCGATGTCACCAAGCTGCGCGGCGAAGTGCGCCTGTGCGAGCCGGGCACGCTGCCTGCGGACGGCAAGGTGATCGAGGACGCGAAGAAGTACGACTGAGGCGGGGGGCGCCCCCGGGCTTCCCCCTCAGGCGCGCGCCGCCTGCACGAGCACTTCCGGGTCCGGCCCGCGCCATGCCCACGGGTCGCCGAGCAAGCGGCGGCGGCAGCCAGCCGTTGATGCTTGGTGTCAATAATGGCATCATTCACCGGTGCCATCCGTCGACAAGATCCTGCAGCAGATGCGGGCGAGCCCCGTCGGGCTGCGCTTTGCGGATCTCAAGAAGGTGTGCGACCACTACTTCGGGAAGCCCCGGCAAGCCGGGTCCAGCCACGCCGTCTACAAGACGCCCTGGCCGGGCGATCCGAGGGTGAACATTCAGAACGAGAAGGGCCGGGCCAAACCCTATCAGGTGCGGCAGGTTCTGCAGGCGGTCGAGCAACTGGAACGAACAGGGAAAACCGGGATATGAATGCCGATCATTACACCTATCGCGTCACATGGTCACCGGAGGACGGCGAGCACGTCGGGCTGTGCGCGGAATTCCCGTCGCTTAGCTGGCTCGCAACCACCCCCGAGGCAGCGCTCGCGGGCATCCGCAAGACCGTGGCCGGCGTGGTCGCGGACATGAAGCGCAACCGCGAGGAAGTGCCCGTGCCGCTCGCCGACAAGGTCTACAGCGGCCAGTTCAAGGTTCGCATCCCGCCGCAGGTGCATCGCGCACTTGCGCTACAGGCGGCGGAGGAGGGCATCAGCCTCAACCGCCTCGCGAGCGCACTGCTCTCCGCATCGAACTGAGCGCCTCGTTGTCGTCGTCCACGCAGAGCGGGGACTCGGCATCCGTATCATCAGCGCAAGACTGGCCAACGCCAAAGAGCGTCGAAATCATGAAACGTAAAGCAACATCGGAAGATATGCGCCCGGGCTACGACTTCGACTATTCGAAGGCGGTACGTGGCAAGTATTACCGTCGGATTCTCAAGGAAGGTGCGAATGTCGCCGTCCTGGAGCCCGATGTCGCGAAAGCATTTCCGGACTCCGCTTCGGTCAACGACGCGCTACGGGTGGTGCTCAAGGCGGGTCAGACCGCGCGCGGGCTGCCCGCCCGGTCCGCCCGGCCGCGGGCCAAGGCCGTGCGCGCCGGCTAGCGGCCCGCCTGCAGGCCCCCTCAGGCGCGCGCCGCCTTTGCCGCGAATTCGCAGTACTCGCATCCGAGAGTCGGGGCGGGCGGGGTGTCGGCATCCAGGGTCTTGCGGATCGCGAGCAGTTCCGGTTCGATCCAGCTGTCGTCCGCCTCGTGCGGGATCAGCGTCACGCGGAATTCCAGCCGCTTGTCGAAGCGATCCAGATCGCGCCGGCCGTTACAGTAGACGAACCAGCCGCGTCTGGCCACCGTGTAGCCGTTCGCGCGCAGCAGCCACTGGTAGAAGGCCATCTGGCGCCGGTAGCCGTCCTGCCAGTCGGCATCGAGCGTGACCTCCGCATCCTTCGAGGTGGCCTTGTAGTCCACCACGATCAGCTCGCCCGTCTCCAGATCGCGCCACAGATCGTCGATCGCCCCGAAGAGCTCGAAACCGCTCGCCGCATGGCGGGTGCGGATGCCGGTGAAATTCGCGCGCCAGGTATCGAGCTGCGGGTGCGGATGCGGCACCGCGCGGACGCCCGCCTCCTGCATGTAGGGGTGGGGCTCGCCGCGCGCCCGGCACAGATCGAACTCCTTCTTCAAGAGCGCATCCACCGCCGAATTCAGATTGAACGGGAAGCCCGGCGGGCGCGCGATGCCCAGGCGCCGGTCCAGATAGAAACAGCGCGGGCAGTCCACATGCAGCTCCACCTTCGAGCGGCTGAGCGCGAAAGGCTGCGCCTGGCCCGGGGTGTAGAGCTTCTTCGCCACGCGCCTCAGCCCTCCGGCGTGTCGCAACCCGCCCCGCGCTTGTCCGTGGGGCAGGGATAGCGGGATGGCGCGCGCGTGCGCTGGGCGATGGGCTTTTCGGAAGTCGGCATGGCCGGATGATAGAGGATGGGGTGGCTCGGCGGGTGAGCCCCGCACTGAGACGGCCTTTGCAGCGCGAGACAGCATCGGTGCTATCATCAAGCCATGCAGACGAAGCGGATCGTCGTGGTCGATACGAGCGTTTTCGTGTCGGCGCTCCTGAATGCCGGGGGCGCGAGCAGGGAAGTACTGCGCCGCTGCCTGCGAGGGGAATTCGTTCCGCTCATGGGTGCCGCACTGTTCACCGAATACGAGGATGTGCTGTCGCGCGAAGCGCTGTTCAGCAAGAGCCTTGTTCCAGCGCGGGAACGCGAGCGGCTCTTCGACGCATTCCTCTCGGTCTGCAGCTGGACGCGGGTTTACTATCTCTGGCGTCCGAACGTGCGCGATGAGGCGGACAACCATCTCGTCGAGCTCGCGGTGGCGGGCGGCGCGGAGCTGCTGCTGACGCGGAACGTGCGGGATTTCAGGGGAATGCAGTTGCGATTCGACCGGCTGGAAGTGCTGCGGCCGGAGGACATCACGAAGGAGTCATGACATGGGTACATTGACCATCAGGGTGCCGGATGCCACGCACGAGCGGCTGAAGCAGCTCGCCCGCGCGAAGAGCGTCAGCGTCAACAAGCTGATCGAGGAGCTGTCGGCAGCGGCGCTCGCGGAGTTCGACGCCGAAACGCGCTTCAGGATCCGCGCTGCCCGTGGCAGGCCCAAGACCGGCCTTGCGCTGCTCGACAAGATCGACCGGCTCGACAAGGCGCCTGCGCGGAGCGGGCGTTGAAATGACCCGCTGAGCTGCGCTTCCCGCGCGCGATGCCCAGGCGCCGGTCCAGATAGAAACAGCGCGGGCAGTCCACATGCAGCTCCACCTTCGAGCGGCTGAGCGCGAAAGGCTGCGCCTGGCCCGGGGTGTAGAGCTTCTTCGCCATGCGCCTCAGCCCTCCGGCGTGTCGCAACCCGCCCCGCGCTCCCAGCGCGCGCAGGGGTTGATCACCACCACCTTGTGAAACTCGCACCACAGATGACTCGGCCCGTGCCCGATCGAATGCGTGCAGGTGCGGCAGTCCCAGGGCTTGCCCGTCGAGTAGGTCTTCAAATTCCCCGGGGGGAGGGCGCGGGTCGGGAGGGTGTGGTCGGGGGGCATGGGGGGAGGATAGCGGATGCGGGGGAGGGTGGGTGGGTGGTGGGATAGATGGTAACGTAAATGTTACTACCTAGACGGGTATGGGGCGATTTTCTTCCTCTGGGGGTGGCGGAGTGGCGTCAAGCTTTCCCCACGTCGGAGAATCGCAGGAATGCTTGCTTTAAGGGCAGGGTCTTTGCACACTCGGGTCCCGGGAGAATTCCCTTTTGCTTGTAAACGGGGGCGGGTGCTTCCAGGCATGCGTTGCACTTAGATGATGTCCGCACCAGCGCACACACCCTTCGCGCCAGAATCCACGTTCTAAATCAGAGTGATCCTCGATGCCAAAAGCCAGTAAGAAAGCTAACAAGGCGAATGTGACGACGGACAGCGCTGTCACTGCGATCAAGCACACGGCCAAGCGCAAAAACATCCCGCCCGCCGGCCTGGAGGCGCAAGGGCGGATTCAGGAAGCGCCGAAGATCCGCTACGAATACAACCCGCACCTGCCCCCGGTGCTGCGCTCTGCAGCAGATGCGATCGGCGCGGACCGGCTGCCCGAGCTGCTTGCAACCGCCCGCCAGCGGGCGTTGTCTGCGGACGAAGCCAATCTGCTGGCCGAGGCACTGCGCCGGCACGAACCGTGGCTGGAATGGAGCGGCAAGCGCGAGAAACCGTGGTTCGAAGTCGAGCCGGTCGCACTGCACATGCACGAGCGCGTCTCCACACAGGCGATTCTGCGCGTACTTGCGCGCGAGGATGTGGAACGCGATCTCTTCGCCGATCCGCAGCACGAATACGCCAAGGCCGTGCAGTTCTACCAGCACGACGTGGACTGGGCGAACAGGATGATTCTCGGGGATTCGCTGCAAGTGATGGCGAGCCTCGCGCGGCGCGAGGACCTAGCGGGTCGAGTGCAGATGATCTACCTCGACCCGCCCTATGGCATCCGGTTCGGCTCCAATTTCCAGCCGCAGCTCGGGCAGCGCGAGGTGAAAGACCGTGAACAGGACCTTACCCGCGAGCCTGAGATGGTCAAAGCCTACCGAGACACTTGGACGCTTGGTATCCACTCGTACCTTGCCTACCTACGGGATCGCCTAACGATTGCCAGAGAGTTACTTGCTGATGTTGGCAGCATCTTTGTCCAGATTAGCGATGAAAATCTGCATCGAGTTACCTCGCTACTGGATGAAATATTCGGGGCTGAAAATAAAGTCTGCATTATCGCCTTCCGCAAAACAGGGGGCGCGACAAAAGACACTCTAAGTACGACTGTCGATTTTATCCTTTGGTACGCAAAAGATGCATCGAAGATGAAATACCGCCAACTCTATGCGGAGAAAGAATTGGCCACTGGTGGTTCAACCGAATACACCAATGTAGAGATGCCGGACGGATCATCCCGCCCTCTAACGGACAATGAACTTTCTGGCGCAATAGAAGCACCTCCAGGTGGGGCTATTTATTCAACCGCGTCAGTCGTATCCGATGGATTTCGGCAGTACACATCCGTCCCGTTCGAATGGAAGGGTTTTACGTTCAAGATTTCGAGTGACAAGAACTGGAAAACAAGCATTGACGGAATGATTCGACTCTGCAATGCCGGTCGCATAGAAGTGCGTGACGGGCACAGAATTTTTCGGCGTTACATGAAGGATTTTCCTGTTACAGAAATCAACAGCGTATGGATGGACGTTAGGGGCGCGCTAGATAGAGTCTATGTTGTTCAGACATCTCATCGCGTTATCGAACGATGCCTTTTGATGTGTACTGATCCAGGCGATCTCGTGCTCGATCCAACATGTGGAAGTGGAACATCAGCATTCGTTGCGGAGCAATGGGGCCGGCGCTGGATCACCTGTGACTCCAGTCGAGTTGCACTCGCACTCGCTAAACATAGGCTTTTGACGGCGAAGTTCGATTTTCACCGTTTACGTGAGCTTGGCCCCGAAGATGTAGAGCGGAATCCTCGCGGTACCTGGATAGCCGAACTCAATGAGGAAGGCAGGCCGACTGGGCGCCAGTTGACATTTCAATGTAAGACGGTCCCGCATATTAAGCTGAGCAGTATTTCTCGAAATACATCCCTCGACCCTATCTTTGCAAAGCACGAACCACTCCTCGCTGAGAGACTAGGAAAGCTGAATCGCGAAGTCGCTAAGGTTGGGGCACCGTCGAAGGAAAAGTTGGTTGCAAAACTGATCAGCAAGCACCGCGAACAGGGTGCAAATGCCGTAACCGATGCCGATACCCGTCGTTGGTTGCTGCCGGGAACGCAGCCCGGGCTGATCAAGACCATGCCTGCACGCTCACCGCTGAAGGGGCTGACGCCCAAGCAGGTCGAGTCATACCGTGGCGCAATTCCGAAGCACGAATGGATGGAGTGGGAAGTCCCCTTCGACACTGATCCCGACTGGCCAAAGCCCTTGCAGGAAACGCTGACTGCCTATCGCACCGCATGGCGTGCAAAGATGGACGAGGTCAATGCCTGCATTGCCGCGAACGCGGGAATGGAAGAGCTGGTGGACAAGCCGGAGATCGTGAAGGGCGTGGTGCGCGTAACTGGGCCGTTCACCATGGAAGGCGTGATCGCGGTGGAGGATGGCCCTGACACACCCATCGGCGGGGCTCCGGAGTCGCTGGACACCTTCGATGGCGACGCGGCGGTGGCCAATGCCGAGGCCCATCTCGACAAGATCCTGCGGCTGCTGAGGGCGAGCGGCGTGGACTTCCACGGCAACCGGAACATGAAGTTCAGCCGGCTTGACCCGATGACCAGTGCCTCTTTGATTCACGCCGAGGGCGAGTGGATGAACGGCGATGGCAAGGAGCGGCGCGTTGCCGTGAGCGTGGGTCCGGAAATCGGCAACGTGTCGGCCATGCAGGTGGAGGAGGTGATCCGCGACGCCAATCGCAAGGGCTACGACGACGTGGTGTTCGCGGGCTTCGGCTTCGACGCCGCGGCGCAAGACGCAATCGAAAGCGGCAGCCATCCCAAACTGCGGCTGCACATGGCGCTGATACGCCCGGACGTGGCGATGGGCGATCTGTTGAAGACTCAGCCCGGCAGCCAGCTCTTCACGGTGTTCAGCGCGCCGCGCGTGAAGGCGCCGGCCAAGACGCCCGACGGCGAATTCGTGATCGAGGTCGAAGGCATGGACGTATACGACCCGGTCAGCAACACGCTCTTCCCTACGGACAAGGATCGCATCGCGGCCTGGTTCTTGGATACGGACTACGACGGGCGGACGTTCTGTATTTGCCAGGCGTTCTTTCCCGACAAGAGCAAATGGGCGAGACTTGCCAAGGCACTTGGTGATGCCGGGGTGGTCGAGGAAGATGCCTTCGAGTCACTGAGCGGGCTCACCAGCCTCGGCTTTCCACGCCCCGAGCGGCTCGCCAAGGATGATCCGTGGCGTGTCGCCGTTAAGGTGATCGATCCACGTGGTAACGAGGGCATGCGCGTGCTTCAGATGTCGGGTCGGTACTGAAGTCATGGCGCAACAGCTATCCATCCCGATTCAGCCGGTCGAGAATCCGATCCTGTGCTCGCCGTACGAAGAGCCCGATCAACATTGGCTGTATGACACGCGCACTGGCATTCCGTCCAGGACGCCGGGCCGGCGCCCCGCGAGCTACTGGTTCAAGAGCGAGCGAAGCGGCACTGCGCAGCAACAGATGTCGTTCATGGCCGAGGAAGAGCGTGACGACCTGCCGCTGGTCAATGCGTTACGCGAGGACGTGCGGCGCTGGCGCGATTCGGGCTGGGAGAACGCGAGCGAGACGACCAAGAAGCTCCTGCGCCACTGGTGGCGCGAGGATCGCCTGCGCCGGCTGTTCTTCTGCCAGGTAGAGGCGGTAGAGACCATCATCTATCTGCGTGAAATTCTCGCCGTCGGTAGGAAGCCACGCTGGACGCCGAAGCTGACACTGGGGGATTTCAACGCGCTCGCTCAAGGGCGTAATCCGCGGCCGGACGAGTGGAATCCGAGGGTCGCGCAGCATCCAAAGCTCGCCGACATTCCGAACGAGGATGGCGGAAAGGCGATTGCACGCTACGCTTGCAAAATGGCGACTGGCAGCGGCAAGACCGTTGTCATGGCGATGCTGATTGCGTGGGCATTCTGCAATCGTGGCACGAAGCCGGGAGACCCCCGCTTCCCGCGTCGGACGCTCGTGGTGTGCCCGAACCTCACGATCAAGGAACGTCTCGCCGTCCTGCGGCCCGGTCATCCGAACAACTACTACGAACTTTTCGACATCGTACCCACTGCGCTACGGCCGGAACTGGCAAAGGGAAAGGTTCTGGTGACCAACTGGCACTGGCTGGCGCCGGAAGCGGAAGTGCAGAACGTAGGCGGGGCGCCCATTGTGAAGCTTGGTGCAGAAAGCCCGGAAGCCTTCGCGCGCAACCGCCTCGGCGAACTATGGGACGACGAGCCCTTGTTGGTGCTGAACGACGAAGGCCACCACGCGTACCGCCCTGCCCCCGTGGGCGCCGACGCGAAGCTGACTGCCGACGAGAAGGCTGATCGCGAGGAGGCGACCGTTTGGGTCAGCGGGCTGGACAAAATCAATGCAGCGTGCGGCATCGGCCTTTGTGTGGACCTGTCGGCTACCCCTTTCTACATTCACGGCAGCGGATATCCGGAGGGTTCGCCGTTCCCGTGGATCGTGAGCGACTTCTCCTTGGTTGATGCGATTGAAAGCGGCATTACGAAAATTCCGCGCCTGCCGGCGATGGATAACACCGGCCGCCCGGATCCCAAGTACTTCAAACTTTGGGAGCACATCACTCGCGATCTGAAGGCCGGCGAGAAGCTCACCGGCGGGAAGCCCAAGCCGGCTGTCGTCTATCGCAAAGCGCAGGATGCGTTGATAACGCTCGCGGGTGAATGGAAGCAGAAGCTCGAGCAGGTCGAATCGTCCGCGCCCGGGCAAGACAGGACACCGCCGGTGATGATCATCGTCTGCGATAACACCGACATTGCCAAGGAGTTTTATCGAGAAATCTCCGGCGAAGAATTTGTTGACGTGGAGACGAACGACGAGGATGACGACGATGACGAAGAGACTCCAAAGCGACGGAAGAAGAAAGCCAAGGCGCAGAAACGATACGGCTCGGGATTGACGGGATTCCCGGGACTGTGGAACCGCAAGGGTGCTGAAGTCACGCTGCGCATTGATTCCAACCTGCTTGCCGCGGCGGAAAGCGAAGACCCCATCGCCACA
Source organism: uncultured Pseudomonadota bacterium (assembly GCA_903834835.1). Lineage (GTDB taxonomy): Bacteria > Pseudomonadota > Gammaproteobacteria > Burkholderiales > SG8-39 > CAILKO01. Next base: position 10,047 of record CAILKO010000052.1, on the reverse strand, counting down.
AGGAAGGAGGCCGCTGAAGACCTGCGGAAGATCGTCGCGACCGTAGGCCGCCCGGGCGAGGCCGGAGCGGATATCCGCTGCGTGGTCAGCGTCAACATGTTGAGTGAAGGCTGGGACGCGAATAACGTGACGCACATTCTCGGCTTGCGCGCTTTCCATAGCCAATTGCTCTGTGAGCAGGTGGTGGGCCGCGGGCTGAGGCGCATGGACTATACCCCGGACCCGCAGACGGGACTTCTGACTGCGGAGTACGTCGATATTTTCGGCGTGCCGTTCTCGCTGATCCCGTTCAAGGGGCGCGAACCCGGAAAGGGTGCAGAGCCCGAAGACAGGCCCAAGCACGAAGTCATGGCATTGCCCGAGCGCAAGGCGCTGGAAATCCGCTTCCCCGTGGTCGAGGGCTACGTTGTCGACCTCAAGCGGAACCTCGTGAAATGCGACGTCTCAAAAGTCGAGAAAACAACCCTCGATCCATGGACGACGCCGACTGCGGCGTTCGTACGCCCGCAGGTGGGGTACCAAGTCGGACACCCGGGCGCCCAGACCGGATTCGGTTTCGATCTGGTAGATCGACAAGCGTATTACGACTCCGTGCACCCGCAGACCATCGAGTTCGAGCTGGCGAAGGAAGTCGTGCGCGCGCTGACGGAAGCAGCGATTCCGGGCAAGGAGAAGCTCCGGCAGCAGGGCAGGGCGTTGCTATTTCCGCAGGTCCTCGCGATTGTGAAACAGTACGTCGCAACACGCATCGATCTCGCTGGGTGCGATCCTTGCGAGATCGGCCTACAGACCTATGCCCAACGGATTATCGGGCTGCTGCTCGCTGCTATCACACCCGATGACGAGCGCGGTGAAGCACCCTTGTTGCCGCGACTGAATCGGTATCGGCCGGTGGGCAGCACCGAGAGCGTTCACTTTAAGACGGTGAAGCCCGTGCAAATGACTGGCGCAAGTCACTTGAACTTGATTGCTTGCGACACCGGATCTTGGGAGCAGGCCGCCGCGTTCCAGCTCGAAAAGCTTGCGAAGGAAGGCGCGGTACTTTCGTATGCTAGAAACGACAGACTCGAATTCAACATCCCATACGAGCTGTATGGCAACCCCCAGGTTTATGAGCCTGATTTCATCGTTCGCCTACAAAGCGGGCTCAACGTCGTTCTCGAAATTAAAGGAAAGCAGTTCGAGGATACTGATGCCAAGCATCAGGCCGCCAAGCGCTGGGTTGCGGCTGTGAATCATTGGGGCAGGCTCGGGCAGTGGGATTTTCTCGTCTGCCGCGAGCCGCAAGGATTGGCTCGCGCGCTCACCACATTGGCGAACGGGCAATCGGTAGATATGGCAGATAAAGCACCTGCGATACGTTCTGCTTGAAGGGTTTAGCGACACTCATAGTTCGTTTTGAAGCTCATAGGGTCTCGCAGATCATCATGGCAAGACGCCGTTCGAAAGATTCACCCCTCGAAGACATCATGGCAATCACCGCCAAAGCGCCCTGGTGGGTCGGTGTCGCGCTCGCATTCATTTCCTTCGGCGTACTGCATGTTCTGGCCGGGTCGCAGCCTCCCGCGCCGACGACGATGAATCAGATGGGTACGGCAATTGCCTGGACGGCGATCCGCACGTTCGCAATGTTCTTCCAGTATGTGCTGCCGGTGGTGTTTCTGATCGGTGCGGGGATGTCCGCGTACAAACGTTCGAAGCGCGAGGAACTCGTGTTCAACGTCGCCACCGCCGAACACGCGAGCGTCCTCGGCGACATGACCTGGCAGGAGTTCGAAGCCCTCGTTTCGGAAGCTTTCCGCATCCGCGGTTATGTGGTTAAGGAAACAGGCGGGGGCGGGGCGGACGGCGGTGTGGACATGGTGCTCACGAAGGGCACGGAGAAGTTCATCGTCCAGTGCAAGCAGTGGCGTGCGCAGAAGGTGCCGGTGATGACGGTGCGCGAGCTCTACGGGGTGATGGCGGCGCGCGGCGCGGCGGGCGGCTTCGTGGTGAGCGCGGGCAGCTACACGGCCGATGCGCGGGAGTTCGCGCGCGGGCGCAATATCGAGCTGATCGACGGCGTCGCCTTTTTCGATATGGTGCGAAGCGTACGGGAGAAGGTCGATGCCGTGCCGCAAGCGACGGCTGCGGCAGGAACCCGATGACAGGCAGGCCGTTCGTGCACTAACTTTCTCCCCATGGCCACCCTCATCCCAGCCCTCTCCACCGCACTCCGCCGCATGACTTCCGGCGAGCGGCGCTTTGGCCAGCGGCTCGAATCGCATCTCGAAGACGACTATCTCTGCTGGTACGACGTGCCGGTCGGCAATGCGCGGCAGCATCCGGATTTTCTGGTGCTGAATCCGCGGCGCGGGCTGCTGGTGCTGGAGGTGAAGGACTGGAAGCTGGAAACGATTGTCGCGATGGACAAGATGTCAGCGACGATCCGTACGGAGCGCGGCGACAAGGTAGTCGCGAATCCGCTCGAGCAGGCCCGTCAGTACGCGCATGCGGTGTGCCGGGTGATGGAGCGCGATCCGGCGCTGGTGCATCCCGACGGCCACCCCATGGCCGGGCGGCTGATTTTCCCCTGGGGCTATGGCGTGGTGCTGGCGGGTATCACGCGCCGTCAGCTGGAGCATCCCTCGCATGCCGCGGAGCTGAGGAACATCCTGCCGCCGGAGCGCGTGATCTGCCAGGACGAGATGGTGGAGTCGGTCTCGTCAGAGTTTTTCCAGGAGCGGCTCTGGCGCATGTTCGGCGTGGTGTTCCGCACGATGCTGACGCTGCCGCAGGTGGACCGCATCCGCTGGCATCTCTTCCCCGAGATCCGCGTGCCGGCCGCGCAGGTCGGACTGGACTTCGGCGATGCACCAGCGGAGGAGACGCCGACGATTCCGGACCTCGTTCGCGTGATGGACCTGCAGCAGGAGCAGCTCGCGCGCAGCCTGGGCGAGGGCCACCGCGTGATCCACGGCGTGGCCGGCTCGGGGAAGACGATGATCCTCGGCTATCGCGCCCAGCATCTGGCGAAGCTGCTTGCGAAGCCGATCCTCGTGCTGTGTTTCAACGTTTCGCTCTCTGCACGGCTCGCCCATCTGATGCACGCGGCAGGGTTGGAGGAAAAGGTCAGCGTGCGCAGTTTCCATGCCTGGTGCAACGATCAGCTGCGGCTCTACCACGCACGCAAGCCTCCGCCCGGAGACGGCTACTGGCAGGCGCTGGTGCAGGCGGTGATTTCCGGCGTGGACGCGAAACTGATCCCGCGCGCGCAATACGGGGCAGTGCTGATCGACGAAGGCCATGACTTCGAGCCCGATTGGCTGCGCATCGTCTCCCAGATGGTGGACCCGGATACGAACTCGCTGCTCGTACTCTATGACGATGCACAGGCGCTCTACGGTGCACGGCGCAAGCGCGGCTTCAGCTTTGCCGAGGTCGGCATCCAGGCGCGCGGGCGCACGACCATCCTGCGCCTGAACTACCGCAACACAGCCGAAGTGCTCGCCATGGCCTACGAATTCGCGCGCGAAGTGATGACTCCGGAGGAAGCCGAAGAGGATGGCGTGCCGCTCATCAGCCCCGAGAGCGCCGGGCGACACGGGCCGAAGCCGGAGATCCTGAAGTTCCCGGACTTCCGCAGCGAGGCGGCCTTTGCCGTCGAGCGGCTGAAGGCGCTGCACGCCTCGGGCATGCCGTGGAACGAGATGGCGGTGGTGTATCGCGTGAAGTTCATGGGCGAGCGCATCGTCGAAGCCCTCGAACGCGCGAGCGTGCCTGTGGAATGGCTCGGCCGAACCGCCGGCGCGCGCCGCTACGATCCCGCCGCCGATAGCGTGAAGGTGATGACGATGCACGCGAGCAAGGGCCTGGAGTTCCCCGTCGTGCTCGTGCCCGGCATCGGCTATCTCCCGCACCGCGAAGAAGACCCAGCGGCGGAAGCGCGCCTGCTGTACGTCGCGATGACGCGGGCCGTGGACCGTCTTATCGTCACGCATCACGCAGATTCGGAGTTCGCGCTGCGGCTGCGGCGTGCGAACGGGCGCTGAGGGGGGAAACCGGCTCGTCCTGCAAGAGATAGTAACAAATACGTTCCCATACGCTAAAGAATCGCTCGTAAACTCTTCCCCGAACCGCACGAGCAAAAGGCGCACTTCAGGGTTGGACAGAGTCATGCCGCTCCTCGTTGCCTCTGACTCCATTCTCTAAATCAGATAGAGCCAGCAACGCAAAGCTGCGCTATATATGCGCGCCAGAGTTCGACCCTCAGTTGTCCCGATCAGGAGCCCAATATGACGCATACGCCGGTCCGATTCCGCATACGTCCTTCGCTCATGGCACTCGCTGCAGCCGGTTTCGCGGCGACTTCCGGTCTCGCCGTGGCGCAGGACCAGCCCACCCCCCAGCAGCAGATTGCCGAGCTGACGACGCAACAGCAGATGCTATCGCTGCAGTTCCAGATTCTGCAGACTCAGGCGAGCATACTGACGGCTCAGCGATCGCTCGGTGCTGATGCCCTGCGCGCCGCGGATACGACACAGCAGTCCACGCTGATCGCCGCGCTGGTGGCTCTTCAGACAGCGCAGAGCAATCTCGCAAAAGGCGATACGGACGCTGCGGCGGCGATGGCCAACGCGCAGAAGGCGTTGCAGGAAGCGAAGAACTCCCTGCTCACCGCGCAGTTGAAGAGCGATTTTGTGGATACGGACGTCCTCAAGCAGTATTTCACCGCAGCGCAGGGCAAGGAAGGCAGCGTAGACATCAAGAGCGAGGGGACGCGCCTGCTGCAGAGCTCGGTCATGTCGGCGAAGGCCGCAGAGAAACTCGCGGGCAAGCTGTGCGGCAAGCTGTCCTCGGCGGGGATCAAGGGTGCCGTGGTGACGGACCTTTCAAAACTGGTGGCGATCCAGGAGGCGCAGCAGGTGAAGGCGTCCTTCGATGACATCGAGAGCAAGGTGGACGGTGCGCGTAGCGCGTTCGACAAGGCATTGCGCCCCCAGCTTGCCGGGCCGCAGGCAATTCCTGCTGCCCTTGCCCTCCTGGCGCAGCTGCCATATATCGCGGGCGGCATCCAGTCGGTAGCCAAGCTATTCAGAACGGATCGGGCGCTCGCGGTGGGGACCGACAGCACGCGAGGCGAGTTGTTTGCCACGTATCTGGGGACTCACGCGACGTGCACGAACGTCATCGATAACGCTGTGCCGGAGTACCTGGTTTTCGACGTCAAGGCGCAACTTGATCTCCTGGGTACAAAGTACCGGACACTGCTGATTACCTACCTGCGTGCACAGGATACGGCGACCCGGGGCGATGCCGAGATCAAGTCCCTGGAAGGCCAGATTGCCAAGGTGCAGGAGAAGGAACAGGCGGCTGTACCGGACAAAAAACCGGCAGCAACCGGGACAGGCAAAGAGAAGGTGGATCCGAAGCCCGATATCGGCAAGCTTGTCGATCATCTGGTGCAGCTTCGACAACTCGCCGGCCAGCTCAAGGCGACCCTCGAGCCTGCGAAAGGGCTGCTGGACCTGTTCAAGCCTGGTGCGGACAACAAGATGACGGGCCACGCGGCATTGCTGACCCTGGGTGAAGCGATAAAGGCAAAGCCCAGGCTTGTTTATTCGTTCGCGAGTCAGGACGTACAGGATACGAAGACGAGCGGCTGGCGCTCGGCACGACTCGGCCGATCGGCCACCGCGCAGGTGACCTACCGTGTGTTGGATGCGACGAAGAACACCATGCTGGTCGGCGGACTCATATCGCATACGACACCGGAAGAGGAGATGAATATCGAGAAGGGAAGCGAGGACATGGTTCCGTAGGTTTGACTTTGTTTGCGGGTGAAGCATGGCTCGCAATATCGACAGTTGGGGAAGGAGGCAGGAATGAATCAACGAATAGCGGGGGTGCTACGTAGGTCGGGGCAACGTCTCCTGTGCGCCGGCATTGCAGTCGCAGCGCTGGCGGGTGAAGCGGGCGCGCAACTGCCCCCCGAAGCCCAGCGGGCTCTGCGGCAGTTCGGTGCGATTCGTGTCATTGCCGAGGTCAAGCCTGCGTCAGTCATCCCGGGTCTCTCTGCAACGATGTCATCAAGCGACCTTGCGACTGCGACGGTACAGGCGGGCGACCTGATTTCGAGACGGGCAAGCGCGATTGCACCGGGACTGGTTAGCGCGACAGTGAACGGAAGCGGATATCTTGCGATGATGAAGAATCCGAATCTCGCGCGCGTGTACGTGGATCGCCTCTCGGAACCCTCGTTGCAGGAGAGTGCGCCGCTGGTGGAGGCGCCCACGCTGTGGGGGCGCAATATCAGAGGAGAGAAGGTGTTTGTTGCGGTTCTGGATACCGGCGTGGATACGGCACATCCCGCGCTGAAGTCGCATATTGCACATGAGGCTTGCTTCTCGAGCTCCGACGCGAGCTCGAATTCGGAGTCCGCGTGTCCGAATGGCGGGGCGTTCGAGGAAGGGCCGGGGACCGCACGACCCTGTGCCTCGAAAGTGGCGGGCTGTGACCACGGGACGCATGTGGCGGGCATTGTGGCCAGTTCAGTCGGATCGATCTCGGGGAAACCCATATCGGGCATCGCGCCGAACGCGGGGATTGTTGCGATACAGGTCTTTTCCGTGCTTAACAATGCGGATGTATGCCGTTCTGCGACACCTTGTGCCCGGTCGTGGACCTCGGACCAGATCAAGGCACTACAGTACGTAAAGCAACTTGCACGGACGCGACAGATTGTCGCGGTGAATATGAGTCTTGGCGTAGACACTTACGAGGGGCAGTGCGACCAGGAGCCCATGAAGACCGATATTGACCAGCTGGTCAGTGTCGGTATTCCGACCATAGTCGCGGCGGGCAATGACGGAAGGCCGAATCGCATTTCCTCGCCGGCTTGTATTTCATCTGCGATCTCAGTCGGGGCGACAGACGATCGGAATCAGCTTGCGGAGGCCTACACCAACCGGAGCCGTTTTCTTTCTCTCGTGGCCCCGGGCGACCAGATTCTTTCAACGGTTCCCGGCGGGGGCTACGCAATAAAGAGTGGAACCTCGATGGCGACACCACACGTGGCCGCGGCATGGTCACTCATACGGCAGACCAGACCCCAGGCCTCGGTTGCCGAGGTGCTCTCCGCATTGAAGTCGACCGGCCTGCCGGTGAAGGACCGGGCAACGAATGCGATCTATTCAAGGATCCGTCTTGCTGCGGCGGCCGATGAAGTGCTCAAAGCCGGTACATCGTCTGGAACGATTAGAGCTGTTCCCGCTGTGACCTCGGGCGCGGGCGAGCGACTCGAGAAGTTCATACTCACCAGCGGCGCGGGCGGCGTGGCGCCCCTGGACGTGGTCAACGACATGGGTGCTTCAGCGCCGCGCGGTTCCGTCGTATACGTGGAGCGACTGCCGGGCGACAGCTCGCGATTCTCGGTCACCGCACCGGCGTCCACGGTCAAGGCACTTCAGCAACGTGGCTTCGGCGTCGCGCGGGATGCACTGAGCGCCCCACAGTAAGACTCTCGAAAAGGCGCGCATGAACGCCGACTGGCTGCGCGATTTTCTCACCCGCGCGGTCGGCGAGCCGGTGGCAGTGAAGCAGGTGGTGGTGCTGCCGGGCTGGTTCGTCGAGCTGAAGAGCCGCAGCGAGGTGGCGGTGCTGACCGGCAAGCAGTGCGGCACGTATTTCCCGAAGTCGAATTTCGCGGCGCTGACGACGCAGCTCATCGACTGGATCGCCCACCAGCTCGACCAGCGCTGCCGCGATGTGGCACCACGGGCTTATGCGGAGATCTGAGGGGAACCGTTGCGAGCGTGAGCAAGGGGTTGCAGCCCAGGAATGCGTGTCCACCGGAGATTAATGTCCACGTAGCGTGGATTTGATTCCAGAATGGACGAGGTGCCAGCTTTGTTCCCGGGAACAACCCTCCGGAATCTCTGTTTGTCCACAATTTGACCGCTGTCCATGCATCATGGATAATGCTTGAATCGTGGACATACTCCCCCACCGAACCAAGGATCTGCTGGAGACCGCGCTGGCTCGACTGCGGGGGTACGGCGTGGCCGCAGCGATCGAGGACAACGGGGTTCCCCCGCGCAACACCAGGGCCGATGCAAGCGTACGCCTGGGTTACGGAGGGCGGGACGCCACCTACGTTGTCGTGCTGAAGCGCGGTCTGCGACCGGCAGCGCTCAACGCGGTTGTTCACCAGATCGAACGACTGGGTGCGCCGGGGCTGTTCGTGGCCGACTTCATTACGCCCCCGATCGCAAACGAATTGCGGACACGGCGCATCCCGTTCCTGGACGCCGCCGGCAACGCTTTCCTCGATCAGCCGCCCCTGTTCATCTGGGTACAAGGCAGGAAGCAACTCACCGCGGGGCTTGCACGGCAGCCGGCCGGGCGCGCTTTCCAGGCGAGCGGCCTCCAGGTTCTGTTTGCGCTGATCTGCCATCCCGAATGGATCGATCTGCCTTATCGCGAGATTGCCCGGCGCGCCAACGTGGCGCACGGCACCGTGGGCTGGGTCATGGCGGAACTGCCGAAGCTTGGCTACGCAAACGAGATGCGCGGCAAGCGCAGACTGCTGCAACGAGAACGTCTGCTGCAGCAGTGGGCAGAGTTCTACCCGCATACGCTGCGGCCGCGCCTGTTGCTCGGGCGCTACCGGGCCGAGACGCTTGCCTGGTGGGATACTTTCGACCCGACCCGGTACGGCGCGGTGCTGGGCGGAGAGCCCGCCGGAGGACGAATCACCCGCTACCTGCGACCCGCTACCGCAACCTTCTACGCGGACAGGATCGATCCGCGACTGCTGCTCGATCTGCGGCTGCGTACGGAGGAAGACGGGAACGTCGAAATCTATCGCCGCTTCTGGACATTCGATGGCGACGATGCAACGCTGGCGCCTGAGCCCCTGGTGTACGCGGATCTGATGGCGAACGGCGACGGGCGCTGCATGGAGACCGCCAGGCTGATCTACGAGCGCATCGTCCACCCCGGTGCTTGACCTGTCGCACAAGCAGGACCTGGCCTGGCTGGCGCAACTTGTCGCTGATCTCCGCGAGGTGGCGCCCGCACTTCAGCCGCTGCTGGTCGGTGCGCTGGCTCGCGATCTGATCCTGCACTACGGATACGGTATCCGAATCGAGCGCGCGACCACCGATACCGACCTGGCGCTTGCCGTAGCTGACTGGCAACAGTTTGCCGTCGCCCGCGAAGCGCTGGTGGCGAGCGGTCTGTTCGAACCCTACCGCGATACGTTGCACAAGCTCCGCCATCGAAAGTCCGGCTGGGTCGACCTGATACCGTTCGGGGCCGTGGAACGGGCCGACGGTTCGATCGCGTGGCCGCCCTCCGGCGACGACGTAATGATCGTGACGGGGTACGCCGAAGCGGACGCGGCGGCCTTGGCCGTTCTGCTGCCGCAGAACTGCACTGCGCGTGTCGTCTCGTTACCCATGCTTGCGGTGCTGAAAATACTGGCCTGGAAAGACAGGCACCTGCACACGCGGGGGAAGGACGCGGTCGATCTCGCGCTGCTCCTTCGCCGCTATCTCGATGCCGGCAACGCGGAGCGCCTTTACGCAGAGTTACTGCACGTCATGACGGAGAACTTCGACTACGAGCAAACCGGGGCATGGCTGCTGGGACGCGACGCGCGCGCGGCAATGTTGAAGCACAGCGCGCGGTTCGAGACCCTAGTCGCAAGCCTGGAAGCGGTGCTGGCGCCGGAACTGGATCCCGAGGGGGCCCTTGCGCTCGTATCGCAGCTGAACGCGCATGACCCGGGGAAAATGCTTGGACTGCTCGCGATGTTCCATACAGGGCTGCTCGGCCTGGATATTCCCGCAGCGAAATGAAGAAGAGAATCTGCCCCGTCGAGCCATGATAGTAACAAATACGTTACTATATTCCCCGGCAGCCTCGGTGAGTTCAACCCAACAGTGCAACAGGGGTTTTCTGGGATTGTAGAGACCCGAACAGCACCTCGTGGGGTGTTCGGAAGCCCAGGCACTTCCGGGGTCTGTGATTCAAGCGACGGGTTGCAAAGCGCATAGCCTCCTT
>CAILKO010000051.1 GCA_903834835.1 uncultured Pseudomonadota bacterium | reverse complement strand
GGCAAGCTTGCGAAGGACGTCCTCGCGCAGGATGACGAGCCGGTTGTGGCCGAACCGTGCGATCTTGCGCTGCTCGAGCGTACGAACGACGACGCCCACCGCGCGCGGCGACAGGCCAAGAGCCGCCGCGAGCATCCGTCGGTCGAGTGCGAACGGCATCTCGTTGTTCGTGGCCAGGCCAACGCGAGCCAGACGATAGCGGAGTTCGAGGAGAAGATGCGCCAGCCGCGCGGTCGCAGGCTTCATCATCAGGCGCATGGTCTGGTTGAGAAGGAAGGCTTCATCCTCGGCCATCGCACGGTGCATGGCGAGGCGCACGGGCGAGTCGATCTCTGCTTCGCCAACCATTTCCATGATGGGGCCTGCTTCGGCCGTCTCGACTGTGGTCAACGCGATCAGCGTGGTTGTCGCCAGCGTGCAGGGCGGGCCGAACAGGCAGATGCCGTCTCCGGGCAGCAGGATGCCGAGGACGTGCAGCTCGCCGTCCTGCACCCGGGTGCGGGCCGCCCAGCCTGAAAGGATGAATGTCGGATTGGGGGTCTGCTCGCCCTCCGCAAGCAGCGTGCTGCCGGTCTGGTGCGTGCGGCGTCCCGGCAGGCTTGATCGGATGAGGGCGTGTTGCTCCCCTGACAGCGTGGCCAGCGCGGACAGGCGGTTCGGAAGGCTGGCATATTGCGACGGCTCACCGAAACGATCTGCCAACCCAGTTGGTGTGGCCGTGTTGCGTACAATGCGGGCTTTCAGTTTCGTGACCAGCAAGGACGACTGTTCCCCTGACCAGCGAGTTGCAGCGATCGTCTGCGTTGTGAGATTCTTTCCCATCTTGAGCGCTCGGCGCGCCACATGGGAAACTCGGCGCAAGGTTTCGCCGGTTGCGCGCTGAGGCAGGGTCGGGGCGTCGACAGCGGCTGACGTGTCGCTGGACGAGGCCGCGCTATTCGGGCGTTTTGCACCACTACCAAAGTGGTCGTGCGACAAGGGGATGGAAACGCGCGGACGGTGATCGGCCTGCATGGGATTCTCCCGACACATTCCCTTAATGATTGTGGCGGCCATCCGTTCCGGGCTGGCTGTTCAGCGCGCTGGACGTTGCGTCAGCAACGACCCGGCATCCCGCGGCGCCCCCGGTGCAAGGTGCCGCGGACTCTGCTAGCGTCGGGCATCAGCCGAGGAACCGGATGCATGGCCGACGATCTCAAGACCCCGCCCCAGCCGCACGACGAGCATCACGACGCCGAGCCGATGGGCCGGGCGACCTTCACGGCGTTCACCAACGCGACCCCGGATGACTGGCAGAAGATCGCCGCGGCCAACGCCGTTTTTTCCAGGGATCACGTGAAGCGCCTGATCACGCACCTCAACCTGCTGAAGGGTGATTGCGGCGGCTTCCCGGTCGACCGGCTGGAGCACAGCCTGCAGACCGCGACGCGCGCACATCGCGCGGGGATGGACGAAGAGTATGTGGTCAGCGCGCTATTGCACGACATCGGCGACACGCTGGGTGTCTACAACCATCCCGATATCGCGGCGGCCATCCTCCGGCCCTTCGTCTCGGAGGCCAATCACTGGATGGTTGCGAACCATGGCATCTTCCAGGGGTACTACTTCTTCCACCACCTCGGCCTCGACCGGGAGATGCGCGAGCAGTATCGCGGGCATCCGCACTTCGAATACTGCGCGCAGTTCTGCCACCTGTTTGACCAGCCTGCCTTCGACGGCGCCTATGACACCATGCCGCTCGACGCATTCGT
>CAILKO010000050.1 GCA_903834835.1 uncultured Pseudomonadota bacterium | reverse complement strand
GGAACCTCAAAGGCAAGAAAGCCGAAGTTAAAGCGATGGCGCAGGATACGGCGCTGCTGCGCCAGACGTTGTGCCGGGATTTCTCCGAGGTTGCGGACATCACTGAGGCGCTTGAGAAGACACTGCACGAGCCGCGCCCGACTGTGTTCGATGCGCTCGGCTACGCCCTCGCCACGTCAGCGCGGATCACCATCGCTCGCCGCAAGATGTTGCGAGCGCTCGCGCGTGGCGCGAAGCGCATGGATTCGGCGCCGGGCGGCAAGGTTGCAGCCAGACGACTGAAGCGGGATGGCGCGTTGCTGGTGCGCACCTATTGTCACGAGTTGCGGCACACCGCGTACCTGACGTTCTTCGAACGGCTGTTTGCGCTCTGGCACATTGTGCATATGCCGCTCTTCTTTCTCATGCTGGTAGCGGCCGGCATCCACATTGTGGCCGTGCACCTCTACTAGCCCCGGATGCTGACGATCCGCGCCCTGGTGATCGCCTTGTTAGGTGTCGTCGCGTTGATGGCGGCGCCTGTGGCCATGGCGCAAAACCCGTTGGAACGCCTCGTTTCACCGGGACCCTTGTCGCGCGCGCATGAGAAACTCGAGGCGACATGCAATGTCTGCCACGAGTCGTTCAACAAAGCTGGGCAGCCAGCCAAGTGCCTGGACTGCCACAAGGAAACGGCCTTCGATGTCACGAACAAGCGGGGTTTCCATGGCCGCTCGCCTCTGGTGGCCGGCAAGGAGTGCAAGACCTGTCACGTCGAGCATGAGGGGCGGAATGCGATCCTGGTCATTCTAGATGAGAAGACGTTCGACCACCGCTTTACCGATATGCCGCTACTGGGCGCGCATGCGCGGGTAACCTGTGCGGAATGCCACCAGAAGGGCGTGAAACACGCAAAGACGCCCACGGACTGCGCGAGCTGTCACAAAGCCGACGAACCGCACAAGGGCCAGCTGGGGACAGCATGCGCCACATGCCATGTGGTCTCGAGCTGGAAGACCGTATCGTTCGATCACGGCAAGACGGGTTTCGCACTGAAGGGGAAGCACGCCAGCACCCAGTGCGCCGCCTGCCACGTCAACGAAAAGTGGAAAGACCTCGCGGCGACGTGCGTCTCCTGTCACGCCAAGGACGATGCGCATGAGGGCAGGTTCGGGACGGACTGCGCATCATGCCACAAGGAGACAGGCTGGAAGGTCGAGTCGTTCGACCACGCAAGGACCGGCTTCGCGCTGATCGGCCAGCATGCCGAGGCGAGATGCGTGTCGTGCCACAGCAAAGGTCTCGACGCGCCGCTTCCGACGACCTGCAACGGATGTCACGCCAAGGATGACTCGCACAAGGGAAGGAATGGAACAGCCTGCGCCGACTGCCATACGCCGCGTTCCTGGACGAACGTTACGTTTGATCATTCGAAGACGGATTTTGCCTTGAAGGGCAAGCATGCGTCCGTGAAGTGCGAGAGCTGCCACACGAAGCCGGTGAAGGAATGGGTTCCGCCGACGGCCTGCAGCGGGTGTCACGAGAAAGACGACACGCACAAGGGTCTGCTTGGCCCCAAATGCGCCGACTGCCACGCCGAGACGGGCTGGGCCAATGTGCGGTTTCAGCATGAGCGGGACGCTGGCTTCGCCCTGAAGGGCAAGCATTCTTCAGCGACATGCGCCTCCTGTCACAAGGAGCCGACGCATGTGAAGGCGCCGCCGTCGAGCTGCATCGGCTGTCACCGCGACGATGATCCGCACAAGCGTCAGCTCGGAGATGGATGCGGCCAGTGTCATGGCGAAACGGACTGGCAGACCAATGTTCGTTTCGATCACGACCTGACGGACTTTCCGCTACTCGGAAAGCATGACGAGCTGACATGTGTACAGTGTCATACCACACCCGCCTTCCTGGATGCCGACCCGGTCTGCGGGTCGTGTCACCAGAAGCAGGATGTCCACAAGGGACGTTTCGGAGCCACCTGCTCGACCTGCCATAATCCGGTCGAGTGGACGCGGGTGGCGTTCAATCACGACACCCAGACGGCTTATCCACTGACCGGCAAGCACAAGCAGGTGGATTGCGAGAGCTGTCACCGCACGCCTGTAAAGGGCGAGATCGATATCTCGACCCGGTGCATCACGTGCCACGCCGCCGACGACAAGCATCGTGGCTCGTTCGGAACAAGCTGCGAGCGGTGCCACACGACCGAAGACTTCTCAAAGACGAGGGGAGTCGCGAATTAAATTTCCGTACAGCCATTGTGTCATCCGTGGACAGAGGAATAGGTGGTTGCCGGTGGGATTACTGGGCGCTGTCGTTGATCGTGAGAACGGTTCGATGGCCCACCGCCGTCCAGACAGGAGCGTATTGCCATTCGTCGCGGCGGCTTCGCGCGCGCTGGCGGCGCTCGCGCTCGCGCTTATCGTGCTGCTGGCCTCAAATGCTGTCGGGCCCGCTCACGCGCAAGATCCGCCCGATGAAGTCACCGTCCAGTTCGATCACTTCTCGACCGGCTTCCCGCTGGATGGGGCGCACAGGTCGGTCAGTTGCGACAGTTGCCACACGAACGGGAACTTCGAGGCGCTGCCCACGCGATGCCGCGACTGCCACAACGATACGATCGCGCCGGGCAAGCCGTTCCGGCATATCCCGACCAATGCGGACTGCGATTCCTGTCACGTAACGGCAAGCTGGTCGCGCGTTCGTTTCGATCACTCGACGGCGATAGCGGCGTGCGCCACATGCCACAACAACTCCGTCGCCCGGGGCAAGACTGCGAACCACATCCAGACGAATGCAACATGCGACAACTGCCACGTCACGTCGAACTGGACCAATGTGCGGTTCGACCATGCCGATGTGACCGGCTCCTGCGCGAGCTGTCACAACGGGTCAGCGGCGAGCGGGAAGCCGGCGAGTCACATCCCCACGGCTGCAGGATGCGAGACCTGTCACATCACGACGAACTGGTCGAATGTCCGGTTCGATCATGCCAGCGTCACCGGCGCATGCGCGAGCTGTCACAACGGAACGAGCGCCACGGGCAAGCCGCCCAATCACATCCCAACGAAAGCCGGGTGCGATAGCTGTCATGTCACGACCAACTGGACGAATGTGCGCTTCGACCATGCGAGCGTGACGGGTGCTTGCGCATCCTGCCACAATGGAACTAGCGCGACCGGCAAGCCGGCGAACCACATCTCGACGACCGCCGGCTGCGACAGCTGCCACAACACCAGCACCTGGACGAGCGTGTCGTTCAGCCATGCAGGAGTCACGGGCGCCTGCGCCTCCTGTCACAACGGCGCCAGCGCTACGGGCAAGCCGGCCAACCACATACCTACGACCGCCGGATGTGAGACATGTCACGCGACGACCAGCTGGACAAATGTGACGTTCAGCCATGCGGGTGTGACGGGCTCCTGTGCGACTTGCCACAATGGCACAACCGCGACGGGCAAGCCGGCAAATCACATCGCGACGACGGCCGGTTGCGACACGTGTCACAACACGACAACATGGACGAACGTGCAGTTCGACCATTCGGCTGTGACGGGGGCGTGCTCGACCTGCCACAATGGCACACAGGCGACAGGCAAGCCGCCAACGCACATCGCATCGACCAACACATGCGACGACTGCCATGTCAGCACGGCGTGGACGAATGTGCGGGTGGACCACAACGCAGTGAGCGGAACCTGCACGTCCTGTCACAACGGGACCGTGGCTACCGGAAAGCCCTCCGCGCACATTGCGACGAACGCCCAGTGCGGCGACTGCCATTCGACCCTGGCCTGGGTGCCGGCGACGTTCGACCATTCGGCTGTGACCGGATCGTGCGCGAGCTGCCACAATGGCACGAGCGCGACGGGCAAGCCGGCGAACCACTTCGTGACGACTCTGCCCTGCGAAGAGTGCCACAGCATCACCAGCTGGACGACAGTGCGCTATACGCACAACAGCGCCGGATATCCGGGCCAGCATCGCGCGGCGCTGGACTGCACGGACTGCCATCGCAACAACGCCCAGCAGGTCGCCTGGCCCAGCCCGGCTTACCAGCCGGATTGCGCGGCTTGCCACGCCAATGACTACGAGGCGGACGAGCACCAGAAAACGCGAACGCCTTCGACACGCTACACGGTCGCCGAGCTGCGCGACTGCGAAGGCGCCTGCCATGTCTATACGGACAGCACGATGACGACGATTGCCCAACGGCGGAACTCGAACCACCGGGTGTCTGACAGCTCGTTCGACTGACGGGGGCCGCTTGCGGCCGGGGACTTACATAGCTGGGGAGCGACAGGGACTCACGCTGCGCCGTGAGGCGCGGGGGACGGAGTATTGGTATGGCGGTGAAGGACCAGAAGCGTGCGAGGCCCGAGCAGATCGACGGGGTGCGCGCGCGCGTTCAGTCCCTGCGGGTGCGGACGATGCTGGCGGGCAGCGTTTTCGTCGCGATGGCGAGTCAGCTCGCGCCGTCGAGCTATGCGCAGACGATCTCGGACCGGTTTCTCTCGCGTGTGACCGCGCAGGAGAATGGCGCGTGTGCGACGGTGAACATCGATTTCAACGTGCCAGTCCGCTACGTGTCGCACTTTCCGGATCGTGGCGGGCGCGAGCTGCGCATCGGGGTGCAGCCGCTGAACTTCAACCGTGGTTCGCTGTCGACGGCACTGGCGACGGAAAGCCTGCGGCCGCCATCGAGCAAGGTGGCTGGCATCCAGCGGATCACCTATGACGTGTCGGATCCGGCCGGGCCGACGCTGGTTCTGCAGTTTGACCATGACGCCAACTGGGATGTGAAGCCGGACAGGACGGCGACGCGCCTCGTGGTCACCGTGTCGGGTCGCGATGGATGTGTTCCGGAAGGTAGTGGACGGGCGTCAGCTGCGCCCGGATCGAACATCATCCTGTCTGTGACGCAATCGGTGCCCGGGGCGCTGGAGCCGAATGGCAACTACGCCATCAACCTGCTCTCCGAACGCGGCAAGGTGTTGCCGCTGGAACAGGTGAAACAGCTCGATGCCTTCAGGCAGTTCGCCGGATACCAGTACACCTCCGAGGAAAATGGGGTCGAGTGGACGCGGCTTCGGCTGGGCACGTTCGCGACGCGGATGGAGGCGGAACAGATTCTGACACAGGTCGCGACGGCCTATCCCGAAGCGTGGATCGCGCGGATTGACCGGTCGGAGCGCGAGCGGGTCTATCAGGCGTGGCTGGCTGCGCGGTCGGGGACGAGTTCGCAGCCTTCGGCGCTTCCCGTTGATCCGGTGTCCGATGGGCTGCTGCAGGAACTGCGTGACGTGCTGGCGACTGGCGACAATGCGGCGGCGATCAGGCTTGCCGAACGTCTGCTGGGCCAGCCCGAGAGTTCGGCGACGCCGGAGGCGCAGGAGATACTTGGGCTTGCG